>NZ_CP107942.1:462500-1080833 GCF_036053395.1 Actinoplanes sp. NBC_00393 | reverse complement strand
ACGGGTCAACGACCGCCTGGTCAACTGGGCCAGTCTCATCGAGGACGACACCCTGCGGCAGGCGGAGAAGGCGTCCCGGCTGCCGTTCATCCATCCGCACATCGCCCTGATGCCGGACGCCCACCTGGGCAAAGGCGCCACGGTCGGCTCGGTCATCCCGACGCTCGGCGCGCTCATCCCGGCTGCCGTCGGCGTCGACATCGGCTGCGGCATGGCGGCCGTACGCACCCGCTATCACCGCGACGACCTGCCGCCGAACCTCGGCCCGCTGCGCCTCGCGATCGAGAAGGCGGTGCCGCTGTCGGCGGGCGCCTACAACACCCGGCTCACCGACTCGGCCCGCGCCCGGGTCGGCCGGCTGAGCGAGTCGGCCGGCTTCGACCCCGGCCGGTACGCGAAGAACTGGCAGCTCCAGCTCGGCACCCTGGGCAGCGGCAACCACTTCATCGAGGTGTGCCACGACGAGAACGGCACGGTGTGGCTCTTCCTGCACTCCGGCTCGCGCGGTGTCGGCAACAAGATCGCCGGCCATCACATCCGGGTCGCCCAGGAGATCATGCTTCGGGACGGGATCAGCCTGCCGGACCGCGACCTGGCCTATCTGACCGAGGGCACCGACGAGTTCGCGGCGTACCTGCACGAGCTGCGCTGGGCGCAGAGCTTCGCGCTCGCCAATCGCGACGAGATGATGGACCGGGTGATCGCCTGCTTCGCCGATTTCGTCGGCGCGCCGGTCGAGGAGCTGGAACGGGTGCAGTGCCACCACAACTACACCGAGCAGGAGACCCACTACGGCAAGCAGGTGTGGCTGTCCCGCAAGGGCGCCATCAACGCCGCCGCCGGCGTGCCGGGCCTGATCCCCGGTTCGATGGGCGACGCCTCGTACGTGGTGGTCGGCAAGGGCAACGCGACCGCGCTGAACTCCGCACCGCACGGCGCCGGCCGCGCCTACTCCCGCTCCCGGGCCCGCAAGACGTTCACCCGGGAACAGTTGCGTGAGGCGATGAAGGGCATCGAATTCCGCGACACCGACGCCTTCCTGGACGAGATCCCGCAGGCGTACAAACCGATCGACGTGGTCATGCGCGATGCCGCCGACCTGGTCACGATCCGCCACACCCTGCGGCAGCTGGTCAACGTCAAAGGTGATTGACGTGCGAGTGGAGGGATTCGAACCCCCTCAGCGAAGCAACCGGTTTACAGCCGGTCCCGACTCTCCCGCGTCGGCGCACTCGCGTGGTGCCAGGCTCTCGCCTTTCTCGCCTGGCTTCGGCCTGGCTTTTCGTGTAGGCACCCAGCGGACCGTATAGGACGCCACCGCGATGACCAGGGCGCTATACGAATGCCTCGGCTCGTCGCGGCACCTTGATCACCCACCGAACCGTGTAGCGGCTGCTGACCCGGTGCTGGTCAAAAGCCTTGGCGCTCTGTCACTACACGATTTGGTGGGTGACTGTACGGTCCGCTGGGCGCCTACATTTCGCCGGCCGGTTACGCAGTGGCGGAGGCCGGATTCGAACCGGCGATTTCGGGTTTATGAGACCCGCGAGGACGACCGAACTCCTCTACTCCGCTGGCGGATGGGGTCGGGATCGAACCGACACGGGATTTCTCCCCAACGGTTTTCGAGACCGCGGCCGTCGCCTGCCCTCGGCTGGCCCATCCAGATGTGTTCGTCGGGTATGCAGGATTCGAACCTGCGGCCTCTCGGTCCCAAGCCGAGCGCGCTGCCAAGCTGCGCCAATACCCGCGTCGAGATACAGAAAAGCCGCCCGTTCCGATCCGGAAGGGCGGCGCGAAAATCGCTAGCTGAACCTGCTAGCAGCGCCACCGGCCGGGCTCATAAGACGGGTAGAACGACATGACCGGCCACTCCCTCCACTGCTTGCTGGATCAGTTGAGTTGAACCTATGCGCCGCCTCGATCAGGCGCAATGCAATTAACGGCCGGTTGCGGCGACCAGCCCACCGGCCACGATCCCCAGAATGACGATCATAAATCCGGCGACCAGGAGCGGGGTACGCAGCGGCCGGCCCACGAACAACCCGGCGCCCCCGACGAGAACCCCGAGCAAGGCGGCGCCCATCGGGAGGCCGGCGGCCAGGTTCTGCCCGGTCGTCGAACAGATCAGCTGCGGGTCACCGGATCCGCAGGCGTCACTGGCCATCACGAAGAGGACCCCCGCAACGAGGCCGGCGACGGCGAAGAGAACCAGCCCGCAGAACACCACGAAGGCGCCGAGGTTCCGCCGAGGGCTGCCGAACCGCTCCCTGGTGAACCACCCACCGGCCGTCATGCCCGCCGATGCTATCCACGCCGCACCAGATCCCGGCAACGCCGCCTGACTCGAACCCGGCTGGCTCCCACGGCTGCCTACAGGACCGGGAAACGACCCTCAGCGCCAGCCGAGCAACGCGGCTGGCTCCCACGGCTGCCTGCGGGACCCGGAAACGACCCTAATACTGCTACGGCGGATCACTACTTCGAGTAGTTCTGGATCGTTTGCCGGACGTGGTGACGGTTGAGCAGGTTCAGGGTTGGGATGAGGCGTTCCAGGAGTTCTTCCTGGAGTTCTCGCACCATTTCGGCCGGGTGGAGACCCGCTGGCAGGCACGGAAGTACTTGCGCGGATTGATGGCTCCGATCGAACGGCGTAACAGCTGGACCCTCGCCGAGCATGCCGGTGATGCCACCCCGGACTCGATGCAAGCGCTGCTGTGCAGCCCGTGTTTCGACCGGGACGCGGTCCGTGACGCTGTCCGGGCCCGGATCGTCGCGGAGCTCGGCGATCCGGGTGGAGTGCTGGTCGCTGACGAGACCGGGTTCATCAAGAAGGGCAAACACTCCGCCGGGGTCCAACGGCAGTACACCGGGACCACCGGCAAGGTCGACAACTGCCAGATCGGGGTTTTCCTCGCCTATCACGCCCCGGCCGGGCAGGCGTTGATCGACCGGGAGCTGTATCTGCCGGCATCGTGGACCGACGACCGAGACCGGTGCCGCAAGGCGAACATCGGCGACGAGGTCGCGTTCGCGACCAAACCACAGCAGGCGAAAACCATGCTGGAACGCGCCGTCGACGCCGGGACGCCGTTCGCCTGGTTCACCGCCGACGAGGCCTACGGCCAGAACCGGGGTCTGCGCGACTGGTGCGAAGAACAAGACATCCACTACGTGATGGCCACCCGCAAAGATCATGAGGTGCCTGCCGGACTGCACACCACCACCCGCGTCGACGCCCTCATCAGCCGAATCCGGGCCGGGGCATGGCGGCGGATCTCCTGCGGCGACGGCGCCCATGGGCCGCGGGTCTACGACTGGGTGTCCACCCCGATCCGTGCTGAGTTCCCGCACGGCCGCCGCGGCTGGGTTCTCGCCCGCCGCAACATCAACACCGGCGAGCTGGCCTACTACGTGTGCTTCGGCCCGCGCGGTACCCGGCTACGGACTCTCGTTCGCACGGCGGGCTCACGGTGGGCGGTCGAGGAGGGCTTCCAGACCACCAAGAACGAGGTCGGCCTGGACCAGTACCAGGCCCGCCGCTACGACGGCTGGTATGCCCACATCACCCTGGCCATGGCCGCCGCCGCGTTCCTCATCGTCACCCGCACCACCGAGAACGCCGCCAGCAAACACCCGCCGACGATGACGAGGACGGCCTGATCCCGCTGACCGTCAACGAGATCAGACGCCTGTTCGCCGCTCTCGTCCTGGCTGTCCAGCACCCCGCCGCACACATACTGGCCTGGTCCAACTTCCGCCGCCGCTGCCTGCAGCGAGCCCGCAACTCCCACTACCGCAAACGACTCAGCACGCTCGGAAGCTACGAACCCCCGTAGCAGTACTAAGAGCCAGCCGGGCATTTCAGCCGTTTCAGTGCGCGGGAGTTGGCGCCGAGGGACTACTTGCCGGGCAGAGACCTTTTCAGCGATCGGGCAGCAGCATGCGCAGCAGTGAGATCAGTTCGCCCGGGTGGACCGGCTTGTCGAGGTATTCGACGGCGCCCGAAGCGAAGGCCGACGCGATCTCCGTCTTCGTCGCCCGCCCGCTCATCATGACCACCGGCATCGCGGCGGTCGCAGCATCAGCGCGGATCCGCTCGCAGACGCTGACGCCGTCCAGGCCCGGCATCACCATGTCCAGGATGACCAGGTCGGGCCGGGTATCAGTGAAGATCCGCAATGCTTCCGGGCCGTCGGTCGCGGTGACGGCCCGGTAGCCGGCCCGCTGCAGCAGGAAGGCGATCAGCTCCCGGACGCCCTCGTCGTCGTCGACGACCAGGACCGTGGCGGTGCGGGTCTTCACGGCCATGTGGCGGGACTCCCTGGGGTCAGGCGGTGCGGGTCGGCTTGCCGGAGCAATCGGCCCGCCGGCGGCTGACGCCAGCACTATCCCGGTAGCGAGCAGGGAGCGGGCCGGCCACGCCACACGCGGACCAGCCCGGCACGGGGCCGGCCCACCACACGCGGGCCGGCCCGGCGAAAGAACGGCTACTCGATCTCGCGGCCGTTCGCCTCGCTGGTGCCCCGCACCCCGGCGGCGCCGAGCTTGGCGAGCAGGCCGGTCAGGTCGACGCCGGTCAGGTCGCTGCCGAGCTGCAGGCCCTGGGCCACGTTGTTGGCGACCGACTTGGTCAGCGACGAAGCGCCGTCCGTCGAGATTACCGTCATCTTGTCGATCGCACCCATCGGCGCGCTGGCCGCCTCGACGACCTGCGGCAGCACCTTCACCAGCAGGTCGAGAACGGCCGCTTCACCGTACGCCGCGAATGCCTCGGCCTTGCGCGCCATCGCCTCGGCCTCCGCCTGCCCACGGGCCAGGATGGCCGCGGCCTCGGCCGCGCCCTCACGCTCGATCGCGTCGGCGATCGCGGTACGCCGGCGCTGCTCCGCCTCACCATCCTTGGCACCCTCGATGGCGTGCGCCTCGGCGAGCGCGGCCCGGCGGGCCCGCTCACCCTCACCGGTGAGCCGCGCCTGCTCCGCTGACGCCTGAGCGGCCGCGATGGTGGCCTGCCGCTGCGCGTCGGCGCCGATGACCGACGCGTTGCGGGCCGCCTCGGCCTCCTGCTCGACCTTGTACCGCGCCGCGTCGGCCGGCTTGCGCACCTCGGTGTCGAGCTGGCGCTGCTTGAGCTCGGCGTTCTGCTCGGCGACCTTCTGCTGTTCGGCGAGGATCGCCTGGTCCCGCTCCGCCTGGGCGAGCGGGCCGGCGGCCGCCGACTTGGCCTTGGCGGCGTCGATCTCGGCAGCGATGGAGGCCTGCTTGAGGTTCAGGTTGCGCTGCGCCTCGGCGATGGCCTCCTCGGCGAGCAGCCGCTCCTGCTCGGCGGCCTGCCGGGCGCGGGCCTCGGCGATCGCCGCGTCCTTGAGCACGCGGGCGGCCTCGGGCCGGCCCAGGTCCTGCAGGTACGACCCTTCGGCCAGGATGTCCTGCAGCTGGAACGTGTCGAGCACCAGACCCTGGTTGGTCATCGAGTGCTCGGCCTCCTCGGCGACCGCGCTGGCGAACGCCGCCCGGTCCCGGATGATCTCCTCGACGGTCAGCCGGCCGACGATCGAGCGCAGCGCGCCGGCGAGCACCTCACGGGTGAAGTCCTCGATCTCGGCCTGCTGGTGCAGGAACCGCTGGGCGGCGGCGCGGATCGCGTCCTCGGTGCCGCCGACCTTGACGATGGCGACGCCGTGCAGCTCGGCGCGGATGCCCTGCTTCGACACCGCGCCCTTGATGCTGACGTCGATGCGGCGGCTGGACAGGTCGAGGGACTGGAGACGCTGCACGACCGGCATGACGAACACCGAGGCGCCCATCACGACCTTCTGACCGGACAGGTCGGTGCTGCTGGTGCCGTCCGCCGACTGCGTCACCCGGCCCTTGCGCCCGGTGATGATGAACGCCTCGTTCGGCCCGGCCACCTTGATCCGGGAGAGCACGAACAGCACGAGCAGGATGATCAGCAGCAACGCGCCGCCGATCGCGATCAGCAGTGGTGACATTTATGCCCTTCCGGGGGTTGGCGTCGCCTCGACGACGACGGAGGTGTCGGTGGGTGCTTCCACCACGAAGATCTGGGTGCCGGCCGGCAGGGCCTGGTCGGCGCGGGCGTTGAGTTTCACCGGCTGCCCGCCGAGCCGGA
This sequence comes from Actinoplanes sp. NBC_00393, assembly GCF_036053395.1. Classification (NCBI taxonomy): domain Bacteria; kingdom Bacillati; phylum Actinomycetota; class Actinomycetes; order Micromonosporales; family Micromonosporaceae; genus Actinoplanes; species Actinoplanes sp. NBC_00393. Next base: position 1,074,697 of record NZ_CP107942.1, on the reverse strand, counting down.
TCCGCACCTCGCCGTAGCCGCTGCCGGCGGGCACCGGCGTGACCACCACGCCGAGCGTGCCGACGAGGTGCTGCCGGGTGGGGGTGGCGTCGGTCGGCATGTCGCGGGCCGCGCGGGACAGCTTCAGCGCGAGCCAGGCGGCAATCACCGCGGCCACGGCGGCCACCGCCGCGGAGGCGGCGATCAATCCGGGGGTACGCGCATCGAGCAGCTCCGAGGTGATCGCGCCGGCGAACCCGAACGCGCCCAGGAATCCGGCGATCGCCTCGAGAGAGACCAGCCCGTCCGCGCTGATGTTGCCGATGTGCGCCAGTTCCCCGCCGAGCAGAGCGAACGCCAGTAGCGCGATCCCCACCCCGCCGATCACCAGGAACACCACGGTCGCCACCGTCACCCGCGCCCCTCCCCCTCGCTGCCGGGCCCACAGGGTATGGCAGGCCCGCCACCTGCACCAAGCCGGATCGGCCCACATTTTGCGAGATTTCGGGCAGGTCCGCACCGTTGTCCGGGCACCGTCGGATAACCGACATGATCATCAATCCAAAAGATCAAGTTCGAGCATCCGTACGGCGAGCAGCGCCCGCCGCACCGCACGATCCAGAACGTCCGGATCCAGGAACAGTCCGTCCTGCGGCTCAATGGTGAAAAGCTCGCCCTCGCGTACGGTCCACGGCGGGATCCGGCCGTCCAGAAAAGCCTGCCGCACCTCGGGTTCGGTCTGCCGCGGCCAGTCCCCGACGAACCGGTACGGCAACCGCACCGCCATGTCCGGCACCGCCCGCGGCAGCCGGACCACCACGAACGCGCCCTTGCCGTGCCGCGGCAGAACGGCGCCGGACAGCGCGCCGCCCGTCCACCGGATCTCGCCGGTGGTCACCGCAAATCCGTCCACGTCCCGCGTCCAGGCCCGCTCCACCCGCACCTCGCCGTGGAGCTGCAGCCCCTGCCAGGGCCAGAGCCGGTCGTCGCGCGCGACGGCAGTCCAGCCGGCGGACGCTGCCCACGCCTGAGCGCGGCGGCGCAGCAGTTCCCGTTGTCCCAGCACCGTCAGTCCCGCGCCCAGGACGACGGTGAGCAGCAGCAGAACGGCCCACCCGGGAAACCACTCACCCAGAATCCGGGCCGCGACGGCCAGGATCGTGGCCACGGCGAGGCCGGCCGTGGCGAAGGTGGGAGAGCGCTTCGTCCGCATCGACGATCATGGTAGGGCGAGCGTCACCGCCGCGTCGCCGTCGATCCAGCCGGCGGGCAGCACGGCGAGCGCGTCCGCCGCCGCGGCAGCACGCAGACCGGCGGCGCCGCTGCCTCCGACGATGCGGCCGTCCCACAGCACCGGTACGACGCGTACGCCGTCCCGCATCAACCGGGCCGCCCCGGTCACCGGCCGTCGCGGCAGCGGCCCGGTGACTCGCCCGCCGAGCGTGTGCAGCAGCGGTTCGAGCAGCGTGAGCGCCGCGACCAGCCCGGCGTACGGGTTCCCGGGCAGGCTGACCACCCACCGCCCGTCCGGAAGCTCGGCGAGGCCCTGCGGATGTCCCGGCCGGCAGGCGACACCCCGCACGTGCCAGGTGGCCCGCCGCTCTTCAAGCACGGCGTGCAGGTGGTCGGCGGCCCCGCGCGACGACGAGCCGCTCACCACGATGACATCGGTCCCCGCGTCGAGCGCGTCACGCAGAAGTGCCGCGTCGTCCCGCAGGTGGCGACGCTCCGTCAGCTCTCCACCGGCCCGCGAGGTCACCGCGCCGACCAGCCCGGTGAACGAATCCCGCACCTGCCCCGGCCCCGGCAGACCCGCGGTGATCACCTCGTCCCCGGTGACCAGCAGTGTCACCGTCGGCCGCCGGTACGCGAGAACCTGCTCGACCCCGGCCTGCACCGCCGCAGCCGCAACTGTGGCGGTCACCGTTCTCCCGGCCGGCACAACCAGATCCCCGGCCGGCCCGTCCTCACCCACCCGCCGAATGTGGCTGCGCGGGCCGAGCCTGCCGGTGACGATCGCTCCTTCTCGCCGGCAGTCCTCGTACGGCAGCACCGCCTCGGCCCCGTCCGGAACCGGCGCCCCGGTGCCGATCTCGACCCCCGTCCCGGCCGCCAACTCCCCCGGACCGGCGGCGCCGGCGAGAACCCGGCCGATCACGGTCCACGGACCAGGGCCGGCCACGGCGTAGCCGTCCATGGCCGCGCAGTCGAAGGCCGGCACCGGCACCGCGGCACAGACCGGTTCGGCGAGGACCCGGCCGAGCGCCGAGTTCACCTCGGCCGGTTCGGCGGGCAGCGGGCGCGGCGTGTCCCGGGCCAGGTCGTAGGCCCGGGACCAGGCCATGCCGACCGGATGCCGATGCGACGCGGCCGCGCCGAGGGTGAAGGACTGCACGCGACCAGTAGACGCCACCGCGATGTCAGCCGCGCGACGGGCACCTCACAGCCGGCGCCGCTGCTCAACCGCGCCGAACTCCGCCAGGCCCACCTCTCCGGCGAGATCCCGCCGTGGACGGCCCGCGGCGACGAGCTCTTCACCATCCAGCAGGTCGACGGCCACATCGGTCCCGGCGCGATGAGGACGCTGTCCGGCGTACCGTGCAAATCGCCCACCTGCTCAGCTTGCGCTGATCACGCTCCGGTGTGGTTGCCGGGCGCGCGCCGCCCGCGCGCCTAGGGTTGATCCCGCTATGACTGCACCGGAGACCGACACCGAGACCCGCCCCTGCGCGCACTGCGGCCGCCCCGTGCCGCAGCGCGCCTCCGCCGGGCGGCCGTTCCGCTACTGCCGCGACAACGACGGCGAATGCCAGCGGGCCTCCCGCAACGTGCGGATGCGGCACCGCTCCTCCCCCGGCCTGGCCGGCTCGGTAGCCCGCACCTGGGAGGTCGTCGACCGCCTGGACACCCTGGTGGGCACGCTGACCGAAGCGTTGCACTCGGAGATGTCCCCGGCGGGCGTGGAGCGTCAGGTCGCCGAGGTGCGCGCCGAGACGTCCCGGCAGGTAGCGGCCGCGCACGCCGAGCGGGACGACGCCCGCCGCGACGCCGAGCAGGCCGCCACCGCGACCGCCGCGGCCCAGCAGATCGCCGCCGCGGCAACCGCGGAACGCGACGAGGCACGGCACCGGGCCGCCGACGCGGAACGGGCCGCCGAGGAGGCCGGCAAGCGCGCCCAGGAGGCCGCAGCGGCGCGGGACGAGGCAGTGCGCACGGCAACCGCGGCCGCCGCGCTACGCGAACGAGCCGAGACCGAACGCGATGCCGCGGCCGACGAACTCGAGACGACGCGCCGCGACCTCCAGGAGACCCGCGGCCAGCGCGACACCGCGGAACGCGATCTGGCCACCGCGCTCAAGGAAGCTACAGATTTCCGGCGTACGGCCGAAGCGGCGCAAAAACGCTCTCAAGCGGAGATTGCCGACCTCAAGGCCTCGGCGTCCCAGGCGCGAACCGAAGCCGAGCAAGCCGTCAAGCGCGCGGACGTCGCGGCTCAGGAGCGGGACGAGGCCTCTGCTCAGGCGCAACAGGCGCGCGCGGAGGCGTCCGCCGTCCGTGCGGAACTCGCCGCGGCCCTGACCTCGCAGGACGACCTCCGCCGAACCGTCGAGGAGCTCAAGCGTTCCGCCTCGGATCACGCCGATCTGGAGCGCCGCCTCGCTGCTGCCCGGTCCGAGGCCGACACCGCCCACGAGCGGGTCGCCCAGCTGACCTCGCAGGTCAGCGACCTCGCGTCGGCCCTGGCCTCCCTCGGCGCGGCGCACCCACCCGCGCCTTCCCAGTCGGCCGCGCCTTCCCAGTCGGCCGCGCCGGCTCAGTCGGCCGCGCCGGCTCAGGCGGCCGCGCCGGCTCAGTCGGCCGCGCCGGCTCAGTCGGTGCCGTCCGGCGGGAGCTGATCTCCTGCGCCGACCGCATCACAGCGTCCGACTATCGACAGGGCGAGATTTATCACGTAAGGCTGCGGCGCAGATCGGGACAAGATCGCCCAATTGCCGGCGGGCCTGCTACCAGATCGCTACCGGGGGCCGACCGCCTGCTAACCAAAGGGTGAGTTAATTACCGGTGAATCAGAGTGAGTGACCGACATCGCACCACCCGCACAAGTGGCAAATGACCATAAAGTGGACCAAGGTCCACTCGGAAGCCGGTTCAATTTGCCGGGTAACGGGTGTGGCCGGTTACGCTCATAGCGTTAACACCGCCGATACCGGCGGTATCTGACAGGCACCGACAGACTTTGGCGGCCCGGTTCTCATCGCTGATGGCAGGAATCCAGCGGCCGCCCCTTTCGTTACACCAACGAGAGCAGCACCACGAGCGAGGGGAAAGCCGATCATGGGCGAACGCATGCTGCGCGGCAGCCGTCTAGGCGCAGTCAGCTACGAGTCCGACCGTAACACCGAGCTTGCGCCCCGACAGACCCGTGAGTACCTCTGCGTCAAGGGTCACCAGTTCGAGGTCCCGTTCGCTGTCGACGCCGAGGTGCCCACCACCTGGGAGTGCAAGTTCGACGGCAGCGTGGCCCGTCTGGTCGACGGCAGCGAGCCGGAGCAGAAGAAGGCGAAGCCGCCGCGCACCCACTGGGACATGCTGCTCGAGCGGCGTTCGATCGCCGAGCTCGAGGACATCCTCAACGAGCGGCTCCAGGAGGTCCGCACCCGCCGCGGCCGCTGAGCACTGATCGAAAGGGCCGCCCCGGCACTCCGGGGCGGCCCTTTCGCATATCCACTGTCCAGGCTGCGCCCATGGCTACCAGCCGCCGTCCACGCACCCCACAGGCGGCCCCATAACCAGCCCCAGCGGCGGCCGGTCCGGCTCAGCCGCCGCCCACGCACCAAACCACTAGCCCATAAGGGCTCGTCGAAGAACAAGCCGTTGCTTGGCGGATTTCGATGCGTTGATCTGTTATGGCGGTATCGGAGGAGGAACGGGGCAGGCTGGCAGCGAAGTTTGAGGTGATCTTGCCGCATCTGGACGAGCGGCAACGCCGGTTGCTGCTGGGTGCTGAGGCTCGGGTGCTGGGGCATGGCGGGATCCGGGCGGTAGCGCGAGCTGCCGGGGTCCGGGAGGGCACGGTGGCTGCGGGCGTCGATGAGTTGGAGGCCGGGGTGGCGCCGCTGGGCCGGGTCCGCCGTGCCGGTGGCGGCCGGAAGCCGGTGACCGAACATGATCCCGCTCTGATGCCGGCGTTGTTGGGGCTGGTCGAGCCGGACGAGCGGGGGGACCCGATGTCGCCGCTGCGATGGACGACGAAGTCGTTGCGCCACCTTGCGCAGGAACTGGCCGGGCGGGGTCATAAGGCCGGGCCGGACACGATCGCTGCTCTGCTGCACGGTGAGGGATTCAGCCTTCAGGGCAATGCCAAGACTCTGGAAGGCAGACGCCATCCCGACCGCGACGCCCAGTTCGGCTACATCAACGAGCAGGTCAAGGATTATCTGTCCAGCGGTGACCCGGTCGTCAGCGTCGATACGAAGAAGAAGGAACTCGTCGGCGCGTTCGCGAACAAGGGCCGCGAGTGGCGGCCTGCCGGTGAGCCGGCCGTAGTCCGCACCCACGACTTCGCCGATCCGCAGCTGGGACAGGTGATCCCCTACGGGGTCTACGACCTGGCCGCCGACACCGGCTGGGTCGCCGTCGGCACCGACCACAACACCGCCGCGTTCGCCGTCGCCACTCTGCGCCGCTGGTGGGACGGCTACGGCCGTGACCGCTACCCGAACGCCGGACGGCTCTTGATCACCGCGGACGCCGGCGGATCCAACGGCTACCGCACTCGCGCCTGGAAAACGGATCTGGCCGCTCTCGCCGCCGAAATCGGGCTACCGATCACCGTCTGCCACTTCCCGCCCGGCACCAGTAAATGGAACCGTATCGAGCATCGCTTGTTCGCCCACATCTCGATGAACTGGCGGGCACGACCCCTGACCAGCCACGAGACCATCGTCCACACGATCGCCGCGACCACCACCAGCAGCGGGCTGCGCGTGCACGCCGAACTCGACACCGGCCACTACCCGACCGGCGTCGTCATCACCGACGAGCAGATGAGCACCCTGGCCATCGACCGTCACGACTGGCACGGCGACTGGAACTACACCCTGCGCCCCGACCCGGCCACACCCGCCGGCGAACCCGCGACAGCCCTACCACCGCTGCATCACCTGGCCGCGCTGGTGCACCCGGCCATCACCGGCATGCCCGACAGCGCATGGAACGACCTGATCAACCGGCTCACCGTTCCCCATCAAGCCCAACACGAAGCGTTCCTGCACAACCTGCGCGGCCACGCCCGGCCCCGCGGCGGCGGCCGCAAGATCCGCGTCACCCTCAGCCACCAACTACTGGCCACCTTGCTCCACGACCGCTACCAACTGCCCCGCAAGGTCATCGCCGATCTGTTCGGCGTCGCCGGCACCACCATCAACGTCGCCATCCGCAACACCCGCACCCTGCTCACCCAAATCCAGCACCCCATCGAACCCAGCAACATCCGCCTCACCAACCACACCGACCTCGCCGCTCACACCCGCGCCGCCGGATTCACCGCACCCGCCTTGATCAAAACAGCGAGTTAAAAATCGACGAGCCCTAACCAGCCTGAGCGACGGCTGGTTGAACTCAGCCGCCGCTCAGGCGTGGTTGGGAGCGCACCGCCGCGGGTCGGCGGGGTGTGAGGTGGTCAGCGGACGATTTCGCCCTCGATGGCGCCGGCCGGCGGGCGGGGGTCGTCGTCGCGGACGACGACGGTGACCGGGTCGCCGCTGTGGACGCGGACCTTGCGGGGGCCGAACAGGTCGCTGGTGACCGCGCCGCCGAGGTTGCGCTGGGTGAAGCGTTCGACGCCGCGGCGGGCCAGGCGGCGGCCGGGCGGCAGCAGCAGGAACAGGCCGGCCACGCCGGTCAGGAAGCCGGGGATGGCCAGCAGGAGGGCGCCGCCCAGGCCGACCAGCGAGTTCGTCACCTCGGCGCCGGGCGGGCGGCCGGCGCGGGCCGCGTCCTGGAAGGCGTGCCAGCCGCGGATGCCTTCGCGGCGCAGCAGGGCGAAACCGGCGATGCTGCAGACGATCGCCAGCAGCAGCGCCCAGCCGGTGCCGATGGCGTTGGCCACCAGCAGGAACGTCATGATCTCCGCGAACGCCAGCAGCGGAAATGCGATCGGTAGGTAGGCCAGTCTGCTTCGCCGCATTGCTCGTCCTCCGGGGGTCCCGGGCCCGAAACGTGAAACCGGGCCCGCGTCAAGCATGCCACCTCACGGCCAGGTGGAACCCTGTCGCGGTTTGCGGTTGAGGAGTTCGAACAGGCTCTCCTTGCGCGCCTGCGCACCCCACAGGGTGACCCTGAGCAGCTGTTCCTTGAAAATGTTGCCGCTCATCTTGCTGACGCCGTGTTCGCGTTCGGTGAACGTGATCGGCACCTCGATCATCCGGAACCCCTGCCGGTACGACCGCCACGCCATCTCCACCTGGAAGGAGTACCCCGTGGAGGCGATGGTCGCCACGTCGATCTCGTCGAGAACACCGATCCGGTACGCCCGGTAGCCGCCGGTCGCGTCCTTGAACGGCATGCCCAGCGCGGTCCGGATGTAGATGTTGCCGCCACGCGACAGGAGCAGCCGATGGATCGGCCAGTTGTGCACGCTGCCGCCCGGGATGTACCGGGTGCCGAGGACCACGTCGTGGTCGACCAGCGCGTCGAGGATCACGGACAGCTCCTCCGGGGCGTGCGAGCCGTCCGCGTCCATTTCGACGACCGCGTCGTACCCCTTGTCCTTGGCCCAGGCGAAACCGGCCTTGTAGGCCGCACCCAGGCCTTCCTTGCCGGTCCGGTGCAGCACGAAGATGTGGTCGTCGTGGAGGGCGAGCTCGTCGGCGATGGCGCCGGTGCCGTCCGGCGAGTTGTCGTCGGCGACCAGGATGTCGACGTCGGGAACAGCTTTGCGCGTCCGCTCGGTGATCGCCCGCACGTTGTCCGACTCGTTGTACGTCGGGATGATCACGAGGACACGTCCGACTCCCGGGTAGCCTTCCGCCGCGCTCACCGTTCCTCCGTAACCTGTTCTTCGCCGTTGCTCCCATTGTCACGCCGACGGCGCAGGGGGAGCACGCCGGCGAGCGCGACAGCCGTCAGGACGACGGCCACCACCTCGGGCCAGATGCCCGAACGAGTCGCCAGCGTACGCGGTCCACCCAGGTGGATGTCACGGACCACCACCGCAGCAGTGTTGAAACCGGTAGAACCGTGTACATCTCCTTCGGTGTCCACGAAAGCGGACACCCCGACGGTGGACACCATCAGGGCGTCCCGCCCGTGCTCAACGGCCCGCAACCGGACCATGGCGAGCTGCTGGAGGGCCTCGGCCTCGTTGAAGGTGGCGTTGTTGGTCTGTACGGCGAGCAGCTCCGCCCCACCGGTCACGGTGTCCCGGACGATGCCGTCGTAGGCGACCTCGAAGCAGATCACGTCCCCGAGCACCCCGGCTCCGGTGTCGATCACGCCGGGCGCGTCGCCGGGCAGCATGTTGCGGACCAGGTCGACCTTGTCGGTGACGAGCCGGGCGATCGAGCGCATCGGCATGTATTCGGCGAAAGGGACCGGGTGCCGCTTCTCGTACTGCTGGTCGAGGTCGGGGCCGGTGCCCGGGTTCCACAGGATGCCGACGTTGTAGATGTCGCCGGGCACGTCGGTGCGCTGCAGGGTGCCGACCAGGATGGGCGCGCCGATCGCGTCGGCGGCCGACTGGATCAGCGCGGCGGCGTCGGCGTTGCGCAGCGGGTCGATGTCGCTGGAGTTCTCCGGCCAGACGACCAGGTCGGGCTGCTTCTGCTTGCCGGCGGCGACGTCGACGGCGAGCTGCTTGGTGGCGTTGACGTGGTTGTCCAGGACAGCCCGCCGCTGGGCGTTGAAGTCCAGGCCGAGGCGGGGCACGTTGCCCTGGACGAGCGCAACAGTGCTGGTCTTGGCGGCGGGAGAAGCGACCGGCAGCGCGGCCGGTCCGGCCATCAGGACTACCGCGGTCGCCGCGAACCCGCCGGCCGCGAGCAGCCCGCGCGGGCTCCACCGCCGCCAGGCCAGCGCGACGAGGGCGCCGCCGGCCGCGGCCACGGCGAAGGTGACGAGCGGCGCGCCGGCGTACGCGGCCAGCCGCAGCGTGGGCGCGTCGCCCTGGCTGAACGCGAGCCGGCCCCACGGGAATCCGCCGAACGGGGCCTGGTCGCGAACGAACTCCTGCGTGGTCCAGAGCAGCCCGGTGATCAGCGGCCACAGGGCCCGCCACCGGTCGACCAGCGGGGACAGCCAGGCCCCGGCCAGCCCGATCAGGCCGAGGATCAGTCCCTGGGCCACGGACAGGATGATCCACGGCAGCCAGCCTGCGCCGATCGTGGTCCACTCCAGCAGCGGCACGAAGAGCACGAGGCCGGTGATGGCGCCGAGGCCGTAGCCGGCCCGCAGCCGCCGCCGGTGGGTCGCCGCCGCGAGCAGGGCAACCCCGGCCGGGGCGAGCCACCACAGGTCGTACGGCGGGAGCGCCAGCAGCAGCGCGAGACCCGCGGCGACCGCCAGTGCCACCGCGACCGGCAGGCGCAGCGGCCGGCCGGGTGGCACGGCTGGAGCGCCGGGGTCGGCGAGGGCGGGCGGCGGCATCGTCATTTCCACGGGACGCAGGCTACCCGGCTCTGGCCTGCGATGACGGAGGGGCGCGGCCACGGTTCGGCCACGCCCCTCGGGTGCTTCCGTCTGTCCCCGGCCGGTGGGCCCGGCGACCTCTCGATGACCTTCGGACCGACGCGCCACGCGCCGGATGCGCGCGCCGTGCCGTTGTCTACTGGCCATGATCGGACTCCGGAGAGACCACCTGAACGCGGCCCGGTCCGCGCCGCCCCGCGCACCTTCTCCCCCTGGACCTGGCTGAACGCGCGACCCCAGCGAGGACTGCGGCCAGTGGGTGAAGGAACGAAGCGGATCACAACCGCTCGCCGTGAACACGACCTGAAGACGGTACGTCCAGGGACCGGCTTGCTGTCAACCAGGAGTTCCGCGTCCCGGCGTGTCGCATTCATCGGCGTGTCACCGCTCCTACCGGATCGAGCTACCGAGCAGACCCGCCGCGACCTGCGGATGATCCACGGCAAGCAGGCCCGCAGCAGCAAGGACGTACTTAAGATCCACCACAGTCTTGGCACGTTCCGGCGGCGCCCATCCACCACCGACGTCGGCAAGCAAGGTGTCGAGGACGTGACGACCGCCACCATGCCGTAATACTCCGCCGGATCCGATCACGAGGCGAACGTCTCGGAGATCGCGCCCGCCGGTGCGCGGCTGCCCCGGTCCGGGCGAGTGCCCGCGGGCGTGCCGCCGCAACGCGATCACCGCCGCGGCCGCCGCGAGATCAAGATCATTCTTGGGTGGGGGAAGCTTCTCGGTGACGGCAGCGGCCCGCGTGCCGGCGGCGCCGACGGCCACGCCGAGATCACCCTCGACGGTCCGGGCCCGCCACAGCGTCCCGGCCACATCCCGGCGCGGGCCGCTCTCGCTCTCCGCGTCGGGCAGGAGCGCCGAGTAGACGTCGGTGGTGGCTCCACCGACGTCCACCACCAGAACTCCGGTGCCGGTCACGTCCGCCAGCAGTTCCACCCCGGCGAGGACCGCGTCCGGGGTGGCGGCCCGCACCAACTGCGCGAACCGCCGGCCCTTGGACAGCCGTTTCCCGCCGATGACGTGCCGCAGGAAGACCTCCCGGATGGCCGCACGGGCCGGCGCCGGGTCGAGCACGCCGATGCGGGGCAGCACGTTCGCGGTCGGCGTCACCGGGACACCGGCCAGCAGGTCGAGTGCCTCGGAACGGGCCTCGGCGTTGCCGGCCAGCACCACCGGGATCCGGATCCGGCCCTTCCCGAGGCGCCGGGCGTTGTGCAGCAGCACTTCGGCGTCGCCGCCGTCGGTGCCGCCGACCAGGAGCAGCACGTCCGGGCGGGCGGCGCGCAGGGCGGTCAGGTCCGGGCCGGTCAGCGGGCCGCAGGCGACGTGCACCACCTGCGCTCCGGCGGACAGGCCGACCCGGTGGCCGGCCTCGGCGGTGACCAGGGACTCGTACCCGATCACCGCCAGCCTCAGCCCGCCTCCCGCGGACGAGCACACGTACAGCTGGTCTCCGCCGCCGACGGCGGCGACCGCGGCGTCCAAACCTTCCAGGACGTCCGTTCCGGACGTGGTCGGCACCTCGGCCCGGCCGATCAGTCGCGCTCCGCTGAGGTCGATCTTGGCAGCTTTGGTGTACGTCGAACCGACATCAACGCAAACTGCGGTGCTCACTGCGGCTTCGTCGGCACGACCACCGTCCCGACCGCCGTGGTGGCCACGATCGGCTCGTCGAGGACCTGCGCCGCCGATCCTTCGGTCCCCCGGCACACCACCGTCACCGTGAACTCGATCTTGCGGGACCGGGTGCCCTGCTTCACCACCGTGGCGGTGATCTCGAGAACGTCCCCCGCCCGGATCGGCGCCTTGAACTGCACGTCGTCGTAGGACGCGAACAGCCCCTCGTCCCCGTCCAGCCGGATGCACAGCTCGGTGGCGACGTCACCGAACAGCCCGAGCGAGTAAGCCCCGTCGACCAGGTTCCCGGCGTAGTGGGCGTGCGAGTACGGCACGTAGCGACGGTGGGTAACAGTGATCATTTATCGCTGCCAATCAGAGCGTGGACGAGGTAGGAGGCGACCTCCCGGGGTGTGGTGCCGCGACTGAAGATCCGGTCGACGCCCAGCTCGGGGGCCATCAGCTCGTCGAAGCGGGGCCCGCCCACGATCAGCAGCGGCCGTTTCCCGGCCGGCAGGGCTTCCCGGAACGCCGCGGACATGGCCCGGGTGTTCTGGAGGTGGGCGTCGCGCTGGGTGACAACTTGGGAGACAAGTACCGCGTCGGCCTTCTTCTCCCGCGCGGTCTCCACCAGGTCCGGCACCGACACCTGGGCGCCCATGTTGGTGACCGACAGCTCGGAGTAGTACTCCAGGCCCTTCTCCCCCGCGATGCCCTTGAGGTTCAGGATGGCGTCGATGCCGACGGTGTGCGCGTCGGTGCCGATGCAGGCGCCCACCACGTTGAGCCGCCGCCGCAGCCTGCGCTTGACGGCCGCGTTCACCTCTTTGGCGCTGAGCAGCGGGTAGTCACGTTCGACAACCTGCACCTTGTCGGTGTCGACGAGGTGGTTCACCTTGCCGTACACGACGAAGAAGGTGAAGCCGTCGCCCATCTGCTTGGCGTGCACCAGCATCGCCGGGTCCATGCCCATCTTGTTGGCGAGCTGGATCGCGGCGCCCTCGGCGCGCTTGTCGTGCGGGATCGGCAGGGTGAAGGAGAGCTGCACCATCCCGTCGCCGGTGGCGTCCCCGTACGGCCGGATGATGCTCACGCGAGGGCCTCCGTGACCGGGTTGTAGTACGTGTCCTCCTGCTTCGCGACCCCGTCGAGGCCCTTGCCCCGGTCGGCCGGGCGCTTCATCAGGCCGAAGGTGCCGTCGGCGATGGCGTCCATGAGGGTGTCGTCGACGATGCGTTCGAGCAGGTCGATGGCCTCGTGGAGGACCTGTTCGGCGCGGCCCCGGATGAACGGGCCGGGGGTGAAGTCCTCGTGCAGGTTTCCGGCGCCGTTGAGCACGTAGCGAACGTTCTGCAGGGCGATGTCCCGGTCGGAGAGCCACGGGGTGACCACGGCCTCGGTCATCATGCCGACGAGCAGGATCCCCTGGCCGGTGAGCGCGCCGGCCAGGTTGAAGAAGCCGTCGAGCAGGTTGCCGCGGAACACGTCGCCGGTCATGTGCTTGGTCGGCGGCATCCACTTCAGCGGCGCGTCCGGGAACAGCTCCCGGGCCAGCAGCGCGTGCGCCAGCTCGAGCCGGAACGAGTCCGGCAGGTCCGGGTTGATCTCGAAGGCGTGCCCCAGGCCGAGCTGCCAGTCCTCGAGACCCGCCTCGTGCGCGAAGAACTCGTTGAGCAGCTGTGACACGGTCACCGTGTGCGCCGCGTCGACCGCGTCCGCGGTGGTCAGGTAGTTGTCCTCGCCGGTGTTGATGATGATCCCGGCGCGGGCGTGCACCTGGCGGGAGAACCGCTGGTCGACGAAGGTGCGGATCGGGTTGATGTCGCGGAACAGGATGCCGTACATCGAGTCGTTGAGCATCATGTCGAGGCGTTCCAGGCCGGCCAGCGCGGCGATCTCCGGCATGCACAGCCCGGACGCGTAGTTGGTCAGCCGGATGTAGCGGCCCAGCTCCTTCGACGTCTCGTCGAGGGCGGCCCGCATCAGCCGGAAGTTCTCCTGCGTGGCGTAGGTGCCGGCGAACCCCTCACGGGTGGCGCCCTCCGGCACGTAGTCCAGCAGCGACTGGCCGGTGGACCGGATCACCGCGATGATGTCGGCGCCGGCCCGGGCCGCGGCCTGCGCCTGCGGGATGTCCTCGTAGATGTCGCCGGTCGCGACGATCAGGTAGATCCACGGGCGCTGCTCCGGATTCCCGTACCGCTTGATCAACCGATCGCGCTCGGCCCGGCGCCGGTCCACCTGCTTCAGACCGGCGCGGGCCGCCCGGGAAGCGGCCCGCCGGGCCGCGGTGATCTCGCCCTTCCGGTCCGGAACGTCGAATCGGACCGCGCCGGCCGCCGCCTTCTGCGCCAGCACGGTCACGTCCTCGACGCCGGACGTGGCCAGCGCGTGGAACACCGGCACGGCCACCCCGTGGCCCAGCCCGACGTCCTCGCGCACGGCGTCCACCAGGCGATTCACCCAGGGGATGCCGTCCGCGTCGGCGCCCTGCACGCCGGCCAGGCGCAGCACCGCACGCTCCACCGAGACGGTGGTGTGCGAGCGCGCCAGGTCGACGACGGGCTGTCCGGCCCGCGCCGCGAGGGCCCGCGCACGCGCGACCACCTGCGGGTCAAGATCTAACTTCCCGGCCACTTCTCTGTGTCCCTTACCTCTCGTAGATCGTGTCGCCGTGCAACACCGTGCGCCGGCAGACCGGGCGGGCCGGCGTCACACCGTCCACGTCCGGCAGCAATGCGGGCAGGCCCTCACTCAGCCCGCCGGGGGTCTCCCAGACCGCGAACGTCGCGGACGCGCCCGGCGCCAGCGTGCCGACGTCGCCGATCGCGGCCGCCCGCCAGCCGCCCCGGGTGCTCGCCGCGAACGCCGACCGCACGCCCAGCCGGTAGACCGGGTTGCGCGGCGCCACGGCCGCGAGCACGGTCGCCCACGGGTCGAGCGCGGTGACCGGCGAGTCGGAGCCGAACGCCAGGGTCACCCCGGTGGCGTGCATCTGCCCGATCGGATTGCTGGCCAGGGCGCGTTCGACGCCGAGGCGCTGGGCGTACATCCGGTCCGGGCCGCCCCAGAGCGCGTCGAAGACCGGCTGTACCGAGGCGATCACGCCGAACTCGACCATCCGGGCGATCATCGCCTTGTCGATCAGCTCGACGTGCTCGATGCGGTGGTGGCCCTCGCGCAGTTTGTCCACGCCGATCTGCTTCGCGGCGATCGCGAAACCCTCCAGGACGGTCTCGATCGCGGCGTCGCCGATCGCGTGGAAACCGGCCTGGAAGCCGATCGTGGCGCAGTCGAGGATGTGCTCGGCGGCCTGTTCGGCGGTGAGGAACGCCTCGCCGCAGCCGTGGTCGCCGTCGAGGTAGGGCGCGCGGACCGACGCTGTGCGGGAACCGAGTGCTCCGTCCGCGTACAGATCTCCGGCCGCACCGTGCGCGCCCAGCTCGCGAGCCCGCGCCGCCCCGCCCAGCTCGCCCCAGAAACCGAACACCTGCGGCAGAGCCTGCCCGGAAAGCCGGAGCACCGACTGGAAGTCGGCCTCGCTGGACGTGCCCGGACCGCCGCACTCGTGCACCGCGGCGATGCCCATCGACGCCGCCTTCGACAGCGCGGTGCGCTGCGCCGCTTCCCGCTGCTCCGGCGTGAGCGAGCCCAGCGCGACCGCCCGGACCGCGTGGTGCGCCTGCTCACGCACCCAACCGGACTCGTCGTAACCGTCCACGCCTTGTGCGGCCGGCAGCAGTGACGCCGAGGCGAGCGCGGAGTGCACCGAGGCCTGCGACAGGTAGACCCGGCGGCCGCCGCCGGCGCGCTCGAGCTCGTCCGCGGTCGGCGGGGTCTGCTCGGTCCAGGTCGACTCGTCCCAGCCGTGCCCGTGCACCACACCGTCGGCCGGCCGGGTCTCGGCGAAGGCCGAGACCGCGCCCAGCAGCTCCCGCGCCGAGCGCACCCCGGACAGGTCCAGGCCGTCGAAGGCCAGGCCGGTGTCGGTGGCGTGCAGATGCGCGTCCACGAAAGCGGGCGTGACCAGCGCGCCGTCCAGGTCGACCGTGCGGTCCGCAGCCGGCGCGTCGCCGCTGGGACCGAGCCATGCGATGGCCGCGCCGTCGGTGACCATCGCGGTCGCCCGCGGGTCGGCGGGCGAGTAGAAGCGGCCGTTGAGGTAGCGGACCCGCTCGCCACGGTTCACGTGCACGGGCCTGGTCGGGGGAATCTCAGTCATGCGCGTCAGTCTGCCGCGATTCGTGCTTCGAAGAGCGCACGCAGCGCGGGCACCCGGCGCAGGAGACCGACAGCGAACTCGGCGTGGCCCGGCACGAACCCGTTGCCGACCAGCATCGTCACGTCGGCGGCCAGCCCCTCGGCACCCAGCGCCGCGGCGGAGAAGCTGGTCGCCATCGAGAAGAAGATCACCGTGCCGCCCTCGGCGGTGGCGAGGATCGCGCCGTGCTCGCAGCCGGGCACGTCCACGCAGACCACGGTCACGGTCGCGGGCTTGCCGAGGGCAGCCGTGACCGCGGCGGAGAGCGCGATCGGATCCCGGGCGTCGGCGATCTCGACCTGGTCGGCGAGGCCGGAGCTGCGCAGCGTCGCGGCCTCCCGCTCGTGGGGCACGATCCCCACCGTGGTCGCGCCGGCCAGCCGTGCGGCCGCCAGCGCGAGTGAACCGCTCTTGCCGGCCCCGCCGAGGACCGCGACGGTCGGATGGGAATAGCCCCGGACGACGCGGTCGACCAGGGCCGGGGCACCGCACACGTCGTAGACGGCCAGGGCCAGCTCGGCGGGCAGGTCGTCCGGGAGCACGCCGACGATCGAGCGGCCGAACAGGATCGCGGTGCCCTCGGCCGGGACCTGCTCGCTGAGGCCGTCCCACGAGGCGAGGCCGTCGGTGATCCGCAGCGGGGTCAGGGTCAGCGACACGAGGGTGGCGACCCGGTCGCCCGGTTTGACCGGCAGCGGCGACTCCGGCCCGACCTCGTCGACGACGCCGATCAGCATGCCGCCGGAGCCGGTGACCGGATTGTGCATCTTGCCGCGCGTACCGATGATCTCCAGAACCTCGGCCCGGATCGCAGCGCCGTCACCGTCATGCTTGCCGGCCAGCTGCCGATAGCTGGCGGCGTCGAGGTTGAGGCGCTGCACCCGGATCCGCACCTCGTCCGGGCCGATCTCGGGCGAGGCGTCCAGCCGCCAGGCCGCCTGCGGCAGCACCCCGGCCGGCTCCAGCACCCTCGTCAGACCCACAGACCCCGCCATCCCCAAGCCTCTCCCTCGAAACATCTCCCGCTGATCGCGGTCCTACCGTAAATCTTTCGCATCCAGAGTTTCTAGACCGGAGATTCTCCAGTACGTTGATCGAAGCCACAAGCTAACAAGGAGGAGCCCGGTGCAGCCTTACGAGTACCAGCGGCGTGAGCTGATCGAGCCGGATTGGACCCGGTTCCCCGGCTGGCGCGACGTCACCGCCGCGCAGTGGCAGTCCGCCCAGTGGCAGCGGGTCAACTGTGTGAAGAACGTGAAACAACTGCGCGCCGTCATGGGCGACCTGCTGGACGAGACGTTCTACGTCGATCTCGAGGCCGACCAGCAGCGGCTGGCCACGATGTCGATGCTGATCCCGCCGCAGATGCTCAACACCATGGTGCCCGACCGGGCCCCGGACACGGCGTCGTTCCTGGCCGACCCGATCCGCAACTACATGCTCCCGGTCGCCTCCGACCGCCGCACCGACTGGCCGTCGCACCCGAACGCCAGTCGTGACTCGCTGCACGAGCACGACATGTGGGTGGCCGAGGGGCTCACCCACCGGTACCCCACCAAGGTGCTGGCCGAGCTGCTCGCCACCTGCCCGCAATACTGCGGGCACTGCACCCGGATGGACCTGGTCGGCAACAGCACGCCGGCGGTCAGCAAGCTGAAGCTGCTGCAGAAGCCGGTGGATCGGTACGCGGCGCACCTCGACTATTTGAAGAATCACCCCGGAGTACGCGATGTCGTCGTCTCCGGCGGGGACGTCGCCAATGTGCCGTGGAAACAGCTCGAGGCGTACCTCATGGGGTTGCTCTCGGTGCCCACCGTGCGGGACATCCGGCTGGCGACCAAGGCGCTGATGGGCCTGCCGCAGCACTGGCTGCAGGACGACGTGGTCGAGGGCATGCACCGGGTCGCGGTGACCGCCGAACGGCGCGGGGTGAACCTGGCCGTGCACACCCACGTCAACCACGTGAACTCGCTGACGCCGCTGGTCGCGCGCGCGGTGCGTACGCTGCTCGAAGTCGGTGTGCGGGACGTGCGCAACCAGGGTGTGCTGATGCGGGGTGTCAATGCGACGACATCGGACCTGCTCGACCTCTGTTTCGCGTTGCAGGGCGAGGCGGGCGTGCTGCCCTACTACTTCTACATGTGCGACATGATCCCGAACGCGGAGCACTGGCGGGTGCCCGTCTGGCATGCCCAGCAGCTGCAGCACGACATGATGGGCTACCTGCCCGGGTACGCGACGCCGCGGATCGTCTGCGACGTCCCGTTCGTGGGCAAGCGATGGGTGCACATGGTGGCCGATTACGACCGGGAGCACGGGATCTCGTACTGGACGAAGAACTACCGGACCTCGATCGAGGCCGAGGACACCGAGGTGCTCGGTAAGCAGTACGCGTACTACGACCCGATCGACACGCTGCCCCAGACCGGGCAGGACTGGTGGCGCAAACAGGAGACGGAAGCATGAGAAAGGGCCCGGCGATCACGCCGGGCCCTTTCTGCACGTCTGCCCAGCTCTCACCGGGCCTTTCCGCGTTCACCCGGCTTCGCCGGGCCCTTTCGCGTCTGGTCAGCTGAAGGCGTCGCGGACGTCGCGGCCGGCGTCCTTGACGTGCTCGCCCGCCTGCTTGGCGTGGGCGGCGCTCTCCTGCGCCTGGCCCTCGGCGTAGAGGCGCTCGTTGTCGGTGGCCTCGCCGGCCGCCTGCTTCGCCTTGCCGGTCAGCTCTTCGGCCTTGTTCTTGATCTTGTCGGTGATGCTCATCGTCATCCCCTCCTTCGTGTTGCCTACAAAGATCAAGTGCCCGTTCGCGGCGGCTTTGAAACGAAGTGCGGCCATCGGCTCGGGATACGATGATCACCGTGAATGAACACGCGTCCTCCTTCGGCGCCGCCGCCGATGCGTACGAGCGCGGGCGTCCGCCGTACCCCGAAGAGGCCCTCGACTGGCTGCTGCCCTCCGGCCGGCCGCGCGTGCTCGACCTCGGGGCCGGCACCGGCAAGCTGACCCGGCAGATCCGCGACCGCGGCCTGGACGTCGTCGCCGTCGACCCGTCCCGGGGCATGCTGACCGAACTGCAGCGGGTCCTCCCGGACGTGCCCGCCCAACTGGGCACCGCGGAGAGCATCCCGCTGCCGGACAACTCGGTGGACGTCGTGCTCGTCGCCCAGGCCTGGCACTGGGTCGACAGCGCGCGGGCCTTGCCGGAGATCTGCCGCGTCCTGACCCCGGGCGGCCGGCTCGGCCTGATCTGGAACCTGCGGGACGAGAGCGCGGACTGGGTCCAGCGACTCGGCGAGATCATCGGCAGCGCCGAGACGGATCGCGGCGACCGGATCACCGCGCCGTTCGGCCCGCCGTCGTCGGCCGTCTTCAACTGGACGCACAGCGTCAAACCGGACGAGCTGCTCGATCTGGTCGCCTCCCGCAGCCGGATCATACTGCTCCCGGCCGACGAGCGGGCCGCGGTGCTCGCCCAGGTTCGGCAGTTGATGGCCACTCACCCGGCACTGCTCGGCCGCGGGTCGTACGAGCTGCCGTACGTCACCGAGTGCACCCGCGCGTCCCTTTAGGCTTTGTCTGTGCCAGAGCTCTCCGAGGTGCGCCGCGACCACTTCATGCGGGCGGCGATCGGCTGCTTCGCCCGGTACGGCTACCGCCGCACCTCGATGGACGTGATCGCCCAGGCCGCGGACGTGTCCCGGCCCGCCCTCTACCAGTACTACCGCAACAAGGAGGACGTGTTCCGCGACGCCGTCCGGTGGGGACTCGACGACCTGGCCCGGCGGGCGCAGATCGAGGCGGGCAAGCCGGGCGAGACCTCGGAACGGCTGGCCGCCGTGCTCTCCGTCGTGGTCGACCTGCACCTGCCGCGCCGGGACGGGGCCCGGTTCGACGCCGAGCTGATCGACGAGACCCGCAGCCGGGCCGGTGATCACTGGACCGCGTTCGAGCAGACCATGGTGGAGGCGCTGCTCACCGTGCTCGGCCGGCCGCTCGACGACCTGGCCCGGGTCCTGTTCTACGGCGCGAAGGGCATCGCCGTGCAGCTCGACGACCGGGACGAGGCGCTCCGACTGCTGGGCCGGCTCACGTCGTTCGCCGTACACGGTGCCCCTGGTCTTCGCTGACATTATTTGCAAATATTGTCAGGATGAACCGCTTCCTCGAAATTCTGCGCGACGGCGGCAAGGTGACCACGGAAGAGCTCGACGAGATCTGGGCTCAGCTGGAGCCGGTCCGGCCCGAGGAGATCCTCGGCACCTGGAAAGGCGGCGAGTTCGTCACCGGGCACCGGTTCGAGGGCACCCTCGCCAAGATCGGCTGGTACGGCAAGACGTTCACCTCGTTGACCGAGGTGGCGCCGCTGGTCTGCCGTGACGGGTCAGGTTCGCTCTATTCGAATGAGGAGCTCGCCGGCGGCGGGGCCTCGCTGTGGATGGTCGAGTTCCGTGGCGAGTCGACGGCCACGATGGTGTACGACGGCAAACCGGTGCTCGACCACTTCAAACGGGTCGACTCTCGGACGCTGCTCGGCGTGATGAACGGCAAGGGCGTACGCGACGGGGACCGGTTCTACTACTTCTACCTGGAGCGCGACTAGTGCGGGCCGTCGCGGCCCTGGTCGAGTCGCCCGGTGGGCCCTTCACCCTGCGCGACGTCGAGATCGAGCCGCCGCGCCCGGACGAGATCCTGGTCCGGATCACCGCGGCCGGGATCTGCCACACCGACCTGATCATGCGGCGGAACTGGCCCCTGCTCCCGATGGTCTTCGGTCACGAGGGCGCGGGCGTCGTCGAAGCCGTCGGGTCGCAGGTCACCTCGGTGGTGCCGGGGGATGCGGTGTGCCTGAGTTTCCGCAGCTGCGGGGAGTGTGCGCAATGCCGGGGCGGGGCTCCGGCCTACTGCCTGCGGAGCGCGCTCAACTCGCGGGGTGCGCGGGCTGACGGGAGCAGTCCGCTGTCGCGGGACGGGGGCGTTGTCTACGGCAACTTCTTCGGGCAGTCGAGTTTTGCTACGTACGCGGTGGCGTACGAAAGCAACACCGTGAAGATCCCTGCCGACCTCTCCCCCGTCCTGGCCGCGCCGCTCGGCTGCAGCGTGCAGACCGGCGCCGGGACGGTGCTCAACGTCTTCGACCCGGCGCCGGGCGCCACCGTGTTGGTCCTGGGTGCCGGCAGTGTCGGGCTGTGCGCGGTGATGGCCGCGGTCGCTCGGGGGTGCACGGTGATCGCCATCGACCCGGTGGAAGCGCGCCGGGACCTGGCCACGTCGTTCGGAGCGTCCTCGGCGTTGCCGTCGTTGCCCAATTCAGGGCGCGCCGACTTCGCCATCGACACCACCGGACGGCCCGACGTGATCGACCGGGCGCTGCGCTCGCTGCAGCGGCAGGGGACGCTCGCGCTGGTCGGCATCGGCGCGAAAGCCGAGATCGACATCATGACCGTGATGACCAACGGGCTGCGCATCCGTGGCGTCATCGAGGGCGATGCCGTACCCACGTCGTTGATCCCGCAGTTGATCGACCTTCAGCTTCCGCTCGACAAGATCATTACGGAGTACCCGTTCACGGAGATCGAGACTGCCGCCCGGGACGCCTTCGCCGGCCGGGTGGTCAAGCCGGTGCTCCGGGTAAGTTAGCCGCGATTCCCCGGGCGGCGATAAGTTAACCGCGGTTTACAGTTCATGGCATGGATGAAGGCCTATTCGAAGACTCCGCTGTCATCCGCAGGGTGGCCGGGGAAGGGCTGCTGCTGGCCGGCGGCGGACGCGCCACCCTCCTGCAGATCGCCCACCCCGCCGTCGCCCAGGGCGTCCTCGACCACAGCTCCTTCGCCGACCGCCCGCTGGACCGGCTGCGCACCACGATGAGCTACGTCTACGGCGTGCTCTACGGCACCCGCGCCGAGGCGCAGACCATCAGCCGCGCGGTGGCCGCCATGCACTCCAAGGTCACCGGGCCCGGCTACACCGCCAACGACCCAGCCCTGCAGGTCTGGGTGAACGCCACGCTGTTCGACACCGCGATGCTGCTCTACGAACGCGTCTTGGGCCCGCTCCCGCCCGCCGAGGCCGACGTCTGCTACCAGCAGTACAGCGTGCTGGCCACCGCCATCGGCTGCCCCGAATCGGCGTGGCCGGCCGACCGCGCGGCCTTCAGCGCCTACTGGGACCACATGATCGCCACCATCGAGGTCAACGATTCAGGGCGGCGCATCGCCAACACCCTGCTCTGGCCGGAAGGCCTCCCGGTGGCATTGCGCCCGGCCGTCCCCCTCAACCGTTTCGTCACCGTCGGCCTGCTGCCGGCCCCGATCCGGGACGGCTTCGGACTGCCGTGGTCGCCGCGCCGCGAGAAACTCCTCGACCGGGTGCTGTCGGGCACCGCGGCCGTCTATCCGCGGTTGCCGGGGCGGGTGCGCTACGCCCCTAAGGATTTCTACCTGCGCGACTACCGCAAGCGCCTGTCCCGTCGCCGGAACCCGCTGGCTTCGCGCTGAGCGCACCCCTCGTGGGGGTGCGCTCAGCGCGCGCCTCTCGCCTTCTGTTGCGTCGGCGCTCGGCTGGTCGGATTCAGTGGCGTCGCTGGCGCCGTCGCACATTGCCCGCCACAGTCAGGGCGATGCCGGTGATGGTCATGATCGCTCCTGCGCCGAGCATGGACATGATCGCGGCACCGGTCGTCGGCAGGTTGGAGTCATCATCCGGGCTCGCGTCGACGCTGTCCTCGCCGCTGGCAATGGCGGTGACGTCCATCCGCAGCGCGAACGGCTCACCGTTCGGGTCGACACCCGCGGCGACGATCGCATGGTCACCCGGTGCGAGCCCAGGCGGCAGGCTGACCGTGATGCGGGCGATGCCGTCACCGTCAGCAACACCGGTGCCGAGAATGTGCGGCTCGGAGTAGACGGTGATCGTGACGGTCGAGTGCGGCGCGTACCCCTCACCGACGATGGTGATCTGATCGCCGGGAATGATGGTCGCCGGCGTGCCCTCATCGGTGGTCAGGTCGCCGTCACCCACCGGCGCCTCCGCGGGGATCTCCAACGCCGTCGGCGTCACCGCGCCGGACGGGTTGGACGGCCCGGACTCACCGCCGGCGCCGATGGCGACAACGGTGACCCGGTAGGAGGTGCCGGGGTCCGCGCCGAGGACACAGCTTGTGCCGCTCGTGGTGCAGGTGGCCGGGCCGGGGTCAGCGATCGCCCGGTAGCTGGTGGCTTGGCCGTCCCCGGCCGGGGCAGTCCAGGAAACCTCGATCGACGAGATACCGGCGACGGCGGTCACCCCACCGGGCGCGGCAGGCACACCGGCAGACGGCGTGGGCTCCGGGCTGGTGGTCGGGCTCGTCGTTGGGGTGAGGCTCGCTGCAGGGCTGGTCGTCGCGGTCGGGCTCGGGATCGCGACAGGGCTGGTCGTCGGTGGCACGGTCGGTGACAGCGTGACGGTTGGTGTCGGCGACGCCGGCGGGGTGGTGGGCGGGACGGTTGTCGGAGTCGTCGTGGGCGGGGCTGTCGTCGGCGGAGTCGTCGAAGGGCTGGTGGGCGGGCTCGTCGGCGGGGCGGTCGTGGGTGACGGGGAGGGGCTCGCGGTCGTGGGTGACGGGCTGGGACTTTCCGACTCGCTTGGCGACGGGCTCGGGCTCTCCGACGGGCTCGAGCTCTCCGACGGGCTCGAGCTCTCCGACGGGCTGGAGCTCTCCGAAACGCTCGGTGATGGGCTCGGACTCTCCGACACGCTTGGTGACGGGCTGGGGCTGGCCGGGACGGCCGTGGGGGTGCCGGAAACGGTGGCATAGGCGATGCCGGGGCCGACGCTGTTCACGGCGCGGATGTAGGCGGTGTGCAACTCGTCGTTGGCCAGTGGGCTGATCGTCGCGGACAACGAGGTGGCTCCGTCGCCGGTCGGGGAGCTGGTGAGCGGTGCCCAAGTGGATCCGCCGTTGAGGGACACGTCGTAGCGGGTGATCTCGTCGCCGCCGTTGTCGGCCGGGGGCTCAAACTTGACGTCGAGTGCTCCGTCGGCCGGGGT
Source organism: Actinoplanes sp. NBC_00393 (assembly GCF_036053395.1). Classification (NCBI taxonomy): domain Bacteria; kingdom Bacillati; phylum Actinomycetota; class Actinomycetes; order Micromonosporales; family Micromonosporaceae; genus Actinoplanes; species Actinoplanes sp. NBC_00393. The sequence continues at coordinate 1,051,113 of NZ_CP107942.1, read as the reverse complement.
GGCGGTGGCATCGCTGGGTGCTGCGGGGACGGTGGCGGGAGTGACGGTGTCGGCGAGGCCGGCGGCACCGGGGCCGGCGCTGGTCACCGCACGGACTCGGATCGTGTACGTCACTCCGTTGGTGAGCGAGCTCAGAGTGGCAGTGCGTGCGGTGGCGGAACCGTCGACCGGGGTCGTGATGAGTGAGGCCCAGGTAGATCCGTTATTGAGCGAAACCTCGAAGCCCATGTTCTCGCCGCCGCCGTCCTCGGCGGGCGGTTCGAAGACGATGGTCGCGGACTCGTTGGAGCGGGTGGCTTCCAGAGCGGTCGGCGCGCCCGCCGGACCGGCCGGGGTGACGGTGTCGGAAGCGGCCGTCGACCCGCCGATCTCGTTCACCGCGCGGACATAGATCGTGTACTCCTGCCCGTTGGTGAGACCGGGGATCGGCGCTTCCTGGGTGTCCCCCTCGCCCGTCACGACGTCCAGGTCGAACCAGTCGTCCTCCGAGTCGAGGGCGTACTCATAGCCGTCGACGGGCAGGCCGCCGTCCTCGGCCGGCGGCTCGAAGGTGACATGGGCGGATACGTCACCGGGAGTGGCGGCCAGGTCGGTGGGCGGGTCCGGGACCGTCGCCGGGGTCACTGCCACGGCTGCGTACCCGGAGGATGACCCACGGCTGTTCCTCGCTTGAACCCAGACCGTGTATTCCTGCCCGTTGACGAGGTCTCCGATGCTCGCGTCGACGGTGGTGTCCTGCTCGCCGGTCGGGTCGGTCGACAGCGCGGTCCAGGTCTGACCCGCGTTGAGGGAGTACTCGAAGGTGAGGGTGCCGCCGCCGGTGGCGCCGGGCTCGATCGTGAGGTCGGCGCCGCGATCCTGCGGGGTGGCCGTGATCCAGGCCGGGTCGCCCGGCAGATCAGGCACCGGGGTCACCGACTCGGCGATTTCCGCGCCCTCGCCGACGCCGTTCACGCCGCGAACCCGCACGTCGTAGAGCCGGTCGTTGTCCAGGTCGTCGAGCGAGGCCACCACGGTGCCTTCGTCGTCGACCAAGTGGTCCAGAGGCGTCCAGGTCTCGCCGTCGTCGATGGAGACCTCCCAGCGGTCGACGGGCAGACCGCCGTCGTCGCCGGGAGTGATCGACAACGCGGCAGTGGCATTGCCGGGCACGATGGTCAGGGCGGCCGGGACGCTCGGGACGTAGACGTCCTCGGGGGTGATCGGGTTCGAGTCGACGCTCACCAATGATCCACCGGTCATGTTGTCGCCGGTGTTGGAGGCGCGGACCGTGAATGTATAGGGCGTTCCGTTGGTGAGGCCGGTTACCTCGCAGGAGAGCTGGGAGGTGGTGCAGGTGAAGCCGCCCGGATCGGAGGTGACCTCGTACCAGTTGGCCGGGTTCCCGCCGTTGTCCTCCGGGGCCGTCCAGGAGACCAGCGCCGTCTCGTTGCCGATGCCCGCGGCTACGTCTGTGGGGGCGTCCGGCACCTTGAGCATCGCGACGGCCCGCGGATCGTCGAGGCCGGTGATCACGGGCTGGTTGCTGATCGCCTCCACGAGCCGGCCGCTTCCGGACAGCGCCACATAGGGTTTGGTGGCGACGGGCGCGGCGATGCCCGCGGGGCCGGCTGCTCCCGAAAGCAGGTCGCTGCGACTGGGCGAGAGCATTGCGACCACGCCATCAGCTGTGCCCGAGACGTAGACGTCACCGAGCCGGTCTACAGCCACTCCGGACGGGTTCTCGATCTGTTCCTCCACCAGCACGGTCACCGTGCTGGGCGGTTCGAACTTGATCAGCCGGCTCGGGGTGGAACGGTCGGTCACGTAGACGATGCCGTCGCCGGTGACGGCGACGGCTCGCGGGTCCACCAACTCGGGGGCGGCCTCCTCGAGCCCGGTTATCGGTAGGTTCGACTCGGCGCCAGCGCTGGTCAGGGCGACGACCCGCGCGTTGCCGCCGTCGGCGACGTAGACCGTGCCGCTGTCGTCCACCGCCACCCCAGTGGGATCGTCTAAGCCGGTGAACGCCAATTCGTCGAGGTTGCCATCCGGAAGGATCTCGACGACCCGGTCCAGGCCGGAATCGGAGGCGTAGACGGCGCCGTCGTCGCCGATGGCCACGCCGGTGTAGAAAGCTCCGTCGTCCGCGGGGATCGTTTCGGTCTGCCCGTCCGGGCCGATCCGCAGGATCGACCCGTCGTTGCCCGAGGTTATGTAGGTGACAGCGCCGGCGACGTGCCCGTCGACCGTGGCTTCGGCCTCTCGGGAAGTGGTGACCAGGACCAGCCCGGCCACCGCTGTGGCGAGCAGGCCGGCGACCCCGCGACGCACGCCCTGAACTGTCCTCATCTTCGTGTTCCCCCGCGAAGTCGACCCCTGGGACGCCGGGCAAACCAGCTTCAACCAGGGCGAACCGGCGGCGTCTCCGGTCCCCACTATCACCGCTTCCGGCACTGCCGCGCGCGTCAACCACGAAAGACGCTCACAACTGACCAGCGTGCGTGCATGGTTCTTCCCGCGGGCGCGCTGGGGCCTGAACGGCCCGGATGATCGCGCCGAGCGAGCGGGGACGGCGTGGCTGCGTTTGGCAGCACGGGGCTGCCATCGGTGGTGAGGAGCAGGACCAGCGGTTCCGGGTCGGCGGACAGCAAGCCGGTGACCAGGCGGTGGTCGCGGGCGGCTGAAGGGAGGTGACAAAGCCCTCGCCGAGGCGGCCGGTCGGCATCTCCTAGACGCAGTAGCGCACGTCGGTAGCAGCAGCAGTCACAGCGTCAGGGCAGCGCCGTGGACCCGGTCAGCCACGACGCAGGTACTCGGCCGGTAGATCGTCGGGAGCGGCTTGCGCGCCCAGCTCGGAGGGATTGCGGCCGCCCGGATAGCCGGGATAGGTGCGGTTTCGGCGGGAGACTGCCAGCACCGATTCGCGGCGTGGTGGCAGCAGGCGCAGGAACCGCGCACGGGCCTTCAGCCCGGCTGTGGCCAGCGCCGGGACCCAGCGCGGCGCCGGCTTGAAGCCGAAGGCGCGCAGCATCGGTTCGTCCAACATGCCGCGCACGCCCAATCGCGCGACCGGCCGGAGGAAGGCCGGGAACCACGCCGCGAACAGCTCGACGGTGTACTTCCCGATCTCCCCGTTGGTATCGGAGTAGACGAATTCGCGTTCCTCGTAATCCTGCTTGAAGGCCTTATAGGCGGCGAACTCCGCCGGAATGTCCCGGATGCCCATCCGTTTGCCGACCTCGCTGTAGTAATAGAACGCCGCCAGGCGTTCATGATCGTGCAGCGGCCGCCACCCATACCGGTCCAGCCAGTCGATCGGGTCGTAGACGAAGGTGGACAGCACGTAGAGCATGTCGTCGTTGGTGATCGCATACCGCCCGTGCGCGCGATTGATCACCCGCAGCGCCTCTTTGCCGCGTGGCGAGTCGTAGCCGTGCGCGGCGACCTCGGCCATCAGCAGAGCGGTGTCGTCGTAACGCTTCTGCGGCCTCTCGCGGAACTCGCCGGTGGCCGCGAGCAGCCGCGAGATGCTCGGCACGCAGTAGGTGCGGAAGAGGGCGAACTCCAGGGCCCGCGTGTAGTCCCACGGGAACTCCCGGCCGGCCGACAGCTGGTAGATCTCCAGGTGGTCGCGGACCGGGTCGAGCTCCTCGATGCGGCGCAGCAGGTCGTAGCGTCGGGACATCAGCTGGTCACTCCTTCACCCAGGCGCAGAATCCGGCATCGATCTCGCCCCCTATTTGATATTTGATACCGTAAGGCACTGATACGCCGGAGGTGAAGATGGCGCAGCCCGTCGACCGACCACAACTGTCCGAAGAGGTTGCCGCTTCCCTGCGCGGCCGGATCATGTCCGGCGAGCTGCGCCCGGGCACCCGGGTCCGCCTCGAGGAGGTCGCCGCGCAGCTCGGGGTGAGCATCACTCCGGTCCGGGAGGCGCTGCTGACCCTGCGCGGCGAGGACATGGTCGAGCTGGAGCCCCGCAAGGGGTACGTGGTGGCGCCGCTGTCGAAGCAGGACGTCCTCGACCTCTTCCAACTGCAGGGCAACATCGCCGGGGAGCTCGCCGGCCGGGTCGCCGAGCGGATCACCGAGTCCCAGCTCGCCGAGCTGACCTTGACGAACCAGTTGTTGATGCGCGCCGTCAAGGCCCGGCGGACCGTTGACATCGAGCACCTAGAATTCGCCTTCCACCGCAGCATCAACCTGAGCGCGCAGGCCCGGAAGCTGAGCTGGTTCCTGCACGTGGCGACCCGTTACACCCCGGCCCGCTTTTACGCCGCCGACCCGGGCTGGCGGGACAGCGTGCGCGACGACCACGAGGCGCTGCTCACCGCGTTCAGCACGCGCGATGCGGCGGCGGCGCGTGCGGTGATGACCCGGCACTTCACCGACGGTGCCCAACTGCTGATCAAGCACCTGGACGACCTCGGCATCTGGGAGTAGCACGGCCCGGCGCCCCGGGCGCGCGCGAACCCCCTCGCGCTGCGCCCGGGCCACCGGCCCCACCGCGTGCGGCGGGCTCCCCAGCCCCACCGCACGCGGCAGGCCCACCGGGCCCTCCCCGCGGAGCGGACCCCCCGGCCAAACCCCGCCAGGCCGGCCCGGCCGTCTCATCCCGCGCCTCGCGCATGCCGCAGGCGGAACAGGTGACGGGCGCGGTCCAGCGCCGCCGGATCCCGGTCGAAACGCATCAGGTCGATCGGCGCCGAGAACCGTTTCCAGGTGACCGACTGGGCCCGGCTGAACTCGCGCAGACCGTCCGCTCCGTGGATGCGCCCGAATCCGGAGTCCCCCACCCCGCCGAACGGCAGCGAGGGCACCGCGGCGAACCCGAGCACCGAGTTGATCGAGGCGGCACCCACGCGCAGACGCCGGGCCAGGGCGGCCGCGGTGCGTTTGTCAGCCGAGAAGATCGAGGCGGCAAGGCCGTAGCGGGTGGCGTTGGCCCGGTCGACCGCCGCCTCCAGATCGGGCACCCGGTCGACCACCAGCACCGGGCCGAAGGTCTCCTCGGTCACCGCGGGGCTCTGGGGCGGGACATCCGTGAGAACCACCGGGGCGACATAGGGCGCCGCAACGGAATCCGCTCCACCCACCACCGCCCGGCCACCACCGGCCAGTGCGTCGTCGACGTGCGCCCGAACCACGTCGATCTGCTCGGGAGTGGTCATCGGCCCGTACTCCGTACCCGGTTTGATCTCCTTGGCCAGCGTGGCCAACCGATCCAGGAAGGCCGTGTAGACGGCCTCGACCACGTAGACGCGCTCGACGCCCGCGCAGGTCTGCCCCGCATTGCCGAAGCCGCCGAAGGCGGCGGCCCGGGCCGCCGCGTCCAGATCGGCGTCGGCTGCCACGATCATCGCGTCCTTGCCGCCACCCTCCACGACGATCGGCGTGAGGGTGCGCGCGCAGGCGGCCATCACCAGACGGGCGGTAGCAGCCGAACCGGTGAAGGCGATCTTGTCGACACCCGCGCTGACCAGGGCGGCACCGGTCTCACCCGCGCCGAACACCGCTTGGAGCACCGGATACTCCGGCACCGCACGGGCCCACGCCCCGGCGAGCCAGGCGCCGACGCCCGGCGTGTACTCACTCGGTTTGAACACCACCGCGTTGCCGGCGGCGAGCGCGTACGACACCGAGCCGAGTGGGGTGTAGACCGGATAGTTCCACGGACCGATCACGCCGATCACGCCGAGCGGCAGATATTCCAGGGCGGCGCCCTGGTCGGCGGCGAGCAGGCCGCTGCGGACCCGGCGACGGCTCAGCACCTTTCCCGCGTTGCGGGCCGCCCAGTCCAGATGCTCGACCGCGAGCATCACCTCGAGCACCGCGTCGCCCTGTGGCTTGCCGGTTTCGGCGCGGATCAGCGTGGCGAGCTCGTCGACGTCCGCGGCAATCTCCCGCTTCCACTTCAGCAGGCGATCCCGACGTGCCCGGTAGCCCAGATCGGCCCACCACGACGCAGCAACGCGGGCCCGCTCGACGGCCTCCCCGACCGCATCGGCACCCGAAACTTCATACTCCCCCAGCACCTCGTCGGTGGCTGGGGAGAGGGAACGCAGCCGGCTCATCAGGGCCTCCCAGATTTGATATTTGATATGCTACGGTCGCTGTCAATACCCGCCCTCACCAGCGCGGATCCACAGCATACGGCTTGCCAGCACCTTGAAGGGATCGACATGAACCTCGACCTCACCGATGAGCAGCGAGCCTTCGCGGCCGCCGTCGACGAGTTCTGCCGCCGCGAGGCCGGGACCCGGGCGCAGCGCGACGCGCTCAGCGGCAACGGCGAGCATGCCCACCACCAGGGGACGTATCAGAAGCTGGCCGATCTCGGCTATCTCGGCGCGTCCATCCCCGAGCAGTACGGTGGGTCCGGCGGCGGCATGGTCGACACCTGTCTGTTCCAGGAGCGCGTCGGGTACGGAATGCTGCCCATCGGCGGCTTCACCACCTCGGCCATCGTCGCCGCCGCCGTGCAACGCTCCGGCTCCGAGGCTCAGAAGAAGACAGTCCTCGGCGGGCTCACCTCCGGCCGGACGTATTCGATCGCCATGTCCGAGCCAGAAGCCGGCTCCGACGTCGCCGCTCTGGCCTGCCGCGCCGAGCCCGGCCCCGACGGTGGATACCTGGTCAATGGCCAGAAGACGTGGTGCTCCAACGCCCACTTCGCCGATGCGATCCTGCTGGTCGCCCGCACCGGCGGCATCCCCGGCGAGCACGACGGTCTCACCATGTTCCTGGTCCCCACTGACACGCCAGGCCTGCGCATCTCCGGCATCCCGACGATGGGCGGCAAAGAGGTGAACGATCTCTACTTCACCGACTGCGTCCTGCCCGCCGACACCGTCGTCGGAGTGGTCGGCGGCGGCTGGTGGCAGCTGATGGCCGGCCTCAACGTGGAGCGGCTCATCCTCGCCGGCCTCATGCTCGGCACCGCCCAGCGCGCCTTCGACGACACCCTCGGCTACATCAAGCAGCGCAAACAGTTCGGCCGCCCGATCGGCAGCTTCCAGGTGCTGCGGCACCGCATCGCCGACCTGGCCACCGAGATCGAGTGCTGCAGCCTGCTGGTGCACCGCACCGCCGAGCTGGTCGACCGCGACCCGGCGAAGGTGCTCCCACGGGAAAGCTCGATGGTCAAGCTGAAGGTGACCGAGGTGGCACGCGAGACGGCCCTCGCCGGCATGCAGATGATGGGCGGCTACGGCTACGCCACCGAGTACGACATGGAGCGGCATGTGCGCGCCACCCTGGTCTCCACCATCTACGGCGGCACCAGCGAGATCCAGCGCGACATCATCGGCAAGACCTACGGTCTCTGACGGCGTGGGTTCGGGAAGGCTCGCCGGTCACGCTCCTTCATCGGTACGGGTGAACGCAGTCCCAGGAAACCGTGGCCGTCCCTGGGCTACCGCGCGGCCATGTGCCACTCAAGGCCGCCCGGCGACCGCCGGGCTTAAGCAGGTGGCCGGGCCCGGCTCGGCCGACCATCGCGACATCAGTTTCCGGGCTGAGCAGTGCTGGAGGTCAGCGAGGCACTCCGGCTGACACTCAACGTCGCTTCATGCCGCCAAAAGCAGCACTGTAGGTCAGCTGGACGGCCCGGCTGACAATCAGCGTCGCTTCCCGCCAGCTTCCCGCCAGCTGAAGCGACGCTGAAGGCCAGCTGCGACAGGACGGCTGTTGATCTAGTCGCCGGCGGCGCGGAGCGTCCAGGAGGTGCGGCGAGGGTGGTCGGGTAAGGCGATTCGGCCGGTGCACCACAACAGCACGTCGGCAGGATCGCCGGGTGGGGCGTATGGGAAGAGGCGGGACAGTACCGCGGCGCAGAGTGGGGGTGGTGGGAACCAGTCGATCGCCAGCCCGGCGCAGATGTCGGAGGTGTGGATCAGGATTTCGTTGACGCCGAGCGCGGCGAAGCCGGATGGGTCGGTCGGGCCCCAGTGCCACGCCCGCGCGTCCGGGGTGGCGGAACGCAGCGCAATGCTGAGCAGGTCGGCGCTGGTCGCGGCGATCTGGAGGATCTGGGCCGGTGTGGCTTCGGGGCGGATGGTCAGGTCCAGCGGTAAGTAGGTGTCGGCCGCTCGAGCGGTCAGCTGGGTCGCGTAGGCCATCAGGTCGTGCGCTATGTGCGCCGCCGTCTCACGGCAGCTCCATTCCAACGGGCCGGCCGGGACGGCCCAATCGGCCTCAGCAGGCAGAGCCCGGACGGCTGGGGTGAGGGCGGCCAGCATCGCGGTCTTTGCGGCATCGACGTCGTCGGCGTTCATCGGGGTCAGCATGGCAGGCGGTGCAGCTCAAGGGTGCCGGGCTTTGTGGGGACGGCGCGTTCGAAGGCTCGCGGGTGGTCTCGGGGTGCCGGGGGTTGTGGGGGACGGTGTTTACCGACGGCGGGATCGTAGGCTTGCGGGGTGGAGTTCGGCGTTGGCATTGCTGCTGCTGAGGACGCTGTGGGGCTGCGGGAGGGTGCGCGGTGGGAGCAGCGGGCGACTGCCGGGTTCGGTGGGTGATGACGCCGGCTGAGCGGTTTGCCGCGGCTCGGGTGGCGCGGCTGGCGACTGTGCGGCCGGATGGCTCGCCGCACCTTGTGCCGATTGTGTTCGCCCTGTTGGGGGACGTGATCAGCACGGCGGTGGATGGGAAGCCGAAGCGGCACCGGCAGTTGCAGCGGCTGGCCAACATCGCGCATGAGCCGCGGGTCAGTGTGCTGGCCGATCACTACGACGAGGATTGGTCGGCGCTGTGGTGGGTTCGGGCGGATGGCCTGGCCACCGTCGTCGAAGAGCCCGAGTCGGCGTTGTTGGAGCGCTATCCGCAGTACGCGGAGATGGCGCCGCCCGGTCCGTTCCTGCGGATTCGGGTGGAACGGTGGACAGCCTGGCCCAGCTGAGAGCAGGCCGCCGAGAAAGTGGGTGTCCGAGCACGAGAAGAGGGCGCCCGGAAAAGGGCCAACCGGGAAAGGACCGACCCGGAAAGTGCCAGCCAGCGAGAGCGGTTGGCCGGAGAGGGCCGACCGGAAAAGCGCCAGCCAGGGGAGAGCGGTTGGTCTGGGGCGCGGCGGACGGTCAGTCGGCGATGCGGGGTGGGCGGTTCTCGTACGGGGTGGACAGGACGACCGTCGTGCGCGTGGTTACGTTGGCGGCGGTGCGGATGTCCTGGAGTAGGCGTTCCAGGTCCGCGGGGCTTTTCACCCGTACCAGGAGTAGGTAGAAGTCCTCGCCGGCCACTGAGTAGCAGGAGTCGATCTCGGTCAGGTGGGCGAGCCGCTCGGGGGCGTCGTCCGGCTGGGACGGGTCGAAGGGGCGGATCGCCACGAACGCCGTCAGGGGTAGGTCGAGCGCCTCGAAGGACACCCGCGCGGCGTAGCCGGTGATCACGCCGCGCTGTTCGAGGCGGCGGACCCGCTGGTGCACGGCGGAGACGCTCAGCCCTACCCGCTCGGCCAGGTCGGTGTATGACAACCGGCCGTCCGCGGTCAGGGCCGACACGATCGCCCGGTCGATCTCTTCCACGGCCGTCACATTACTGGTCGGTCAAGCAAGCGCGGCTCGCCGGGCCAAGACCGGCGACCTGGGCCATGAAGGCGAGGAAGCGGACAGGCGCGCAGGGGCAGGCGGGCAGGCGGCAGGCGCAGGCGCAGGCGCAGGCGCAGGCGCAGGCGAGGAGACGAAAGCAGGAAGCAACGAAGACGGAGTGAGCGGGATGGAGGGGGCGGGGATGGAGGGCGCGGATGGAGCAGGCGCGGATGGAGCAGGCGCGGATGGAGCAGGCGGGGATGGAGCGAACACGGCCGCGGCGGGGAAGAGGCCCGCCGCGGCGGGTGGGCGGTGGATTACGCGATCATTGCGCGGGAGATGACCAAGCGCTGGATCTGGTTGGTGCCTTCGACGATCTGTAGGACCTTGGCCTCGCGGAACCAGCGTTCCACCGGGTGGTCGGCCGAGTAGCCGTAGCCGCCTAGCACCTGCACCGCGTCGGTGGTGACCCGCATGGCGGCGTCGGTGGCGAACAGCTTGGCCTTCGCGGCCTCGATGGAGAACGGCCGGCCGGCGTCCTTGAGGCGGGCCGCGGCCAGCAGCAGCGCGCGGGCCGCCGACACCTGGGTTGCCATGTCGGCGAGCATGAAGCCGACGCCCTGGAAACGACCGATGGGCCGGCCGAACTGTTCGCGCTCCTTCGCGTACGCCGTCGCGTAATCCACCGCGCCCTGTGCCAGGCCGACCGCGCAGGCTGCAATGCCGAGACGGCCCGCGTCGAGGGCCTGCATGGCGATGGCGAAGCCTTCGCCTTCCGCACCGACCAGCCGGTCCCGCGGCACCCGCGCGTCCTCCAGCACGATCTGCGCCGGCGCCGCCGCGCGCAGGCCCATCAGCCGCTCCCGCTGCTGCGGCAGCAGGCCCGGCGTGCCGGCGTCGGCCAGCAGGCAGGAGATGCCGCGGGCGCCGGGCTGACCGGTACGCACGAACAGGTTGTAGAAATCAGCCGTGCCCCCGTGCGTGATCCACGCCTTGGTCCCGTTGACCACCCAGTCGTCACCGTCGGCAACCGCGCGGGTCGCCAGGTTGGCAGCGTCCGATCCGCCCTGCGGCTCGGAGAGGCAGTAGGCGCCGAGCAGCTCGCCACCGAGCATGTCGGGCAGCATCTTGCGCTGCCGCTCGGTGCCGAACCCGGCCACCGGGAAGCAGCTCAGCGTGTGCACGCTGACCGCTTCGGCGATCCCCAGCCAGGTCCCGGCGAGCAGTTCCAAGACCTGGAGATATACCTCGTACGGCTGACCTGCGCCGCCATCGGCCTCGGAATAGGGCAGTCCAAGCAGCCCGGAACGTCCCAGGGTGCGGAGAATGTCGCGGGGGAACTCGCCGCGCGCCTCGAAGTCGTCGACCTTGGGAGCGAGCTCGCGGGTGGCGAGCTCCCGGGTGAGGTCGAGCAGGTCTTGTGCTTCAGGGGTGGGAAGCAGTCGGTCCACGGTCATGCGCAGAGCTTAACGAACGTTCAGCCCCGATGCCGGGCGGTGCCGCGGGTCGGCACGTTCCGGTTTCAGGTGCGGGCCTCCGCAATGGCGGCGATCTGGCCGAGCGCGCGATAAAGGTCCCAGCGCAAGCCTGGCAGGGCGTCGGACGGGAGCCCGTCGAACAGTTCGGCGAGCCGGTCCGCCACCTCCTCCGCGGCCGCCGGGTGCTGCCGGATCACCTGCACCAGGCTGTCGGCCGCGAATTTTGAGGCGTTGGCCCACCTGTCGTCCGTCAGGATCAAGTTGATCAGGCCGGTTACCAGCGTCGGCGAGTACTCGGCGTTTCGCAGCGCACCGCAGGCCTGCTCCCGCAGGAAGGTCTGGTCACCCTGGGCGACTAACGGCTCGGCGCCCGGGACCAGCACCTTCGCCAGCTCGGCGGCGCCCTCGTGCTCCAGGAACCCGGCGTTCAGGTCGTAGCTCGCAGCCGGACACCGTGCGCGGTCTGCACCTGCTCGTAGGCGCGGCCCAGCGCCTTCTCCAGCGCCCGCTCGTCCAGCACCCGCGCTTTGACCCCTCGGGCGACCAGCTTGCCGGCCTCGGCGCCGACGGCCTTCGCGATCGCGGTCAGGGCGGTGGTGGAAAGCGGCTCCATCAACCATCTCCCGGGGTGACGAGCCCCGTCTCGTAGGCCAGCACGACGGCCTGCGCCCGATCGCGCAGATCCAGTTTCGCGAAGATCCGGGCGACGTGCGTCTTCACCGTCGCCTCGCTGAGCGTCAGGGTATCGGCCAGCTCCGTGTTGGACAGTCCCCGCCCGAGCAGGGTCAGCACCTCCAGCTCGCGCGGCGTCAGCGCGGTCAGGTCGCGGTGCACGGCCGGGGCCTCGTCGCCGGGGACCGCGAACCGCTGCACCAGCCGCCGGGTGATCGACGGGGCGAGCAGGGCGTCGCCGGTGCCGACCAGGCGGACCGCGTTGGCCAGGTGGTCGGCGGTGACGTCCTTGAGCAGGAAGCCGCTGGCGCCGATGGCCAGGGCGGCGTAGACGTAGCGGTCCAGGTCGAAGGTGGTGAGCATGAGCACCCGGCAGTCCGGGTTGCGGGCCAGGATGCGGCGGGTGGCCTCCAGGCCGTCCATGCCGGGCATCCGGATGTCCATCAGCACCACATCCGGGCGCAGTCGCCGCTCGGCCTCGACCGCGGCGGCGCCGTCCGCGGCCTCACCGGCGACATCGATGCCGCGGGCGGTCAGGATCAGCCGGAAGCCGGTCCGGATCAGCTCCTGGTCGTCGACGATGAGAACTCTCGGGGGCGACGTCATGCCGGATCCTCCAGCGGGAGGCGGGCGCGCACCCGGTAACCGCCGCCGAGGCGCCGGCGGGCGTCCAGATCACCGCCGTAGACGGCGACCCGCTGCCGCAGCCCGAGCAGGCCACGGCCGGCCCCGGCGCCGGGCGAGGACGGTACGGGTGAGTCGCCGGTCAGCACACTCGGGCCGGTGGTCAGCACCTCCACCCGCAGGGCGCGTTCCGCGTACCGGATGGTGACCTCGGCCTTGCCGCCGGCGCCGTGCTTGAGCGCGTTGGTGAGCGCCTCCTGCACGATCCGGTACGCCGTGACGTCGACGCCGGACGGCAGCGGCCGCGGCTCGCCGGAGACCCGCACCTCGACCGGCAGTCCGGCGAACGCGATCCGGTCGACGAGACGGCTCAGGCTGCTCAGCGTGGGTTGCGGCGCGAGATCCGTACCCTCGCTGTCTTCTTCTCCGTCGGCGGCCGGCGCCAGCAGGCCCAGCAGATGCCGCAGCTCGGTCATGGTGGTCCGCCCGGCGCGCTCGACCTCGCTGAGCGCGGCCACCGCCTCGTCCGGCATCGTGCTGAAGACCTCGCGGGCCGCGCCCGCCTGCACGATCATGACGCTGACGTTGTGGCTGACGATGTCGTGCAGCTCGCGGGCGATCCGGGCGCGTTCCTCGTCCACCGCCGCCCGGACCGCGATCGCGCGCTCACGTTCCAGCAGCCAGCCGCGTTCGCCCAGGTCACGCTGATGCCGGCGGCGGGCGCGCAGAAAGGCCGCGGCGAATCCCGCGGCGGCGAGGACCGCCACCGCGAGCGCGATCAGAAGCCACACCGTCCCCACGACGCCAACCCTGTCAGAAGCGCGCGAGCGGCACATCATCCCGGGCGCGGACGCGGCTACATCCCCGGGATGAGGGCGGCGCCGGATTGCATCCGCCGAAGGATGACCTGCGGGGTACGCGCTCCGTAGCGTCCCTGCCATGACCACAGACAGCCGAGTGGTACGCCTCGACGGCGTACGCAAGGAGTACGGGGACACGGTGGCGCTGGACGGCGTCTCGCTGGAGATCCACGCCGGCGAGGCGGTGGCCGTGATGGGACCCTCCGGCTGCGGCAAGTCCACGCTGCTCAACATGATCGCCGGCCTGGACCGGCCGACCGCCGGCGAGATCACCGTGCACGGCGAGCGCCTGGACGCGATGAACGAGAAGGGTCTGGCGCTGTTCCGCCGGCACCACCTCGGCATGATCTTCCAGTTCTTCAACCTCCTCGACGACCTCTCCGCGCTGGACAACGTGGCCCTGGCCGCGCAGCTCACCGGCACCCGCCCCGGAACGGCCCGCAAGCGCGCCCTGGAACTGCTCGGCGAGCTGGGCATCGCCGGCCGCAAGGACGCCTACCCGGCGACCCTGTCCGGCGGCGAACGGCAGCGGGTCGCGGTGGCCCGGGCGCTGATGAACCGGCCGGCCCTGCTGCTCGCCGACGAGCCGACCGGCGCGCTCGACAGCAAGGCCGGCGAGCAGGTGATGGACCTGCTGCTCGACCTCAACCAGATCGGGCAGACCCTGCTGATCGTCACCCACGACGAGCGGCTGGCGCACCGCTGCGCCAGCCGGCTGATCGAGCTGGCCGACGGCCGGATCGACCGCGAGTCCGCCCTGGACCGGGTGTGAACGCCGTCTGGACGGCTGCGCGGGCCGCGGTCCGCAGGCGCAAGCTGCAGACGTTCGTGATCTTCCTGGTGGTGCTGATGTGCACCGCCACGGTGACCGTGTCGCTCGCCCTGCTGGACGCCGCGTCGGCGCCGTTCGACCGGGCCTTCGAGCAGCAGAAGGGCGCGCACGCGATCGCCGCCTACGACCCGGCGAAGGTGACCGGCGCCGAGCTCGCCGCGGCCCGCACCGGCGTATCGGCGATGACGGGACCGTTCGGCCAGGTGGTGCTGGAACCGGAGGAGGACCGGGCGCCGGGCGTCGACGGTCCGCTGACCGTGGTCGGGCGCGCCGATCCGGGCGGCGAGGTCGACCAGGTCGACGTGTGGCGGGGCCGGTGGCCGTCCGCGCCCGGCGAGATCGTGCTCGACGAGGTGCCCCAGTTCGACGAGTGGGCGCTGAACATGCTCGACGAGCGCACGACCGTGACGGCCGGCGGGAAGACGTTCACCGTGGTCGGCTGGGCGTTCAGCCTGAGCGGCTCGGCGGACGCCTGGGTGACGCCGGAGCAGATCGCCGCGCTGAAGCCGAGCGGAACCCAGATGCTGTACCGCTTCACCGGTGACGTGTCGACCCGCGCCGCCGTCGACCAGCGCATGGCCGGGGTGACCACGGGGCTCCCCGACGGCGCGCTGCTCGCGGCCCAGCCGTACCTGGTGATCAAGGAGGACGCGGCCGCCGAGCCGGGCGTCTACCTGCCGTTCCTGGCCACCTTCGGGGTGCTCGGCCTGCTGGTCGCCCTGATCATCGTGGGCAACGTGGTGAGCGGCGCGGTGATCTCCGGGTTCCGGCACATCGGGGTGCTCAAGTCGCTCGGATTCACCCCGCGGCAGGTGGTCGCCGTCTATCTGACGATGGTGTCGGTGCCGGCGGTGATCGGCGCGATCCCGGGCACGGTGCTCGGCGCGTTCGGGGCGCGGGCGTTGCTGTCGAACACGTTCGCGGGGCTCGGCTTCGGGGTGGGCACCGGCGCCCGCCTCTGGGTGTGGATCGTGGCGCTGCTCGGCGTACCGGGACTGGTTTTCCTGGCCGCGCTGCTGCCTGCTCTGCGTGCCCGCCGCCTCTCCGCGGCCGAAGCGATCAGCGCCGGGACCGCGCCGCGACGCGGGCGTGCGCTGCGGATCCAGCGCAGTCTTTCCGGTACGCGCCTCCCGCGCTCGGTCAGCCTGGGTCTGGGCCTGCCCTTCGCCCGGCCCGGCCGCACCGCGCTGACCATGGCGTCACTGCTGCTCGGCGTGGTCTCGGTGACCTTCGCGACCGGCCTGTCCGGCTCGCTCATCCGGGTCGGCGAGGTGGACGACTACTCCGGCGGCGACCTCGGGGTACGCGCGGACGCCGGCCCCAACAGCACGCCCAGCACCCGCCCGGACGCCGAGGTCGAGCAGCTGCTGCGCGGCCTGCCGGGCGCCGAACGGGTCGCGGTGGCCGTCGGCCGGCAGGTGTCCGTGCTCGGCGACAGCGAACCGATGCAGTTCAACTTCGCCCGCGGCGAGGTCGCCGAGATGGGCTACCGGGCGCAGGTGCTGGAGGGCCGCTGGATCGCCGCCGACGACGAGGTGGTCGCGCCGAGCCAGCTGCTCAACGAACGCGGCCTGGCGATCGGCGACCGGCTCACCGTCGAGATCGACGGGGTGCGCAGCTCGTACACCATCGTCGGCGAGACGGTCCGCGGCTTCCCCGGCCCGGAAGGCATGTTCGCCCCGTGGCGCACCTTCGCCGACGCCGAACCGCAGGACTTCTTCTACCAGGTGCAGGTCACCGACGGCACCGACATCGACGCCTACGCGGCGGCGGTGCGGGCCGCCGACCCCGGCCTGTTCGCCTGGAACAACACCGGCGGCAACGAGCTCACCATCGTGGTGACCGGCTTCTCCACGGTGCTCGCCCTGCTGCTGGCCACGGTCGCGGCGCTCGGCGTGCTCAACACGGTCGCGCTCAACGTCCAGGAACGCCGCCGCGACCTGGGCATGCTCAAGTCGATCGGGATGACCCCGCGGCAGGTGGTGATCATGACAGTGACGTCGATGGCGGCGCTCGGGGTGGCCGGCGGGCTGATCGGGCTGCCGCTCGGGATGGCCGCGCACCGCCTGGTCGTGCCGCTCGCCGCGGACGCCGCGAAGGTTCGTCTGCCGGACTACGTGTTCCAGGTCTGGGACCCGGCATCGCTGGCCGTGATGGCGCTCAGCGGGGTGCTGATCGCGGTGATCGGCGCGCTGCTGCCGGCCCGCCGGGCCTCCCGGCTGACCATCGCCCAGGTCCTGCACAACGAGTGAGTGTCACTCCCAGCTGACGGTCTCCAGCTCACCCAGCTCCTCGACGGCGCTGCGGTCCTCGCTCGCCAGGATCCGCAGCATCCGGGCGGCCTCGTCGCCGGTCACGAACCGGCCCCGGGACCGCCCGGCCGCCGCGTCCGGAGTCTCCAGCCACAGCCGGCCACCGGCCTCGCAGGAGACCTGGATCACCGCGTCCGAGCGGGAGGTGAAGACCGCCCAGTTCCCGGGTGTCCGCGCGATGTGCCGGTCCAGCCGCGCCTCGCACTCCTCGACGCTGTGCAGAGCGGGCAGTTCGGCCCAGCCGCGGTCCTCGGTCTGGTAGCGCATCTCCAGCATGTTGGTCTCGGCCGCTCCACCGATCACCGTCGCCAACTCGGTCACGTCCTCCCCGCGGAAGACCGGGGCGAACGCGCGCCAGGCCAGGCGCCGGGGCACGTCCACCTCGCGGGTGAACTCACTGTCCGGCGCGGTCAGGGTGCCGACGACCCGGTCCCACCGGCGCTGCACGACCAGCTCGTAGCCGCGCATGTCGCGGATCTCGACCCGGACGCCGCTCGGGCCCTCCGGCGCGATCTGGGTCAGCAGCCGTTCGGCCGGCCACGGGAAGCGGCGCTTCGAGCGGCGGATCGGGCCACCCGGCCAGTCGTCGAGCAGCCGGGCGTCAGCGCGTGGCAGCGGTTCGCGGTTCCAGTCGTGCACCGGCAACGAAATGCCCTTGCCGGTGGTGGTGAACAGGAACGCGTCCTGTGTCTCGCCCTCGAGGACCTCGCTCCGGTGCGCCGCATAGACGCTGACCGTCCGGTCGGCGAGGTACGGCGTGTCACCGGCGCTCAGCACGACGGCCCGGTCCAGAACCGAGCCGGGCACATGCAGCGGGGCCGTCCTGACGATGTCTGCCGGCTCATCCGGAATCGCCAGCAGCGCGGCGGCCATGTCCTCGCGATATGAACCATTTGTCGCTCGTACCACGGTGACTCGGCCGCTGCGCACCCGGAAGATGATGGTTACCGGGCCGGCCGGCAGCGGCACCGTTTCCGTCAGCACGTCGTGGCCGCCGATCCGGCTCGGCGTCAACGGGAACGGGCGGGCTGCCTGGAGGCGCTCGATGATCTCCTCGTCCGTCACCGGTGCATTTGAGCACGCGGCCGTTAGGGTGGTGGCCGTGACCCGACCCCTGCTGGCCGTCGACGCCCCGAGCCTGTACTTCCGCGCGTTCCACGGCATCCCGGAGAAGGCCGCCCAAACCTCGGCCGGTGAGCCGGTCAACGCGATCCGCGGCTTCATGGACATGCTCGCCCAGCTGATCCGGACCCGGCAGCCCGACCGCCTGATCTGCGCGATGGACAACAGCTGGCGGCCGGCGTGGCGGGTCGAGCTGGTCCCGTCGTACAAGAAGCACCGGGTGGCGCACGGCGACGTCGAAGAGGTCCCGGCCGCCCTCAAGCCACAGATCCCGGTGCTGCTCGAGGTGCTCGCCGCGATCGGCATCCCGGCGTTCGGGGTGGACGGCTACGAGGCCGACGACGTGCTGGGCACGCTCGCCGCCACCCAGCCGGCCCCGGTCGAGGTGGTCTCCGGTGACCGCGACCTGTTCCAGCTGGTCGACGACGCCCGCGGCACCCGCCTGCTGTACTGCGGCCGGGGCGTGGCGAAACTCGAGGACGCCGACGAGGCCCTGGTCCAGGCGAAGTACGGGGTGCCGGCCCGCTGGTACGCGGACTTCGCGGCGATGCGCGGCGACCCCAGCGACGGCCTGCCCGGGGTCGCCGGCGTGGGTGAGAAGACCGCGGCCCGCCTGATCGAGCGGTACGGCGGGGTCGAGCAGATCCTGGCCGCCCTCGACGACAAGGACGCCGGTTTCGCCCCGGGCGTGCGGACCAAGCTTGACGCCGCCCGGGAGTACCTGGCGAAGGCCCTGCCGGTCTGCAAGGTCGCCCTCGACGTGCCGCTGCCCGACTTCGACGCCACCCTGCCGAAGGCCCCGCAGGACGGCGACGCCCTGCTCGCCCTCGCCGAACGCTGGAACCTCGCCGGCTCGGCCCGGCGGCTGGTGGACGCTCTGGCCGGCTGACGCCGGTTGCCGGACGGTTGCGGCTCACAGCGCGATCTCAGGTCGGCCGCGTCGGCTCCGATACGGCGGGGCGGCAACACCGCCGCCTCACGATCGGAGTACGCATTGTCGACGCGAGCCGCTCGCGCGTGCTTCGGCGCCTGGATCCTGGTGCTCACCGGGCTCTACTACGCGTTCCCGGAGGCCCACCTCTACACCTGGGCGGCGCTGGGTTACTCCTGCGCCGCGATGGTGCTGGTGGGCGTACGCATGAACCAGCCGGAACGCAAGGCGCCGTGGTACCTGATCAGCGCCGCGCTGGCCTGCTTCACCACCGGTGACACCTGGTACAACCTGGTCCTGGCGGTGGGCCGGCAGCCGGACTTCCCCGGCCTGGCCGACCTGTTCTACCTGCTGGTGTACCCGCTGCTGACGGCCGCGCTGCTGATGTTCGTCCGGGCCCGCTCGGGCGGCGTGACGAACCGCGCCGCGCTGCTCGACGCGCTGGTCCCGACGGTCGGCCTCGGCCTGCTCGCCTGGGTGTACTGGATCGCCCCGTTCACCCGCTCCGAGCACCTGTCGGTGCTGGAGAAGCTGGTCTCGATCGGCTACCCGCTCGGTGACGTGCTGGTGCTGGCGATGATCCTGCGGATGCTGACCGGCTCCGGCAAGCGCGGCGGCGCGGTGACCACGATCGGGTTCGCCCTGGTCGGGCTGCTCGTCTCGGACATCTTCTACGGCCAGTCGCAGCTCAACAGCGACTGGACGCTGGGCGGGCCGGTCGACCTGGGCTGGATCGTCTTCTATTCGCTGATGGGCTACGTGGCTCTGCAGCCGTCGATGCGGGCGCTCACCCGTACCGCCGAGCAGACCCACACCGACATGGGCCGGCACCGGATCTTCTGGCTCGCGGCGGCCGCCCTGATCGCGCCCGCCGTGCTCGCCCTGGAGTACATGCAGGGCCACGAGATCGAGGCCGCCCGCGGTGGGGTCGTCGACGCGCCGGTGATCGCGGGCGCCGCGGCGGTGATGTTCCTGCTGGTGCTGGGCCGGGTCTCGGACCTGGCGGTGGCGCAGCGGCAGGCCGGCAGCCGGGAACGGGCGCTGCGCCACGCGAGCGCCACGCTGTTCGCCGCCGCCACGGCGGATGATGTCGCGGTCGGCGTACGCCGCGCGGTCGGCCGGCTCATGCCGTCCGACCAGCCCTACCACCTGGACATCCTGCCGGAGGTGTTCCCCGGCGAGGCGGAGATCTCGATGCGGCTGATGCCGGCCGCGGACCTCCCGCACGGCGATGCCGGCGGCTTCACCCACGCGCTCTACGGCACCCAGCCGATGCCGGGCGGCGGGTACGGCGTGATGGTCATCGGCGGGCCGGAAGCGGTCCTGCTGGCGGCACGTGCCTCCTTCGAGGCTCTCGGTGGCCAGGTCGCCGTGGTGCTGGACCGGATCGCGCTGACCGCCGAGGTCAGCCGCCGCGACACCGAGGCCTACTTCCGTACGCTGATCCAGAGCGCCGCCGACGTGATCCTGATCCTCGACGACGACAGCACGATCCGGTACGCCAGCCCGTCGGCGGAGGCGCTGTTCGGGCATGCCGACCCGACCGGCGCGCCGTTCGCCGATCTGCTCGCCGCGGACTCGCAGGAGGCCTGGCGTGAGGTGCTGACCCGGATCGGCCGCTGCGCCGGCGACCTGGACGGCATCGAGCTGGCCGCGGACCGCGACGGGCGGCGCGTGGAGATCGAGTGCGATCTGCGCGACCTGCGGGAGGACACGACCGTACGCGGACTCGTCATCACCATGCGCGACGTGACCGAACGGCGGCGCCTCGAGGACGACCTGACCCACCAGGCGTTCCACGACTCGTTGACCGGCCTGGCCAACCGGGTGCTGTTCAAGAACCGGCTCGAGCAGGCGTTCAGCGTGGCCGCCCGGGACGGCGCCACCCTCGGTGTGCTCTTCGTCGACCTGGACGACTTCAAGGAGGTCAACGACACCCTCGGGCACGCGGTCGGCGACCAGTTGCTGCTCGCCGTGGCGCAGCGGATCTCCGCGATCATCGGGGCGGGCAGCACCGCGGCCCGGATGGGTGGGGACGAGTTCGCCGTACTGGTCGAGCAGAGCAACAACGCCGACGCCGCGGAGGATCTGGCCGCGCGGCTCGTGACCGCGCTGGCCGAGCCGATCGAGGTCACCGGCACCGACGGCAAGGTCCACCAGGTCAGCGGCGCGGCCAGCGTGGGCGTCGCGACCAGCCGGGACGCGGAGAACGCCACCGAGCTGCTGCGCCACGCCGACCTCGCCCTCTACCTGGCCAAGGGCCTCGGCAAGGGCGCGTGGCAGCGCTACCAGAGCGACCTGCACACCCAGATGGTGCAGCGGCTGGAGATGCGTACGTCGTTGCAGGAGGCGATCGAGGACGAGCAGTTCGTGCTGCAGTTCCAGCCGATCGTCGAGCTGGCCGACAAGCGGATCACCGGCGTGGAGGCGCTGGTCCGCTGGCAGCACCCGACCCGCGGAGTGCTCGGGCCGTTCCACTTCGTGGAGGCGGCCGAGGAGAGCGGCGCGATCGTCGGCATCGGCTCGTGGGTGCTGCGGGAGGCGCTGCGCCAGTTCGCGCAGTGGCGGGCGGAGCACCCCGAGTCCTCGCTGCGCTACGTCAGCGTCAACGTCTCGGCCCGCCAGTTCCACAGCGCGGACTTCACCGACGTGGTCCGGCAGGCGCTCGCCGAGACCGGCGCGCGGCCCGAGTGGCTGCTGCTGGAGATCACCGAGAGCCTCGTGCTGCGGGATGCCGACAAGGTCCTTGCGGACCTCAAGGCGCTGCGCGCCATGGGCGTACGCATTGCGATCGATGATTTCGGTACGGGCTACAGCTCCCTGAGTTACTTGCGGCAGATGCCGGTGGACGTGCTTAAGCTGGACAAATCGTTCATCGACGACATCCTGCACAGCCGGCAGCAGCACGCCCTGGTCGACGCCATCATCACGCTGGCTCACAACCTCGACCTCGCGGTCGTGGCCGAGGGCATCGAGCAGTCCGGCCAGCACGGCGCGCTCGACGTCATGGGCTGCCAGTACGGGCAGGGTTACCTGTTCGCCAAGCCGCTCTGGCCGTCCGAGATCCCGGCTCTGGCGGTTGCCCCGGCACCGCTCGCGACCGTATGAGAGTGTCAGAAATCAGCAGATAAGCATGCGCCCCACGAGGGTGGTTCGACGGATATCTACTGGCGCGGGGCGGCGGGAGAGGGCAGGGTCGCAGGTGTGCTGAACAATCCCGTGTGGGCCGCCCTCGCCGGGCCGCAGGCGTGTTTCGCCGAGGCCGCCGGCGAGGCCGCCCGATACCTTCCCGAGATCGCCCCGTTCTGTGCCGTCCGCGACCCCGAGGACCCGGCCGGCTGGCGTGACCTGGCCACCCTCACCGATTCCGCGCTGATGACCGGCCCGACCATCACCCCGCTCGCGGGCTGGCGGATCGAGTCGGAGATGCGCGGGCAGCAGATGGTCGGCCAGAGCATGACCGGCGTGGAGGACCCGGAAGCCGTCCTGCTCACCGAGAAGGACGTGCCCGAGATGCTGGAGCTGGTGGCCCGCGCCCAGCCCGGCCCGTTCCTCAAGCGCACCATCGACATGGGCCGCTACCTCGGCATCCGCGACCCCGACGGCCGCCTCATCGCGATGGCCGGCGAGCGGCTCCGGATGCCCGGGTGGACCGAGGTGAGCGCGGTCTGCACCGACCCCGAGTTCCGCGGCCAGGGTCTCGGCGCCCGCCTCACGATGGCCGTGGCGGCCGGCATCCTGACCCGCGGCGAGCTGCCGTTCCTGCACGTCGTGTCGGACAACGACAGCGCCATCCGGCTTTATGAACGGCTCGGTTTCGAGCACAGCGGCGACGTGGTCTTCGCCTCGCTCAGGGTTGCGAGCTGATCTCTTAAACGGGACACTGCTGCCGTGACGGACAGCATCACGGACAAACTCAACACCGAGATCCCGCACTCGGCCCGCGTGTGGAACTACTGGCTCGGCGGCAAGGACAACTTCGCCGCCGACCGGGCCGTGGGCGACCAGGTCCGGGCGGTCTTCCCGGAGATCGTGGACGCCGCCCGCGAGACCCGGGCCTTCCTCGGCCGGGCCGTCACCCACCTGGCCGGCGAGGCCGGCATCCGGCAGTTCCTCGACGTGGGCACCGGCCTGCCGACCGTGGACAACACCCACGAGGTCGCCCAGCGGGTCGCCCCCGACACCCGGATCGTCTACGTCGACAACGACCCGCTCGTGCTCGCCCACGCCCGGGCGCTGCTCACCAGCACCCCCGAGGGCGTCACCCGCTACATCGACCGGGACCTGCGTGACTCCGCCGCGGTGCTCGCCGATGCCCGCGAGATCCTCGACTTCGACAAGCCGATCGCGCTGATGATGCTCGGCGTCATGGGCCACGTCGAGGACCCCGCGGAGGCCCGCGCCATCGTGCAGGCCCTGGTCGCCGGCCTGCCGCCGGGCAGCTACCTGGCGATGTCCGACGGCACCGCCACCAGCGAGCGGGTGATCGAGTCCCACCGTCAGTACAACGAGAGCGGCGCAGTCCCCTACCACCTGCGCGAGGTCGCCGACTTCACCGCCTTCTTCGACGGCCTCGAGCTGATCGAGCCGGGCGTGGTCCCGACCCCACTGTGGCGCCCCGCCAGCGACGACCGTCCCGTCGTCGACGGGTACGCCGGGGTCGCCCGCAAGCCCTGACCCCCAGTGACGGAAGCGCCGCGGCAGCGAGACAACACCGGGGCAAACCCGCCTTCGGCCGCTCCGCCCTGGCCGGGTAGAGGGCTCGGGCACTCCCGAGCTCGCGCAATGCGCTATCGCCGAAGGGATCACGAAGGTGAAGGGCGTCACCACCGGCGACGTCCTTTGCCTGCGAACCAGCGAGGACCGCATCGCCCGGCTGACCGTCCGCAAGATCAACGCCCGGGAGGGAAGCGTCGGCTTCGACGCCACCGTCTGGGACCACCCCTGAGCCCCTCTCAGCACCAGCCACGTTAGGCCTGCCGGCCCGGACAGCGGCGCAACCTCCGCCCGTCTCAACGCAGGCGGCCGGCGCAACGTCCGGCCATCTCAGCGCCGGCCACCAAGCCCACCAGGGGGCGCAACGTCCGGCCGTCTCAGCGCCGGCCTCCCAGCCCGCGCAGCGGGCGCAACGTCCGCCCATCTCAGCGCCGGCCTCCCAGCCCGCGCAGCGGGCGCAACGTCCGCCCATCTCAGCGCCGGCCTCCCAGCCCCGCGCAGCGGGCGCAACGTCCGCCCATCTCAGCGCGGGCCTCCCAGCCCCGCGCAGCGGGCGCAACGTCCGCCCAACTCAGCGCGGGCCGTAGGCCGGGCGGCGGGCGCAACGTCCGGATGGATCTGTTCGGCTGGCGTTCCGGACGATGACCGGGTGACGAAGTGGTCGCCGGAGCGGCACGAACACCCGTGCCCAAGATCATCTCTCGCACGCCAAGCTGTCCTGATGATCAACGGCCCCGCCGCGTCGTCACCCGAGGAGTACGAGGAGCAGCCCACGACGCTGGTTCCAACCGTCACAGCCGCCCGGCCCGCGCCACACCGCCCGCGCTTCCTCGCGCTGTCGGCGCTGACCGCACTGATGCTCTTCGGCGGCGGGATGATCATCGCCGGTCTGCTGGAACGGCCCGCCGAGCCCTCCTGGGCCACCGGCGAAGCAGCCGACACGACCGACCGCACACCCACGATCGTCGCGACCGCCTCCGACGGAACGCCCACCGGACAGAAACCGGCCGCACAGACACCGGACGGCCAGTCGGGCGCCCCGACATCAGGCACACCGAATCCGGGCGCCGCACCGACAGCCCCGCCGTCGACGAAGCCCTCGCGCAAGCCCAAGAAGAGCAGCGCGCCATCGGCGAAGCCAACGGCTGAGCCGACCAAGACCACCCCGGCCGAAGCGCCGTCCCCCACGAAGCCGGCCGCAAGCCCTTCCCCGACGAAGAAGCCCACGCCATCGCAGACGAGTAGTTCGCCGCAGGTGGTCACCCTCGGTTCCAAATGCTCGACCCCAGGTGCCCGTGCGGTTTCCCAGCTGGGCTTCTCGGTGGTCTGCGCAACGCGCCCCTGGGACGACACACTGCGCTGGCGCTTGGCATGACCGCTCCTGCGCATCACCGGCCAACACAGCCCCGCAATCCCAGCTTCACGCGGCAGATCGGCGGGTGACAGCGCCACCGTGCGGCTGATGCTGCCATTTCGATCTACTTGATCAGTCAGCCGCCCAACAGCGCTGCCTGCCGCGCGGTGGCACAGCATTCCCGCGCGGCCGAGTGATCAACCGAGCGCCAAACCGGGCCTCAGCCGCACGGCAGAGCTGTCACCCCGTGGCGGCACGCGCCTGGTCGCGCAACCGCGAGTCGCGCGAGCACAGAAACGACGCGCACCAGAACCACGCCGCCCGCGGTCGCGCAGGCACAAGAACGACGCGCCCCAGAACCACGCCGCCCGCGGTCGCGCAGGCACAAGAACGACGCGCCCCAGAACCACGCCGTCCGGGTCGCGGCAGCCCAGGATTAGTGCGTCCCCGAGCCGCGCGAGCCCAACGAGTAGCACCAACTCGCAGCCGCGCGGCCCGGAGTCACGCGTGCCCGAAGTCCCGCCGCCCCGGATCATGACCGATCGACGGCGATCTCACCAGCCGCCTTGCTGATGAGCAGCGCGGCAAGGGGTTCGGATGGTGGGCAAGAGCCGTAAGACACAGCCGAGCCCTCATTTTCAGCATTTTCGATCATCCGGCTGGGAGTTACACACCCTTCCGGCCGGCCGAGGCAGCCCCAGCTCCCAGCCGGCCCCGCAAACCCGCCTTGTGGATCACCCGGGCTGGGAATTCTGGCCACCTTGTTGATCCACTAGCGATCAGAACGTCGCGCCATCGCAGCGTCAGGCCGGCAGCACGTCCGGTCCCGACACCGCACAACATCCGACCGGCAGGCAACACCTACAGCAACCCGGGGCAAGCAGCCATGAACGTCAGCCGACCGACCCAGCTGGGTTCCACGGCTGCGTGCCCGGGCGGAAAACGACCCTGAGCGCCAGCCGGACAAACCAGCTGGCACCCACCGCTGCGTGCCCGGGCGCGAAGCGACCGTGGGCGCCGGCCGGACAAATCGGCTTGCGATAGGCGAGGGCTGAGCTTGAGTTCTGCGTCTGCCTGCATGGGCCCGGCGGACGCGCTGGGGCCCGGCACCGCGCCTGGCTCGCGCCGGAAAGCGGGGACCCTGTCACACCCGTACCGTTAAAGCTGTCCATGGTTGGGTGGCTGGATGCCGGCCAATTCGTAGGCCGCGATATGGGTGTATTTGTAATCGATCGGGTCGTGCACACTGTGCGTGCGCGCGTTGCGCCAGTGCCGGTCCAGGTCGTATTTGGCTGCGGCCGAGCTGGTTCCGCAGAGGGTGAACAGTTCGGACCCGGCCTCCACCGCGATCTCGCTGCCGAAGGCTTTCGCGGCCGCGACGGCGAGTGAGCCGCGCGCGGCGGCGTCGGCGTCGGCCGGGACGAGGCCGACCTCCTCGAGGGTGAGGGCGGCCGAGGTGAGGAGCGCTTCGGCGGCCCGGACCCGGCTGGCGAGGCGGCCGTAGCGGTGCCGGACGTGCGGGTCGTCGGTGGCGGCCACGGCGCCGGCGCGGACCGCCTCGGAGGACGGGCGGGCCTTGTTGCGCAGGTAGTCGCGGGCGTCGCGCAGGGCGGCACCGGCGATGCCGACCTCGATGGCGGTGTGGATGAGCTGGGCGCGGGCGCCGAGTTGCTGGGGTACGGCGTACGCCTCCGCATACGACACCCGCAACGAAGGGTCGACCGTGACCTGCGAGAACGTGGCTGTTCCGCTGATCGTGGCGCGCTGGCCGACCATGTCCCAGTCGGTGTCGACGCGGACGCCGTCGGCGTGGCGGGCCACGAATGCCAGGACCAGCCGGTCGTTCTCGTCGAGGGCGCTGACGCCGATCCAGCTGCTGGTGAGCGCGCCGGTCGTGTAGTACTTGACGCCGTCCAGGCGGCCGCCGACGATGCGGGTCTTCAGGTCCTGGGCGTGTTTGCCGCCGCGTTCGGCGAGGCCGTTGCCGAGCCGGCGGCCGGCCAGCACGTCGCCGTAGAGGCGCTTGCAGGCCTCGCGCGTGCCGTGCACGGCGAGCACGTCGATCATCAGGAAGTGGCCCTGCGGGATCTGGGCGATGGCCGGGTCGGCGGCGGCGAGGATGCGGATGACCTCGGCGAGGGTACGCGGACCGAGCCCCGGACCACCGTCGGCGGCGGGAATGGTGATCGCGAGCAGGCCGGAGTCGTCGAGGGCGGCCAGCGCCTCGTGCGGGATCACCGCGGCGCCGTCCCGGTCGCGCTGGATGGCGCCGGGTTCGAGCTGTGCGGCGAGCCGGTGGGCGGCCGCGACCGCCTCGTCATGGGTCTGTGGAGCTGCCATCCACAAATCCTATCGGTTAAGTTCGGTAGCGGAACCACCCTGCAACCGGCCCTTTCTCAAGTGCACCCGGGCGATACCGATCCAAGGCGTCATGCAGACCTGGACGAGACGTGTGCCGGCCCCACGGCACCGGCGGGCGCCCGCTCTGGCCTCGGCCTACCTGCTGCTCGGCGGCCTGTACCTCACGATGATCGTCCTGTCCGGCGCCGCCCTGGTCACCGACGTCTCGGCGTACGACGAGACAGCCGAGCTGGCCCGGTTCGCATTCGGCGTGTTCGGCCTGGCCGCGGCGGTCCGCGCCGCCCGGCAACCGGCCCTGCCCGGCCGGCTGCGGCAGGCCTGGGGCGCGGTGGCCGCCAGCTTCGCGGTGCTGGTCACGAGCGCGCCACTGCTGCTGTTCTTCGACCGGGACGGTACGTCAGTCGCCGCCGACATCACCCACGTGATCTTCGTGGTGGCGCTGCTGATCGCCCTGCAACGGTTCCCGCTGGCCCCGATGAACCGCCGGGACCGGCTGAAGACCGTCCTGGACGCGCTGATCGTGCTGGTCGGCGGGACGACGGTGCTCTGGTACACCTCGGTCGACAGCGCGCTGGTCTACTCGATCGCCGACCTGGCTCTGCTGTTCGTGGCGGCCCGGGCGCTGCTGCGCGGCGCCGACGAGTCCGCGCAGCGCCCGCTGCTGCTGCTCACCGCCGGCGCGCTGGTGCTCTTCGTCGGCGACGCGGTGCACGGCTATCTGGACGGTCACGGCCTGACCACCCAGACGTCCTGGCAGTTCGTCTGCTGGATCACCGCGGACGCGCTGCTCGCGGCCGCTGCGGTGGAGCAGCTGCGGTCGCGCTGCGGCGTCGCCCGGGAACCCCGGCAGGGCTTGCCGATCGGGCGGTTCCTGCCGTTCACCGCGGTCGCCGTGGCGCACCTGCTGATGCTGGCCGCCGCGGTGCAGGAGGGCGAGTTCTCCCCGTGGGGCGGACTCGCTCTCGGCGGCGCCGCCCTCAGCGCGCTGGTGCTGTACCGGCAGGCCCTGGTCCAGCGGGAGAGCGACGAGCAGGCCCGCACCGACGGGCTGACCGGGCTGGCCAACCGCAGCCGGTTCCGGGTCGCGTCGCACCGGTCGCTGGCCCGCAACGCGAGCACCGGCATCCTGGTGATCGACATGAACGGCTTCAAGGAGATCAACGACACCCTCGGGCACAAGTCCGGCGATCTGGTGCTGATCGCCTTCGCCGAGGTGCTGCGCCGCTGTGTCAGCTCGCCGGGCCTGCCGGCCCGTCTCGGCGGCGACGAGTTCGCGGTGGTTCTGCCGGAGATCAATCACCCCGAGGAGGCGTACGAGGTAGCCGGGCGCATCGCCGCCGCCCTGGGCCCGGTCGCCGTCGACGGCCGCCTCATCACGCTCGCGGCGAGCATCGGGGTGGCCGTCTCCGGTCCCGGCGAGCTGACCCACGACGAGCTGGTGCACCGCGCCGACCTGGCCATGTACCGGGCCAAGGCGCTCGGGCCGGACACCCGCTGGGCGATCTGGCAGGAGTCCCTGGAGCCGGACGCGCTACTGTCGAAGGCCTCGTGAACGCTTTCCTGCTGCTCAAACCGGACTGTCTGCGCCGGGGCCTCACCCGCGACGTGGAACGCACTGTCTCCCGCGCCGGCCTGCGCATCACCTGCCGGCACCGGCTCGACCTGACCCCGGACGACACCCGGTTCCTGTGGTCGGAGTACACCGATTCCGGGCACGTGCTGGCCCGCGCCTTCCTGGACCGCTATCTGTGCGGCGGCCCCTCCGAGGTGCTGCTGCTCAGCGGTCCGGACGCGTTCGAGAAGGCCCGCCAGGTCAAGCGGTCGGTGCGCTCGCGGCACGCGATGGGCCTGTTCGCCAATGTGGTGCACGCCGCCGAGCGCCCCGGTGAGCTGGCCCGGCAGGGCAACCGGCTGGCCGGGCACTGCGCTGCCTGCTCGTCGCCGTTTCCGGTGTCGTCGTCCGAGCTCAATCCGGTTCGGCCGGCCGGCGTCGACTTCCGAGAGCACGCCGACATCGCGCGGCTCGTCGACGAGTTGTGGCCGAGGCTGCAGGTGGATCTCACGCCGCCGGCGCCGTTCCGGCTCGCCGGCGAGCCGGTGGCCGCGGTGTATCTCGGCGGCGACCGGGACCATTCGCTGGATTCCGCAGTCACCGCGGTGTGGCGGGCGCTGCCGGGCGTGCCGGTCGGCGATGCGCTGATGCTGAATCTGTACGCGGGACGCGTCGGCGGCTACCCGATCGCGGTCGGCGGGCATGCGGCGGTCGAGCAGGCGTACCGCGTGTTGCGCGACCACGGGATCCGGGAGTGCGGGACCGGCCCGTACCGTCAGCCGGCCTGAACCGCCGGCGGCCGGCAAATCACGTCGCCGCGCCCCGGCCCGCTGTGTGAGGGTGGCGGCATGCCCCAGCCGATCCTGCGCACCCAACGCCTGCTGCTCGTCCCGCTTGCCGACCGGCACCTCGAGCTGGAGGTGGAGCTCGACTCCGACCCCGAGGTGCTGCGCTACCTGTTCGGCCGGGCCCGTTCACGGGACGAGGTCGTCGCGGCCCACGCCGAGCGGATGGCGCACGGCACAAAGGTCGACGGCCTCGGCTTCTGGATGGCGTTCGAGGGCGACGAGACCCCCGAGGCGTTCACCGGGCTGATGATGCTGCCGCCCGCGCACGGCCCCGACCAGCCCGACGACCCGGCCGTCGCCGAGCTCGGCTACCGCATCCTGCGCCGGTGCTGGCGCCGGGGTTTCGCCAGTGAGGCCTCCCGCGAGCTGCTGCGGCACGCCTTCGAGACCGTCGGCCAGCAGCGGGTGATCGCGCAGACCATGGCGGTCAACGCCGGCTCCCGGGCGGTGATGGCCGCGGTCGGCATGCGTCACGTGCGCACGTTCCACCCGAGCTTCGACGATCCGCTGCCCGGCGCGGAGCAGGGCGAGGTGGAGTACGAGATCACCCGGGAGGCCTGGGCTAGTCGACCACGCCGCTGAAAGCCGTGACGCGCTCGATGCGCAGGCGGACCAGCAGCTCGCCCTCGGCCGCGTTGCGGGCGCCGAACTCCCCGGCCCGCTCCGGGCCCATGTAGCGGGCGGCGATCCGGGTGGCCCAGTCGCGCATGTCGGCCAGATCCGTGAGCAGCGTGACCGGCCCGCGGACGGTGACGAACGCGTACGGCGCGGTCTCCTCGTCGACGCAGACCGTGGCGCGCGGGTCGCGGGCCAGGTTGCGGCCCTTCACCGAACTCGCGCCGGTGTTGAAGACGAGGTCGTCGCCGTCCAGCAGGAACCAGATGGGCACCACGTGCGGGGCGCCGTCGGCGCGGGTGGTGGCCAGCTTGCCGGTCCGGGTGCCGTGGGTGAGGAAGGCCCGCCATTCGGCGTCGTTCATCGCTTTCGCCATGGTCGCATTGTCACCCGGCGCCGGGCATGCGGCTCGGCGCCGGGTGAGACGCCGCGGGAGGCCCCGGGCGCGGCGGCTGCCGAGAATCAGGTGGCCGGGGCCGGGGCCGGCGTCCGGTCGACCAGGACCCGGGCGGCGACCGCCGTGATCAGGCCGGCGGCGACCACGGTGAGCAGGCCGACACGCAGGCTGGTCAGGTCGGCGACGAGACCCACCAGCGGCGGCGAGAGCAGGAAGCCGACCCGCAGCAGCCAGCTCACCACGGTCAGGCCGACGCCGGCGGGCAGGCCGGGCAGTTCGTCGGCGGAGTGCATGGCGGCGGGCACCAGGGTGGCCACGCCGAGGCCGGCCAGGGCGAACCCGGCCAGGGTGGTCCAGAGCGACGGGACGGCGAGGGCCAGGCCCATGCCGCCGGCGGCCAGGAGGCCTCCGGTGCGGACGACGGCGCGCTGGCCGTACCGGTCGACCACCCGGTCCCCGGCGAGCCGGCCGGCGGTCATCGCCACCTGCAGCGCCACGAAGGCGAGGCCGGCCGCGGCCGCGCCGGTGGTCAGTTCGTCACGCAGGTAGATCGCGCCCCAGGAGGCGCCGGCGTCCTCGACGAGGGCGCCGCACGCGGCGAGCACGCCGAGCACCGCCAGCATCCGCACCGCGGTCGCCGACCAGGCGCCCTTGGCCGCGGCCGACGACGGCTCGCCCGAGGCAGCGGAGTCCAAGGCGGCGTCCGAGGCGGCGGCGCCGTCCGGGCCGGGAAGCAGGAAGCGGTACGCCACCAGCGCGACCGCGCTGAACAGCACCGCCGAGATGCCCAGGTGCACGCCGAGCGACAGGCTCAGGCCGGCCGCCGCGGAGCCCATCAGGCCGCCGAGCACCGCACCGACGCTCCACAGCCCGTGGAAGGAGTTGACGATGGACCGCCCGTAGAGCCGCTGGACCCGCAGACCGTGCGCGTTCTGCGCCACGTCGATCACCGAGTCCAGCGCGCCGGCCACGAACAGCACCGCGGCCAGGGCGAACACGTTCGGCACGAAGGCGATCGCGACGGTGGCGGCGGCGAGCAGCACGATGCCGAGGGCGGCGACGCGTGCGGACCGGAAGCGGCGGATCGCGGCCGCGGCGAACAGGCCGGCCAGCAGCGCGCCGAGGGGCATCGCGGCGATGGCCGCCCCGAGCGCGGCGTTGGTCAGCTCCAGGTCTGCTTTGAGCTGCGGAAATCGGGGTACGACGTTCGCGTACAACGCGCCGTTGGTGAGGAAGACCGCGGCGACCGCGGCCCGGGCGTGGCGAACCGGGACGGCTGTGGTGGTGCTGAGCATGCGTACGATCGTACATATCATGTGTACGCTTGTACACAGCGCCGCTAAAGCTCATGACCCACGGTGAACGGCCGATAACAGGGGGCATGAGCGCCTCGAGACGGGAGATCGTCACGCCCGTCCTCCGCCGGGACCCGGTGCTGACCGCAGCGATCTGGTGGACAGTGGCGGGTGTCGTCCTGCTTTTCGCCTTCGACAGCAACGCCGAGGCGAAGGGCCTGATCTTCTGGTCGTTCCAGGTGCCGCTGGACGCGCTGCTCGCGTACTCGTCCTGGCAGGTCGCCCGGATCGCGACCGGCGCGATCCGCCGCTTCTGGCTGGTCCTGACCACCTGCGGGGTGCTGTTCACCTGCGGGGACACCACCCAGGCGATCATGGAAATCTCGGACAAGGGCTACGGCTCGACCGCCGGCGGCCCGGTGCAGAGCGCCTGCTTCGCGCTCGGCCTCGGCCTGCTCATCCTGGCCATGCTGGCCCACCCGCACCCGAGCCGCTCACGCCGGGAACGACTCGCGTTCTGGCTGGACTCCGCCACGGTGATGGTCGGTGGCGCGGTCGTCGCGTGGTGCATCACCGTGGACCAAGACGGCAAGACCCACGATTTGGTGACCGCCATCGCCATCGCCGCGGTGGTCCTCACCGCCGGTTTCGCCTCGGTCAAGATGGTGCTCAGCGGCAACGCGCCGATGCACCGCGCCGCGGCCACCCCGATGATCATCTCGTCCGCGGTGAACGCCGTCGGCGTCTTCATCGCCATGGACGAGACCGAGAACCTGCCGGCGTACGTCTTCGCGGTCCGTTTCCTGCCGTCGCTGCTGATCGCGATGGGCCCGCGGACCCAGGAGATCATCGCCCGGTTCGACCAGAGCGCGTTCGGCGCGCGCCGCCGCAAGCCCTACAGCCTGCTGCCGTACGGGTCGATCGTCGTCGTCTTCACCTCGATGATCCTGGTGCTCCGCGAGGGCCTGCGGGGCGGATCCGGCGCCCAGGTCTGGGGCGTCGTGGCCGGCCTCGGCGTGATCGTCGCGCTGGTCGCGGCCCGGCAGCTGGTCGCCTTCCACGACAACTCCCGGCTCATCAAGGAACTCGACACCACCCTCGCCGACCTGCGCGAGCACGAGACCCGGCTGCGGCACCAGGCGCACTACGACGGGCTGACCGGCCTGGCCAACCGCACCTGGTTCCACGAGCAGCTCACCGAGACCCTGGCCGACAGCGAGCCGGGCACGGTGTCGCTGCTGCTGATCGACCTGGACGGGTTCAAGGCGGTGAACGACACCCTGGGCCACGCGGCCGGTGACGCGCTGCTCGCCGGGGTTGCCGAGCACCTGCGCGCCTCGGTACGCACCGACGATGTGGTCGCCCGTCTCGGCGGCGACGAGTTCGCGGTGCTGCTGCGCGACTGTGACGCCCGCGCCGGCGAGCAGACCGCCCAGCGCATCCTGCGCGCCCTGGAGACCCCGGTGCTGTTCGGCGGCGAGCTGATCCGCGCGCACGCCAGCATCGGCGTGGCCGGCACCACCGACGGCGACGATCCGGCCTCGCTGGTCCGCGCGGCCGACGTGGCGATGTACGCGGCCAAGCACCAGGGCAAGAACTGCTGGCGCAACTACGAGCCGGCCATGGAAGCCGCCTGAGGCGCACAGCAAGCGCACAGACGGATCATGGGAGGCGGCCAACTGTGAAGCGCATCGTCATGGGCATGACACAGATGGCGATGCGTTTCCCGTACCCCAGCACCTCTGTCTCCGCCGAGGCGCCGCTGCGCTGGCGGTTGCGCGGCGCGGCGATGGCCGCGGCCTTCGTGGTCGGCTCGGCCACCGCCTCGGGCCACAACCCGCCGGGGTACGCCGACCGCGGCGTCGCCTCGACCCCGGCGACCGCCGAGCCGCTCTGGACCGCCCCGTCCCCGGCCGACCCGGCATCGACCTGGGCCGATGAGCCCGTCGGCGCCCCGGCCACCGCCGCCCTGCTGCACGGCGCGATCACCGGCACCTCGCGGATGCGCGGCTTCGTCTACCGGGCAGAGACCGGCACCCTGCGCGACCCGTCCTGAGCAGGGTTTTGTTCTTGTTTGTTCGGACACAAGAAATTCACGTCGATCATCATCCGGTGACGCCGGGCTCCCGTAGATCTGTGACGTCCGATCAGGACGATCCTCATCGATGGGAGCAACCATGCACCTGTCCCGCCGTCCCCTCCTGGGCGCCGCGCTCGCCGGCGCTGTGCTTGCCGGCGCTGTGCTCGCCGGCCTGCTCGCCTCCCCCGCCCCGGCCGCCCCGACCGGGATCCCGTCCAAGGCCACCGCGCAGACCTACCTGAACTCGCTGACCGTGGCCGCCGAGGCGAACGCGAGCAGCTACGACCGGGACCTGTTCCCGCACTGGATCACCATCTCCGGCGCCTGCAACACCCGCGAGACCGTCCTCAAGCGGGACGGCAGCAACGTGGTGACCAGCTCGGCGTGCGCCGCGACCTCCGGTTCGTGGTACTCCCCCTACGACGGCGCTACCTGGACCGCGGCGTCGGACGTCGACATCGACCACGTGGTGCCGCTGGCCGAGGCGTGGCGCTCCGGGGCGAGCGCGTGGACCACCAGCAAACGGCAGAGCTTCGCCAATGACCTGACCCGGCCGCAGCTGATCGCGGTCACCGACAACGTGAACCAGTCGAAGGGTGACAAGGACCCGTCGACGTGGCAGCCGTCGGTCACTTCGTACCGGTGCACGTACGCCCGGATGTGGATCGGCGTGAAGTACTACTGGGCGCTGAAGCTGCAGTCCTCGGAGAAGACCGCCCTGCAGAGCATGCTCAACACCTGTAGCTGATTCAGCGCAGGCCCCGGAAGAACTCGCGCAGGTCCTGGATCAGCAGGTCCGGGACCTCCAGGGCCGGGAAGTGACCGCCGCGCTCGTGCTCGGCCCAGTAGCGGATGTCCGGGTAGCGGCGCTCGGCCCAGCGCCGCGACGGCCGCGGCACCTCAGCCGGGAAGATCGACGCGCCGACCGGAACGGTGACCGGCTCGGCGTCGGCGCCGCTGATCCACCCGGCGACCTGGTCGATGCTCTCCGCGTAGAGCCGCGCCGACGACGCCGCGGTGCCGGTCAGCCAGTACAGCGTGACCTGGTCGAGGACCTGGTCGCGGCTCAGCCCGCCGGTGTCGCTCCAGGCGAGCAGCTTCTCGGCCATCCACGCGCACAGCCCGGACGGCGAGTCGACCAGCGCGTAACCGACGGTCTGCGGCGCGGTCCGGTGCATCTCCGAGTACGCCGACGACGTCCGGCCGCGTTCCGCCGCCTGCGCGAGGGCCTCGCTCTCGGCGGCGGTGAGCT
Source organism: Actinoplanes sp. NBC_00393 (assembly GCF_036053395.1). Taxonomy (NCBI): domain Bacteria; kingdom Bacillati; phylum Actinomycetota; class Actinomycetes; order Micromonosporales; family Micromonosporaceae; genus Actinoplanes; species Actinoplanes sp. NBC_00393. The sequence continues at coordinate 1,016,306 of NZ_CP107942.1, read as the reverse complement.
GTCCGTCGGCCGGGTCCGGGCCGGCCAGCGGCGGGATCAGGTGGATGCCGGCCACATGATCCGGGGCGGCGACGGCCAGCGCGCTGGAGACACTGGTGCCCCAGTCGCTGCCGGCCGCCCCGTAGCGCGGGTAGCCGAGGCCGGCCATCAGCTCGGCCCAGGCGGCGGCGATCCGGTCGATGCCCCAGCCTGGCGCGGAGGGTTTGGCGCTGAAGCCGTACCCCGGCAGCGACGGGATCACCACGTCGAAGGCGTCGGCCGGGTCGGCGGGCTCGGTGAGCGGCCGGACCAGGTCGACCAGCTCCAGCACCGAGCCCGGCCAGCCGTGGGTGAGCACCAGCGGCAGCGCGCCCGGGTGCGGCGAGCGGGCGTGCAGCACGTGCACCTTCAGCCCGCCCAGCGTGACCAGGTACTGCGGCACCGCGTTCAGCCGCGCCTCGGCGGAGCGCCACCGGTACTCCTCGGCCCAGTACCGGCACAGTTCCTGCACCACGCCGAGCGGCACGCCCTGGGCCCAGCCGAGTGCGGGCGCCGGTTCCGGCCAGCGGGTCCGCGCCAGGCGGTTCCGCAGGTCGGTCAGCTCCGATTCCGGCACCTGCACGTGGTACGGCTCGACTCGCATGAACAATCTGTTACCCACTCAGGTGGCCCGGTGGCAGCTTTCGGCCGCAGATCACCATCAGCAGGTCCTGCGCCTCACCCCGGACCGGCCTTCCGGCGCCGAAACTCCAGTCCCGGTCGGTCGCCTGCAGCGACACCCCGGCGAGATCAGCGCCGAAGAAGGCGACACTCTTCGCCGAGAGCCCGGACAGCACAAGATCCATCCGGTACGCCGGAACGCTGCGGCCCAGCCCCAGAGCGATCGTGATGTCCAGCCCGTGGATGACGTCGTGCGACAGCGCCCCGAGCAGCCCACCGCCCGGCGGCTGCCACGGGTGAGCGACGTTGTCCTGCAGGCAGGTGAGCAGCTCGTCGCTGGTCAGCCGGGCCGCGTCCCGCTTGGCGCAGCGGTCGGCCATCGGGTTGAACCGGAACCCGGACCGGGCGAAGTCGATCAGGAAACGGGGCGCCGACATCCGGTACGGCATCGTCATGTGGGCGACGACCTCGCGTACCCGCCAGCCCTCGCACAGCGTCGCCGCGTCCCACTGCTCCGGCCGCAGACCGGCGAGCACGCCGGCCAGCTCGGTGCGTTCCGCGGTCACCGCGGCCCGGATCTCGTCCTGCTCTAGTCGTGTCATGAAGGGGGTACGGGGCAGAGGCGCCGAACTCATCGGTCCTAATCTCGGTGCATGACTGCCGAGCTGGAACAGTTCCGGGTCGAGCTCACCGGGTTCTGCTACCGGATGCTCGGTTCCGGCTTCGAGGCCGAGGATGCGGTGCAGGAAAGCCTGGTCCGGGCCTGGCAGGCGTACGAGCGGTACGACGAGCGGCGCGCCTCGCTGCGGACCTGGCTGTACCGGATCGCCACCAACGTCTGCCTGGACATGCTGCGCAGCGCACAGCGCCGCGCCCTGGCCATGGACCTCGGCCCGTCCTCGGACGCCGGCGCCACGTTCGGTGCGCCGCTGCCGCCGGACCGGTGGATCCTGCCGATCCCGGACGCCCGGGCCCTGCCGGCGACCGGCAGCCCGGAGGAGCAGGCCGTGCAGCGCGAGACGATCCGGCTGGCGTTCGTCGCCGCGCTGCAGCATCTGCCGCCCCGGCAGCGGGCCGTGCTGATCCTGCGCGACGTGCTGTGCTGGTCGGCCGAGGAGGTCGCCGGGCTGCTCGACGGCACGGTGCCCGCGGTGAACAGCGCGCTGCAGCGGGCCCGGGCGACGCTGCGCTCGCATGCTCCGGCGCCGGCCGACCCGCCGGACGCCGCCCGGCGGGCGCTGCTCGACCGCTACTGCGCCGCGTTCGAACGCCACGACATCGAGACCCTGGTGTCGCTGCTGCACGAGGACGCGACCACGTCGATGCCGCCGTTCGTATGGTGGCTGCGCGGCCGGGAGCAGATCCGCCGCGCCATGCTCGCCCCGGAAGCGTCCTGCGCGGGCGCGCAGCTGCGGCCGGTCGCGGTGAACGGCTCCCCGGCGTTCTGGCAGACCCGCCCCGGCCCGGACGGGCGGCACGAGCCGTTCGCGCTGGTCCTGCTCGAGGTCGCCGGTGGCCTGGTCACCGACACCGTCACCTACCTGGACCTGGACGGGCGGCTGCTCAGCGCAGTCGCGCTGCCTGATCGGTGACGGCCGCGAGGAAGGCGGTCAGGGCCGGGGTGGGCGGGGCGTCCCGGGTGACCAGGAACAGCCGGCGCCCGGTCCCGGCGCCCGCGACGTCGCGGATCGCCAGCGCCGGGTCGGCCGGCGGCAGGGTCATCGCCGGCAGCAGGGCCACGGCGCCGGCGACACGGACCAGCTCCAGCTGCACGTCGGCGTCGCCGGAGCGGTGCCGCAGGTCCGGCTCGTACCCACCCAGCGCCCGGCACGTGCCGACGACCATGGCGTAGTGGCCGGTCCCCTCGTCGGAGGCGACCCAGACGTCGTCGCGCAGGGCGGCGATCGCGACCTCCCCGCCGTCGGCGGCCAGCGGATGGGCGGCGGGGAGCACGACCCGCAGCGGCTCCTCGTGCAGCAGGGTGAACTCCAGGCCGGCGGGGCGAGGGCGGGGATGCCCGTCGTACTCATCGCTGACGATCACGTCGACCGAGCCCAGCCGCAGCTCCGGCAGGGCCTGCTCCAGCTCCAGCTCGGAGATCTCGACGCGGACCTGCGGATGGTCGGCGGCCATCCGGGCGACGGCGGGCACCAGCAGGCGGCGGGCGGCGGACTGCAGGCCGCCGGCACGCACCGCGCCGCGGACCTCGTCGCTCAGCGCCGCCAGGTCGGCCTCCGCGGCCTCGGCGGCGGCGAGCAGGATCCGCGCGTGCTGAGCCAGCAGCCGGCCGGCGTCGGTGAGCCGCACGCCCCGGCCCGCCTTCTCGAACAGGCGGGTGCCGGTCTCCTTCTCCAGCAGCGCGAGCTGCTGCGAGACCGCGGACGGGCTGTAGTCCAGCGCGGCGGCGACAGCGCCCAGCGTGCCGCGCTCCTCGAGCTCCCGGAGAAAACGCAGCCGGCGCAGATCGAGCGTGACCATGCACAAATCCTAACCAGTCAGCTCCAAGAATCATCACTGGACCTGAACGGTACGGCGGTCGAAGCTCGAACCATGGGACCTGTTCTGTGCCTTCTCTCCGCGGCCTGCTTCGGCGCCATGGCGATCTTCGGCAAGTTCGCGTACGAGGCGGGCGTCTCGGCCTCGGCGCTGCTGCTGGTGCGGTTCGGGCTGGCGGCCGCGCTGCTGGCGCTGCTCCTGCTGGTACGGCCGGGGTTGCGCGCTCCGGTCCGGTCCCGCGTGGCGGGCACCGCGCTGGCGATGGGCGGGATCGGGTACGCCACCCAGGCGGCCCTGTACTTCGCCGCCCTGCAGATCATGGACGCCTCGCTGCTGTCGCTGATCCTCTACACGTACCCGGTGCTGGTCACGGTCGCGGCCGTCCTGCTCGGCCGGGACCGGCTCACCCCGGGCCGCGCCGTCGCACTGCTGGTCGCCTCCGGCGGCACCCTGCTGGTCCTGCTCGGCACCGGGCGGGTTCCCTTCGCCCCGCTGGGCGCGCTGCTGGCCTTCGGGTCGGCCGTCACCTACACCGTGTACATCCTGGTGGCCGACCGCGTCGTGCAGCAGGTGCCGCCGGTGCCGCTGTCCGTACTGGTGATGGCCGGCGCGTTCGTCACCTTCGCCGGGCACGCCGCGGTCCGCGGCGTCGCGCTCGACTTCGGCGTGGCCGGCTGGTTCTGGCTGCTGTGCATCGCGGTGGTCTCCACGGTGCTGGCGCTGCTCATGTTCTTCGCCGGGCTGCGCCGCACCGGGCCGTCCACGGCCGCCATCCTGTCCACCTTCGAGCCGGTCGTCACCACAGTGCTGGCCGCGCTCACCCTGCACGAGTTCCTGACCAAACTCCAGCTCACCGGCGCCCTGCTGGTCCTCACCTCAGTGGCCGCCCTCCAGCTGTCACCCAGCGCTGCTTCGCAGCCCGGGAAGCAACACTCACGGTCAGCCGCACAAACAGGCTGACGCCCAGCGCTGCTTCGTGGGCTGGGATACGACAGCGACGGTCAGCCCGGCTGACGGGCTGACGCCCAGTGCTGCTTCGTGGGCTGGGATACGACGGTGGCGGTCAGCCCGGCTGCCGGGCTGACGCCCAGTGCTGCTTCGTGGGCTGGGATACGACGGTGGCGGTCAGCCCGGCTGACGGGCTGACGGTCAGTGCGGCTTCGTGGGCCGGGATACGACGGTGGCGGTCAGCCGAGTTCAGGGTGAGCCCGGCGGGCGCTGTGGGGCCTGGAGTGGGCTGGTGGTCGCGTCGTGCGGCGGGACGGGGTCGATTCGGGTGGGGCGGGGATTGCTCGTACCGTTGCGGGTTCTGCTCAGTCGGGGTGGCGCCAGATGACAGCTTCGAAGGTTGCCGCGGGTTCGGTGAACCGGCCGGAGGCCGATGAATCGGCCAGCAGGCCGCGCAGGTCGGCCTCGAAGGCCGGCCGGCGGTCGCCGAACAGGTGTGGCGCCGAGCTGGAGCGGGAGAGGACGGCGGCGACGATGTCGTCGGGTTTGCGTTCGACCGGGTCGCCGTCCACCCGGATGCGGGTGGGGCCGGTGAAGCCCGCGGCGCGCAGGACGTCCTCCTCGCCGGAGGCGGTGCCGTTCGGCAGGAAGCCCTGGCCGGCGCGGCGCACCGGCCCGAGGTAGCGGGCCACCAGCTCGTCGATGCGTGCCTGCAGCGGGGCGGGTTCGGCGACGCCACCGCCGACGTGCACCCAGGCGCCGCCCGGTTCCAGCAGGTGGTCACGAACCCGGGCGGCGACCAGCGACTGGTCCATCCAGTGGAACGACTGGGCGAACGTCACCACCCGGAAGCGACCGAGGCCGGCGGGCAGGTCCTCGCCGCGGGCCCGGTGCCAGCGGATGCCGGCGGCGCCGGGCCGGCGGGCGGCTTCGGCGAGCATGCCGGCGTCCGGGTCGACGCCGACCGCCTCGGCGAACAGCGGGGCGAGCAGCAGGGTCAGCGTGCCGGGGCCGCAGCCGACGTCGAGCAGGCGGCCGGTTCCGTCCAGACCGAGTTCGCGCCGGATGCCGTCGATGAGCTGCGGCGGGTACGGCACCCGGCCGGCCGTGTAGTAGGGCGCGGTGCCGGCGAACAGGGTTTCGTCCCACTCCCAGTCAGGCACGGTACTGCTCGTCGGTGACCTCGCCGCCCCACTCGGTGGTGCCGGTGGCGTTGACGGCCAGGTGGACGAAGGTGCTGTCCGGGGCGGCGCCGTGCCAGTGGGCGACGCCGGGCACGACGTGGACCCAGTCCCCAGGTTCCAGAGTGCGCGGCGCCGCCTCACCCTCCCACTGGACCAGGCCGCGCCCGGAGACCGCGACCAGGGCCTGCTCCCCGGTGTGCACGTGCCAGTACGAGCGGGCGCCCGGCGCGTAGGTGAACCGCAACCCCCGCAACCCCTCGTCCTGCTGGGCGGGCAGGATGTCGGCCTGCCACGCGTCGCCGGTGAACTTGTCCGGTTCGGCCGCCGGCGACGGCACCGAACCCTCCGCGACGATCCGGAATTCCGGCTTCTTCTCGGTCATCCCCCGATGATGCCCGGGTTGCGCCGCCCCGTGCGGGGGAAAGGTAGACGTCCATGACTCTGGTGAAGAGGGGTTCCCGGCTGATCACCGTGGACGGCGTCGTGTACCGGTGGCGGGTGCGGCGCCGTCCGACGTACCCGCAAGCCGTGGCCGTCTCACCGCTGTCGTTCGCGGTCGAGCGGGCCGAGGGCCGGGGTTCGGTGCTGATCGCCACCATGCCGGGCACGCATCCGAGCAACTGGGTGGGCACCGGTTCGGCCATCCCGGTGGTGCCGTCGATCGTCGCCGCGGTGATCCGGCGGGCCCGCGAGCAGGGCTGGCGCCCGGACCGGCCGGGGCCGGCGTTCTCGCTGGCGGTGAGCCGCGCGATCTGGGCCGAGACGTCGAGCACCTGACGGGCGCAGATCACATTCGAAAAGCCCGGCGCAGGCCACGATGACCGCAAAGGTAGCCTTGCCCGCCATGCGCAGATCCACCACCGCGGCCCTCGCCCTGAGCACCCTTCTCGGGCTTGTCGGCTGCGCTTCCACGAGCGAGTCCGCCGCACCCGGCGGCGCCCCCACCACCCCGGCCGTCACCCCCGGCCTGGACGAGGGCACCCATCTGACCTGTACGCTCGCCGGCCAGGCCACCCTCGGCCAGGACGGCCGTGACCTGAACGTCGCCACCGCGAAGGACATCGTCACGGCCGGCCGTACCTCGCAGAGCGTGCTGATCACCAGCGCGGTGAACGTGGTGGAGTCGGCCGCGTTGCGCGCCGAGGCCGCGGCCGGCACCCCGGACGAGGCCGCGATCGTCGCCGAGGTGAAGGCGGCGATCCTCAAGGTGCAGACGGTGTGCCAGGACGTGCCGTCGCTGAAGTCGAGCATCGAGTCGCCGGGCGCCGGCGGCGGCGGTGAGATCGACGCCGCCACCCCGGAGCCGGCCGAGCTCGACCGCGCCTCCTAACTGACGATGATCTCCTGGGCGGCGCCCGGCGCGTGGAACGCGAGCAGCGCCGCCCCCTCGGTGTGCACGCCGTCGAGTTCCGCCGCGGTCAGTGGCCGGAACGGCCGGATCGTCAGGGTCGCCGCCTTCCTGGTGGTGGCGATCCGCCAGGTCGCGGCGGCGCTGCCGTCGGCGAGCACGGTCCGCGGCTGCTCCATGTTGCCGCCGCCCCAGCCCTGGGTGGTGTAGTCGACGGTCACCACCCGGCTGCGGTCGGCGTGGGAGAGCAGCAAGTTGTCGAAGTCGTACAGGTAGCGGACCGGCGCCGGGGTGTCCGGGTCGGGGCGCGGCGCGTCCGGCAGGTCGAACAGCTCCCGTCCGTGCTCGTCGCGGAAGGTGACCAGCCGCGGCTGGAGCCGGTCGGCGACCTCGGCGAGCCGGGTCAGCCCGGACCACTGCTGGGCGTCGCGGACCGTCGCCGGGCCGAACGCGGCCAGGTAGCGCAGGAACAGCTCGTCCACCGGGGCGTCGACGGTCGGCTGGCCCAGCGGCATGTGCGCCGGCCGCCCGCTGCGCCCCCACATCCCGCGCGGCGGAACCTGGACCAGCGGCATCCACATCCGCGCGGCCTGGGCCAGCGCGGCCGGATCGTGCCCGGGGAAGTCCGGCGCCAGGGCCCGGCCGAGCTCGCTGAAGATCAGCGGCTGCCCGGCCATCGCCTTGCCGGCGGCCTCGACCAGCCGGTCCCGGTCGACGCCGCGCAGGTGCCGGCCGAACGCGCCCATCGTGCTGCGGATGATCACGGGTTCGACCAGGGGCCGCAGCCACCGGCAGTCGTCCAGGGTGACCAGGTGGATGGTCGAGCGCATCAGCGCCATCCGGACGATCGCGCCCTCGCTCAGCAGCGCCGCGGTTGTTTCCGGGGTGTAGTCAACGAGCCGGCTCCAGAGCCCCACGTACCAGGTGTGCGGGGTCTGTGCCTGCAGGCCGCCGAGTTGGGCCAGCGCCTCCGGCACGGTCAGGTCGGCGCGTTCCAGCAGCATCTGCCGGGCCAGGGTCGCGCGGTTCAGGGATCGCCGGTCGAGCGTTCGGGAGGCACGCTCCTGACGGTAGTGCCGATTGCGGCCGGTTTCTGTCCGCTTTCCGGTGGGCCGCTTTCCGGTCACGCAGCGTGCCGCCGACCAGCGGGGCCGGGTCGCCGGCCACCGGCGGCGAGGCGTGCAGGTCCGGGAACCAGGGTCGTTTGCGGGTGGCGGTCAGCACGGTGGTGAGCTGCCGGGCGGTGATCCAATTGCCCCGGCTCAACGCCGATCCGTCACCCAGGGTGACCACTTTCGGGTCGGCACCGAGCCGGGCGAGCGCGTCCACGGCGACGGTCGCGCCGGCCAGCCGCGGATCCGCCAGGATCCGGTCCAGCTCGGCGGTCAGCGCGGTGTCCGCCCGCGGGTCCGCCGCGGCTGCCGGGGCGCCGGCCAGGACGAAGGCCGCGACGAAAGCGCAGGCGAGGCGCATGGCTGATCCTCAAGAACAGGGCGGGGTACGGGCGCCGCGATCGTCACACGACCCGGTCCCCTCCCCCGCACCACCACCGCGAATCACCGCCCGACCCCGCCCGTCGGATGATGTCGGTATGGGACAGACACTCGCAGAGATCCTCGACGACGTCGCCGACGGGCGGTTCCCGCCGGCGGACGGCGGCACCACCGTCGTGCCGCAGGCGGCGCCCCGCGACGCCGGGGTGATCGCGTTCACCGCGCACACCGTGGTGTTCACCGACGAGGACCCGGCCTGGGTGCACGCCACCCTGGCCACCGCCGACTGCGACGCGCTGGCCGCGAGCATGCACCCGCGGTTCCTTTCCGCCCTGCTGGACCGCACCGGCCGGGTGATGGACGCGATCGACCTGCTCACCGTGGCCACCGCGCTGCCCGGGCCACCGCCGGTCGCCCTCGACGAGATCACGTCGGCGGATCACCCGCGGGTCCGGTACGCCCGGCGGCGCCGCGACGACGTGCGGGTGTGGGCGGCCGACGGCGGTGTCCTGGTGCTCGGCCGCGGCGTGGCCGGGCGGTGGGAGACCTCCGTCGAGGTGGCGGACGGGCAGCGCCACCGCGGGCTCGGCCGGAAGTTGGCGGTTGCCGCGCGTCATCTCGTACCGGAAGGTTCCCAGGTCTGGGCCCAGCAGTCCCCCGGCAATGCCCGCAGCGTGCGGGTCTTCCAGGCCGCCGGGTTCCGCCCGGTCGGCGCGGAGGCGCTGATGCTGCCGGCCGGCGCATAGCATCATCGATGGATGACCGACGCATATGAGACCGGACGTTTCGCCGCCGTCCCACCGGAGACGGTCGAGCGGGTGGAGACCGCGGACGATGTCGCCGACGTGATCGGCCGGATGCTGGCCGACCTGCGCGCGCACCCCGGCGCGTGGGAGAACCACAGCCTCGAGTCGTTCCTCGCCGCCGCGCAGGAGTCGGTGACGTCGCTGCCGTGGGTGTACCGCAACCGCGGCGAGGAGTTCCCGGCCGAGCCGGGCTGGCGGCAGTTCACCGAGGTCCTCGTCATGGCGAGCGGGCTCGAATGATCGGCCGGGTACGCGAGGCCCGTCACCGCCTGGCGCAGGACGGCCCCGGCTGGACGCGTGGCCCGGAGCTCGACTTCGAGGTCGTCACCCTGCCCGCCGGCGACTGCGACCTGGTCCGGGACCTGCTGATCGCCGAGAACGCCCGGACCGTCGTCGAGGTCGGCCTGGCCTACGGCAGTTCCGCGCTGGCCATCGGCGAGGCCCTGGTCCACGTCGCCGGTTCCGGCGCCCGGCATTTCGTGATCGATCCGTTCCAGGAGCGGGCGTACGCGAACGTCGGCTGGAACCTGCTGCGCTCAGCCGGCCTGGACACGATCACCCGGCTGCTCACCGAACCGTCGTCGCTGGCCCTGCCCCGGCTGCTCACCGAGGGCGTCGTCGCGGACGCGGCATTCGTGGACGGCAGTCACCGCTTCCACGAGGTCTTCGTCGACCTCTACTTCCTCCGCAAGATCGTCCGGCCCGGCGGCCTGATCATCCTGGACGACGACTGGACGCCGTCGGTGCGCAGCGCAGTCCGTTACTACGAGCGGAACCTGGGCTGGGTGCCGCTGCCGGACGCATTCACCGGCGGCACGTTGACGACCGTCGCCCACGATCCGGCGGGCGAGATGGTGCCCCGGTGCCGGGCCGTGCGGCTGCCGGACTCGATCTCCGAGCCTCCGTTCGACGACTTCCGCCCCTTCTGATCGTCTCGTCACCGAGGCGGTCGCGCTGCCCGGCAGCCCACCGTTGCGGCCGCTGATCACCACCGGCCGAACACCACCGGCTCAACACCACCGACCCGCCCCCACCCGCCCGCCCGATCGCCATCGGCCGAACCCTAGCGGCCTGATTCACCAGCCCGACCCCAGCGACCCGACCCCACTTGCCCAACCCCGGCGGCTCAACCCTGCCAGCCCAATCCAATCGGCCCGACGCTGTCGGCCAAGCGGCGCCGGCGGCCGAGGCATTGGCCGATCTTGGCGCCTTGCGCCCGCCCCGGTCTTCGCCATTCTTGAGTCGTTCGGGTGGCGACAAACGGGGTGTCTCGGCTCGTCGCGGCGAGAATGCGGGCCTCGACTTCGACGATTTGCGGCTTTCATTCGGTCTATCTAATCCTTGTGGTGGATCGGGTGGGCTATAGCGCACCCAATCCACCACGCAACCAGATCAGCCACATAAACGGCCGCAGATGACAGCCCAAGATCGCCCGCGGATGGGCTACCAGCAGGCGGAGCGCGACGGGCGGGCAAGCGACCGGTGGCCAGCGGGCGGTGGGCAGCCAGCGAGCAGCCGTTGGGCGGTGGGCAGCCAGCAGACAGCCCTTGGGTGGGCGGTTGGCCGCCAGCGGGCGGCGCCCACCGGGCGGTGGCGGCAGGCCGCGAACGGCGGCAGGCCGCGAACGGCGGCGGACGGCGAACAATGGGCCGCCAGCAGCTAGCGGGCGGCGGACGATGGGCAGCCAGCGGCCAGCGGGCGGTGGGTGGGCGGAAGGGTGGGTTAGCGGCCCTGGAAGAAGGAGACGGCCTCGGTCAGGGCCAGGTCCGTCAGGACCGGGTCGTGGCGCAGCCCGATGTCACGCATGAATGCGTGCTCACCACCCTGATAGACGTGCAGCTCCAGGTCGTCCAGACCGGCCGCGTACAGGGCGGAGATCGTCTGCAGCCGGGCCTCAGCCGGGACGTGCGGGTCGCGGGAGCCGAAGACGACCATCAGCCGGCCGGTGATGTCGGCGGCCCGGGCCAGCGAACCCGGGTCGTCGGCGCCCAGCGAGCCGCTGTGCAGGCCGGTCGGGTAGAAGCAGACGGTGGCGGCGACCCGCGGGTCGAAGGCGGCCCGGAACGCCAGGTGCCCGCCGATGCAGAAGCCGGCGGCGTAGAGCCCGGCCACATCCGCGCGCTGTTCCAGGAAGTCGAGCACCGCGACGCGGTCGGTGTCGAAGTGCGCGGTCGTGGTCGCGGCCGCACCGGCCAGGCCCGCGGCCTTGCCGGCGTCGTCGAACTCCAGGGCGACCCCGGCCAGTTCGGTACGCGGATAGATCTCCGGTACGGCGACCACGAACCCGTACGACGCGAGCCGCCGCACCGTGCGCAACGTGGACTCGGTGAGCTGGAAGATGTCGGTGTAGAGCAGCACCCCGGGCAGCGGCTCGTCGCCGGCCGGGCGGATTACGATCGTCCGGATCTCGCAGTCGGGCGCCGGGATCCGCACCTCGTCCTCACGCAGCTTCATGATCAGAGACCCTAGCGGTCGAGCAGGTCCAATGTGCGCTGGTCCGGGCCGTCGTAATACCGGTCGAGCACCTGCTGGAACAGCGCCGGGTCGTCCGCGGCCCGGGCGAACAGCGTCATCGAGCTGCGCAGCTTCAGGTCGTCGGGGTAGCCGAGGATCTGCTCGGCGGTCCGCCCGGAATGCTTGAGCAGCGCCGCGCAGCACTCGGCCAGGCGCGGGCCGAGCACCGGATGGGCCAGGTAGGCGCGGGCCTCGGCCAGGTCACGGATCGCGTACCGCTGGGCGGTGGGGCTGGAGCCGAGCCCGGCGAGCTGCGGAAAGATGAACCACATCCAGTGGCTGCGCTTGCTCCCGGCGAGCAGCTCGCTCAGCGCCTGCTCGTGGACGCCCTGCTGGGCGCTGACGAATCGGTCCAGATCAGCCACGGGCGCGCCGCGTCTCCCGGTCGTTGGCCTTCTGGATCGCCTCGACCAGCTCAGGCTTGGTCATCCTGGACCGGCCCGAGATGTCCAGCCGTTTCGCCAGACCCAGCAAGTGCTCCTTGCTGGCGTTGGCGTCCACGCCGCCCGCCGTCGGCGCGCTCGTGTCCCGGCCACCGGCGGCCTTGGCGTCGCTGGGCCCCTTCTCCTGTTTCGGTTCCCAGTGGTCGCCGACCTTCTCGAACGAGTGCTTCACGGCCGAGAACGCGGTGCGGTGGGCGCGTTCACCCTCGCCGTACTGCTCGACCGCGGAGTCGTGGGTCTTGACGAAGGTGTCCTGCGCCTTCTTCGGCGACCGCTTCAGGGTTTCCGGCAGTTCGTCACGTCCAGGCATGCCCCATGGAGTTCCCGCCCGCCCCACCGGCAAACCGGCCCACCCGTACGCCGGCCGGGCCCGGGGCGGGACGGCGGGCCGCGCCGAGACCGCTCACCCCCTCGACGGTCACCTCGACGATGTCGGCGTCGGTGAGCACCAGGGTCTCCCCACCGGCGGGCATCCGCAGGATCAGTTCACCCTGGTCGCGTACCTCTCCCCCGAACGCCGACAGACCGGTCTGCCCGTTGATCAGGTAGTGGTCGAGGTGCGGATGCGGACTGGCGATCAAGCGCTCACCGCGTACCGAAAGAATCCATGGCAGGCTGAATGTTCCCGCCCAGGCCGACCCGGGCGGGGCCGCATCCTCGCCGAGCTGAGCAAGCGCGCAGCGGCGCCCGGCGGCATCCAGGAAGGTCGCGGCGGGGCCGAGCCGGCCCCGGCCGAACACTCCCCAACTCTGGGCGGTGAAGCCGCGGCCGTCATAGGAGCCGATGGCGTACGTCTCCTCGGCGCCCTCGGTGACCATCAGCACCCACGCGCCGTCCAGGGCGAACAGCCGCGGGCAGCCCCACGGCGAGCCGGAGATCAGGATGCCGTCGTAGGTCCAGGTCAGCAGGTCGTCGGAGCGGTACTGCAGCACCGCGCCGGCCTCTCCGCTGCGCCGCGCGCCGAGCAGCATGCGCCAGCCGTCCGCGGCCGGGAAGACGTAGGGATCGCACAACCCGGCCATGCCGTCCGGCGGGCCGGCGATGATCGGCTCGGCCGGGCCGGTGCCCCAGCCGGCCCGCAACACCACCCCATCGGTACGCGCGAAGAACAGCACCGGCCCGCCCGGCCCCGCCACGACGGCGCCGCAATGCGGTTCCGCGGGCGGCGGCACGACCTGCTGCTCGGTCCAGATCACCAGGTCGTCGGAGGTGGCGAACCCCCAGCCGGCAACCCCGCCGTCGTCCGGGTGGTGCTCGTAGTAGACGTGATACTGCCCGGCGGTGGTCAGGACGCCGAACAGGTCGCCGACCCGGCCGGCGCGCGGGGTGAAATGCAGGCGGGGCCGCAGGCCCGAAACGCGCGGTGCGGGTTCCATGCCTCTGCGTAGCATCACCGGCGGTTTTCCACCACCCCGCGCGCCGTGCCGTTCTACGCCGCGGCGTCCAGCCGGGCCCGCTGCCCGGCGGTGAGCCGCACGTCGCGGGCACCGAGCGCCTCGCTGATCTGGGCGGCCGTGGTCACCCCCACGATCGGCGACACCGGCACCGGCCCGCCGGCGATCCACGCCAGCACCACCTGGTTGCGGGTCGCGCCGGTCTCCGCAACCACCTCGTCCAGCACCGCCAGGCGCCGGGCGGTGCCGGGATGGGCGTACGCCTCCGGCAGCGGCCGGTCCGCCCGGGTGTACCCGCCGTCGATCAGCGTGTTGTACGCCCACAGCCGCATCCCCTCGGTGGACGCCACGTAGTCGAACGTCTCCGGCGACGCGTGCACGTGCCCGCTCTGCGGCAGCGCCGCCCCCGGCAACGGCTGCAGGTACGACCAGCGCAGCTGCATCGCCGAGTACCCGGCCAGCCCCCGCTGCGCGGCGATCGCCCGGGCCTGCGCGACCCGCCACGCCGGGTGGTTCGACGCGCCCAGCCGCGCCACCCGCCCGTCCGCGACGAACCCGCCGAGCGTCTCCACCGTCTCCTCCAGCGACACCGACCGGTCCTCGACGTGCGCCCAGTACAGATCCACCGACTCCACCTGCAGCCGCTCCAGGCTGCCGGCCAGCGCGTTGCGCAGCGCCGGCCCGGACAGTCCCTCGATGTGTTCCGGGTACCCGTTCGGGACGGTCGGCTCCGCGCCGCCCTTGGTGCTCAGCCGGATCCGCTCCCGCATGCCGGGCCGCTTGGCCAGCCAGTTGCCGATGACCGTCTCGCCCTGCCCGCCGAGGCCGCTGTCATGCAGCCACCAGCTGTAGTTGTTCGCCGTGTCGATCCACTCCCCGCCGAGCCCGGTGAACTGGTCGAGCAGATCGAACGACTGTGCCTCGTCCACCCGGGTGCCGAAGGCCAGCGCGCCGAGGACGATCGAAATCTCCGTTGCCATGCGGTAGAGCCTGGTTGCTGGAGCGCGCTCCAGGTCAAGCTATTCCAAGGAAACTTTACCGAGGCCGGCCCGCCGGGCCCGGACAATCGCTTCCGACCGGTGCTCGACGTGAAGTTTGGCGAACACGGCCGACACATGGTTGCGGACCGTCTTGGCCGACAGGTGCAGCCGCAGCGCGATGGCGTTGTTCGGGAGCCCTTCGGCGATCAGCTCCAGAACCTCCACCTCCCGATCGGTGAGCTCGGGGAACGGGCGTGCCGCGCGGTGCCCGGACGCAGACCTGGCGAAGTACGCCAGCGCCCGTTCGGCGACGCCGGGGCCCAGCAGCAGGTCGCCGGCCACGACCGCGCGGATCGACCGGATGATGCGCGCCTCGTCGGCGCCCTTCACCAGATAGCCGCGGGCCCCGGCCCGCATGGCGGTGAACAGGGACTCGTCGTTGTCCAGCATGGTGAGTACGAGCACCGCGACGCCGGGTGCCCGGAGCGCCAGCTCCCGCGTCGCGTCGATACCGGTCGTGCCGGGCACGTGCAGATCCATCAGCACCACGTCGACCGCCAGTTCCACGGCGGCGGTCACCGCGGACGGGCCGTCGACGGCTTCGCCGGCCACCTCGATGTCCGCCGCGGCGCCCAGCGCGGCTCGCAGGCCACGCCGGAACACCGGATGGTCGTCGGCGATCAGCACACGGATGGTCATCATGGCCTCCCGAGAGGCAGGGCCGTGGTCACCGTGGTGCCGCCGCCCGGTCTCGGCCTGATCCGAAGGTCACCGCCCAGTTCCTGGGCCCGTTCCAGCATGGAGCGCAGTCCCAGCCCGGGCGTGACCCGGCTACCGGCGTTCTCGATGCCGACGCCGTCGTCCTCGATCAAGAGCTCGATGCACTCCGCGCCGGCGCCGACCTCGACCCGGCAGTGCCCGGCCCGGGCGTGCCGGGCCACGTTGGTGATCGCCACCATCGCGATCCGGTACGCCGCGAGTTCGGTCTCCGGAAGCAGCGCCGGAAGGACCTCCGGCCCGCGGACGGTGACGGTGAGCGCCGCGCCGCTGCGTTCCGAGACCGTGAAGGCGTGCTGGCGCAACGCTTCGAGCAGGCCGACCCCGGTCGGCGGCGTCGGATGCATCTGCGCGACCAGCCAGCGGACGTCCACCAGGCACTGCTGGACCTCGTCGTGCAGTTCGGCCAGCAGCCGCGCGGTCTCCGGCCGGCCGGCCACCGAGCGCCGTGCCGCGCCCAGCCCCAGGGCCAGGCCCGCGAGCGTGGGTCCCAGCCCGTCGTGCAGATCCCGGCGGATGCGATGCCGTTCCTGGTCGCGGGCGAACGCCAGCCGGGCATGCGACCGGCGCAGATCGTCGGTGAGCCGGGCGGCGTGCACGGCGGCGCCCAGGTGCGGCAGGACGTCGTCCAGCAGCCGCTGGTCGACCGGGTCCAGACTGTCGCGCCCGGCCCGTACGCCGACGACGAGCGATCCGACCGGCCGGCCGGCGTGCCACAACCGCAGATCCACCGTGGTGGCCGGCGCCGTTCCGTGTCCGGCCGCCGGCAGTTGGTCGTCACCGAGGTGCACCGCGACGTACGGCAGCCGCATAGTGACCGCAACCGCGTGCACGATGTCGGGCAGTACCTCGTGCGGGGTGACCGCATCGGTCAACCGGTGCCCGAAGTCGATGAGCGCGGCGTAGGAGTCCGGCCGGCGGCCGTACAGCAGACGGTCGACGCCGTGCTGCACCGATCGCCGGGCCGGATCGAGCCCGAGGGCCACCACCACCGCCGCGGCCACCGCTCCGGTCCCGTTGCCACCCAGGCTGTTGCCGAGCCACCCCACGAAGGTCGCGAACACCGCGACGATCAGGGCGGTCAGAACGGTGTACACCAGCGTCCGGTTCAGCACCCGGTCGCCGTCGTACAGGCCGTGGCGCACCATCGCGACGCCGAGCGCGACCGGGATGAACGCCACCGCGGCCAGGGTCGCCCACTGATTCGGCACGAGCGTGAGGACGACGATCAGCGGCACCATGGCCGCCAGGAACCAGGCGAGGCGCCCGCGCTCGGGCCCGCTCGAGCGTCGCATCCGCACCGCGATCGCAGCGATCCCGGCAAGCCCGCAGCCCGCGCTGATCAGCAGACCGGTGACCGCCAGGTCGCTCGGCAGGTCGACCGGCAACCAGTGCCGGGCCAGCGGATTGCCACGGCCGGGAAACGAGTCGGTGAGCAGGTCCGTCCAGACGGCGGCGGCGACCACGGCCACCGACATGGCGGCCGCGGCGAGGATTCCGACCGGCCGCCAGCGCCGCGACGGCAGCTGCCCGTCGGGGTAGAGCAGCGGGATCGCGCCGACCTGCAGAAGGAACGCCGGCCACCACAGGTACGAACCGAGCCAGGCCGCCGGTCCGCCCCACGGCAGCGCGCCGGGCCGGGTGGTGAACGTGTACACCGCCCATTCGGTGCCCAGCACAGTTCCCGCGTTCAGCAGCGCCACCACGAGGAACACCCATCCGAGCCGGTGGCGGGCGGCCGCCCGGAGCACCAGGACCGCCACCACGGCGTAGCCCACCGCCAGAACCACGTTGTTGGCCAGGTTGCTCCGGACCAGGTCCGCGCCACTGCGGCCGTTCATCACCGCCAGCACCAGACCCAGACCGGCGGCGCTCACCGCGGCCGCTCCCAGGCCGGGAACGACCGCGGTGACGACGCCGGTCCAGAACCGCACTTCTGACCACCTCAACGCACAGTGTGCGCTTCGGCGGGCATGACCACAGTCGTCGGCATGGCCGATCCGCGTACCACGGACCAGCCGATCCAGGCCAGTGCGGCGAACCAGATCGCATGCGCCGGGACCGGCACCGGCCCGAACAGCCCGAAGTCGCCCAGCACAGCCGCCACCATCAGCACCAGAGCGCCCCGCGCCGCGGTCCGGGCCCGCCACAGCGCAACGGCCAGCACCACCAGGCCGACCGGAGCCGACAGGAACATCACGGCGACCGGGACGACCGCCACCGAGCCGGTCACCGCGTCATCGAGCCGCAGCACCGCTGCCACGCCGAACCCTTCGGCCAGCGCCACCCGTTCCACCATCTCCATGCCCTGCAGGACCGACAGACCGACGAAGCCGGCGAAAGCCAACGCGCCGCCGGCCCACGCGAGCCGGGGCGAGCCACGGACCGCGAGCGCGGCCAGCACCAGCGCGGTCACCAGAAGGAACGGCAGGGCGACGATGCCGAAGAGCTGAGCCAGCCCGAACGGCTCCGGATCAGCGGCCATGGCCGCGAACCGGGCGGCGGGCGTGTCGTAGGACGGCACCAGGACTTCCTCGAGCGTCTGCAGCAGGCCCGCGGCGATCATGGCCGCGCACGCGGCCGACCGCAGCCGCCGGCCCCATTCCAGGCCGTCGCCGGACGTCGCCGTCACCCAGGCCCGCCGCCGCATCGCTGTCGATACGCGCATCAGCTTTCTCCCTCGCTGCCGGCCGCCGGGTGCGGCCGTCCACGACCACCGTGCGACGCCCGGGATCCCGGACGGATGGGAGCACTGTCCCGATCCGGCCCGGGATCCGGTCGCGAGGAGGACGTTGGCCGGCACACCGGCGACGCCGGTGCCGTCGAGGTCGCTCCACAGCGGTGGCAGGAGGGCGGCCACGGTCGCCGCCTGCAGCGTCCCGCCCGCTACCCTGTCGGCAGCGAGACGAGCTACGGGGAGGCATCGTGCCGTACACGCCTGGTGAAGCGGCGGGCCGGATCGGCGTCAGCATCGACACGATCCGCTACTACGAGAAGATCGGACTGATGCACGGCATCCGGCGCGACTCCGGCGGGCGGCGGGTGTTCTCCGACGACGACCTGTCCCGGCTCGGGCTGCTGCGCTGCCTGCGGGACTCGGGCATGCCGATCGCCCGGCTGCGCCGGTTCGCCGAGCTGCTGCAGGGCGGCGACGACACCGCCGAACAGCGGACCGCCCTGCTCGAGGAACACGACCGGGAGATCGACGACAAGGTCGCCCAGTTGCGCCTCGAGCAGGAACGCGTCCGCGAAAAGATCAAGTGGTATCGCTCGGTGAGTATTGTTCACGACGGTGGAGACCGGGTCGGCGACCCGCGCTGACCAGCTGGTCGCGGAGGGTCGTGAACAATACTCAGTAACGGCACCTCAGGACAGCGAGGCTGTGGCGCAGCACTGAGATCTGCGTGCCCGCCTTGAAGGTCTTGCGCCGGGTCGCCAGCAGCGGATCCGCGGTGTTCGCCGCGATCTCCCAGGTACGGCCGTAGTCGCGGCCCGGCAGCGTGAACGACACGTCCTCGTCGAGCGGGTTGAACAGCAGCAGGAACGAGTCGTCCTGGATCTCCTCGCCGAGGGCGTCGCGTTCCGGGATGCCGTGCCCGTTCAGGAAGACGGTCATGGTCATCCCGCTGCGGGTGTTCCAGTCCGCCTCGGTCATCACCTCGCCGTCACGGCGCAGCCAGGCGATGTCCGGCAGCTTGGAGTCACCGGCCGGCTCCCCCGTGAAGAACCGGCGGCGGCGGAAGATCGGGTGTTCGGCCCGCAGCTTGAGCAGCCGGTGCACGAACCCGGTCAGCACGTCGTAGTTGCGGGCCTCCTGCCAGTCCACCCAACTGAGCTCGTTGTCCTGGCAGTACACGTTGTTGTTGCCCTGCTGAGTGCGGCCCAGCTCGTCGCCGTGCACGATCATCGGGACACCCTGGCTGAGCAGCAGCGTGGCCAGGAAGTTGCGCTTCTGCCGCTCGCGCAGCGTGACGATGTCGGGATCCTCGCTGGGGCCTTCGACGCCGCAGTTCCACGACCGGTTGTGGCTCTCGCCGTCGCGGTTACCCTCGCCGTTCGCGTCGTTGTGCTTCTCGTTGTACGACACCAGGTCGTGCATCGTGAAACCGTCGTGCGCGGTGACGAAGTTGATCGACGCGATCGGCCGCCGGCCGTCGTCCTGATACAGGTCGGAGCTGCCGGTGAACCGCGACGCGAATTCGCCGAGGCTGGAGGGCTCGCCGCGCCAGAAATCGCGTACCGAATCCCGGTATTTGCCGTTCCATTCCGTCCAGTTCGGCGGGAAGCCGCCGACCTGGTAGCCACCGTCGCCCACGTCCCACGGCTCGGCGATCAGCTTCACCTGGGAGACGACCGGGTCCTGGTTGACCAGGTCGAAGAAGGCGGCGAGCCGGTCCACCTCGTGGAACTCGCGGGCCAGCGCGGAGGCCAGGTCGAAGCGGAAACCGTCGACGTGCATCTCGGTCACCCAGTAGCGCAGCGAGTCCATGATCAGCCGCAGCGACTCGTGGTGGCGCACATTCAGACTGTTCCCGGTGCCCGTCGTGTCGTAGTAATAGGACCGGTCCTCGTCGACCAGACGGTAATAGGCCGGGTTGTCGATCCCGCGCATCGACAGGGTCGGGCCCAGGTGGTTGCCCTCGGCAGTGTGGTTGTAGACGACGTCCAGGATCACCTCGATGCCGGCCTGGTGCAGCGCCTTCACCATCGCCTTGAACTCCTGCACCTGCCCGCCACCGCCGGCGAACGACGCGTAACCGTTGTGCGGCGCGAAGAACCCGATCGTGTTGTAACCCCAGTAGTTGGACAGGCCCTTCTCGATCAGGCCGCTGTCGTGCACGAACTGGTGCACCGGCATCAACTCGACCGCGGTCACCCCCAACCGCTTCAGGTACTTGATCATCACGGGGTGGGCCAGCCCGGAGTACGTCCCCCGCACGTCTTCGGGGATGTCCGGATGCTGGATCGTCATCCCCTTGACGTGCGCCTCGTAGATCACCGTCTCGTACATCGGGATCTTCAGCGGCCGGTCGTTGCCCCAGTCGAAATACGGGTTGATCACCACGGAGCGCGGCGCGAACGGGGCCGAGTCGGCGTCGTTGTAGGAATGCGGATCCCCGAACCGGTACGAGAACAGCGCCTCGTCCCACCGGTAGTCACCCTCGATCGCCTTCGCGTACGGGTCGAGCAGCAACTTGTTCGGATTGCACCGCAAGCCCTGGGACGGGTCGTAAGGGCCGTGCACCCGGTAGCCGTACCGCTGGCCCGGCACCACGCGGGGCAGATAGCCGTGCCAGACCAGGGCCTCCCGTTCCGGCAGGTCGATACGGGTCTCATTCCCGTCGTCGTCGAACAGGCACAGTTCGACCCGGTGCGCCGCTTCGGAGAAGAGAGCGAAGTTGGTTCCGCCGCCGTCGTACGTGGCACCCAGCGGGTAGGGGTTGCCCGGCCAGATATGCATGAGCCCCACGATGCCCCGTCGATGCACATGCGGAAACGCCCTGTTGATGTGACCAAGCTCCCGCGCGTCGGTTTAGCCACCGGGCCGACGGCAATGAATCAGGCATGAAACGTGGAATCCGGGCGGCCGCGGCAGCCGCCGCCTCGGCCGTGGCCGCCGTCGCCGTACGGGACCTGATGCAGCGCAACCACGCCCTGCTGCGCAACTTCCCGGTCATCGGGCACGGCCGCTACCTGATCGAGGCGATCGGGCCGGAACTGCGCCAGTACGTCGTCGCCGGCAACAACGAGGAGCGCCCGTTCACCCGTGACCAGCGGCGATGGGTCTACGCGTCGGCGAAGATGGAGAACAACTACTTCGGGTTCGGCACCGACAACGACATCGAGTACACCGCCGGATACCCGATCATCAAGCACAAGACGTTCGGGCGGGCGGTGCCGCGTTCGAACCCGTCGGCCGGCTACGAGGCGTACGTGCCGTGTGCCAAAGTGCTCGGCGCGGCCCGCGGGCGGCGGCACGCGTTCCGGCCCGAGTCGGTCGTCAACATCTCCGGCATGAGCTTCGGATCGCTCTCCGGTGCGGCCGTCGAAGCTCTGAACCGGGGCGCGGCGCTGGCCGGCTGCCTGCACAACACGGGTGAGGGGGCGCTTTCGCCGTACCATCGCCGTGGTGGTGATCTGATCTTTCAGATCGGGACGTCGTACTTCGGCTGCCGCGACGAGCAGGGACGCTTCGACCTGCAACGGCTCAAGGACCTGGTGGCCTCCGCCCCGGTCCGGGCCCTGGAGATCAAACTCAGTCAGGGCGCCAAGCCCAGCCTCGGCGGGCTGCTGCCCGGCGCCAAGGTCTCCGCCGAGATCGCCGCCACCCGCGGCATCCCCGAAGGCGTGGACTGCGTCAGCCCGTCCCGGCACGCCGAGTTCCACGACACCGACAGCCTGCTCGACTGGATCGAACTGCTCGCCGCCGAGACCGGCCTGCCGGTCGGCATCAAATCAGCCGTCGGCGACCTGGGCTTCTGGGACGAGCTGATCACCCTGATGGCCACCACCGGCCGCGGCCCCGACTTCGTGACCATCGACGGCGGCGAAGGCGGCACCGGCGCGGCGCCGCTGATCTTCACCGACACCGTGTCGCTGCCGTTCCAGGTCGGCTTCGCCCGCGTCTACCGGATGTTCGCCGAACGCAACCTGCACGAACAGGTCGTCTTCGTCGGCGCCGGCAAACTCGGCCTGCCGGACAACGCGGTCGTCGCCTTCGCCCTCGGCTGCGACATGGTCAACGTCGCCCGCGAGGCGATGCTCGCGATCGGTTGCATCCAGGCGCAGAAATGCCACACCGACACCTGCCCGACCGGCGTGGCCACCCAGAACCGCTGGCTCACCCGCGGCCTCGACCCCACCCTGAAATCGGTACGTGCCGCCAACTACATCAAGACGCTGCGTCGCGACCTGCTCAAAGTCGCCGAAGCCTGCGGCGTCGAACACCCCGGGCTGATCGACACCGGCTCGGTGGAGATCCTCGACGGGCGTACCGCGGCGACCGCCCTCGACGAGGTCTACGGCTACCGCGCCGGCTGGGGCCTGCCGTCCGCCGCCGACCAGAAGGCCATCGCCGAACTGATGACCGCCACCGAACCCCAGGGCAGTACCGCACCGCCCTCCGCCACGCGGGTGGGATAGAAACCGAGCTCGTGCCCCGCCGCTATCTGATCCTCGCGATCTGCTGCCTCAGCCTGCTGATCATCAGCCTGGACGCGACGATCGTGAACATCGCGCTGCCCGCGATCCGTGACGACCTGGACACCACGGTTTCCGGGCTGCAGTGGACGCTCGACGCGTACACCCTCGTCCTGGCCAGCCTGCTGGTCCTGGCCGGCTCGGTCGCCGACCGCATCGGCCGGCGCCGGGTCTTCCAGGCCGGCCTCGCAGTGTTCACCGTCGGCTCCCTACTCTGCAGCGTGGCCCCGAGCCTCGGCTGGCTGATCGTTTTCCGCATGGTCCAGGCTGTCGGCGGCTCCATGCTCAACCCGGTCGCCATGTCGATCATCACGAACACCTTCACCGACCCCCGCGAACGTGCCCGCGCCATCGGCGTCTGGGGCGCGGTCACCGGCTTCAGCATGGCCCTCGGCCCGGTCGCCGGCGGCGTGCTCGTGCACTCCTTCGGCTGGGAGTCGATCTTCTGGATCAACGTGCCGGTCGGGATCGCCGCCTTCCTGCTGGCCTGGCGCTTCATCCCCGAGTCCCGCGCCGGACACGCGCGCCGGCTCGACCCCGGCGGCCAGGTGCTGGTGTTCACGCTGCTCGCCTCAGTCACGTACGGAATCATCGAAGGCCCCGCCGCCGGCTGGACCTCGCCGGAAATCCTCGGCTGCTTCGGCCTCGGCGCGGCCGCCCTCGGCGGCCTCCTCTGGTGGGAGCCGCGCCGCGCCGAACCCCTGATCGAACTCGGACTCTTCCGCCGCCGCCCATTCGCCGGCGCCACCCTCATCGCGGTGTGCGCGTTCGCCGCGCTCGGCGGCTTTCTCTTCCTGAACACCCTCTACCTGCAGGAGATCCGCGGCCTGACCGCCCTGCAGGCCGGCCTCTACACGCTGCCGATGGCCGTGATGACCATCATCGCGTCACCGATCTCCGGCCGGCTGGTCGCCTCCCGCGGCACCCGCCTCCCCCTCACCATCGCCGGCACCGCGATGGCCGCCGGCCTGCTGCCGATGACGTGGGCGGGTGCTGCCACACCGGCCTGGCAGCTGTTCGCCGGCTACCTGGTCTTCGGGTTCGGCTTCGGCATGGTCAACACGCCGATCACCAACACAGCGGTCTCCGGCATGCCGCGCGACCGCGCCGGCGTCGCCGCCGCGATCGCCTCCACAAGCCGCCAGGTAGGCACGGCGCTGGGCGTGGCGGTCATCGGCGCCGTCGTGGCTTCCGCCACCACCGGCGCTGTCGCTGCAAACTCGCAGCACGCCGCCTGGTGGATCCTGTGCGGCCTGGGCTTGGCGGTGCTCGCGCTGGGCCGCATCAGCACGGCCCCACAGGCCAAAACCCCTCCCCGGTACGCCGAAAAGCTCCCCTCTTAACCAGCGCCCCGCCGTTTGTCCGGCGCCCCGCCGCAGTTCCGCCTGTTTTGTCCGGCGCCCTGGTGCAGCTTCGCCGTCTTAGCCGGTGCCCCGAGCGCAGCGTGGCCCGCACGGTGTGAACAAGCCCTCGGCCCAGCAGCAGCCCGTCGCGCAAGACGATGCGACAGGCCCCTGGTCGGCGACCTTCGATCCAGTAGCCATAGTCGGGCTCACCCCGCCTTTGCATCCTAGGAGGCTAGCCAACTGCTTCCCGGCGCGGTCAGCTAGGGCGAGCTCGCCCGGGCTGTTGCTGAGTACCGAACGCGTCCTCCGGACCTGCACGGACGACGGCTGGCCAGCTTCGGCCGTCGCCCACGCAGGAAACGGACGCAGCATTACCGGCCTGAGCGGCGGCCCGTCCGCCTCAGCCGCCGCCCACGCACGGAATATGCGCCGCATAAGGGCTCGTCGAAGAACAAGCCGTTGCTTGGCGGATTTCGATGCGTTGATCTGTTATGGCGGTATCGGAGGAGGAACGGGGCAGGCTGGCAGCGAAGTTTGAGGTGATCTTGCCGCATCTGGACGAGCGGCAACGCCGGTTGCTGCTGGGTGCTGAGGCTCGGGTGCTGGGGCATGGCGGGATCCGGGCGGTAGCGCGAGCTGCCGGGGTCCGGGAGGGCACGGTGGCTGCGGGCGTCGATGAGTTGGAGGCCGGGGTGGCGCCGCTGGGCCGGGTCCGCCGTGCCGGTGGCGGCCGGAAGCCGGTGACCGAACATGATCCCGCTCTGATGCCGGCGTTGTTGGGGCTGGTCGAGCCGGACGAGCGGGGGGACCCGATGTCGCCGCTGCGATGGACGACGAAGTCGTTGCGCCACCTTGCGCAGGAACTGGCCGGGCGGGGTCATAAGGCCGGGCCGGACACGATCGCTGCTCTGCTGCACGGTGAGGGATTCAGCCTTCAGGGCAATGCCAAGACTCTGGAAGGCAGACGCCATCCCGACCGCGACGCCCAGTTCGGCTACATCAACGAGCAGGTCAAGGATTATCTGTCCAGCGGTGACCCGGTCGTCAGCGTCGATACGAAGAAGAAGGAACTCGTCGGCGCGTTCGCGAACAAGGGCCGCGAGTGGCGGCCTGCCGGTGAGCCGGCCGTAGTCCGCACCCACGACTTCGCCGATCCGCAGCTGGGACAGGTGATCCCCTACGGGGTCTACGACCTGGCCGCCGACACCGGCTGGGTCGCCGTCGGCACCGACCACAACACCGCCGCGTTCGCCGTCGCCACTCTGCGCCGCTGGTGGGACGGCTACGGCCGTGACCGCTACCCGAACGCCGGACGGCTCTTGATCACCGC
Organism: Actinoplanes sp. NBC_00393; assembly: GCF_036053395.1. NCBI lineage: Bacteria > Bacillati > Actinomycetota > Actinomycetes > Micromonosporales > Micromonosporaceae > Actinoplanes > Actinoplanes sp. NBC_00393. The sequence goes on along the minus strand of NZ_CP107942.1, from coordinate 991,408 downwards.
GGACGCCGGCGGATCCAACGGCTACCGCACTCGCGCCTGGAAAACGGATCTGGCCGCTCTCGCCGCCGAAATCGGGCTACCGATCACCGTCTGCCACTTCCCGCCCGGCACCAGTAAATGGAACCGTATCGAGCATCGCTTGTTCGCCCACATCTCGATGAACTGGCGGGCACGACCCCTGACCAGCCACGAGACCATCGTCCACACGATCGCCGCGACCACCACCAGCAGCGGGCTGCGCGTGCACGCCGAACTCGACACCGGCCACTACCCGACCGGCGTCGTCATCACCGACGAGCAGATGAGCACCCTGGCCATCGACCGTCACGACTGGCACGGCGACTGGAACTACACCCTGCGCCCCGACCCGGCCACACCCGCCGGCGAACCCGCGACAGCCCTACCACCGCTGCATCACCTGGCCGCGCTGGTGCACCCGGCCATCACCGGCATGCCCGACAGCGCATGGAACGACCTGATCAACCGGCTCACCGTTCCCCATCAAGCCCAACACGAAGCGTTCCTGCACAACCTGCGCGGCCACGCCCGGCCCCGCGGCGGCGGCCGCAAGATCCGCGTCACCCTCAGCCACCAACTACTGGCCACCTTGCTCCACGACCGCTACCAACTGCCCCGCAAGGTCATCGCCGATCTGTTCGGCGTCGCCGGCACCACCATCAACGTCGCCATCCGCAACACCCGCACCCTGCTCACCCAAATCCAGCACCCCATCGAACCCAGCAACATCCGCCTCACCAACCACACCGACCTCGCCGCTCACACCCGCGCCGCCGGATTCACCGCACCCGCCTTGATCAAAACAGCGAGTTAAAAATCGACGAGCCCTAACCCGCCTGAGTGGCGGCCCGCCCACCCCGGCCGCCGCCCACGCACGGAATACGCGCCGCATAACCCGCCTGAGCGGCGGCCCGCCCACCCCAGCCGCCGCCCACGCACGAAATACGCGGGTGCTGCTGGCCTTGGGCAGCGGGTGGTTTGGTGAGGGAGCAAGCGCTGCCGGCCCGGAGCGGCGGGCCGTCTAGAGACAGCAGGACACGGGCGGGCGCTGCCGGCCTGGAGCGGCGGGCCGACTGGAGACAGCAGCACAACGGGAAGGCGCTGCTGGCCTGGAGCGGCAGGTGGCCCTGGGAGAGCAGGACACGGGCAGGCGCTGCCGGCCTGGAGCGGCGGGCCGACTGGAGACAGCAGCACAACGGGAAGGCGCTGCTGGCCTGGAGCGGCAGGTGGCCCTGGGAGAGCAGGACACGGGCAGGCGCTGCTGGCGTGGGGCGGCAGGTGGCCCTGGGAGAGCAGGACACGGGCAGGCGCTGCAGGCCTGGGGCGGCGGGTGGTCTGGCGAGCAGGACACGGGCAGGCGTGGGTGGCTCGGGGCGGCGGGTGGTTTGGAGAGGGGGCGGGGAGAGCGGACAATTGGCCAGTGACCGACCTGCTGGACATTCGCCGCATTTATCTGGAGCCGGCGGCGGCGGAACTGCCTCGTGGCAAGGAAGTTCTCGAGCGCTATCCGGACGCCACGATCGTCGAGGTGGAGAGTCACCAGCGGATCCCGGAGCTCTACGGCGATGAGACCAACGTGCGCCGCTGGGTGCGGATCAAGCGGGAAGCCCTGGTGCTGGGGGTGAAGAAGACGCTCACCGCCCGGCCGAACGGGCGGTCGGCGGACTTCATCGCCCCTAGCACCGCTAACGGGTGTGCGATGGCCTGCGCCTATTGCTACGTTCCGCGGCACAAGGGGTACAGCAACCCGATCACCGTCTTCGCGAACATCGAGAAGATCTCGGCGTACCTGGGACGGCACGTGGCCCGGCAGGGCAGCAAGCCGGAGCCGAACGAGTGTGATCCGCACAGCTGGGTCTATGACATCGGCGAGAACTCGGACTGCTCGGTGGACGCCCTGATCAGCGACAACGTCCGCGATCTGGTGACGCTGTTCCGGGAGCTGCCCACCGCGAAGGCCAGCTTCGCGACGAAGCACGTCAACCGGGATCTGCTGGACTGGGATCCGCAGGGGCGGACCCGGATCCGGTTCTCGCTGATGCCGCCGCGGGACGCCAAGGTCCTCGACATCCGGACCAGCAGCATCCCGGAGCGGATCGCCGCGATCGACGATTTCGTGGCGGCCGGGTACGAGGTGCACGTCAACTTCAGCCCGGTGGTGGTCCGCGACGGCTGGCTGGAGGACTGGGCCGACCTGCTCGACCACCTGGACGCCGGCCTCGGCGCGGAGGCGAAGAAGCAGCTCGCCGCCGAGATCATCTTCCTGACGCACAACCGGGGCCTGCACGAGGTGAACCTGGGCTGGCATCCGCGCGCCGAGGAGCTGCTCTGGCAACCTGGACTCCAGCAGCCGAAGCGCTCGCAGAACGGTGACCTCAACGTCCGGTACCGGACCGGCGCGAAAGGCTCGTACGTCCGCGCTCTCACCGATCTGATCGCCGAGCGCACGCCCTACCTTAAGATCCGGTATGCCTTCTGACAGGGATGTCTTCGATGAGGCCGCCGCCGATTACGACCAGCTCGGCGTGGAGTTCTTCACCCCGATGGGGGCGGCGCTGGCGGCCGCGGCGGGGATCACCCGCGGGGATCGCGTGCTCGACGTGGGGTGCGGGCGCGGGGCGGTGCTCTTCCCGGCGGCGGAGGCGGCCGGGGAATCGGGGCGGGTGACCGGAATCGATCGGGCGCCGGCCATGGTGTCGCTGACCAGCGCGGAGGCCGCCCATCTGCCGCAAGTACAGGTCCTGGTCGGGGATGCGCAGGCGCCGGACTTCCCGGGCGAGAGCTTCGACGTGATCACCGCGGGGCTGCTGCTCTTCTTCCTGCCGGACCCGGGCGCCGCGCTTCACGCGTACCGCAAACTCTTGCGACCCGGTGGAACGCTGGCTTTCAGCGCCTTTGCCCAGTTTGACCCGCGGCATCGCGCGGCCATGCAGGCCGTCGCGCGGCACGCTGTGGATCCGCCGCCGGAGATGGCGCTCGCGGAGATGTTCAAGGATGCCGGCCGGTTGCGCGCCGCGGTGGGCGAGGCCGGATTCCTCGGTACGAGCGTCGAAGAGCTGACCGTGCGCAGTGAGTTCCGCGACCGCGAGCATTTCCTCGCGTGGGTCGGCTCGCACAACGGCCGGGAACTGGTGCGCCGGGTGCCGGCGGAGCGCCGCGGCGACCTGCTCGCCGAGCTGGCCACTGTCCTGTCCGAGCCGCCGGAGCTGGCCACCACGATCCGGTTGATCAACGCCCACCGGCCGGGGTGAAACGGGTGGAGCCCGGCGGGATCGCCGCCGGGCTCCGGTATGGGTGCGTTTGAATGGGTGCGGGTGAACGGGGTCAGGCGAAGCGGGCGGCGATCCAGTCGGCGACGAGATCGGCCGACTCGATGACGGCGCTGTCGTGGGTGGCGCCCTCGAGCGGCACGAACTTCACCGGGATGCTCGGGTAGTCCTTCTTCAGCTGCGGGACCAGGTAGTCCTCGGAGAGGAAGAAGGGCACGTCCTGATCGGCGGTGCCGTGCACGATCAGCACCGGCGCGCTCGGGGAGGTGCGGCCCGGGTTGAGGTACTGCCGGAACTTGCTGATGATCGTCGGGTGGACGGTGCCGCCGGTCAGCAGCTGGGCGGCGGTGAGTTCGTCGTAGGCGTCGAGGATCTCGTAGAGGCAGCCGGTCTGCAGCACGCCGACCTTCGCCTCGGCCTGGGGAGCCAGGTACGTGAACGGCTGGAACGCGGGTTCGACGGCGTTGATGCCGTACAGGGCCATCACCAGGTAGCCCTGGGCGGGTGAGCCGGGGATCAGCGGGGCCAGGACGTCGGCGTTGGAGAGCGGGGCGATGCTGGCCGTGCCCTTCAGCACCAGGTTGCCGTCGTAGGACGGGGCGAGCTGGCTGGCGAAGAGCGAACCCTGGCCGCCCTGCGAGTGGCCGTCGATGGCGTACTGGGTGGACAGGGCGGCGTCGAGGTTACGGGCGGCCTTCACGCTGTCGATCAGGGACCGGCCCTCGCTGGCCCCCACCAGGTACGGGTGCGGCAGGGCAGTCCCGAGTCCCGGGTAGTCGGGCGCCGCCACGGTCCATCCGCGGCTCAGCAGTTCGGCGACGGCGACCCGGGCCTCGGGCCAGAACACGCCCTGATTCGTGGACGGGGCGCACTTGTCGGCGAGTCCGGTGGTGCCGTGACCCCACGCGACGATCTTGTTTTTCTTTCCGGTCTTCGGCGTCAGCACCAGACCGGTCGCGGTGGTCAGACTGCCATTGACGTTGGTGGACACGTACTGGATCCGCTTGCCGGTGGCGAGTGGGGCCAATTCGGCCGGGAGGGCCGCGGCCGAAGAGGTGAGGACGAAGCCTGGCAGCTGCGCCGCGCTCGCCGCCGTGCTGGTCGCGGCCGTCGTTCCGGCCACCGCCACCAACACGGCGAGCAGGACCCTGGTGATCGTTTTCATGGCACCCCAGTTCCCTTTTCTTGATCATTGTTCTTGATCGTGGGAACTCAGCCTAAAACTGATCACGGCAATCTGTATCCGTATCCAGGTACACAGATGCGTGGCCGCGAATCCGATGTGTACTCACCGTTTGCGGCAAAAAGAAGATCCAATTAAGCGACCCTTTATGGATGTCACACTCCACTGGGGAATGTCTCCGGTTCCCTGGAGTCGACCCGGAGGGTGTGCAGCGGCCGCAGCGCGCGCGTCCCGTCGAACCAGAGGAACGCGTCGTACCGCTCCCCCAGGACCGTCGGCACGTAGTTGGACCAGCGTTCCCGCTCCGGCCGGTACACCACGCCGATCGCCCGGTGCGGCAGCACGGTGGTGAGCAGGTCCGGCCCGTCCGGGCCGGGCGGGAAGACGAAGACGCCGCATTCGGGCGCGGTCAGATGCAGCACCTCCTCCAGCGATCCGGCCCGCGCCGGCGGCACGGGCATCGCTTCCATCGGGGCGCCCCAGGCCGGTCCGGCCACCACACTTCCCCGGTACGTGCCGAAGCCGACCAGGACCACTTCATCGTCGCCGAACCGTTCGCGGGCGAGTTGTCCCAGGGTGACCTCGCCGTACTCGGACTGGTCGGTGGCCCGGGCGTCGCCGACGTGCGTGTTGTGCGCCCACACCACGGCCTTCGACGCCGGGCCGTAGCGGTCGAGCAGGCGGGCCAGGGTCTGGTCCATGTGCCGGTCCCGGATGTTCCACGCCTCCGGGCCGCCGCGGACCATGGTCCGGTAGTAACCCTCCGCACCCGCAACGACCTCAGCGTTCTGCCACACCCCGAAATCCCGGTCGCGGAGCGTGGTCAGCATGGCGACGACCCGGTCCTCGCAGCTCGCCGGGACGAACTGGGTGGCCCAGCCGTACGCGTTCGGGTCCTCGGCGTACGGCTCGAAGCACCGGTAGGCGTCCAGCGCGGCCGGCACCAGGTTCGGGTCGTTCTCGCGCAGCCAGGTCAGGATCTCCCGCATCGACTGCCAGAGCGAGTAGACGTCGAGGCCGTGGAAACCGGCCCGGTCGTCGGCCGGCCGCTTCGCGTTGTGGTCGTGCAGCCAGCGGGTGAAGTCGACGGTCTCCTCGTTCGCCCACATCCAGGTGGGCCAGCGGTCGTACCGGACCAGGGCGTCACGCGGGTCGCTCCCGCCCCGGACCGCGTCGTCGACGCGCCGGCAGTCCGGCCAGTCGCCCTCCACCGCGACGAAGGAGAAGCCGCGCTCGGCGATCAACCGCCGGGTCAGCGCGGCGCGCCACTCGTAGAACTCGTGCGTACCGTGGGTGGCCTCGCCGATCATGACGACCCGCGCGCCGGCCGCCCGGTCCAGGAGGATCTCCAGGTCGCCCGGGTCGCGCAGTGGCCGGGCGATGGACGCCACCTCGTCCCCGTAACGGATCATTCAGTGCTGGTACCCGCACCGGAATGCAACATACGTCCGACTTTGCCCATTGACGAAGGGGTGGTGCCCGGCGAACGACGGCGGCTCGGGCGGGCCGCCAGGATGCAGGTGTCGTCGTCCGGGTTGGCGCGGCGCAGGCGGGCCAGCAGCTCGGCCAGGGGTTGCTGCGGGGAGGCGCGGACCGCGTCGTCGACCGCGGCGATCACCGCGTCCAGGCCGGCGTCGAGGCTGCGCCGGCGATGCTCGACCAGCCCGTCGGTGTAGAGCAGCAGGACGTCGCCGGCGCGGAACTCGGTCACCGCGCCGGCGTACGTCGCGTCCTCGACCACGCCCAGCAACGGCCCCGCGGGCCGGGCCAGCGGCGCGGTACGCCCACCCCGGCTCAGCAGCGGCGGCGGATGCCCGGCCTGGGCCCAGACCAGCTCCCGCCGGCGCGGATCGAACCGGGCGATCACCGCGGTGGCGGCCAGCTCGGGCGACTCGTGCCCCAGCTCGCAGGTCAGCCGGTTCAGCTGTGCCAGCAGCGTGCTGGGATCGCTGGTGAGGATGCTGAGGGCGCGCAGCGCGTGCCGCAGCTGGGCCATCGTGGTCGCCGCCTGGGTGCCGTGGCCGGCCACGTCGCCGACGGCGAGCAGAACGGAGCCGTCGCGCAGCGCCGCCGCGTGGTACCAGTCGCCGCCGACCAGGGTGTCGTCGCCGGCCGGCAGGTAGCGGATCGCCGCCCGCAGCCCGGGCAGGTCGATCGGCTCCTCGGGGATCGGCAGGATGATCCGCTGCAGGCGGCCGGCCAGGTCGTGTTCCGCGGCGAGGGTCCGGCTCTGCTCGTCGAGCTGGTGTTCCACCTCGGCCAGGCGCTCCGCCCCGGCCTGCTGCTCGGTGACGTCCTGGACGACGCCGTACAGGCGCAGCGGCCGGCCCTCGGTGTCACGGACCGCGTCGGCGACCGTCCGCAGATGCTTGACCCGCCCGCCGATCCGCACCCGGTGCACGACGTCGACCCGCTGGCCGCGCCGGAACGACTCCTGGGCGGCGGTCCGCAGCGGCACGTCGTCGGCGACCGCCAGGGCCGCCGCCTCCTCCTGCTTGAGCGGGCCGAGCGACGGGTCCCGTTCGTAGATCCGGTACAGCTGCGGTGACCAGTAGATCTCGCCGCTGATCATGTCCCACTCGCCCCAGCCCAGGTTGCCGAGCTGCTCCATGCCGTCCAGCCGGTCCACCTCGTGGTCCGGGTCGTCGCGGCGCTCCCAGCTGATCAGCAGGCCGGGGCCGAGCGGCCGGGCCCGTACGGTGAACTCGCCCTCCCCCATCCGGACCGGCCCGACGTCGGCCGGCTCACCGCGGTCGAGAACCCGCTGGTACAGGTGCCAGCGCTGCTCGGCGAGCACCTCCGGGTAGTAGCGGCTCACCGGGTGCCCGATCAGCTGCGTGCCGCGCCGGCCGTCCGGGGTCACCGCCTCCGGGGTGCAGGCCGCCCACACCAGGTCGATCAGCCGGCCGGCGTCGTCGCGTTCCGCGGTGAAGAACGCGGCCATGCCGGGCAGCGCGTCCAGGACGCCCTGCACGGTGGCGAGCCACGGCCGGAACCGGCGCGGCGGCGGCTCCGCCGTGGTCAGCGCCGGCGCCGGGCTGACCACCGCGGGGTTGACCATGGCAGCGGCGACGATCTGCGGGGCCGTCTCCGGCGACGGCCGGTCCGCGGTCTGCGGCCCGCCGTCGAACAGCCGGATCACGCGGCCGGCCACGTCGGCCACATCGCACCGCTGCTCGGCCGCCATCCGCAGCAGGTGCCGGTGCGCCTCGGCGAGCCGGCACCGGGCCCGGCCCGCCAGCAACCCGACCGCCCGGTCAACGACGGCGCGTGCGCTTTCCGGCGAGCCGTGCGTATGCGCCTGACCTGCCACCAGCGACCTCCCCGCCTGCTTGACGAACTCCTGCTTACGCCAGCGGGCACCCGCCCGGCATCCCCCGTTCATCCGGGCACGCGCCCTGCCTGCGGCGTCGCGTCGCACAGGTCACCCGGTCGGGCGTCGAACGTTCGGGGAGCCGGCCGGCCTAAATGGAGGGTCAGAGCTCGAAGAGGTCCCGGACGGCCTCGGCGAGACGGGCCATGCTCGCCCCGGTCACCATGCCGATGCGCTCCGCCCCGGTGGACGCCGGCAGCCGGCGCATCCGGTTCACCACCACGACGCCGGTGATCGGGTCCTGTTCGGTGAGCGCCACCGCGTACGGCGGCAGTTCGGTGACGCCGCGCTGGCGGACGATGGGCGCGCAGATCGGCGCGGCGTTGCCGCGCTCGTTGTAGCTGTCGGCAGAGAGCACGAGTACGCGGTACCGCAGGTCGGCGCGGTCGCCGATGGTCCAGATCTCGCCGCGTCTCATGTCAGCAGGATCCGGAGGTCAGGGCGGTCCGGATCGGCATGGCAGGAAGCGTACCGCCGCGCCGATCTCCACTTTTCCCCGGCCGGGCGCTCACCACGTGGACGAGATCGAACCCCGAGGGGCCGCATCCCGTAAGAATGACGGCGGGGCCCGTAACGGGCGGGTACTGAGGAAGGACGTAGTGATGTCGCAGAAGGCGCAGATCGGAGTCACCGGCCTGGCGGTGATGGGCCGCAACCTGGCCCGGAACTTCGCCCGGCACGGGCACACCGTGGCGTTGCACAACCGGTCCTACGGCCGCACCAAGGAGCTCGTCGAGAACTTCGGCCACGAGGGCACCTTCCTGCCGGCCGAGACCGCGGAGGAGTTCGTCGCGAGCCTGGAGCGCCCGCGCCGTGTGGTCATCATGGTGAAGGCCGGGCCGGCCACCGACGCCGTGATCGACGAGTTCGCCCCGCTGCTCGAAGAGGGCGACATGCTGATCGACGCGGGCAACGCGCACTACGCGGACACCCGGCGGCGGGAGGCGGCGCTCAAGGCGAAGGGCCTGCACTTCGTGGGCGCCGGCGTCTCCGGCGGCGAGGAGGGCGCGCTGCACGGCCCGTCGATCATGCCGGGTGGCCCGAAGGAGTCGTACGAGGCGCTCGGCCCGCTGCTCGAGGACATCGCGGCGAAGGTGGACGGGGAGCCGTGCTGCGTGCACGTCGGCCCGGACGGCGCCGGTCACTTCGTGAAGATGGTGCACAACGGCATCGAGTACGCGGACATGCAGCTCATCGCCGAGGCGTACGACCTGCTCCGGCAGATCGGCGGGCACTCGCCGGCCGACATAGCCGGCATCTTCGGCCAATGGAACGAGGGGCGGCTCGGCTCGTACCTGATCGAGATCACCGCCGAGGTGCTCAAGCAGGTGGACGCCGCCACCGGCCAGCCGTTCGTGGACGTCGTGCTGGACCAGGCGGAGCAGAAGGGCACCGGCCGCTGGACCGTGCAGGCGGCGCTGGACCTGGGCGTACCGGTCTCCGGCATCGCCGAGTCGGTCTTCGCCCGGGCGCTCTCCGGCGGCAAGGCGGAACGCAAGGCCGCCGCCGACGCGGGCCTGCCGGGCCCGTCGGTCACCGCCGGCGCGCACTCCGGAGATTTGGTGGCCGACGTCGAGCAGGCGCTGTTCGCCTCCAAGATCGTGGCGTACGCCCAGGGCTTCCAGCAGATCCAGGCGGCCAGCAAGGAGTACGGCTGGGAGATCGACCCCGGCGCGATGGCGAAGATCTGGCGGGCCGGCTGCATCATCCGGGCCAAGTTCCTCGACTTCATCAAGCAGGCGTACGACAAGCAGCCGACCCTGGCCACGCTGCTCGTCGACCAGTACTTCCTGGACGCGGTCAGCGGCGCCCAGGACGCGTGGCGCCGCGTGGTGGCGACCGCCGCGCAGCAGGGCATCCCCGCGCCCGGCTTCGCGTCCGCGCTGGCCTACTACGACGGCCTGCGCGCGCAGCGCCTGCCGGCCGCCCTGATCCAGGGCCAGCGCGACTTCTTCGGCGCGCACACCTACCACCGGGTGGACAAGCCGGGCTCGTTCCACACCCTCTGGGCGACCGAGGACCGCGCCGAGGTCGAAGCCTGACAAGGTCCCACGGAGGCCGCCCGCCGGTGAGGCGGGCGGCCTGTCGGCGCCGCACCGATCAGCGCCACCAGCGGAGGACGGACCTCCCGCCGCGGTTCTTGATCTTCACTCGTGCGAAGGCCCCGTCTCCCATGAACACGACCCCGGAATTGATCGCGGTTCGGGAGCCGGGTCCACCGGTGGGCGGGTCGGACGCCGGCCCGGCGGGTGGCTCCGCCGGTGGCGCAGCGGGGCGGGTGAGGAGCGCGCGGCCGGCGACGAGAGCGGCCAGCACGAAACTGGCCACGCTGGCCACCTGATCGGCGGCGCCGAGGTCGACGACCGCGAAGACCACACCGGCGACGACCAGCAGCGCCCCGAGTGCGATCAGCCCGATCCGCATCGGTGGCCTCACCAGAGATCCAGTCCCGGCGCCTCGACGTCACGCCGGGGTATCGGCGGCGTTGTTGATCGGGGAATGCTGGACGCCGGCCTCTGCTCCGACGGCATGACCGGCCTGACGGGCGACGGTGCAGGCTGCGGCGGCTCGACCGCGCTGAGCGGCGACAACTGATGCTGCGGCTGCGGCGGCTGCGTGAGTTCGACGGTCTTCGCCAGCTCTTTCAGCTTCTTGCCGATCATTTCCTTGAGCATCCAGCCGGCGCCCCACGCGAGGCCGATCCGGGTGCTCTGGTTCAGCTGGTTCCCGTAGCCCACCATCACCGCACCGGCGAGGTTGACCCGCTGTTCGAAGAGGGATCGCGAGACCGAGGCCCCGCGGCCCAGCTCGTCGGTGTAGGTGAGCAGGTCCTCGTCAGCGATCCCGTCGACCATGCCGCGAATGATGCCGAGCGGATCGCCGGCGCTCCGGTCGGCCGGGCCGGCCCCGAACCGGGCGGCCATCGCCACGGCCAGGTCCCGGTTGTCGACGAGCAGTTCGGCCAGCGGGATGGCCGCCTCCTCGACGTGGTAGCAGGTCTCGGTGCGCAGGCGGGAGTTGTCGCCTTGGGCGACCACGTCCGCCCCGTCCGCGAGCATCGCGACACTCGGGGGAAGCTGCCGCCCGCACCTTCGCTCCCCTTCCGGCGCACGGTCCGGCAGACCGGGACTCACCCGGGCCTTGAACGCCTCGTGATTCGCCTCGCTGGGGTCCAGCATCATGGTCAGGAACGCCTCGAGCACGGCCGGGTCCCGGTAGAGGTCTTCGCAGTCCAGCGAGACACGGCGGATCCGGTAGTGCTCCCGGGCGTCCAACCGGCAGTTGTTGGCCTGGACCACGACCGGGGTGTCCGCGGTCGTCAGGCGTTGCGGTTCGCACGGGGCGCTACTCTCCCAGACCACCAGGCGGTCGTGGGCCGGCGCCACCACGTCCAACCAGAGCGGCGGAAGTTCGCTGCGCCGCAGGCGGAGGTCGAGGTCGTCCATCGGGCCGTCGAGACGGCGGGCCAACTGGTTGAACTGAGTCTCGATCGCCGACAGCTCGCCGGAGGTGCGGCGGACGAGGAAGGCGGGGTCGGAGACCGCCCGCCCGAGGTCCAGGACGGCTGACGTGGCGGCGATGGCCGCCTCGGTAGTTTCGTCCCTTTCCAGCCGGCGCAGACGCTGGGTTAACCGGGCGTACGCCGCCTCTGCCGCGTCCGAGCCGGCGACGAGCGATTTCAGCCGGCTCGTCGGACCGTGCAGCGCATCCGCCGGGGCAGACCGCACAATCTCTGACGGTGTAGGTGGCAGCGAGGGCACCGGCGCGGGTGTGCGGGGCCGCTCCGACGACGGACGCTCCGGGTTCAACCAGCTCACCATCGATCCCCTCTCGCTGCAAGTGAGCGCAGCATGACAGAGAGCGACGCGCGTCGATGTCAGATCATGGACTTACGGTGGGCACGGTGTCGTCCTCGGCGCTGGGCTCGGCCGAGGCAGGGTTCTCGGCCAGGCGGCGGCTCAGGCGGCGGTAGGGGCGGCTGAGCAGGGCGAGCGACGTGGCGATCACGCCGATCAGGCCGGTCAGGATGAAGACCAGGGCCATGCCGCGGTCGGCGCCGGTGCCGAACCACGGGCCGATGGTGCGGGCGCCGGCGCCGTCGGTCATGAACGGGATGAAGACGAACTGGGTGATCGGCGAGATCAGGAACGCGGTCAGCGGGGAGGCGGCCTGTTCCACGCTCTGCGCCAGGCCGAAGACGCGGCCCTGCCGTTCGTACGGCACCACGCGCTGCAGGATGGTCTGCTCGGTGGCCTCGGCGTACGGCACCAGGACCATGTACAGGAAGAAGCCGATTGCCAGCGGGATGATCGACGCCCACAGCGGGAACACGATGATGATCGTCCAGAGCACCAGGTTGATCAGCAGCAGGAGCCGGACCGGGCGTTTGCCCAGACCGGTCCGCGAGACCAGCAGCCCGCCGATGATGAAGCCGGTGCTGAGCACGCCCCACAGCAGGCCCCACGCCTGCACGGACACGAGCGACAACCCGTACGCATCGGCGAGCGCCATGAAGACGCCGCCGAGGAAGTTGTTGAACGTGCTGAACAGGATCAGCGCGGTCAGCCCGGGCACCCCGGCGATCAGCCGCAGGGTGCCGCGCAGGTCGACGCCGGATTTCGGCACGTCCTCGCCGGTGTGCAGCACCCCCCGCTCGGGGATCGTCACGAAGGCCAGGTGCGCGACGGCGAGCCCGAGCACCACCAGCGCCAGCAGCAGCACCGAGAACATCCCGTCCAGCGCCACCAGCAGCCCGCTGATCACCGAGGTGACCAGGAACGTGGTGCCGGAGACCGTGCCGACCAGACCGTTCGCCCGGTCCCGGGTGTCCTCCTCGATCAGCAGCGTGACCAGGGTGGGCAGCGCGATGGTCCGGATGTTGCCGGCGATCACCCCGAACATCAGCAGCAGGACGAACGCCCAGAGCAGCGCGCTCGCCGGGTCACGGAACTCGTCCTCCGGGGTGACCAGGTAGAGGGCGAACGCGGCCGCGTACAGCAGGAAGGACGCGACGGCCGAGCCCTGCAACGCGGTCTTCTTGCGGTGCCCGTCGACGAGGCTGCCGAACCAGATGCCGGTGAGCGCGGTCAGCACCAGGAAGATGCCGGAGATCATCCCGGTGGCGAAGACCGATCTGGTCTGCAGGTACACCCAGAAGGTGACGGCGAACCACACCGTGAAATTCATGACCGACACCAGCAGCGTGTTGCCGAGCAGCTGATAGAAGGTCTTCACGTTCCCCCGGATGACGGCCATCCCAAGACCGTATTACCTCAACAGGTCTTGAGGTCCACCGGATTTTCGGCTACGCGGCGCGGGCCCGGACCGGGTCGGCGGCCATCAGCGCGCCGCACTCGTCCGCCGGCAGCGGCTTGGCCATGAAGAAGCCCTGCCCGTACCGGTAGCCCATCTGCCGCAGCCGGTCCACCTGCTCTTCGCTCTCGATGCCTTCGGCGACCGCCTTGAGCTGCAGATGTTCCGCCAGTTGGGCGACCGCCGCGGCCACCGCGACGCGGCCGCGGTCCTCGCCGTCGGCGATCCCGTCGACGAACGACTTGTCGAGCTTGAGGACGTCGACCGGGAAGGCGCGCAGCAGGCTGAGCGACGACTGGCCGGTGCCGAAATCATCCAGGGCCAGGCGTACGCCCATCTCGTGCAACGCCTGCAGCGTCTCGCGGACCTGCCAGCCGTCGACCACCGAGGACTCCGTGACCTCCAGGATCAGGTTGTTCGGCATCAGCCCGGTGTCGCTGAGCACCGCCGCGACCTCGTCGACGAACCCGGCCTCCCGCAACTGCCGGACCGCCACGTTCACGTTGACCGCCTCGATCGCGTTCGGGTGCGCCTGGCGCCACCGCGACAGCTGCGTGCACGCCTCCCGCAGCACCCACGCCCCGAGCGGCACGATCAGCCCGGACCGCTCGGCCACCGGGATGAACTCACCCGGCGACACGAAACCACGACTCGGATGCTGCCACCGCACCAACGCCTCCGCGCCGTGCAACCGCCCGGTGACCAGGTCGAAGACGGGCTGGTAGAGCAGCCGCAGCTCGCCGCGGATGATGCCGTTCTGCAGCTCACTGGCGAGCCGGGCATGGTTCACCATGTCCTGGCGCATCCGCGGCTCGAAGCGTACCCAGGACGCCTTGCCGGACTCCTTGGCCGCGTACATCGCGATATCGGCGTTGCGGAGCACCTCGTCCGCGGTCTCGCCGGTGCCCGCCAGCGCGATGCCGGCGCTGGAGTGCAGCAGCAGCGTCTGGTCGCCGACCCGGAACGGGTCGGCGAAGGCGAGCAGCACCCGGCCGGCGGCCTCCTCGGCCGCTTCCGGGTCGTCGACCGGCAGCAGTACGGCGAACTCGTCACCGCCGAGCCGGGCCGGCATCTCGCCGGCGCCGCAGCGATCCCGCAGCCGCTGCGCGACCTGGAAGAGCAGCTGGTCACCGGCGGCCGGGCCGAGCGTGTCGTTGATCATCTTGAAGTCGTCGACGTCGATCAGCAGCGCGCCGGCGGCCTGGTGGGCGCCGATCCGCTCGGCCAGCGCGACCCCGAACCGGGCCCGGTTGGGCAGCCCGGTGAGCGAGTCGCTGAGCGCCAGCCGCTCGAGTTCGGCCTGCTGGCGGCGGATGCCCTTCAGGGCGAGGGTGTTCTCGCGCAGGCTGAGCAGCTGACGGGCGACGACGAGCCCGGCGATCAGCACCGCGCCGATGATCAGCGTGCGCTGCCGGCCGGTCATCTCCTGGGCGCTGACGCTGACCACCAGGCCGGCGGTCGCGGTGACCGCGAGGAACGGCAGCAGGTTCAACAGCGAGCGGTGCGAGAGCGCGGCGCCCTGCGGCCGCTCGCCGCCGGTCAGCGCCCGCCGCTGCAGGTGGGCGCCGACGCAGAGGGAGACACCGACCATCGGAATGGCCAGCACGGACAGGGCCAGCCGGCTCCAGTCGCCGCCTGCGATCAGCAGCATGTTCCCGGCGATCGCGGCGAGCGGCGCGACGGCCAGCACGCGCAGCGCGGCCGGGTCGACCATGGTCTGCGGCCGGGCCGCCGCCTTGCCGATCACCACGAGCAGCAGCATGCCGCCCATGCCGACCACGGCGGCCGCGGTCCGGGCCACCATCGAGGTGCCCTCGGGGGCCAGGTCGAGGACGACGTACCAGAAGATCAGACCGCTGGCGACCGCGACGGTGGCGGTGTCGAGCACGCCACGGATCCAGGCCACCGGGGTGCGTTTCGGTCCGGGCAGCAGCAGGAAGGCCGCAAGCAGCAGGAGTACGCCGGCCAGCAGCGGAACCCCGACGTACGGCGAGAGTCCGGTATTGTTGTTCGCCCGGAACAGCGCGACGACCGCGCCCACCAGCAGGCAGATGCTCGCGTGCTCCAGCCGGCGCCAGAACGAGCGCACCGCCCGGGGCAGTTGCACGATCCGGGCGATCCGCTGGCAGGCGAAGACCGCGGCGGCCATGGTGACCGGGCCGCCCACATACCCGAGATGGAGCACGGACGTGTCCACCAGCAGCCACACCAGTACCGCGATGGTGGCCACGACAGCCACCATCACGGGGGTGAGCCCACCGGCTCGCTGCCTCTCGGGTGCGCTCATCGGGTTCGTACGGCTCCTCGCCAGGTGTGCCTATTGCTTGCGGCATACCAGTCGGCGAAACCGTCCCGAACCTGAGTAGAACCCGATCAGTCAGGCATTCAGGGCGGCCGAGACCACGGCCCGGGCCTCCTCCTGGATCCGGGCCAGGTGCTCCGGACCGTGGAACGACTCGGCGTAGATCTTGTAGACGTCCTCGGTGCCGGACGGGCGGGCCGCGAACCAGCCGGACCCGGTGACCACCTTCAGGCCGCCGATCGCCGCGCCGTTGCCGGGCGCGCTGGTCAGCACGCCGGTGATCGGCTCGCCGGCCAGCTCGGTGGCGGTCACCTGCTCCGGCGACAGCTTGCCGAGGATCGCCTTCTCCTCCCGGCTGGCCGGGGCGTCGATCCGCGCGTACGCCGGCTCGCCGAACCGCGCGGTCAGCTCGCGGTAGTGCTCGCTCGGCGTCTTCCCGGTGGTCGCGATGATCTCGGAGGCGAGCAGGTCGAGCAGGATGCCGTCCTTGTCGGTGCTCCACACGCTGCCGTCGCGGCGCAGGAACGAGGCGCCCGCGCTCTCCTCGCCGCCGAAGCCGATCGAGGCGTCCAGCAGGCCGGGCACGAACCACTTGAAGCCGACCGGCACCTCGTCGAGGCGGCGGCCCAGGTCGGCGGCGACCCGGTCGATCATCGACGAGGACACCAGGGTCTTGCCGATGCCCGCGGTGGCCGGCCAGTCGGTCCGGGCCCGGAACAGGTAGCCGATCGCCACGGCCAGGTAGTGGTTCGGGTTCATCAGGCCGCCGTCGGGGGTGACGATGCCGTGCCGGTCGGCGTCGGCGTCGTTGCCGGTGGCGATCTGGAACCGGTCCTTCTGCTCGATCAGCGAGGCCATCGCGTGCGGCGAGGAGCAGTCCATCCGGATCTTGCCGTCCCAGTCCAGGGTCATGAAGCCGAACCGGGGGTCGACGGTGGGGTTGACCACGGTCAGGTCGAGGCCGTGCCGGTCGGCGATCTCGCCCCAGTAGGCGACGCTCGCCCCACCGAGCGGGTCGGCGCCGATGCGCACCCCGGCCCGCCGGATCGCCTCGATGTCGATCACCGAGGGCAGGTCGTCGACGTACGTGGCCAGGTAGTCGTACCCCGAAACGGTCGCCGACTCGCGTGCCTGCGCCGCGCTGACCCGCCGGACGTCCTTGAGACCGCCCGCGATCAGCGCGTTGGCGCGGTCCTGGATCCACTTGGTGGCGTCGGTGTCGGCCGGCCCGCCGTTCGGCGGGTTGTACTTGAAGCCGCCGTCGTCCGGCGGGTTGTGCGAGGGCGTGACCACCACGCCGTCCGCCTTGCGCGACGACGAGCGGTTGAAGGTGAGGATCGCGTGCGACAGCGCGGGCGTCGGGGTGTAGCCGTCCCGGCTGTCGATCAGCGTGGTCACGTCGTTGGCGGCGAACACCTCGAGCGCGGTGATCATGGCCGGCTCGCTCAGCGCGTGGGTGTCCCGGCCCAGGAAGAGCGGACCGTCGACGCCCTGCTCCCGGCGATATTCGACGATCGCCTGGCTCGTCGCGGCGATGTGGTCCTCGTTGAACGCACAGCGCAGGCTGGACCCGCGGTGCCCGGAGGTGCCGAACGCGACCCGCTGCCCCGCCTGCCCGGGGTCCGGGTGCTCGGTGTAGTAACGCGAGATGACCTTGGGCACGTCGATCAGATCAGCGGGTTCGGCTGGCCGGCCGGCACGGGGGTGGACAGACATCGCGGCCTCCTTGGGAGCATGGACCTGTGCCGGATCGTATCCAGATGCGGGCCGGTTGAACCTTTCGCGGGTGCCTTCCGAACTACCTGGAGTGACAAGGGTTCGCAACATTCCACTCCTGATGCTGTTCGCCGTGCTCGGAGTGCTGTTGCTGCCCGCCACGCCGGCCTCCGCGCACGCCACGCCGGTCGGTTCGGACCCGGCGCCGGGCAGCGTCATCAGCGCCTCGCCGAGCGTCGTGACGGTCACCTTCAGCGAACCGATCGCCGTGGTCAGCGGACGGATCCAGGTGATCTCCCCAGCCGGTGAGCGGATCAACGGCACGCCGACCGTCGAGGGCGCCGTCCTGCGCATCCCGGTCCGCAAACCCGACCGCCCGCTCGGCACCTACCTGATCAGCTTCCGGGTCATCTCCGCCGACAGTCACCCCGTCGGCGGCGCCATCACCTTCTCGGTCGGCGCGCCCTCCGAGCGGCCCGAGGCCGCGACCAGCACCGGGCCGCACTGGTCGGTCGCGGCCGCAGTCCCCACCCTGAAATTCCTGGGGTACGCCGGACTGGCGCTGATCGCCGGCCCGGCGATGTTCCTGGCCCTCCTGTGGCCGCCGCGCCGCTCCCGCCGATCGGCGCTGCGCACCGTGCAGGCCGGCGTCGCCCTGACCGCCGTGGCGACCGTCGGAGCGCTCGGCCTGCAGGCACAGCAGGGCAGCGGCTCCGCCCTGTGGCAGGTCAGCGCGAGTGAGCTCGGCGAGGTGCTGACCAGCCAGTTCGGGCTGCTGCTGGTGGCCCGGCTGGCGATCCTGGCGATCCTGGCGGTGATGCTGCCTCCGCTGCTGCGCGGCCCGCGCCGGACTCCGCCGACCGGGTCCTCCCCCGCGCCCGCGCCGGCCCGCGAACTCGTGCCCGCCGGCGGTCCCGCCCTCACCCTGGTCTCGACAGATACCCCGGCGGTCATCCCGGTCCCGCGGGTCGCTTCCCGTGTTGCCGAGCCGCGCGCGCAGCGGGTCCAGGTCACCGCAGTGCTGCTGCTCGCCGTCGCCGGGCTGGTCACCTGGCCGCTGACCGGGCACGCCGCCGCCGCGCCGATGCCCGCGGTCACGATCGCGGTCGGCGTGGTGCACCTGGCCGCCATGGCCGTCTGGATCGGCGGCCTGGTCACCCTGATCGCGTTCCTGCTTCGTGGCACCCACCAGCGGGTCCTCGCCAGGATCCTGCCGGTCTGGTCCCGCTGGGCGGCCATGTCCGTGCTCTGGCTCGCGATCGCCGGCGGGGTGCAGTCGGCCGTGCAACTCGGCTCGGTCGAGGCGCTCTGGCGCACCGGGTACGGCCAGTTGCTGGTCGCCAAGCTGGGCGTTCTCGCCCTGGTCCTCGGCGCCGCGGCGATCGCCCGCAAGCTGGTGCTCTCCGCCCGCAACGGCGGAGGGCTGCGGCGCACGGTCGGCATCGAGGTCGTCGCGACCGTGGTGATCCTCGCGCTCAGTGCCGTGCTGGTGCAGGTGGATCCTGGCCGCACCGCCGGGGTCAAGGACGACGCGATCACCGCCCGGGGCAACTCGGAGACCCTGGACAGCCCGATCTACGCGCTCCAGTTCAACATCTACCCGGTGGAGCTGGGCGAGTACAACACCGTGCACGCGTTCCTCTACTCCCCGTCCGGCGCCCCGCTGCGGGCCGCCGAGTGGCAGCTGACCGCCCGCCTGCTCGATCAGGACCTGGAAGCGGTCCCCCAGCCGATCGCCGGCCTGGACGCCCCCTCGCACCAGGCCCTCGGCTCGGTGACCTTCCCGCTGCCGGGCACCTACGAGCTGGCCTTCACGATCCGGACCAGCGAGATCGAACGGGCGACCGTGAAAACCACCGTTTCCGTGGAGAGGTGACGCGGAGTCGCATTCTGGGCAGAGAGAAGAGAATGTTCGTCTCCCTCGCCGAAGAACCCGGCGCCGTCGTGGTGACGGTGCGGGGGCATCTGGACCTGGACAGCGCCCCGTCGCTGGCCACGAAGCTGGACGAAGCGCTGTCCCGGCCCCGGCCACAGGTCGTCGTCGACCTGTCCGGGATCGAGTTCTGCGACTCGATCGGGTTGAGCACGTTCGTCGTCGGGCACAACCGGGCCCGCGCCGACGGCGGCTGGATCCGGCTCGCCGCGCCCGGCGAATTCCTCGAACGGCTGCTCGACACGGTCGGCCTGACCAACCGGATCGGGGTGTATCCCAGCGTTGCGGACGCCCTGGCCGACCGGCTCGACGGACCGCACGGCTAGTCTCGCCGCGTGCTCATCCTGCTCCCACCGTCCGAGGGCAAGACCCCGGCCACCACCGGCGACCCGGTCGACCCGGCGGCCCTCTGGCTGCCCGCACTCGCCAAGGCCCGGACCCGGGTGCTGACCCGTCTGGTCGCGCTCTGCAAGCGGACCAGCGAACGGTCGATCGCGGACTCGCTCGCGACACTCGGTCTCAGCGCCGGGCAGCGCGGCGAGATCACCCGCAACGCGGAGCTGCCGGCCGCGCCGGCTGCGCCGGCCGCGGAGATCTACACCGGGGTTCTGTACGAGGCACTGGGCGCGGACAGTCTTGCCCCGGCAGCCCGGGAGTGGCTGGACCGCAGCGCGGTGGTCTTCTCCGGGCTGTGGGGCGTCGTGCGCCTGGGTGACCGGATTCCGGCGTACCGGTGCTCGGTCGGCGTCACCCTTCCGGCGCCGGTCGGTGGGCTCACCGCGTACTGGAAGAAGGCCCTGCGCCCGGAACTGGACGCCGCCACCGCGGGCGAGCCGGTGCTGGACCTGCGCTCCGGCGCGTACGCGGCGATGTGGTCGCCGCCCGCCGGCGCGGCGGCACAGACCGCCTCGCTGCGGGTGCTGCACGAACGCAACGTCGGCGGGGTGGTGAAGCGGTCGGTGGTGAGCCACTTCAACAAGGCCACCAAGGGGCGGCTGGTCCGCGCCCTCGCCGAGGACGGTGCCGCGCCCGGCTCGGTCGGCGAGCTGGTCACCGCGCTGCGCGACCTGAAGTTCACGGTCGAGGAGACGCCGGGCGCGGCCGGGAAGCCGCGCGCCCTCGACGTCGTGGTGGCCGAGCTCTAGTTACTTCGCGTCCGGTTACTTCGCCTCCAGGATGTCGAGGACGAAGCGCAGGTCGCCCTTCGACGGCCCGTACGCCAGGTCGGCCGGCACGTCGAGCTGGGCCCGGGTGCCCACCTTGAGGCCGGGCACCGCCTGGTCCCAGCCCGGGATCAGCTGGCCCACGCCGATCGGCGAGGAGAACGGCTGGCCGCGCTCCCAGGACGAGTCGACCAGCTCGCCGGTGGAGTACGAGATCACCTTGTAGTTGACCGTGATGGTCTGGCCCTTCTGCACCACCGGACCGGTGCCCGGCACGAGCTCGGTGATCTTGATCTTCTCGACCTTGCCGGTGCCGGGCTTCACCTCGGGCTCCACGGCCAGCGGGTTCGCCGCCTGGGCGGACGGCTCGGCCGCCGCGGGCTGGGTGGCCGCGGCCTGGGTGGGAGCCGGATCCTCGTCGCGGGACTGCACGAAGAAGAAGACCGCGGTCAATGCCACGAAGACCAGCACGCCGGTGAGCACGCCCGCCACCGCGCGGCCGCGGCCCTTGCTGTTCGAACTGGTCCTGTCACTCATCGCCATCCCCTGTCCGGCAGTCGGAAACTTCGGACACGGTACTCGTGACCGGGAGGTAACCCACGAAGAACCTCCGCCGAATCGCCGATGCGGATGATCACCCGTACGTCCCCGACCCGCGACCCCCTCTTCTATCCCGGGGCATGAGATGAGATCGTTTATCGCCTCGCGCGGGCTGCCTGCGCCGGGTTCCCCCCGCCTATCCGCCTGATCTGGAGGGTCGTTGCCCGATCAGACGACCGTGCACTGGCAGGAACACCTCGCGACCGCGGGCGTGATCCTGCTCGGGGTGCTCGCCGTGCTCTCCTTCGGCCTGGTCGTGCGCGCCCGCTCGACCGAGCACGCCGCACCCGCGGCGCCGCCACCGGCCGCGCCGACCGCCGAGCAGCTGCCGATCCCGCTGCCCAGCGCGTCGCCGTCGCTCACCGTCGACCCGGTCAACTCGATCGCCGTCGAGCGGGTGCCGGCCACCGGCCCGGTCGATCTGTCCCTCGAGGGCCAGATCGACTGGGTGCACTGGGGCGAGCAGGGGCGGTACGCGCTCGAGCGCAAGGCGGACGGCAACTTCGTGATCCTCGAGGGCACCCCGGACGCGCCGCGGGAACGGGTCACCGGCAGCCCGCAGGCATACCGGTGGACCGGTGGCAGCCCGCTCGCCTCGGCGAAGGGTGTGACCAGCGGAGTTCGTACCTGCGGGGAGGGCAACGGCTTCACGCTCACCGCGCCGGTCGGCACGGTCGGCAACACGCTCCGGCTGTACCTCGGGGTCTCGTCCGGCGTGGGCCGGCTGGAGGCGCGGCTGTCCACCGGCGGGCAGCCCTGGACCGATCGGTGGGAGCAGCCCGACGGGCAGTTGTCGACAGCGGCCTACACGGTGAACTACCGGGCGATCAAAGCTGGCAAGATCTCGGTGCGGTGGATCACCGAGGAGTCCACCGGCGGTAATTGCGGCGGGGTCGTCCTGTTCGCCGCAACCGTGAGCTGAGCTGCGGAAACTCGCAGAAGAACGACGATAAGGGGAATTTGTGTTCGCGGGCTGGGGATCGCGGGTCGCCCGTCTCCGCTGGACGGTGCTGTCCGTGGCGCTCGTCGCGGTGATCAGTGCCGGCGTGTGGGGTTTCGGCGTCTTCGACCGTCTCTCCGAAGGTGGCTACAACGACCCGGGCAGCGAGTCCGGCCAGGCCGCCGAGGTGGTCGCCGAGGCGCTCGGCGGGCAGGGTGGCGACGTCATCGCGATCTACACACCCGACCAGGGCGGCATCGACGACGCTGCGCTGACCAAGCGGATCAAGGAGCGCCTCGCGGCGCTGCCCGAGTCGGCGGTGAGCGGGCAGAACTCGTACTGGTCGGCAACCGGCGACGCCCGCGCGGCCTACGCCGCCGAGGACGAGTCCAGCGCGGTCGCGGTGATCACCCTGGTCGGCGATGACGACGCCGAGAAGATGGATGCGTACGCCGAGATCGAGGACGCCTTCACCGTCCCGGGCGCCCACGTCCAGCTGGCCGGCGGTGTGCCGCTGAGCCACACCTCGTCCGAGCGGTCGACCCGGGACCTGGCGTCGGCCGAGCTGATCTCGCTGCCGATCGTGCTGATCCTGCTGCTGCTCATCTTCGGCTCGCTGGTGGCCGCGGCGCTCCCGGTGCTGATCGGCGGCTGCGCGGTGCTGGGCTCGCTCGGCGTGCTGCACGCCGTGGCGCTGACCCACGAGGTCAACTCGTTCGCCGTGAACGTGGCCAGCCTGCTCGGTCTGGGCATGGCGATCGACTACGGCCTGTTCATGGTCGGGCGGTTCCGGGAGGAGCAGGCCGGGCACAGCACTGCGGAAGCCGTACGCCGCACGGTTGCGACCGCTGGGCGTACCGTGCTGTTCTCGGCCACCCTGCTGATGACCGCCCTGGCCGGCCTGCTGCTCTTCCCCCAAGGCTTCCTGAAGTCCCTGGCCTACGGCGGCCTCGCCGCCGTCTTCCTGGCCATGCTGCTCTCGCTCACCCTGCTCCCGGCGATCCTGGCGATCATCGGCCCCGGCGTCGACAAGCTCCCGGTGCGGCTGCCGTTCCGCCGCGGCGCGGAATCCGGCACGCCCGGCGGGTGGGAGAAGCTGGCCGGCGTCGTGCTGCGCCGCCCGTTCCTGGTGGCGCTGCCGATCCTCGGTGTCCTGCTGCTGCTCGCGCTGCCGATCACCGACGCCCGGTTCGGTGAGAACGACGAGCGGGTGCTGCCCGCCGGCGACCCGTCCCGGGTCGCAATCGAGACGCTCAAAGCCGACTATCCGCAGTTCAGCGCGGACGGCGTGCAGCTCGTGGTGCGCGGAACCAACGGCAAGCTGCCGGACGTCCGCCGGTTCACCGAGACCGCCGCCGACATTCCCGGCATCGCCGACGTCACTGTGACCGGCACCAGCGAGGACGTGGTGGTCCTCAACGCCGATCTGGAGAGCAGCGACTCGTTCACCGCCGAAGCCCGGCAGGCCGTCGAGGACCTGCGCGCGCTGCCCACCCCGCGCAGCGCCGAGGTGCTGGTCGGCGGCACGACCGCCCGCAACGTGGACAGCCTGGCCGCGATCGGCGACCGGCTGCCCCTGATGATCGGCATGCTGGCCGGCGCCACCCTGCTCCTGATGTTCCTGGCCTTCGGCTCCATCCTGCTGCCGATCAAGGCCGTGGTGATGAGCGCGCTGTCGCTCTGCGCCACCTTCGGCATCCTGGTCTGGATCTTCCAGGAGGGCCACGGCGCCGGGCTGCTCGACGTCACGCCCGCACCCCTGGAAGCCGGCATCGTGGTGCTGATGGCGGCCGTGGTGTTCGGCCTCTCCACCGACTACGAGGTTTTCCTGCTGTCGCGGATGGTCGAGGCCCGCACCCGCGGCTCCTCCACCGCCGAGGCGGTCACCATCGGCCTGAGCCGCACCGGCCGGGTCATCAGCGCGGCTGCCCTGCTGCTCATCGTGGTGACCGGGGCGTTCGCGCTCTCCTCGGTGACCACCATGAAGTTCGTCGGCGTCGGCATGATCATCGCTCTGGTTCTGGACGCGACGGTCGTACGGATGCTGCTCGTCCCGGCTGTGCTCGCCCTGCTCGGGGATGCGGCCTGGTGGGCGCCGGGGCCGCTGCGGCGGCTGCAGGAACGTGCGGGCCTGGCTGAGCACGCCGGGGAAGCGGAGATCACGGACTGGCAGACGCCGTTGCAGGCCACCGCTTCTCTGCCTTCCTCGTCCTCTTCGCCATCTTCGTCCTTGTCCTCGTCCTCGTCCTCGTCCTCCGATGAGACGGTTACTTTCGCGCTGCCGGCCGGGTTTGCGGCGGCGGGCGCACTGCCGGCCGGCACGTCGGCGTCGGCATCCCAGACTGTGGTGCTGGATTACGCCGCGGTGCTGGAGTACATCGCGGAGAAGGAGGAGGCAGCGGCTACGTCCCGGTCGCTGACCACGCCGCCTGCCGGGCCCGGTGAAGAGACCACGCGGCTTGAGCTGCCCGCGGGCCCTGCCGCCGAGCCGACCTCAACCGACACCGGCTCTCCGGAGCCGGCTTCCGAAGCTGCGGCGCCGGTCTCCGTTGATGCCTCGCCGTCGGACTCCACGTCCGCAGCAACGTCAGATTCTTCGCCGGTTGTAGCGCCGGATTCTTCGCCTGCGGCAGCGGCGGGTTCGTCGTCGGATTCGTCGCCTGCTGCAGCGGCGGACTCTTCGTCGGCTACGGCGGCGGCTGCCTCGCCGGCAGCTTCCCCGGCGGCAGCTTCTTCGCCGGCGGCTTCCTCGCCGGCAGCGGATTCCTCGATCGCAGCAGCGTCGGACGACGCGGTGCCGTCGGCCATCGGAGACGTCTCGCCGACGGTTACCTCGAACGACTCGCTCGCCCCGGCTGAGTCCGACCTGCCGGCGGTATCCGAGGCCGGCACGCCGGACTCCGCCGATGATGACGACATCGTCGACCTCCCGGTGACCTCGCTGCTCGGCCTCGAACCGGAAAAGCTCACCGAAGGCGCCGCCTCCTACCCCGGCCTCTTCGCAGAGTCCCCGCCCGATGCCGAACCGGACATCGCGGTGACCGAAGACGCCACCGTCGAGCCCGAACCCGAGCCTGCCGGCCACGCCGAGGAGCCGGTGCCGGATCCCGAGCCGGAGGACGAGCCGTTGCCGCCGCTCCTGGAAGCCGTGACCAAAGCCCGAACCGCGGTGGACGAGTTCCTCGCCGCAAGCACCCCCACCGAGCCGCCGTCCCCGGTCGCGCCGTCCGAGCCACCCCTCTTCGCCACCACCGCGGCGACCACCGAACTCTCGATCCTGTCCGGCCCGAGAACCCCAGCCGAGCCCGCCCCCGCACCGGCCGACGCCGAACTCTTCCCAGCGATCCCCCCTACCCCGGACACCAGGCCGACCGCGGCGGCAAACACCGAACCGTCCCCGGCATCTCTCCCCGCAGCCTCCGCTGCGACGGACACCGAACCGTCCCCGGCGCCCCTCCCTACTGCCCCCGACGCGGCGGTCGCCGAACCGTCCCCGGCGCCTCTCTCTACAGCCTCCGCTGCCGCGGTCGCCGAACCGTCCGCGGCGCCTCTCTCTACGGCCTCCGACGCGGCGGTCGCCGAACCGTCCCCGGCGCCTCTCTCTACAGCCCCCGCTGCCGCGGTCGCCGAACCGTCCGCGGCGCCTCTCTCTACGGCCTCCGACGCGGCGGTCGCCGAGCCGTCCCCGGCGCCTCGCACCGCGGCTGACGCCGAACTGTCCACCGCGGCCTCCGACCCGGCGGACGCCGAACCGTTCCCTGCGCCTCACACCGCGGCTGACGCCGAACTGTCCACCGCGGCCTCCGACCCGGCGGACGCCGAACCGTTCCCTGCGGCAGCGGCCGAACCTTTCCCAGCGCCGTCCACTACGTCGGATGCCGAGCCGTCCGCGTCGGCAGACGCTGGACTGTCTCCGGCGCTTCCCGATGTCGTGACGCCGCCCGCGTCTGACCGCCCGGCGACGGTGTCCGAGGCAGCGGAGGCGGCATTCGTGCCCGAGCCGCAGACTGAATCCCTCGCCGAGGAGACCTCCGCAGGCTTCGAGGCCGCGGCCTCCGTGCCTGGCAGCGAGGCGGAACCTGCACGCCCCCGCCCCGCGGAAGAGGCGGAACCCGCACACCCCCGCCTCGCGGAAGAGGCGGAGTCCGCACGCTCCGCAGAGGAAGCCAACTCCGCGCGTTCGCTGGAGGAAGCCGAGGTTGCGCGTCCCGTAGACGAGCCTGCGATTACGAAATCGGACACTTCCGCCGACAGCGGCCCGCAGGCTGTGCCAGTCGAGGTCGAAAACCTATTCGCCTGGCGCTCCGACCCGCGTCTTGCAAGCTTGGCCGCGCCCGGTTCGGACGAATTCGACTGGCTGGCAGGGGCAGCTGCGGCCCGCCGCGACCAGAACACGCCGGACGCGGCGGCAACGCCCGACGCGGCGGCAACGCCCGACGCGGCGGCAACGCCCGACGCGGCGGCAACGCCGCACGCCGCCGCAACCCCCAACGCGGCGGCAACCCCCAACGCATCCGCAACGTCAGCGGAACCGGCGTCAGCGGAACCGGCGTCAGCGGAACGGGCGGCAGCGGAACCGGCGGCGGAACCGGCGGCGGAACCGGCGGCAGCGGCAGCGTCGGCGGACCTGTCAGAGCCCGCAATGCCGGCGGCGCCGGTCGAGTTCGCCGGCGAGACCGCTCAGGTAGCCGAGGCTGACTCGGGATCGCTGGCCGGCACCGGGGCCTACGCCGATTCCGGTTCTCACTTGAGGGCCGGCTACGAACTCGGCTTCAGCGAGACCGAGCGGGACGGGCAGGACGCCGTGTCCGCGCAGCGGCATCCGGCCGCGCGGATGCCGGAGGCCGCTCTGCCCTACTCGTTGCCGGATTCCGCCGCCACGGGCCGGCCGCAGGACCTGGGTGACTGGCTGAGCGGAAGCTCGGCCGGCGACCGCCCCCGAACCCTCGACGACCTGGCGGCCCCGGTCAGCGGGATCCCGGCGGGGCGCCGGCCGCAAACCCTCGACGAGTGGCTGACCAGCACAAAGCCGGAAGTCGAACGCCCCTCCGACGCCGGGACGCCAGGCGGCCTCACACCAACCGGCCCGGGCGACCTCCCGCCGGTTGGCTCCGGCGAACTCACGCCAACCGGCCCGGGCGACCTCACATCTGCCGGTCCGGGGGACCTTGCACCGGCAGGCCCGGGCAGCGGAGACCTTCCGGGTGCCGGCGACGGTGCCGCCGAGGGGCCGGCCGCCACAGCCTCGCCGGAACCCATCCCGACCAAATACCTGGAATTCCGGGACTTCGCTGCTTCCAAGCCGCAGACAACCCCGATCGCGAAGCCGCGGCCGGAGGCAGAGCAGGAACCGGAAGCAGCACGGGAACCGGAAGCAGCACGGGAACCGCAAGCAGCACGGGAACCGGAAGCGGCGCAGGAACCGGAACCAGCACGGGAACCGGGAGCGCCGGAACTGGAAGCGGCACGGGAGCCCGAAGCGCCACGGGAACCGAGTCTGGAATCGGCGGCTGCGCCGGTGAGCGGAGCCCCCGGGTTCATCCGGCGGCCGCAAACCCTCGACGAATGGCTGAAGGGCGGCCCGGTCAACCCCGAGCCCGCGGCAGCCACCGAGCGGCCGAACTCGCTCAACGACCTGACCACCCGGAAGATCCGCCGGCCGAAGAACCTCGACGACTGGCTCACCGGCGCGCCTCCGGCCGGGACCCCGGCGGATCGGCCCCGGCCTGCCCGTCCTGCGACGCTCGCCGACGACGAGGCGACGGCACGGCAGCGGCGGGCCGGGAACGGCGCGCCGAACTCGTGGGCTGCCGGGTCGGGCGAGCATCCGTACGATCGATCGGGTCGCCGCCCGTCCTCCCTGGCCGACCACCCCGGGCCGGCACCGCGGGCGCGCAGCAAGCCCGCCGGGGACGAGCGCGAGCCGGCCGCAGGCGAACCGGAACCCGGCACCGCCCCGCACGCCTGATCCCGCGGGCGCGGATCCGAAGATCCGCGCCCGCGAGCAGGTCGCGGCCAGGCCACAGCGTCGTCGTCTCATCCTCCGTTGCCGCAGGCCGGATCCGCGGGGGCGAAAAGGCACTTCCGGGACACCGAAGTCCGGATCCGTGGCTGCCGGGAAAGATGAAGCGGAGGGCCGGGGAAGGATGGAGCGGACCGCCCGGCAAATGCGAAGAGTGACCGGCACCCCTTGCCCGAGACGGTCGGCGGCCGATAGGACGGCCGGGTAAGTACAGTGCCTGCGGTGGGAACAGAGGGGGACGTACGAATGACCGGTGACGCCGTGGGCGTGGACCCGGACCGCCTCGCGGCATGCCTTGCCGTGCTGGCCGAGGTCGAGGCCTTGCCGGTGGAGCACCCGGACGCGGTGCGGGTGCGGCGGGCGGTCGGCGGGCTGTTCAAGACGGCGAAGCTGCAGCGCCGCCGGGATCGCCGGGACGCGGTTCTGGCGAACGACAAGGCGGTGACGGAGCAGACCGCGACCGGCGCGCCGGGGCGGATCGACGACGAGACCGCCGGGATTCCGCTGAAG
Source organism: Actinoplanes sp. NBC_00393 (assembly GCF_036053395.1). Lineage (NCBI taxonomy): Bacteria > Bacillati > Actinomycetota > Actinomycetes > Micromonosporales > Micromonosporaceae > Actinoplanes > Actinoplanes sp. NBC_00393. The sequence goes on along the minus strand of NZ_CP107942.1, from coordinate 963,066 downwards.
AGCACGGTTCGCGGGGCGACTGCCGGGGTGCTGAAGCAGGCGCGCGGATGCTATGTGTGCAAGCAGCGGTACACCGTGGTGGACGCGTTCTACCACCAGCTCTGCCCGTCCTGCGCCGAGCTGAATCATGCGCGCCGCGACGCGCGTACCGATTTGTCCGGTCGCCGGGCGCTGCTCACCGGCGGCCGCGCCAAGATCGGGATGTACATCGCGCTGCGGCTGTTGCGCGACGGCGCGGATCTGACGATCACCACGCGCTTCCCGCACGATGCGGTCCGCCGCTTCGCGGCGATGCCGGACAGCGCGGACTGGCTGCACCGGCTGCGGGTCGTGGGCATCGATCTGCGGGACCCGGCCCAGGTGGTCGGCCTGGCAGACTCGGTCGCGGCCCGAGGGCCGCTGGACATTCTGATCAACAACGCGGCCCAGACTGTACGGCGTACCGCAGGCGCCTACTCGGCTATCGCAGCCGCCGAAAATGAGCCGCTGCCCGGCGGAAAGCTCCCCGAACTCGAGTATTTCGGAACCGCCGGCGCCTCCCCGGCTGCCGCCCTGACCGCGGGCACGTCCACGCTCTCCCCGCAGCAGATCACCGAGCTGGCGCTGACCGCCCGGTCGACCGCGATCGACGCGGGTGGTCTGGTGCCGGACACGACGTCGACGAACAGCTGGAGCGACCGGGTGCACGAGGTCGACCCGCTGGAGCTGCTCGAGGTTCAGCTGTGCAATGTGACCGCGCCGTTCATCCTGGTCAGTCGCCTGCGCGCGGCGATGCTCGCGTCGCCGTTCCCCCGGCGGTACGTGGTGAACGTGTCCGCCATGGAGGGGATCTTCGCCCGCGGCTACAAGGGGGCGGGGCACCCGCACACCAACATGGCGAAGGCGTCGCTGAACATGCTGACCCGCACCAGCGCGGTCGACATGTTCGCCGACGGCATCCTGATGACCAGCGTGGACACCGGCTGGATCACCGACGAACGGCCGCACCCGACGAAGATGCGGCTGCACGAGGAGGGCTTCCACGCCCCGCTCGACCTGGTCGACGGCGCGGCCCGGGTGTACGACCCGATCGTCCGCGGTGAACTCGGCGAGGACGTGTACGGCTGCTTCCTGAAGGACTACGCCCCGGTCGCGTGGTGACCTGAGACGACGAATCGGGCCGCATCGTGCGTACGATGCGGCCCGATCTCAGGTTTTGTCAGCCGCCGACAGGCGCGTTTACCACCTGCGGGCCACCCTCGCCCTGGAACTTGTCCTTCATCTTGTCCCTGAACTTGTCGTTCGGGCCCTGGAAGTCCGTCCAGTCCTTGACCTTGTCGTGGGGACCCTGCGGACCCTGCTGGTCCATCCAGTCCTTGACCTTGTCGCCCGGACCCTGCTGGTCCATCCAGTCCTTGTCCTTGTGGTTCGGGCTGTCCATCCAGTCGTCGAACTTGTTCCCCTTGTAGTTCTTCCACGGGAACTTGTGGTACTTGTACGGCTTGCCGATGTCGAACGGGCCGCCCAGGTAGTCCGGCTTGTTCGGCCAGTGGCCGGGCCACACGCCGTTCCAGTCGTCCCAGTTCCAGTATTCCTCGCGGACCTCGAGCTCCCACGCCCAGCTGCGCCAGCTGATCCGCACCGGGGAACACTTGAACTTGTCCCAGGCGCCGAACTTCACGCCGGTCCATCCGGCGTTGCGGCACTGCCGCTGCCAGCGGTAGTACCCGACGACGTAGTCGTAGTCGTCGGCATAGCTCTGCACGTGGTATCCCGCGGTCGTTCCGGTGGACTGGCCCGCGGCCGGTGCCGCCTGCGCCGGGCCAGTCGCGATCATCGCACCGGCGGCGAGGCTCATGCCGGCGAGCGCAAGCAAACGCATTGCTTTGTTCATGTCACACCTTTTCAGGACAAAAACGCCATGACGTGCGTAGCTCATCACGCTCAGCAACGGGCTTCCGGCCTTTGCCGGAATGCTGACCGTTTGGACGACGGCGCAGGGGCCATACCGCCGAAGCGCCATCCCCTCTCCGCCCCGGCCACCCGAAACCCGCAGCCCAACACCCACCAGCTGACCGCCAACGCTGTCTCCCGGCCGCTGAAGGAGCACTCACCGTCAGCCACGCCCCTGCGGCTGACCCCCAGCGCTGCCTCCCGGCCATTGAAGGAGCGTTCAGCGTCAGCCACGCCCCCGCGGCTGACCCCCAGCGCTGCCTCCCGGCCATTGAAGGAGCGCTCAGCGTCAGCCACGCCCCCGCGGCTGACGCCCAGCGCTGCCTCCCGGCCGTTCAAGGAGCGCTCAGCGTCAGCCAGGGTCCGTTGGTTTGCGGCGGGGTGCGGTCAGGAGCGGCGGCGCTTCGGTCTGGCCGGCTTCGCGCCGACCCTGGGCGCCGGGGTTGCCGAACGGGCCGGGGACGTCGAACCGGCGGAGGCGACCGGGTGGGTGGGAGCCGGCGGTGCGGGTGACGCCGGCTTGACCAGGGGGTAGCGGCGCAGGATCCACGCCTGCTGGCCGAGGGCGTAGAGGTTCTGCACGAGCCAGTACAGGACGACGCCGACCGGGAACAGCACGCCGGAGATCAGCAGGGAGAGCGGGAACCCGTACAGCATCAGGCGCTGCACCAGCCGGCCCTGCGCATCCGTCGCCGGGCCGGATTTGCTGATCATCTGGCGGGTGGAGAGGTACGTCGTCGCGGTCATGATCAGGATCAGGGCGGCGGTGACGATCTTCACGGTCAGGGAGGACGCGCCGAGCAGGCTCAGCTGCTCCGCGGTCGAGTTGAAGCCGGCCGCGATCGGCGCGCCGAACAGCTTGGCGTGCACGGCGCTGTCGAACTGGGTGAGGGTCCAGCCGTACAGCGTGCGGGAGGCCTCGCTTGTCACGTCGGGCCGCACATGGCGCAGCACGTGCAGCAGGCCGAACAGGATCGGCGCCTGCACCAGCAACGGCAGCAGGCTCGCCATCGGTTTGATCTTCTCGGTCTGGTAGAGCTTGGCCAGCTCGGCCTGCATGGCGGGCAGATCACCGCGGTGTTTCTCGCGCAGCGCGGCGATCTGCGGTTGCAGCCGCTGGATCGCCCGCTGCGCCCGCACCTGCCGGACCACCAGCGGGATCAGCGCGGTGCGGACGGTGAGGACCAGGAAGACGATGCCGAGCACCCAGGCCCAGTCGGTCTGCCAGCCGTCGGCGTCGCCGAACACCCGGAACCAGACGTCGTGCCAGAACAACAGAATCGCGGAGATCGCCGTGTAGACGACAGCCATCAAGGAGGACATGAGGAAACCCCTCGGAACGCCGGGACGAGGACGCGAGGCTTGTTCACGACGGCGCGAGCCGTGCGGTCGTGAAGAAGCTGCGGCCGGCGAGCAGGGACGCTCAGGCGGCCGCGAGGGCCGCGGTGGGTCCTCGAGGCCGGGTCCGCCCGGCGGCGTCAGGGTCGCGATAGCGGGGCACACCGGTCCGCCGGGCGCGTTCCCGCAAGACCCGGCGACTGGCGCCGGGGTTGACGGCGGCTGTCCGGCCGCCGAGCAGCACACTGGCGGTGAGGACGGTCACCAGCAGCACACCGGCGATCGCGCCCGCTCCGAGCAGCAGACCGGTCGGGCCGGACTCGGTCAGCACGCTGACCAAGCGCCACAACGCCTCGACCCAGATCACCGGCCCACCCTAACCACTCCGCGCAACCCTAGGCACGCTCGTCGTCGGACAACGCCCGGTACGCCGGCCGCAGCACCTCCACCACCGGTTCCCCATGGTGGCTGATCGCCGGTGGATCCAGCTGGTCGAGCAGCGCGTCGGGCCGCACCCCGGAAACCGGCTCCGGCTCCACATCGGCGTCGCTCCCCCAGAACGCGCCCGGATCCTCCGGATCGATCAGAACGTCGACGGGCGCTTCCGGCGTCTCGGGCGCCGGCGCCGACGTCTCGAGCGCGTCCACCGCCGCCGACTCCCGCAGGTGACGCAGGCGCATCAGCAGCTCGTCGCGCGACCGGCCGCGCCAGGCGAACACCTCGAACGGGTCCGTCTCGAACGCCCGGGCCAGCGCATAGGTCGTGGCCGCCAGGTGCACGCACGGCATCGGCCACCGCTCGCAGCTGCAGTCCATCGCCACCTCGTCGAGCGAGAGCGGCAGCAGCCCCAGCCCGGCCCCGTCGAAAACGGCCTCGATCCCGGCCGGCATCCGCCCACTGAGCAGGTCGGCGACGTAGCGGGCCTCGGAGACCAGGGCTTTCTCGACGCGGCCCCAGTCGGCCGCCCCGAACGCCCGGACCGCGATGCGCGCCCGGAAAGCGTTCGGGTCGTCGGGCCCGCGCACCAGCGCGACGGCCAGGCTGCTGGAGACGGTCAGGCTGCGCACGTGCCCGGCGCGCTCGTCGCGGCGGCCGCGGGCGAAGGTCGGCCCCATCCGCAGGGACTCGAACATGCCCAGGAACGCCAGGGGGAAGTCAGTCAACGATCGCCTCCGGGGCCAGGGCGAACAGGTCGCGCAGTTCCTGAGCGGTGAGCGCGCTGAGCCAGCCCTCGCCGCTGCCGACCACGCGCTCGGCGAGGACCCCCTTGTCGGCGACGAGCTGGTCGATGCGCTCCTCCAGGGTGCCGAGGCAGACCAGGTTGTGGACGTGCACGTCGCGGCGCTGCCCGATCCGGTACGCCCGGTCGGAGGCCTGGGTCTCGGCCGCCGGGTTCCACCAGCGGTCGACGTGCACGACGTGGTTGGCGGCGGTCAGGTTCAGCCCGGTGCCGCCGGCTTTCAGCGAGAGCACGAAGACCCCCGGCCGGTCGGCCTGCTGAAACTCCGCGACCATGGCGTCCCGGGCGCCCCGTGGTGTGCCACCGTGCAGGAATTTCACCGGCACGCCGAACCGCGCGGCCAGGTGCGGCACGAGCATCCCGCCGAACCGGGCGAACTGGGTGAAGCACAGCACGCTCTCCCCCACGCCGAGCGCGTGGTCCAGGATCTCCTCGAGACGGTCGATCTTGCCGGAGCGGCCGGGCAGCGGCGAGTTGTCCTTGAGCACCAGCGCCGGGTGCACGCACACCTGTTTGAGCTTGGTCATGGCGGCCAGCACCAGGCCCTTGCGCCACTTCTCCCCCGGCTCGGCGAGGCGGTCCTCCAGCTCGTCGAGGACCGCCCGGTAGAGGCTGACCTGCTCGGTCGTCATCCCGCACAGGTGCCGGACGTGCCGCTTGGCGGGCAGGTCGGCGGAGATGTGCGGGTCCAGCTTCGTACGCCGCAGCAGGAACGGCCGGGTCGCCTGGCGCAGGCGGGCGGCCGCATCCTCCTCCCCGTAGCGCTCGATGGGCACCGCGAACCGGGCCCGGAACGTGTGCGCCGACGCCAGCAGGCCCGGGTTGACGAAGTCGAGGATCGACCAGAGCTCGGACAGCCGGTTCTCCACCGGGGTACCGGTCAGCGCGATCCGGTTGCGGGCCGGGAACCGGCGGACCGCTTTCGCCGCGCTGCCACCGGCGTTCTTGATGTGCTGCGCCTCGTCGAGCACCACCCGGTCCCACTCGATCCCGGCGAGGGCGTCGGCGTCGCGGACGGCCGTCGCATAGGTCGTCAGCACCAGGTCGGCGCCGTCGGCCAGCGCCGCCGGGCCCTCCCGATCGGCACCGTGCAGCACCCGGACCCGCAGCGACGGCGCGAACCGCGCCGCCTCCCGCTGCCAGTTGCCCAGCACCGACAGCGGGCAGATCAGCAGCGCGGGCCCGGCCCGGTGGTGCAGCAGCAGCGCCAGCAGCTGCACGGTCTTGCCCAGACCCATGTCGTCGGCGAGGCAGGCGCCCAGGCCCAGCGACTCCAGGAAGGCCAGCCAGGAGAAACCCCGAATCTGGTACGGCCGGAGCACGCCGGCCAGGCCCTCCGGCGGGGGCAGCAGCTCGAGGCTCTGGTCGAGGCGCCCGGTCAGCAGGTCGGCCAGCCAGCCCTCGCCGCGCGCGTCGGTCACCGGCAGCGGCAGCTCCTCGGGCGGGAGCAGCCGCATCACCTTGAGCGCGTCCCCGGCGGTCATCGTGCCGCCGCCGCGGCGCAGGAAGTCGAGGCCGGCGGCGAGCCGCTGCGGGTCCAGGAACACCCAGCGCCCGCGCAGCCGGACCAGGGGCACCTTGGCGCGGGCCAGGTCGGCCAGCTCGTGCTCGGTGAGAGTGCGCCCCCCGAGAGCCAGCCCCCACTGGTAGTCGACCATCTCGCGCAACCCGACCGCCCGGTCCCGCAGCACGGTGGAGACCGGGTCGCGACCCCGCACGTTCAGCGAGAGCCCGAGGCTGGGCCGTCGCCGCCACCAGGCCGGCAGCAGCACCCCGTAGCCGGCCTCCTCGAGCAGCGCGGCGTGGCTGAGGAACCGGTGGGCGCCCTCGGTGTCGAGCAGCATCTCGGTCGGGTGGGTGCCGCGCAGCGCCTCGCCCAGCTCCGGGTAGAGCCGGGCGGCCCGCCCGAGCCCGGCCAGCAGCCGCTCCTGCGGATGCGAGGTCCACCGGCTGAGCGGCGCATACTGATCGCGCCACACGTCGGCGGCGCTGACCAGCACGCTGGGCTCGTCGGCGGCCTGCAGCAGGAACTCCAGCCGCCAGGCGTCCTCGGGCAGCGGCACCTCGGCGGGCATCACCGGCTCGTGCTCCCGCGGATCGCTGAGCCGGAAGCACACCCGGACCTCGGCCCCACGCGCCGCCTGGGCGAACCACGCGTCGAGCCGCCCGGTCAGCTCGTCGACCAGCGCCGGCGCTGCCTCGAACTCGGGCTCCCCGGTGAGCGCGGCCAGCCAGCCGTAGTCGGCCAGCACCACGCCGGCCTCGGCCAGCCGGGTCCGCACCAGCCCATCAACCAGCCGCTCCAGCGCGGCCGCAAACACATCCGCCGTGGACCCGTCCGCCATGAACCCGTCAGCGGTGAAGACGTCCGCCGAGGACACGGCCGCCCGGGACGCCGGCCCCGGCGCCTGTCTGCGGCGGCGCGCCACGGCGCCGCGCTCGGCCGCACGGGTCTGCCCGGCCCGGCAGGCCGGGGGCATCCGGTCACGAAGCGACGCGGCCCGCACCGCATCGGCCCCGATCAGCACCGGCCGCCACCACGCGGCCGGGCGCGGGCCGTCGAGGCGCACGCCGGGCAGCACCCGCCCGCGCCGCACCAGGCTCGCCGCGAACGCGCAGAACTCGACCAGCCAGCCGACCGACGGCGCGGCCCGCCCGTCGAACTCGGCCACCAGATCGGAATCCAGGAACGGCACCTCGACCGCGGGCACCCGCCAGGGCCGCGCACGTGGCGTCCCCCGGCGTGACGGCAGCCCGAGCTGCGGGGAGGACAGCGGCCCGGCGCTCGTCGAGGGCAGCATCAGCGTGACCGGCCGCGCGGCGCCCGCCGGAAGGGCATCGGCCGGCACCGCGAACGGATGGTCGGGCGCGTCACCCCGCCGCCTCGCTCCGCCCGGCGAGCGGTCGGCATCGGTCTCCGCCCACAACGCGATCGCACCGTCGGCCCCGAGGAGGCCGTGCAGCACGCGAACCTCGGCAGCGGCAACCGTGACCACGGCGGTCAGATCTGGTGAGTCACGGTCCATCAGCACGCCGCCGACTCTAGGCCGACCCCCCGACACTTTCCCGAAGGGTCTGCTCAGCGCGGGACATTCACCACTCCAAGGTCCAGCTGAGGTCCGGCGGCCGGACCCGGGCGCAGCGCGGGCCGCCGTCCGGGTCGGTCAGGCCGAGGCGGCCGACCAGGGTGCCGCGGCCGTCGGCAGCCGCGCGCAGCAACTGGCCGGGGATGTCGCCGAACAGCAGCTTGGCCCGCCGGAACATCGCGAACGTGTCCCCGTCGACCGAGCCCCAGCTCAGGTAGAGGAAGCGGGCGCCGGGCCGGCCGTGCACCCACGGGCCGCCGACGTCGACGAACCCGTCCACCTCGCGGGTGTCGACCTCCAGCTCCCAGACCGCCCGATCCTCGTGGACCGGCACCCGCCCGACGACCTCGCTCTTGCGCTGCACCCCCACATGCACGCCACCGAGCCGCAACTGCTCGGCCTGCGGGGCACCGGGCCGCCCGGGCAGGTCGTGGCCTTCGATCCGGATCCGCATGCCGCCGACCCTAGTCCGCACGCCGCAGAGCCTTCCGCAGGCCGCCACCGAACAGCATCCGCCGGCCACCGCAACATCCGCCGGCCACCGCACAGCATCCCCGGCCACCGAGCAGCATCCGGCCGGTCGGCGGCAGGCAGCGCTAACGCGCGGCCGGGCCCGCTTTTGGAGGCTGTTCGATCACCGGGCCCTGCGGTAGCGCTGTCTCACCGCCCGGCAGACAGCGCTACCGCAGGGCCCAGTGATCAACAAGGCCGAAAACACCGCCTCAGCCGCCCGCTGGCGACGTCACCCGCCCCCCGGCGCCGGTTCCGCCTCTCCGGCCGGGCACGGAGAGCGACGTGCGCGGCCGCAGGCAGCGCTCAGAACAGGCGGGAGGGCGATCTGCCGGGTGCAGCGTGACGATCAGGGTGAGCCCGGCAGCCGCGCTCGGGGCCGTGACGCGATGCCTGGATCGCGCGGTACGGCAGAACGGCCACGACTTCGGCGCGACGGCGTAGCCCGTACCCCGGAAAAGAGCGGAACCGACGAGCAGACCCTGACCCGCGAAGATGTTCAGAGAGAGCGGCGCCAGAAGTCGTAAGGGGTGTCGCCGGGCCGGAATCCGTACGCCTCGGCCATCGCCGCCGCCTCGCGGAAGCCGTGCCCGACCGCCTCGGGATAGTGGGCGTCGCTGCCGAACGACACCGTCCGGCCGCCCTCCTCGCGCCACCAGCCGAGGATCGTCGCGTGCAGCGGCAGACGCGTGTTGATCTCCAGAGCCCGGCCGGACCGGGCGGTCGCCCGCAGCGCGGCCCGGAACTCCTCCTCGAACGCTGCCGGATCGAACGGCGCCGTAGGCCAGAACCGGACCGGGTAGTCGATGTGGGCCAGCACCGCGAAGTCCCCGGTGGCATCGACCAGCCGGATCACCTCGGCGAGATACTCCCGCAGCACCTCCGCCGCGTCCCGATGCGGATAGATCCCCCACGGCTCGGCGTAGTGATCACCGTCCGGCAGGCAGTGCAGCGACCCGAGCACCCGGTCGAACGTCCCGGTCGAGAGAAGAGCCGCGAGCTGCCCCGCGAACCGGTGCGGCTCCCCCATCTCCAGGCCGGTGAGAATGTGCAGGTCAGGGAAGCGCTCACGACAGCGCGAGATCGTCTCCAGATAGCCGGCGGCATCGAAAACGGGCGGGGTGAACAGCCCGGCCGGGTCGGCCGCCGCGGTGATCCGGTCGTTCGCGTACGGCCCGTCGACCGGCGCGAGCCACGAATGGTGATCGACGTGCTCGGTGAACGCGATCGCCGGAAGCCCGATCTCCACGGCCCGGGCGCAGGTCTTCTCCATCGAGCCGTGCACCGCGTCCCAGGACCACTCGCTGTGCACATGGCTGTCCCCGGGTAACGGCATGATTGCCATCGTGCCAGGGCAGCGGAGGACGGCCCTCGTGGGGCACGCTGGGAACCGTGACGATCATTCTCGTTCCGTACCATCAGGACGAACTGCTCCCGGACGGCGACATCCGGGTGCCGGCGGCGGTCACCGTCCGGGTCGATCCACCGGACGACGACCGCTGGCGGCGGATCGCGGCCGTGCAGCACGCGGTGGCGTCGGCGGTCCAGCCGGTCGCCACGGCCGGCGCCCTTCCGGTGGTCTTCTCCGGGGACTGTCTGGTCGCCGGTGGTGTCGTCGCCGGGCTCCAGTGGGCCGGCCACGACCCGGGCATCGTCTGGTTCGACGCGCACGCCGACCTGCACACCATGCAGTCCAGCACCTCCGGCTACCTGGGCGGCCTGTCGTTGCGGCTGGTCACCGGGGCGCATCCGGAGGCGTACGCGAACCTGTTCGGCCTTCGCCCGGTGCCCCCGCAACGCGCCGTCCTGGTCGACGCGCGGGACACCGACCCCGCCGAGGCGGAATACCTCGCCTCCGGCGCGATCCACCGGATGGCGGTGCCCCACGTGTCCGCCGGCACCGTGCCACCCGGCCCGATCGTGCTGCACATCGACGCCGACGTGGTCGACCCCAGCGAGCTGCCCGGCCTGCGGTTCCCGGTGCCCGGCGGACCCTCGGCGGACGACGTGCTGGCCGCCGCCGGGCGCCTCCTGGCGACGGGTCAGGTCGTCGCCGTGCACGTCGCCTGCCCGTGGTGGCCCGCCGACACCCTGGAGACCGCCGACCTGCGGGCCCGGTTCCTGTCCCGGCTCACCACCGGCATCGACTGACAGCGAAGGCAGGCGGGTCGCCGGGCGCGGCGTTAGGGTGCGTTCATGGCGGGCGCGGGCGGGGCACGGTGGGACGGCGGCACGCTGTCTTTCCGGTACGCCGACGCGGCCCAGTCACTGACCGGCGTCCGGGTGCTCAGCTCCGCCTTCAAGGACGACCTCACCGGCCCCGTCGACGGCGTCTGGGAGCTGCGCCGCGAGGCGCCCCCGGTGCAGCGCCTCGAGTACCGGCTGGAGCTGATCCACCGGGACGGCTCCCGGGAGACCGTCTGCGACCCGGCCAATCCCGACCGCGTGCCCGGCGGCTTCGGCGACTCGTCGGTGCTGCGCTCCCCCGGCTACCGGGAGCCCGCTTGGCTAAGCCTGCCGCCCGCTCCCGGCGGCTGGCGGACTGTGCGGCTGCCGGTCCGTGGCCTGCGCACCAACCTGAGCATCCGGATCTGGTCGCCGCAGAGCCCCACCGCCCGGATCCTGGTGGCGCACGACGGGCCCGACTACGACCGGTTCGGCGAGTTGAGCCGTTACACCGCCGCCATGATCAATGCCGAGCGCGTCCCGCCGTACCATCTGGTTCTGCTCCCGGCCGGGGACCGCATGGAGTGGTATTCGGCCTCCCGCGCGTACGGCCTCGCCCTGGCCGGTGAGATCCTGCCGCGGCTGCGCAGCGGCCTGGAGGGCGGCGCCGTCGTCGGCGCCGGCGCCAGCCTCGGCGCGCTCGCCATGCTGCACGCCCAGCGCCGGCATCCGGCCGGTTTCGCCGGCCTGTTCCTGCAGTCCGGCAGCTTCTTCCAGCCCCGCTACGACAGCCATGAGTCGGGCTTCGAGCACTGGGGGCGCATCGTCCGGTTCACCACGCGCACCCTGCGGGCCCGCCGGGGCCCGGCCGTGCCGGCGACGATCACGTGCGGCGCCGCCGAGGAGAACCTGGCGAACAACCGGGACATGGCGGATGCCCTGGCGAAACAGGGGTATTCGATCGCCACCACCGAGAACCCCGACGCGCACACCTGGGTGGGCTGGCGCGACACCCTCGATCCGCACCTGACCTCCCTTCTGCGGCAGGTGTGGCCCCACTGATCTGAAGGAGGCGGCCGTGGCCGACGTCGAGCACACCATCGGATTGCTGCTGGGCACCGAGGACGACTGGCCACGCGCCTACGAGGCGCTGCTGCGCCGGCTGGGCACCGTCGAGGCGCCCGACGGGCGCAGTCACCGGGCCATTTCGGTACGCGTGACGATCGAGCCGTTCAACCTGCGTGACAAGCCCCGCCACGACCTGGTGATCGACCGCCTGGCGCACTGGTACTACCACCCCCGCGAGTGGCTCAAGAAGATCGCGCTGATGGACGACGTGTACCTGCTGAACAGCCCGTTCACCTTCCAGTCGATGGAGAAGCACGCGGCGTACTGCGCGATGATGCGCCTCGGCCTGAAGGTGCCGGAGACGGTGCTCGTGCCGTTCAAGAATCCCCTGGAGAACTCGCGCTGGGCGTACACGGCGGCCCGCTACAACCGGCCGTTCGACCTGGAGGCGACGGCCGCGCAGGTCGGTTACCCGCTCTACATGAAGCCCTACGACGGCGGCGCCTGGGTGGGTGTCTCGAAGATCCGGAATCCGGACGAGCTGCACTCCGCCTACGACGCCTCGGGTGAGCGGCTGATGCATCTGCAGGCGTCGGTGGAGGGCTACGACGTCTTCGCCCGCAGTCTGAGCATCGGGCCGGAGACGATGGTGATGAAGTTCCGCCCGGACCAGCCGATGCACGCGCGTTACGAGGTGGACCACAACTTCCTGTCGCCCGGGGCCGGCGACGAGGTGGTGACCATCTCGCGGCTGATCAACGCGTTCTTCCGGTGGGAGTTCAACTCCTGCGAGTCGCTGGTGCGCGACGACGAGGTGCACCCGATCGACTACGCCAACGCCTGCCCGGACGTGGCGCTGACCTCGCTGCACTACTACTTCCCGTGGGCGATGGCCGCGCTGCTGCGATGGACGGTGTACTGCGTGGTCACCGGCCGCAAGCCGCGCCTGGACACCGACACGTCGGAGTATTTCGAGATCGCCGGCACCCCGGGGATGTCGTACGCCGAGAAGCTCGCCGGCTACCGCAAGCTGGCCGACGACTACTTCGAGGTGGACCGCTACCAGGAGTTCTGTGCGAAGCACCTGGGCAACGTGGACGAGATCGTCTACGACTGGGTGGTCTCCGAGGAGTTCCGCTCGCTGCTGCGTGAGACGGTCCGCGCGATGTACCCCGTGCACGAGCACGAGAAGTTCCTCGCCCACTTCGGCGGGCTGATCGACGCCTGGATCCGTGACCAGGGGCGTTGACGCGGTAACACACCCGCAATCAATATGTCTCCATGCCTCTATGGGAGCGCTCCCTAAAAATCGGCTTCACAGCCGTACTACTCACCGTCGGCGTCGCCGCGCCAGCCCAGGCCGACGAGGTCGAGCAGGTCGTCAACGGCGGATTCGACAGCACCGCGGACCCGTTCTGGTCGTCCGCGGGCGTGCCGATCGACCTGGTCGACGGCGTCGCCTGCCTGGATGTGCCCGGCGGCACCACCAACCGCTGGGACGTCGCGATCGGCCAGAACGACATCGACCTGGTCGCCGGCGAGACCTACCGGTTCAGCTTCGACGCGAGCGGCAGCCCCGAGGGCCATGTGGCCCGCGCGATCGCCGGGCTCGCCGTCGCGCCCTACGACACCTACTTCGAGCAGTCGCCCGTGCTCAGCGAGGGCGGCCTGACCCACTACGAGTACACGTTCACCGCGAGCACCGCCACCGCGCAGGGGCAGGTCGCCTTCCAGGTCGGTGGCAGCGCCGACCCGTGGCGGTTCTGCGTCGACAACGTCTCCCTGGTCGGCGGAGTTCCGCCGGAGGTGTACGAGCCGGACACCGGGCCGCGCGTGCGGGTCAACCAGGTCGCCTACGTCCAGGACGGCCCGAAGGGCGCCACGCTGGTCACCGAGAAGACCACCGCGCTGCCTTGGGAGCTGCGCTCCGGCGACAAGGTCCTGGCCAAGGGAAGCACCAAACCGCACGGCGTCGACCCGTCCTCCGGGCAGAACGTGCACACCATCGACTTCAGCAGGTACCGGCGCAACGCCACCGGCCTCACCCTGAGCGCGGACGGCGAGACCTCACGACCGTTCGACATCGGCGGGAATGCGTACGACAAGCTGCGCACCGACTCGCTCAAGCTCTACTACACCCAGCGGTCCGGCATCGAGATCCGCGACGACCTGCGCCCCGGGTACGCCCGCCCGGCCGGCCACGTCGACGTGCCCCCGAACCAGGGTGACGGCAACGTCCCGTGCCAGCCCGGCGTCTGCGACTACACCCTGGACGTGCGCGGCGGCTGGTACGACGCCGGCGACCACGGCAAGTACGTCGTCAACGGCGGCATCTCGGTCTGGGGCCTGCTCAGCGAGTACGAGCACAACCGCGGCTCCCGCAAGGTGAACCTGACCATCCCGGAGAGCGGGAACCGGACCCCGGACATCCTGGACGAGGCGCGGTGGGAGCTCGACTTCCTGCTCAGCATGCAGGTTCCGGCGGGTAAGCCGTACGCGGGCATGGCGCACCACAAGATCCACGATCAGGCCTGGACCGGCCTGCCGCTCATGCCCCACCTGGACCCGCAGCCGCGCGAGCTGCACCCGGTCTCCACCGCCGCGACCCTGAACCTGGCCGCGACAGCGGCGCAGGCCGCGCGCATCTACAAGCCCTTCGACGCGGCCTTCGCGGCCCGCGCGCTGGCTGCTGCCCGCACCGCCTACGTCGCGGCCAAGGCAAACCCGGCCCGGTACGCCCCGGTGACCGACGGCGTCGGCGGCGGTGCCTACAACGACGACAAGGTGACCGACGAGTTCTACTGGGCGGCCGCCGAGTTGTTCCTGACCACCGGCGAGAAGCAGTACGCCACCGACGTCCTGAACTCGCCCGAGCACACCGCCGACGTGTTCGGCCCGGTCGCCTTCGACTGGGCGGCCACCGCCGCAGCCGCCAAGATCGACCTGGCGCTGCTGCCGAACAAGCTCCCCGGCCGCGTCCTGGTGCAGGCACAGGTCGTCAAGGGCGCCGAGGAGTACCTGGCGGTCCAGCGCGGCCATGGGTACGGCGTCGCCTACGCCCCCACCAACAACGTGTGGGACTGGGGTTCCAGCAGCATCATCGCCAACAACCTGGTGGTGGTCGCGTCCGCGCACAAGCTGACCGGCCTCGACCGCTACCGCAACGGCGTGCTGACCGGTATGGACTACCTGTTCGGCCGCAACGCGCTGAACATCTCCTACGTCACCGGGTACGGCGAGGTCAGCTCGCAGAACCAGCACAGCCGCTGGTACGCCGCCCAGCTCGACCCGTCGCTGCCGCACCCGCCGGCCGGCACGCTCTCCGGCGGGCCGAACTCGTCGATCCAGGACCCGGTCGCCCAGCAGTACCTGACCGGCTGCGTCGGCCAGTTCTGCTACATCGACGACATCCAGTCCTGGTCCACCAACGAGCTGACCATCAACTGGAACGCGGCGCTGGCCTGGCTGTCGTCGTACGTGGCCGAAGTGGACTGACGGTCCTAAGCTGCCGGGTGTGCAGGCTCTGCGATTCGCCGCAGCGTTGTACGCCCGGCGGCTGGGATTCACGTACCACGGTTACGTGCGGCGGGACCCGATGGCCCGGCTGCAGCTCAAACCGGGCCGCGAGGACCCGTACCTGATCTATGAACGGATCCGGGCGGGTGGGGATCTGGTCCCCACCCGCCTGGGCAACTACGTGACGGCGAGCCACCCGGTCTGCAACGCGGTGCTGCGGGACCGTCGGTTCGGGGTGCGGGCCGCCGAGCTCACCGGGCGGGCCGCGCCGGACCAGCAGGTCGACATGTCGTTCCTGGACAAGGACCCGCCCGACCACACCCGGCTGCGGCGCCTGGCCCAGCCGGCGTTCAGCCCCCGCCAGATGACCGGCTACGCCGCCCGCATCGAGCAGCGCGTCGGCGAGCTGCTCGGCGCGGCCGCGGCCAAGGACGACTTCGACCTGGTCAGCGAGTTCGCCGCGCCCCTGCCGATCACGGTGATCACCGACCTGCTCGGGGTGCCCGACGCGGACGCCGAACGGTTCGCCCGGCACGGCGCCACCATCGGCAGCGCGCTGGACGGGATCCGCTCCCTGCGCCACGGCGCCCGGCTGAAGGCCGCCAGCGACGAACTCGACGACGTCTTCGCCAAACTGTTCGTGCTGCGCCGCGCTCAGCCCACGGACGACCTGGTCAGCAGGATCCTGGCCGCCGAGGGCGACAAGATCCAGTCGCACGAGTTGCTGCCGATGTGCCGGCTGCTGCTGGTGGCCGGCTTCGAGACGACGGTCAACCTGATCGGCAACGCGGTCAACGCCCTGCTCGACCACCCCGATCAGTGGGAAGCGCTCTGCGCCGACCCGGCCGGCCTCGCCGGGCCGGCGATCGAGGAGACGCTGCGCTGGGATCCGCCCGTGCAGCGCACCGCGCGCTGCGCCACCGAGGAGGTCGAGCTGGCCGGGCGTACGGTGCGGCGCGGCCAGTTCGTCGTGACACTGCTCGCCGCGGCGAACCGCGATCCGGCCGTCTACCCGCAGCCCGGCCGCTTCGACATCCACCGCACCCCGTCGGTCGACCACCTGGCCTTCTCCAGCGGCATCCACTACTGCGTGGGCGCTCCGCTGGCCCGCCTCGAAGCCGCCATCGCCCTGCGCCTGCTCGCCGAACGCATGCCCGGCCTCCGCCGCGCCGGCGCCGTACGCCGCCGCAACGCCGGCATCATCCGCGGCCCGATCCACTTCCCGGTCCAGGCCGCAGGCCGCATCCCAGCAGTCAGATAACGGGCACGCCTGGACATGCCGCCGCCCGGCTTCGCTCCCGCCCGGTCAATGCTCGCGCCGTCCGGCCCGTCCCGATCTTCGTCCGGTCACCGCTCGCGCCGTCCGGATATCCCGATCGCCCCGGACCGCCTAGCCCTGGCCGCAAAACCAGCCCTGCTGGCGGCTCGCGCAGCTCGGCCGCCACTCACGCATGCTTCCCGGCCCGCGAAACCCGCACTGCTGGCGGCTCGCGCAGCCCGGCCGCCACTCAGGCAGGCATCGCGGGCGGGATTGCATGCGTGGGCGGCGGCTCGCGCAGCCGGGCCGCCACTCACGCATGCTTCCCAGCCCGGGAAACCCGCCCTGCCGGCGGCTCGCGCGCACCGGCCGCCACTCAGGCACGCAACGCGGGCGGGATTGCATGCGTGGGCGGCGGCTCGCGCACTCGGCCGCCACTCACGCATGCTTCCCGGCCCGCGAAACCCACCCTGCTGGCGGCTCGCGCGCACCGGCCGCCACTCAGGCACGCAACGCGGGCGGCGAGCGATGCCTAGATGGCGGCCCGCGCAGCCCAGCCGCCACTCACGCATGCATCCCAGCCCGCGAAACCCGGCGTGCCGGCGGCCCGCGCGCACCGGCCGCCACTCAGGCACGCAACGCGGGCGGCGAGCGATGCCTAGATGGCGGCCCGCGCAGCCGGGCCGCCGCCCACGCATGCTTCCCAGCCCGGGAAACCCGGCGTGCCGGCGGCTCGCGCGGACCGGCCGCCGCTCAGGCTCGTTTCGCGTGTGAAGCGTGTGTGGGTGGCGGCTCCTGTGGGGCCCGCCGGGGTCGGCCGGCCAGCGGGCACGCGATGAGGCTGCCATCAGGTGGGCGGCTGTCCCGCGAGTCGGCGCGAGCCAGACTTTCGGTCCCGGCCGCAGCCGGCGGGCCAGGAGTAGCCTTCGCGGAAACACTGTTTCCATACAGGAGGCGGCGGGATGCGGTTCGCGATCGTCGGGTGCGGCAACGTCGGCATGGAGCTGGCCCGCCGCTGGACCAAGGCCGGTCACACGGTCATCGGCACCACGACCTCGCCGTCCCGGGTGGACGAGGTCGCCGCAGCCTGCGCCGAGGTCGCGGTGCTGCGCGGCAGCGACCGGGACGCCCTGGCCCGTGCCGTCGAGGGCGCGGACGCCGTGGTGCTCACCGTCAGCCCGCGGATCGGACGGGCCTTCGACGCCGCGGCGCGCGTCACCGAGTACGCGGACACCCTCACCGCCACCGCGCAGACCGCCGTCGCCGTCCACCCGCGGGTGGTCTTCACCAGCTCGATCTCGGTCTACGGCGCCGGCGCCACCGACCCGGTGGACGAGACCACCCCGCTGACCGGCGACCCGGACGCTTCGCCGCGCAATTTCATCGCGGCCGAGCAGGCCGTCCTGCGCACTCCGGGCGGCGCGGTGCTGCGCATCCCCGACGTGTACGGCCACCCGCGCGACATCGACTACCCGAGCCGGGTGAAGCTGGCCCACGACGTGCTCGGTGGCAGCGTGCCGTTCGACGGGGACGCCCTGCTGTACCGGATCGACTACCGGGACGCGGCCGCGGCGCTGGACTTCGTGGTGGGCCGGGGGCTGACCGGGGCGTACAACGCGGTGCCGGACGCGAGCGTGCCGGCCACCAACCGGGAGTTCTTCGCCGCGATCGCCGCCGGCACCGGGCTGCCCGAGCTCGCCGCGGGTGCCGATCAGCTCGGCGAAGCTGCGCGCCGAGGGGTTCGCGTTCGGTTGTCAGACCGTGTAGGTGCGCGACGACGACGGGTCGGACGGCAGGCCGAACAGGTCGGTGAGACCGGTGACGCGCAGCTGGCGGTGCACGAACTCGCTCGGGTTGCGTAGCAGGAACCGGGTGCCGATGTCGCGGGCCGCCTCGTGCCCGGCGACCAGCGTGCCGATCCCCATCGAGTCCATGAACGTCACGTAGGTCAGGTCCACGATCATCAGTGCGGGCCGGTCGCTCTGCAGGGTGTCCAGGAGCGACACCCGCAACGCGTCGACGGTGGCCGCGTCCAGACTGCCGCGGACTTCGACGACGATCCCGCCGTCGGCCTGCCGCCGTGTGGTCATCACGGCCTCGCCCATCATGCCCTCCGAACCGGGCGATTTGCCCGTTCGCCTCACCGTACAACTGACGGCACGCACCTCGCAGGCTGCCGCGCACTTCCGGGGCGGGAGCGCACACGGCGTACGCCGAACGAGTTTTCGCCCCACCTGAACCACCGAACGGCCGCTTCGGCAACTCGGGCGGGCGGAATCGGCGCATCGCGCCGATCATCTTGCGGGCCGGCGCGCGCCTCGGCCACGGTGTCAGGACGGCGGCGACGCGGCCGCCCCGGGGGGGAGGCGCGCCATGGCTGGTCCACAGCGGCGACCGGGAGTGTTCGCGGTCCGGGACGTCGGATCGCTGGTCACCGAGACACATGAGCAGGGCACCGAGCTCAAACGCGCGGTCAGCTCCACACACCTGACCGCGATGGGCGTCGGCGCGATCATCGGCACCGGCATCTTCGTGGTGATCGGTGAGGGCGCGGCGATCGCCGGGCCGGCCGTCATCCTGTCGTTCGTGCTGGCGGCGGTGGCGTGTGCGTTCTCCGCGCTCTCCTACGCCGAGCTGGCCTCGTCGATCCCGGTCTCCGGCAGCGCGTACACGTACGCGTACGCGACCCTCGGCGAGCTGGTCGCCTGGATCATCGGCTGGGACCTGATCCTGGAGTACGGGGTTTCGGTGGCCGCGATCGCGGTCGGCTGGGGCGGCAACCTCAACGCGTTCCTGGACTCGGCGTTCGGCGTCGCGCTGCCGGACGCGATCGCGACCTCGCCGGAGGACGGCGGCGTGTTCAACCTGCCGGCCGTCTTCATCGTGCTGGCGATCACGTTCCTGCTGGTCCGCGGCGTGACCGAAAGCGTACGGGTCAACCTGATCATGGTCGTCGTGAAGCTGGCCGTGCTGATCTTCTTCATCGTGGTGGCGTTCGCGAACTTCAGCACCGGTAACTTCTCGCCGTTCGCCCCGGCCGGTGTGGACGGGGTGACCGCGGCCGCGGCGATCATCTTCTTCGCCTACATCGGGTTCGACGCGGTCTCCACCGGCAGCGAGGAGGCCCGCAACCCGGCCAAGGACCTGCCCAAGGCCATCCTCGGCTCGCTGCTGATCTGCACCGTCTTCTACGTGCTGACGGTCGCCGGCGCGATCGGCATCGCCACCCCCGACCAGCTGTCCGGCAGTGACGCGCCGCTGGCCGCCGCGCTCGAGGAGGGCGCCGGGATGAGCTGGGCGGCGGCGATCCTGGCGCTCGGCGCGGTGGTCGCGATCACCAGCGTGGTCCTGGTGATCTTCTACGGCCAGACCCGGATCTTCTTCGCCATGTGCCGGGACGGCCTGATGCCGCGCCGGCTGGCCGCGGTCAACCAGCGGTACGGCACGCCGGCCCGGCTCACCATCGTCCTCGGCCTGCTGATCTCGGTGCTCGCCGCGCTGGTTCCCCTCGGCACCATCGTGGAACTGGTGAACATCGGCACCCTGTTCGCCTTCGTGCTGGTCAACATCGGCGTGATCGTCCTGCGCCGGACCCGCCCGGACATGCCCCGGCCGTACCGGGTGCCGTGGTCGCCCCTGCTCCCGCTGATCGGTATCGCCTTCGCCGTCTACCTGATGGCCGACCTGCCGTTCGACACCTGGATCCGATTCCTCGGCTGGCTCGCGCTCGGCCTGCTGATCTACGCCGCCTACGGCTACCGGCACTCCCGCCTGCGCCAGGCGGCCGCCGACCCGGTGCCGTCCGGCAGCGACTTCACCCGGCCGGAGTCCCGCCCGGAGGAGGACCCGCGCCCCGGCGACGGCACCGACCGCCGCGGTGACGGAGGCCCGTCATGACGGCGCCGGCAGCCGGGCCGGTCGTCGTCGGCGTCGACCGGGGCGCCGCCGCCGCGGACGCGCTCGCCCTGGGCCGCTGGGCGGCGGAGCTCCTGGAGGTCCCGCTGACCGTCGCGGTGGTCCACCCGGCTCCGTCGGCTCTCGGCTCCGGCCGGGTGGACGCCGAGTGGATCGCCGACCGGCACCGGGTAGCCGAGGAGGTGCTGGCCGGCGCCCGCAGCACGCTCGGCGACCCGCCCGGCGCCGAGTACCGGACGATCGCCTCCTCCTCGGCCGCGCACGGCCTGCACGATCTGGCCGAGCAGGTGCACGCGTCGCTGCTCGTGGTGGGCTCCAGCGCGTCCGGGCCGGCCGCCCGGCTGTTCGCCGGCAGCACCGCCGAGCGCCTGCTCGCCGGCAGCCCCTGCCCGGTCGCGATCGCGCCGGCCGGGATGCCGAACGAGCCGGGCGCGGTGGGCCGGATCGGCGTCGCCTACGTGGACACGCCGGACGGCCGTGCCGCGCTCACCGAGGCGGCCCGGCTGGCCCGGCGGACCGGCAGCCCGCTGCTGCTGGTCACGGTCGTGGCACGCGGCGATGCCGCGGTGCCGTTCCTGCTGGGCGACGACGCTGAGCGGGCTTTTCTGGACACAGCCCGGGAGACGTACGAGGAAGCGCTGCGCAAAGCCGCCGAATGCGTCCCGGACGTCCGGGTCGAGTGGGAGCTCCGCTCCGGCGACGTCGTGGAGACCCTCGCCGAACTCGGCGAGGTCGACGTGCTGTTCTGCGGCTCGCGCGGCTACGGCCCGACCCGCCGCGTCCTGCTCGGCGGCGTCTCCACCCGCCTGCTGCGCCGCGCCTGCCGCCCCCTGGTAGTAGTCCCCCGAGCCGCCTGACCCTCGGCGGCTGGTTAACCCGGCTGTTCGGCCGGCGCCGGAACAGCCCTCAGAGCCAGCCAGGCCGGTTAGTCCGGCTGGCTCTCACGGCTGTTCGACGAGGGTTGGAACAGCCCTGTTGACCACCTGCTTAAGCCCGGCGGCCGCGTTGGGGCCGGGACCGGCTGCCTGGCTCGCGCGGTAGCCGAGGTACTCCTTCGTAGCTCGTACCAAATCATGGTTGTCAGGCTCGGTGGCGGCCGACGCGCTCGGAGATCGCGGAGGCGTCGGAGGTCGGCGCGGAGGCGGCGGCCTCGTCCCAGGCGGAGACCGTGGGCGTGCGATGGAGGTCCGGGCCGAGATCGCTGAGCGGCACGTAGACGCGCGCGTCCACCGCCTCGGCCAGCAGCAGCGCGGCCACCAGCGCGGTGGGCCGGTCGGCCGGATCCTTCGCCAGGCAGCGCGAGCAGAGATCGAGGACCTCGGGCGGCAGGCCGTCGATGTGCGGCAGCGGCTGCGGATCCTCGAAGCGCTCGGCGAGGACCAGCTCGGTGTTGGTGCGCGCGTTCCACGGCAGCCGGCCGGAGAGGCAGTGGTAGATCAGCGTGCCGAGCGCGAACATGTCGGTCGCCGGGGTGGCCGGCATGCCCTCGAAGCGTTCCGGGGCGATGTAGGCCGGCGTGCCCATCACCGGGCCGTGCGGATCCGGGTCGGGCGAGCCGACCACCGCGGCGATGCCGAAGTCCAGGACCTTGGCGCCGGCCGGGGTGAGCATGATGTTGGCCGGCTTGATGTCGCGATGCACCACGTGCTCGGCGTGGGCCGCCGCGAGTGCGGCCGCCACTTCGGCGCAGATGCGTACGCCGATGCGCCAGTCCAGCCGGCCGGCGGCGAGGTGCCGGCTCAGGGTCTGGCCCTCGACAAGTTCCATCACGATGTACGGGACGTCGCGTCCCGGGGCGGGCGAGGTGCCGAAGTCGTGCACCCCGGCGACGTTGGGATGGGCGAGCCGGGCCGCCGAGCGCGCCTCCGCCCGGACCAGTTCGACCCCGATCTCGCCGAGGGTGCCCTCCACCGCCGGCGCCATGATCTTCACCGCGACCGGCCGGTCCAGCACCTTGTCGTGTCCGCGCCAGACCTCCGACATGCCGCCGAGTCCGATGCGGTTCACCAGTTGATAACGCCCGCCAAGCGTCCGCATGCGGCCTCCTCGCGCCCTCCGGCAGGTCAGTCTCGACCTGTCGGACCTGGCGTTACCCAGGGCACCAGGGCACAAACGCGACCCCGGGCCGGGGGTACCTCGAACCGGTGGAGAGCGGACGCCGCATCAGTGCCCGGATGTCCGGGTGAGAACAGGACGTTGATTGGGGCTCGGCATCGTCCGAAAGGATGAGGCGGACGTCAATTCGTCGAAGCTTTACCGGGTGGTCGGCCGGCGTTGGAATCGCGGTTTTCGGGAACGCTCCCAAATACGGTTTCGTAACCGGCGGGTTTACCGCTGCAAAAGCGCGCCGAACGGTCCCGGAAACGGACTCCGCGCTCACTGTGAGTAAAGACGGACCTCGTGGACGACATGGTAGCGTCCCGTCGCTACTTAAGATCCACTAAAGGGTCACTGAAAGTGACCGTCAGCATGGCGGAACCGCTCCTTGTGGGCCCGGCCCCGCCATCAGCAGTGCAGCCCGGGTTTCCGCGCGCACCTGACGCCGGGATCGACGTTAGGGCATCCGGAAGATCGGGGGCAGAGCGCCCCCACCTCGGGTGATCACGCTCTCAGCGGCTGTCCGGCCGGGGTGGCCGGACAGCGCCGGAGATCAAGCCAGTTCGGTACGCAGGTCGTGCGCGCCGTCCGCCCGGGTCGACTCGTAGTAGAGCCGCTGCCGGCCGTCGGGCAAGTCGACCAGGCTCAGATAGCGCAGGCCGTAGGGCGGGTGCGGGCTGCCGATCGGCTCCCGGTCCTCGGCGGTGAGCGCGCCGAAGGAGCCGTCCGGCAGGCGCTCACCCCGGGCCGTCCCGGTGCGCTCCTCCCAGTTCTCCCCCGCTGTGGCGCGGCCGTCGTAGGCGGCGATGATCTCGTCGCCCTGCACCCGGACCGAGGAGATCCGCACGCCCCGGGCGTCCCACTCGCCGGCGCGGCCGGCCAGCGCGGTGCGCCGCCAGGTCCAGTGCACGCCGTCCGGGCTGGTCGCGTACTCGGTGGTCATCCGGTCGGCGTCGTCCCAGGACTCCAGGGGGTGCACCGACGCCCACAGGTGCCAGCCGTGCTCGTCGTGGTGCAGCACCGGGTCCTTGACGCCGACCGTCTCGTCGCCGGCCAGCACGGTGCGGGGCACGGCGGTGGCCAGGCCCTCCGGGGTGTCCGCCTCGAGCAGGTCGACCCGCCAATGCTTGGTGCCCGGGGTGGCGGCGCTGACGTACAGCCGCCATTTGCCCTGCGGGGTGCGCACCAGGGCCGGCCGCTCGAGCGACTCGGCCCCGAAGGCGTCCTTGCTCACCTCGGCCACCACCGTGAAGGTGAGGCCGTCGGCGGAGCGGGCCACGACGTTAGCGATGCCGCGGCCGGCCCCGATCGGCAGCCTCAGC
Source organism: Actinoplanes sp. NBC_00393 (assembly GCF_036053395.1). Taxonomy (NCBI): domain Bacteria; kingdom Bacillati; phylum Actinomycetota; class Actinomycetes; order Micromonosporales; family Micromonosporaceae; genus Actinoplanes; species Actinoplanes sp. NBC_00393. The sequence goes on along the minus strand of NZ_CP107942.1, from coordinate 939,618 downwards.
CGGTAGGCGAGGTAGATCCACCCGTCCGCGATGACCGAGCTGGGCGCTCCCGACCACGCCCCGGGCTCGGAGCCGGGCGGCTCCACCACCACGGTGGAGTCATCCCAGCCGGGCAGTGGCAGGGTCGTGATTCCAGTGGTCAAGGCAGCTCCCCGTGGTTGCGGCGACGGAACGCGTCCAAGTTTGCATGAACTATCGGAAATGTGGGCTTTACCGGACCCGGGCGTGTCGGTCGAGGCTCAGCCAGTCGTCGTAGTTCTCGCCGGTCACGTCCTTGAGAAGGGCGATGTCGCCGGCGAAGTACGGCAACAGGGCGGCGCGTTCCTCCGGCGTGGTCACCGGGCGGTTGCCCCGCTTGCGATGCAGCAGCGTGAGCAGTGGTCCCCGAGCGGCGAGACGCAGCGGAACCGGGAACCGGTGCCCGAAGTTGCCACCGGCCCGGAGCAGGCCGCGCAGCACCTTGTTGACGCGAGTGTCCTCGACGTAGTGCCGGTTCACGTTCTCCCTCGGGATCGAGGTGAGCACACCGGTCCGCACGCCCAGGAAAGAGCAGACCCGGTCCAGTGTCTCGGCCGGACTGTCCTTGAGGTCGCGGTAGCGTAGCAGAAGCACCTGCTCACGAGGGAAGCGCTGATAGAGGTGCTCGAGCTGCCGGCCGTACCGGCCCAGGCCGATGTAATGCCAGAAGTCGGCCCAGTTCGCGGCCTTGCGCTCCTCCTCCGCCAGGCAGGCGGTCAGGAAGTCGGCCTCCTCCTCCAGACCGGCCACCCAGAGATGGGTCCAGTTGGAGTGCGCCCGGTCCACCGGGTCGCGCAACAGGATGATCAGCCGCGCGTGCGGGACCAGCGCTTTCATCCGGTCGTGCGCGGCCAGGTCGTACAGATAGAAGGGTGTGGCCTCGCCGCGAAGCGTGCCCGGCGGCGCGGGGTCGAAGAGCGCCTCGTACTCGTCCTGCCGCCAGACGTGCTCCTGATAGGTCTGCACGTCACCGGGCCCGCCGACGACCGGTGGCGGCCCGTCGGAGAGGAAGAACTTCGGTTCCTTCACCGACGGGAGGAAGAGCTCGGGATGTCCGGTCAGCGCCGCGTGCAGCGCCGTGGTTCCGGCCTTGGGCACGCCGGCGATGAGGAAGTCGGGTAGCGCCATCGGTTCCCCCTAGGCTTGCTCGAATTGAGACTTAGCCTACAGATCCACTAGGATTTCGCAGCCCGATGACCACGTGGCGGACGTCTCTTACGGCCGCCTTCCCCTCATCTCTTACGGCCGCCTTCCCCCCATCGTCGGCCGCGGAGCCGGCGCCACCAGCGCCCGGCGCTCCGGAACCGGTTGCACTCGCCCGGCTCGCAGAGCGCGCAGTCCGTCCCGGCGCGGTAATGATCGTGTGCCCGATGCGAATGCCCACAAACGCACAGCCTGGTGTCGGTCGTCATCGCATCACCAACGCCGAACGGCTGAGGAGGCTACGGGCGTTCGGCGACATCGTCCCACCGGTCAACGGTAGCGAGTGGATCAGTCTTACGCCCAGCAATCGCACCGTCACATCGGGACACATAAAATTAACTTTAGGTGAAGGCGTACGTCCGGAAAGTAACGGCTGCGGTTTGCCGATCTTGTCCGTTTATGTAGTGATCCACTACTCATTTACATATTCGCGGGAGACTCTCCCGAGAGATCCACCGCTATGGCCAATGTCCGTTACGCAAGGTAACGATGTGGCCTAGGTCCGCGCTCAGCGACCTGGATGTACTTGCTTCTCCATACTGGAACTGTCAGCTTTATGGCAGCTGTGACTTGAGTCTTTCTCATGGTCTGTTGACGCTACGTAATCGTTTGCTAGGTTGTTTTCCTGAAGCGAGCGGCTGTGCGGTCCCACCTTCGGGAAATCGCGCTACAAGTCGCATTGCCGCCCCCGGAAGGGACCGACATGGAGCTTTCGCACTTGAATACGAACACCGACAGTAACCGCCCGCAATCACCGACCGTGAGCGTCGTGATTCCCACGCTGAACGAAGAGCGGAACCTGCCGCACGTGTTCGCGAAGCTCCCGTCCCTGATCACCGAGGTGATCGTCGTCGATGGCGGCTCCACCGACCGGACCGTCGAAGTGGCTCGTGAGCTGCGGCCGGACGCCGTGATCGTGCAGCAGACGCGGAAGGGCAAGGGCAACGCGCTCGCCTGCGGCTTCGCCGCCTGCACCGGCGACATCATCGTGATGATCGACGCCGACGGCTCCACCGACCCGGCCGAGATCCCACTCTTCGTGGACAAGCTGATCAACGGCGACCACTTTGTGAAGGGGTCTCGCTTCAGCCACGGCGGTCACAGCCACGACATCACCGCGCTGCGCAAGCTCGGCAACGACGGCCTCAACATGGTGGTCAACGTCCTGTTCCGGACGCACTTCACCGACCTCTGCTACGGCTACAACGCCTTCTGGCGCAACGTCGTGCCGGCGCTCGACCTGCCGGACGTCACGCTCCCCCAGCCGGCCGACGGCAGCAAGCTGTGGGGCGACGGCTTCGAGATCGAGACGATGATCAACATCCGCGCGGTCGCGGAGAAGCTGAAGGTCGGCGAGGTCGGCAGCACCGAGCACGAGCGGATCTTCGGCGAGAGCAACCTGAACACCTTCCGCGACGGCTTCCGGGTGCTCCGCACGATCTTCAGTGAGTACGGCCGGATGCGCGGCCGCCGCGGCGCCGGCATCGCCCCGTTCGTCGAGGGCCTGAAGCTGCCGACCGCCAACCCGGTCCCGGCGCCCCCGGTCGTCACCCCGCCGCCGGCTGTCCCCCGGGTCCTCGAGCCCCGCGGCTACGAGCCGGCCGTCAACCCGCCCGCGCCGGTCGTGGTCGCCGCCCACCCGGTCGCGGCGAACCGGCACCCGGCCGACCCGCGCCGCGACACCGGCCAGCTCAACCGGGCCAACCGCCCGCACGAGGTCGGCACCCGGCGCACCGACGACATCAACAAGCTGCGCAAGCCGGCCTTCGACGACCTCGGCATGGGCCCCACCCGGGACCTGCGCGCCTTGCGGGCCCGCGCGCTCGACGACATCGGCAGCGGCCCCACCCAGGACATCAGCAAGCTGCGCAGCCGCGCCTCGCTCGACGACTGAACTTCTTCCCACCTGGCAGGGCCGTAGCAGCAGCTCCGGCCCGATGCCAGGTTGGAAAAGTTCACCAGGCGCCCCTTCCGCCCACAGGAGCACTCCCCTCGTGAACCACACCCATCTGCCCACGACGATCGTCATTCCCACGTACTCCGAGGTGCGCTGGGACTACCTCACCCGTACGCTCGAGTGCGCCCACGCTCAGACGCAGAAGCCCGAAGAGATCGTCGTGGTCGTCGACCACAACCCGGCGATGTTCGACCGGATCAAGCGTGAGCTGCCGGGCATCACGGTGCTGCAGAACGAGTACGCCCAGGGCGTCTCCGGCAACCGCAACACCGGCGCCTTCTACGCCCAGACCCCGCTGATCGCCTTCCTGGACGACGACATCATCGCCGAGCCGGATTGGCTCGAGCGGCAGATCGAGCCGTTCGCCGACCCCGAGGTGATCGGCACCGGCGGCTTCATCCAGCCGGCCTGGGAGGGCCCCGCCCCGAAGTGGATGCCGGGCGAGTTCCTCTGGGCGGTCGGTGGCTCGTACACCGGCATGCCCACCGAGACCGCGCCGATCCGCAACGTCTGGTCGGCCAACATGATCGTGCGCCGGGACGTGTTCGTCGCGGCCGGCGGATTCCGGGTCGGCTTCGGCAAGCTCGGCGACCGCAACCGGCCCGAGGACACCGACCTCTGCCTGCGCATGAGCGAGGTCTCCGACAACGGCCATTGGGTGTACGTGCCGGGCGCGGTCATCCAGCACGAGGTGCCCGCCGAGCGGGCCAGCTTCAAGTTCTTCGTGAAGCGCTGCTACGCCGAGGGCCGGGGCAAGGTCCAGATGGGCAGCCTGCACGAGGAGAACAAGAACGACGCCCTCGGCGCCGAGAAGAGCTACATCTGGTCGCTGCCGAAGGCCGTGGTCAAGCACGTGGGTGCGGCCGCCACCGGCAAGGGCGCCGACCACCTGCTCCGCGCGGGTGGCGTCATCGCCGGCGCCGCCGCCGCGGGTGTCGGTGGCGTCGTGGAAACCGTCAGCAAGAAGCGCGCCGGCCGGCGCAACGAGTCGGAGGCCGCTCAGTGACCACCGGAGTCAACGGCGCCCTCCCGGGCGCCCCGAACCTGGACGACGAGAGCAGGTTCCGCCCCGCGGTCGTGCTCGACCTGGACCTGTCCCAGCCGCTGCCGCCGGTCGCCGCGATCGCGGCGGACGGCCGCCGGGTTCTGCAGGCCCACGTCCTGGTCCGGCTCTTCACCGAGCCGCTCGGCACGGTGCTGGTCGACGTGCCGGAGCAGGGGCTCGCCCCGTACGCGCTGGCCGCGGCGATCGACACCGAGCTCGGCGAGGCGGTGAGCTCCCGCCTGGGCGGCGCCCCCGTCCCGGTGCACGGTTACGTCCCGCACACCGAGCCGGAGTTCCTGGCCAGCCGGCGTGCGATCCTGGCCTCCGCGCCGGAGATCACCGTGGTGGTCTGCACCCGGGAGCGGCCCGGCGCGCTGGCCCGCTGCCTGGACAGCCTGTTCGCCATGCAGTACCCGGTCTTCCGGATCCTCGTCGTGGACAACGCGCCGGTGACCGACGCCACCGCCGAGGTGGTCCGGGCGGCGGCCCGCCGCGGCCCGGTCGAGTACCTGCGCGAGCCCAAGGCCGGCCTGTCGTTCGCCCGCAACGCGGCGGTCGCCGCGACCCACGGGCAGATCGTGGCCTGGATCGACGACGACGAGCGGGCCGACCCGTACTGGCTGGCCGAGGTGGCCCGGGCGCTGGCGATGTACCCGGAGGCCGACGTGGTCTCCGGCGTGATCGTCCCGGCCGAGCTGGAGACCAAGGCGCAGCTCTGGTTCGAGCAGTTCGGCGGGCACAGCAAGGGCCGCGGGTTCCGGCCGGACACGTTCGGCCCGCACACCGCGCACCTCCAGAGCCCGCTCTACCCGCTGCCGCCGTTCGGCACCGGCGCGAACATGACGTTCCGGCCCGGCGTGATGGAACGGATCGGCGGCTGGGACAACGCGCTCGGCGCCGGCACCCCGGCGATGGGCTCGGAGGACACCCTCGCCTTCACCCAGGTGCTGCTCAGCGGTGGGACGATCGTGTACCAGCCGACCGCGGTGACCCACCACTACCACCGGGCCGACTTCGAGGGCCTGCACAAGCAGATGGTCGGATACGGGACGGGGCTGACGGCCGCGTACACCAGTCTGCTGATGAACCGGCCGGGCCTGATCTTCAAGCTGATGGCCCTGGCGCCGACCGCTCTGCGCGATCTGACCGGTTCCGACAGCCTGCGGGTCTCCACACTTCAGGACGACTTCCCACGCGAGCTTCTTTCGGCGAACCGACGGGGGATGATTGCCGGACCACGCGCGTACCTTCGGGGACGGCGTGCCGCCCGGGCCAAGCTCCGGGGAACCGCCCGCTGATCATGGCGGCGTACGATGGGGGCTTGTTCGCGCAGGTGCGGACCGTTGCGAGCAGGCCCGCACACCGGGTGACTTCGCCCGCCGAACGGCATCCTCGGACTCGGGGGTGAGCGAGGCGGGCGGCCCGGTGACGGTGCGCGCCGCCTCGCTGACCTGATCGATCCGAAGTAGCTGTGGAGGCTCTTTTCATGGGGGACCAGCCGACGTCCGACCGGAAACGGACGCCGGAGGAAGCGACCGCGAAGGCCGCGGACCCGCGACCCGACGAGACCGTCGTTCTCACCCGGATACCGGACGAGGACGGCGGGGCCGCTACAGCTCGTGACAAGCCGGGCAAGGAAGCGGTGGCCAAGCCTCCGGTTCCGCCCGTTTCCGCAGCTCAACCCACTGGTTCCGGCGCGCCCAGTTCGTCCGGCGCTCCCGGTTCGCCCGGCGCGCCCAGCTCGCTCAGTTCGCCCGGCGCGCCCAGCTCGCTCAGTTCGCCCGGCGCGCCCAGCTCGCTCAGTTCGCCCGGCGCGCCGGCCAAGCCTGGGCCGCCTGGATCGGCCGGCTCCAGTGGTTCCGCTGGTTCCAACGGCTCCGGTGGTTCGCCGGCCAAGCCTGGACCGCCCACCGCCGATACGCAGCAACCCAAGCCGGGACCGCCTGCCGCACCTGCTCCGGCGGCAGCCTCGCAAGCCCAGCCGGGACCGCCGACACCGGCGGCCCCGCACGCCAAGCCCGGACCGCCGGTGCCTCCGGTCAAGGCCGTGGGCTCCGTGAAGGTGGCCCAGCCCGCCTCCCCGGACACTTCCCCGGCGCGCCCGACCAGCCTCGCGCAGGCTCCTACACCGCCGGCCCGGCCCGCCGCGCCCACTCCTCCGGCCAAGCCTGCGGGACCCGCTGCGCCTGCTCCGCAGCCTTCCTCGGCGCCCCCGGCCAACCAGACACGGCCGGGCACAGCAGGCCCGCAGCCTTCCTCGGCGCCCCCGGCCAACCAGACACGGCCCGGCACAGCAGGCCCGCAGCCCTCCTCGGCGTCCTCCGCAAGCCAAGCGCGGCCTGGTACTTCCGGCCCGCAGCCCTCATCGGCGCCGCCGGCGAACCAAGCACGGCCTGGCACGCCGGGTGCGGCCATTCCGCAGGTGACGCCGGGGTCGTCTGCCGTGCAGGGCAAGCCGGGGCAGGCGACGCCGGCCAAGGCTGTTGCGTCTGTCAAGGTGCCGCAGGCCGCGGCGGCCGCTCCCCCGGCTCCGCAAAGTCCGCCGGCTTCTCCGGCGAGGCCCGGGCCGCCGGGTTCGCCCGCGCCCGCTGTGCCGGTGATCCCGCACGTGATTCCGGGAGCGCCGGGGACGTCTGCCCCGCAGGCGAAGTCCGCGCCACCCGCACCTCCCGCGAAGGCTGCGGCGGCCGCGCCGCAGTCGGCGCCGCCTGCGAAAGCCACTGCGAAAGCCGCGGTGCCATCAGCGCCACCCGCGGGATCGGCCGCACAACCCGCTAAGGGTGCCGCGCCATCCGCGCCGCAGTCAGCGCCGCCCGCTAAGGGTGCCGCGCCATCCGCGCCGCAGTCAGCGCCGCCCGCTAGGGGTGCTGCGTCATCCGCGCCGCAGTCAACGCCACCCTCTAAGGGTGCCGCGCCATCCGCGCCGCAATCTGCGCCGCCCGCTAGGGGTGCTGCGTCATCCGCGCCGCAATCTGCGCCGCCCGCTAGGGGTGCTGCGCCATCCGCGCCGCAAGGTGGGGGGTCGGGCCGGGCTGCGGCGCCGTCTGCGGGCGCTGGCAAGGCTGCGCAACCGCCGGCGCCGCCCGCTGCCAAAGCCTCCGCCTCCGCGCCGCCGGCCAAGGCTGAGCAGGGCAGGCCCGGGCAGGCCAAGGCTGAGCAGGGCAAGCCTGGGCCGGCCAACGCTGAGCAGGGCAAGCCTGGGCAGACCAAGCCTGGGCAGGCCAACGCTGAGCAGGGCAAGCCTGGGCAGGCCAAGTCGGTCGGTGAGGAGACCGTTGTCATCCGGCTGTCCGGAGAGACGAAGAAGAAGCCGGACATCGATGACACCGTGCTGATGCGGCTGCCGCAGGCGGCGCCGAAGAAGCCGGCGGCTGATGACACCGTGGTGATCAGCAAGATCGGGGATCTCAAGCCGGCGGACAAGTCCGGCCGGAAGCGGCCGGTCGGTGACGACACCGTGATCATCCGGCTGCCGGGGAGTCCGCCGAAGAAGGACGCCCCGCGTAAGAAGCCGGTCGGTGACGACACCGTCATCATCCGGCTGCCCGGTACCGCGAAGCCGAAGACCGGCGGGGATCCGAACCGCAAGCGGCCGGGGACCGACGACACCGTCATCATCCGGCTGCCGCAGACGCCGAAGAAGCCGAAGGTCGCCGGCCGGGCCACGGTCGAGCGGGGTTCGGTCGGCGAGGACACCGTTGTCATTCGGATCCCGGCCGAGCCGAAACCGGAGCCGAAGCCCACCGGGCCGCTCGATCTGGGCTACGCGCCCTGGGTGCTCGCCATCTCCAGCCTCGGCGTGGTTCTGGTCGCGCTGGCGTACGGCGGCGGCCGCCACGAGTCCACCTGGGCGATGACCGCGTACTGGATCGGCCAGATCATCGTCTTCACCCCGGTGGTGTTCCGGCTGCTCAGCCGGCTCGCCGGGGTCGCCGAGTCGTTCCTGCTGGTGATGGGCCTGGCGGCGAACCAGTACATGCTCAAGTGGATGTACAGCCCGGACCAGTTCCGGTTCCCCGACGAGCTCCAGCACTGGATGGCCACGACCCTGATCACCGAGTCCGGTGATCTGTTCCGGCCCAACCAGGCGCTGCCTCCGGCCGTACATTTCCCCGGTCTTGCCGAGATGGGCGCCTCGGTCTCCCAGCTCACCGGCCTGTCGGTGACCGCGGCCGGAACCATCGTGGCCGGCGTCGCCCACCTGATCTTCGTCGGCATCCTGTTCGCGGCCGTGCTGCGCGGCAGCAATTCGCCGGCGATGGCCGGTGTGGCGTGTGTGACGTACGCGACGGCCATGCACTACCTGTTCTTCAACTCCATGTTCCTGTACCAGACGGCCGCGCTCCCGTTCTTCATGCTCGCCGTCTGGGCGCACCGGCGCTGGCGGACCGGCGGTGGCCGCAAGTTCATCGCGATCGCGCTGGTCGGCATCGCGATGACCACGGTCAGCCACCACGTCACCGCGTTCGCGCTGGTCGCCACGCTGGGCCTGCTCGCCCTCACCGAGGTGTTCCTGGAGAAGCCGCGGCCGTGGGCCACGCTGGGCCTGCCGTTCATCGCGGGCGCGATCGTGGCGGCCTGGATCGGGTTCGTGGCGACCGACGTCATCGCCTATCTGGAGGCCCCGGTCGACAGCCTGCGGGCCTCGCTGAACCAGATGTTCGGTGGCGGCGAGGACGCCGAGGCCACGGTCACCCCGCCGGTGCCGCTCGTGCAGCTCGCCGTACAGGGTGCGGGTCTTCTCGGTCTGTTGATCTTGTTCCTGGCAGTGGCCCGGGACATGCTGCTCCGCAAGGACCGGGACGCCTGGCGCTGGGCCGCGCTGGTCGGTGGCGGCGTGTTCTTCGCCGGCAACGGCGCCCGGTTCCTGGGCTCCGGCGGCCCGGAGATCGCGGGCCGGCTCTCCACCTTCACCTACGTCCCGATGTCGATCATCGCGGCGATCGCGATCGTGTACGCGGTGCAGCTCATCCCGCCGAAGGACGAGAACGGCCGCCGCTGGCTGTCGGCGCCGCCGCCCGGTCTGTCGGTCACCACCGGCCGCCGTCTCGCCGGGCAGGTCTATCTCGGTACGGCGCTGATCACCGTACTGATGATCGGCGCCCGGACCGGTGGCTGGCCGCCGGTGTCCGCCCTGCTGCCCGGCCCCTATCTGCCGGCCGCCTACGAGCGCTCGGTGGACGAGTTCGGGGTCGACGCCGCCTTCTGGCAGGCCGCGACGCTGCCGCACGGCACCCGCGTCGGTGGTGACATCACCGCGGTGGCGCTGTCGTCGACGTACGGGCGGATGGACCCGGTCCGTGAGGTCGGCGCGCTGTTCTACGCCAGCCAGTGGACCGCCGAGGAGGACGACCTGGCTGCCGGGGTGGGCCTCTCCTACCTGGTCGTCGACGACCGGCTCGGCGACGATCTGCCGTCGAACGACGCGTACTTCCAGAACGACCCGATGGCCGGCCGGATCACCGAGCCGATCCCGGACTCGCAGCTGACCAAGTTCGACCGGGTGAGCACGATCTCCCGGCTCTACGACAACGGCCATGTCCGGATCTACCAGATCGGAGCCTCGTGAACGCCGCCCGCGCCGGTGCCCTCGCCGCAGTGACCGTCGCGTCCGGGGCCGCGGTGCTGGCCGGGCCGCTGGCGGTCTCGGTGCCCGGCGGCCTGCTGCTGGCGTTCATGCTGCCCGGCTTCGCGCTGACCGAGGCGATCTTCCGGCCCGCCCGGCAGGACATCGGCGTGGTGGAGCGGCTCATCCTGATCCCGGCGCTGAGCCTGGCCGTGCTGGTGCTCGGCGGTCTCGGCCTGTGGGCCATCGGGGGCTCGCTGAACCAGGCCGGCTGGCTGTCGATCGCCGCCGCGGTCACCCTGATCGCGACCGGGGTGGCGGTGACCCGCAACCGGATCACGCCGGCCGCCGCCTCGGTGGAGTCGGCCACCCGGATCTCCACGGCTGCCGGGCCCACGCCGAAGCCCGGCAAGAAGGGGTTCCCGCGGCTCTCCCGTCGCCGTCTCTTCCGCGACGTGGTGCCGCTGACCCTGTCGGTGCTGCTGCTCGCCGGGATCGGCTGGTGGTCGTTCAACGACTCGGTGGAGACGTACGACGCCACGGTCACCACTCTGTCGGCTGCCCCGCCCGGGCCGGTGAACCCCGACGGCAACCGGTCCGTGCAGGTCAGCGCGACCGGGCTGGACTCGGCGGGCGGGCCGTACCGGCTCGTGCTGACCGGCACCGCGGGGACGGAGCTCAGCGAGCACAACCTGACCCCCGACGACGACGGCTCGTGGACCGGGCGGGTCAGTGTTCCGGGTGAGGAGCGGATCACCATGGATCTCTTCCGCTCCGGTGAGTCGGCCGCGTTCCGTACCGTGATCATCGCTGTCGCTCAGTAAAGTCCCTGGAGAAAATTCGTATGGCCGACGTGCCACCATCTGACCGCACCCGTTCCCGGCGGGGACGTGCCCTGCTCGCTGCCGCCGGCGCCGTCGTACTGGCGGCCGGGGTAGCCCTCGCGACCCGGCTCGGCGGTGATTCGGACACCGAGACCGCTGCCCCGCAACCGTCCGCCGCGGCAGCGACGGTGAGTCCCACCCCCTCGATTGCGGCGCCCGCCTCGCCGTCCGCGGTGCCGCCGGCGCCCGTACCGACGCTGATGCCGGTCGCCGAAGCGGTGGCCGCGGCCAAGACGAAGGCCGGGAAGCGCTCGGCCCGGGTGCAGTTCTCGCTGCCCCGTGAGGCGGGCAGCTGGCCCGGGAAGTACGGCCTGTCCGGCGTCAACGGCTTCCCGATCCTGAACACCGCATCGGTCGAGTCGTTCTGCAAGGCCCGCGGCCGCGCGTGCAACGTGACGCAGACCTACACCGACCGCACCAGCTACGAGTCGATGACCCGCGGAACCGGCTGGACCTTCGACTTCTTCAGCGGCTTCGACGGGGTCCTCGTGGTCTCCCAGGGCCTGGTGCCCAACAAGGGCGAGGACCAGCTGGACGACTGCGCGGCCGGCGACTACGACCAGCACTGGCGCGACTTCGGCTCGCTGATGGTGCGGCACGGGCGCGGCGACTCGGTGATCCGCCTGGGCTGGGAGATGAACGAGGAGTCGATGGGCTGGCGAGCCCTGGACACCAAGGACTACATCGCCTGCTACCGGCGCGCGGCCGACGCCATCCGGTCGACGAACCCGGAGGTCGTCCTGGACTGGACGATCAACGCGCACAACACGCCGGACGAGCTCTGCGGCGGGCTGACCACCAGCTGCTACCCGGGTGACGAGTACGTCGACATCATCGGCATCGACAACTACGACCACTGGCCGTGGTCGCCGGCCAAGGCCGACTTCGACGCCACCGCCGACCGGCAGGACGGGCTGAACTGGCTGTTCTCCTTCGCCCGGCAGCACGGCAAGCTGTTCTCGGTCGGCGAGTGGGGCGTGATGCCGTTCAGCGACGCGAAGAAGGACAACCCGCCGTTCATCGAGTGGATGCACGGGTGGTTCGCCGAGCACGCCCCGTACCTGGCGTACGAGGCGTACTTCCAGCGCTGCGACGGCCGGACGAACCAGTCGAGCATCCTGCGGCCTAACGACACGAACTGCAAGGCCGACACCAGCGGCTCGTCGGACGTGTACCGCTCGCTCTACAAGTCCTGAACAAAGGGGGAACCCCCCGGTCCGGCGTCAGCCGCCGAACCGGGGGTTCCTCGCCATCGCCCGGTACGCCGCCGTCGACGCCGGATCGGTGTCGATGCGCCACCGCTCCGGGTAGCTCGGGTGCGTGTCGGTGTCGAACCAGGTCACCCCGCCGAACGCCGGCCGCTGCTCGATGTACTTCGTGAACGCGGTGATCCAGTCGGCCTTGCTGGTGCCGCCGCGGTCCACCGAACCGATCTCGGTGATGATCAGCGGCTTGCTCGGCGAGTACTTCTGGTAGACCGGGTCGAACAGGGTGGCCGGGTCCTCCTTGTGGAGGTTGTAGCCGGAGACGCCCACCCAGTCGACGAACTCGTCGCCGGGGTAGTAGGCCTCCATCCGGTTCCACGCCTCGGTCGGCGCGCTGTTCCAGTTCGGGCTCCACACCCAGGAGACGTTGTCGGCGCCCTGCTTCTGGAAGATCTTCCACAGGTGCTGGTAGCAGTCGACGTAGCCCTGGGCGTTCTGATTGTTCTTGAAGCCGCCCCACGCATACCAGTCGCCGTTCATCTCCCAGCCCCAGCGCAGCATGGTGGGCCGGCCCAGGTCGCGCAGGTGCCGGGCGGAGGCCGCGATGTAGCTGTCGGACTCGCCGCTGAGGATCGTCTCGTGCTTCGGCCCGCGCCAGGACACCATCGGGATGGCGCCCTTGGGCAGGTACGGGATCGACGACGGCAGATTGTCGCGCCACGCGTAGAAGACGTGCACGATGCGCTGGTCACGGCCCAGCTGCTTCTTGCGCAGCGCGAGCGCCTCGGCGTACTCCAGCCCGTCCAGCCCCAGGTAGGAGCCGAACAGCGCCTTGCCGGGCACGAACGGGACCGTCCCGCCCAGCTTCTCCCCCGGCTTGGCCTGGGCGAACGGCTCCGGCGTCGGGGCGGCCGACGGCTCGGAGACCGGAGTTTTGCCGGGGCCCTTGGTCGCGGAGGTCCCGGACGGCGTGCCGTCCGATTTCATCTGGCTGTAGCCGAAACCGGCGACCGGCAGGGCGGCGAGCGCGGCGAGGCCGAGCAGCCCGCGACGGCTGACCGGGGTGTCCCGGCGGTGCGACTTGCTCATGTCAGGTTCCGGCCTGCTTTGCGTGCCATCTTGCGGACCATCCGCCAGCCCGGCTGGGCCAGCCGCTTCAGCTGCGGAACCAGCTGGGAACCGGCGCCCTCGACGAGGGCGACCAGGTCGGCGCCGGTGTGGTCCGGCGTCGGCTGGAAGCGGGGTACGGCGAACCGGCGCTCACTCGGCGTGTGGAGGCGATAGCCGACCTCGGTCGCGTTGTCGTGCCCGGAGGCCGCGACCACGTCCCGCACCAGACGGCTGTTGTACCCGTGCGGGTACGCGAACGAGCGCACCTTCAGCTGCAGGCGCTGCTCCAGCTGGTCGTGGCTGCTCACCACCTGGTCGCGCAGCTCGCCCGGGGCCAGCACGTCGAGCGGGTGGTGGATCAGGCTGTGGTTGCCGATCTCGATGCCCGGCACGGTGGCCACCTCGGCCAGCTCATCCCAGCTCATCATCGGGCCGAACGCCGGGGCCCACTCGCCCAGCCAGTTCGCTTGGCCGGCGCCGAGGTGGCCGACCGACGCGTACAGCGTGGCGCCGGCTCCGGCGGCCTGCAGCGCGGGCACACCGGCGGTCACGAAGTCCCGGTAGCCGTCGTCGAAGGTCACCGCGACCATCTTCTCGGTGCTGCCCGTGCTGAGCCGGTCGAGGGCCTCGGTGAGACCGACGAGCCGGTAGCCGGCAGCGGTGAGCGCGTGCAGTTGTTCCGCAAGCCGTTCCGGTGGGACGGCCAGATCACGCAGTGGCCCACCGACGGTGGAGACCGAGTGATACATCAGCGCCGGCAGTGTGGTCCAAGCCGGCGTCGCCGCGTCGGTCACCAAGTCCTCCAAGTACTAACACGGTTCCACTGGCCGGGAACTGTATCAACCACAGCAATCGGTCTGACTCCTCCGTTCGCATGGTGTGGATCGTGGTGCGCGCCTCTGGCCAACCCAAACTACAACGAGTAATCTTCGACTGCCTTCAGATCTCCTACCAGCGCAAACGCGGTCACCGTTCAGTTACTTAGCGTCATCGCTGAACTTTTGTCGCATCGGAGACGTACCGAAGGACGACACCGAACCGCTCTACCCCGGGAGCGCGCACCATGTTCCGCCTCATCCAGCTGCACACCGAGGACGGTGTGCCCCGCATCGGCGTCGACCCAGACGGCTACGTCAGCGCCCGCGCCGCCCTGGCCCACTACCGCACCGCCCCGGCGACCTACTTCGCGGTCGGCCGGTTCGACCACGAGGGCACCCTCACCGAGGTCATCCTCGACCCCATCTGCGGGCTGGACGGCGCCTGCCAGCGGCCGGCGTCGGTGGTGCACGCCAAGACGTACGAACGTCTCTGCGAACGGTGCGCGTCCGGCCTCGACGTGCTGACCGTCCCGCAGCTCGCCCGCCGGCTCGGCATCGCCTGCCGCCTCGCCCCGTCCGTCGCCCGCTTCCGGCAGACCGGCCTCGGCGGCCTGCGCGCCCCGGCCGGCAACCGGATCGCCCGGGAGTTCGCCGAGCACGTCCACGACCCGAAGTGGCGCCAGGGCCTCTGCACCGAACTCTCACAGAGCCCGACCGCGCTGAACGGCCTGCTCATCGGCGCCGGCGCGCTCAGCCACCGGCAGGTGCTCGACCTCTACCCGGTGCTCTGCGCGCTCGGCGACGAACTGCCCGCACAGGTCCGCTCCGACCTCACCCGGGCCACCGCCCGCCCGCTCTCCCCCGCCGGGGTGGCCGGGCTGCGCCTCGGGCTCTCCGTCCGGCCCTGAACTACAGCTCGATCCGCACCACCGAGCCCGTTCCCCGGCAGACGCCGCAGTTCGTGACGTAGGCGTGCCGGCCGCGGATGGCGAGACCGCCCGGGGCGGTCAGGCCGGCCGACGCCACGACATGGTGCGGGCCGTGGCCGGAGACGCGGAGCAAGGCGCCGTTCCGGCCGCCGGAGAGCGCGTACAGGCGGCCGTCGGAGGCCCACGCCAGGTCGGTGACGGCCGTAAGACCCGAGGCGTACACCTGGGGCGCGCGGCCCGGTTCGACGCGCCAGATCCGCGCCTGACCGGGCGGGAACGGAAAGCCGGTCAGCTCACCCACGTAGAAAGCCCCGTCCGGGCCGCGGGCCACCGAGGACGGCACCGGGTCCATCGCGATCCGGTCGGCGCGGATACCGGCCGGCGCCGGAACGGATCGGCGTGGGAACGTTGCGACGGTCAGAATCCGGCCGCGCGGGCCGACTCGCAGCAGCGCGTTGCTGCCGGCGTCGACCAGGAGCCGGTCGCGGCCGACGGCGAGCACGGCGGCCGGGTTCGCTGCCTGGGCGGTGATCGCCTGCCCGTCCCGGTAGAGGCCGGGGGCGCCGGGAGACGGGGTACGCCGGTCGGCGCCGACCGTGTAGTAGAGGCCGCCGCCGGGGCCGGCCGCGACGTCCGACGGGCCGACGGCGCCGGTGCCGCCCGGTGCCGCCACGGATGGCAGGTTGGTGAGGATCCGCTGCTGTCGGCCGTACGCGATCCGGGTTATCGCCCCTGATCGGCCGGCGCAAGCCAGGCCGGACCGGCACGGACCGGCACCGCCCCGCCCGGCCTCGGCGACGTAGAGCTCGCCGTGCGGGCCGAAAGCCAGCCCGCGTGGGCTGTCCAGGCCGGTGGCCAGCGTGAGCAGAGGTGGTGGCTCGGCTGCATACGCCGGCGTGGCGATCAGAAACAGCCCCGCCACCGCGGCGCACAGTGAACCTAGCGTGATCATCAGACTCCCCCGAGTATCGGATGGCACCCGGACAGGTTCCGGCACCAGCACGGCTCGGCGGGGCCGGGAGTCGGGGATCCGACCCCGGTACGGTGACGCGTGTGATCTCCGAACTGGTGCGGCGGGCGGCTGGGCTGTACACCGGTGGGGCGCGGGCATTGCTGGGCATCGCGGGGCCGCCGGGGGCGGGCAAGACCACGCTCGCTGAAGAGCTGGTTGCTGCGCTGGCTGCCGCGCCGCCGCCGGGACATGACGCCGGCTGGGTGGCGTATGTGCCGATGGACGGCTTTCATCTGGCCGATGTCGAGCTTGACCGGCTCGGCCTGCGAGGACGCAAAGGTGCGCCGGAAACCTTTGATGTGTACGGCTACGCGAACCTGTTGCGGCGGCTGCGCTCGGACCGGGACGAGATGATCTACGCGCCGGGCTTCGAGCGGGTGCTGGAGCAGCCGATCGCCGGGGTTATCGGCGTACCCCGTGCGGCCCGGCTGATCGTCACTGAGGGCAACTATCTGCTGCTTTCCTCGCCGCCGTGGCAGCGGGTTCGGGAACTGCTGGATGAAGTCTGGTACACCGACCTCGAGCAGGAGGAACGGTTGCGGCGGCTGATCGAGCGGCATGTTCGGTTCGGGAAGACGCCGGAGGCGGCGGAGGCTTGGGCCAGCGGCACGGATGAGCTCAATGCGGTGCTGATCGCCGCGAGCCGTGACCGGGCCGATCTGATCGTCTAGGAAGCTTCCGCTTCCGCTTGGGCCTCCGCTTCCCCTTTCGCTTCCGCTTCCGCTCCGCTTGGCCTTCCGCCTTCCGCCCCTGCGCTTCTCGCGCGAGCCAGGCGGCTCCCGGGCGCGCCCGCCCGGTCCCGTGCGAACAGATCCTCGGGCCGAGGTCGTCCGCCCCGCCAAACCAGCCCGGCTGGCGCTCACGGTCGTTTCCCACCCGCGCAAGCGACGGTCTAACTGTTAGTCGATCAACAGAGCAGCCGTAACTCCCAGCTCGGCTGATCCACAAGGCCCGATCGCGGCTCCAGCTGTGAGCTCTGGCTGCCTCAACCGGATGGAAAGGTGCACAACTCCCAGCCGGATGATCAAAAAGGCCGAAAATCGGGGCCCGGCTGTGCCTTATGTCTTCCGGACCCTCTTGTAGCGCAACTCTGCAGCAAGACGGCTGGCGCCATCGCCACCGACCGGCTTGACCCCAGGGCTGCGGACGGGGCGAGATGCGGTGCCGCCCCGGGTGACAGCACTGCCGCGCGGCCAAGGCCCGATCCGGCGCTCGGTTGATCACCCAGCCGTGCGGTGCTGCCCTCTCACCGCACAGCAGGCAGCACTGGTGCGCGGCTGAGTGATCAACGAGTCCGAAATACCGGTGCCGGCCGCACGTTGGCGCTGTCACCCACCGATCTGCCGACGCGCACCGCAGCCCGCTCGCCAGTTCTTCGTCTTGTCGCGATTGCATTCGGCTTGTCGTAATGCAGGCGCAGGCCGACACCCGGACCTCGATCCGGGAGAACTCCAGCCTCCGGTCGCGCGTTTTTGTCATACCTGAGTGGCATGCTTGCGCTCATGTCAGTGGGTGAGGCGGTCGAGGCGAGACCGCGCAGGCGTGCGCCGCGCGCGACGTTCGGCGTGCTGATTACGGTGATCTTGCTGCTGCTGTTCGGCGTGCCGTGGGCGACGCTCGCGTGGTCCGGCAATGCCTGGCCAACACCCGTGTTCGCCGCGGCCACCGCGGTCTTCGTGCTGGTCGCGGCAAGCTTCCCGGTGCTCATGTTCCGCGGCCACGGCGGGCACAGCGATGCCGCTTCCCGGATCGCCGACACCACGCTGGGTGTCGTCTGGGTGCTCTTCACCTGGTCGATCATCGGCCAGGCCTTCGGCCTGGCGCTCGCGCTGTTCGGCGTTGCCGATCCCGTCCGCTCGCGGGTGGTCACCGCAGTGGTCCTGCTGATCTCGGCACTCCTGCTGACTTGGGGGTACGCGGAAGCGATGCGCGTCTCCCGCGTCCGCCGGATCGACGTCGTGCTGCCACGCCTCGGTCCCGGCCTCGACGGCCTGCGGGTCGTGCTGATCACCGACACGCACTACGGTCCGATCGACCGCTCCCGCTGGTCCCGCGGCGTCGTCGACGTCGTCAACTCCCTCGAGCCAGACATCGTGGCGCACACCGGCGACATCGCCGACGGCCAGGTCGAGCAGCGGATCAGCCAGTCCTCCCCACTCGCCGACGTCCGCGCCCGCTTCGCCCGGGTCTACGTGACCGGCAACCATGAGTACTTCAGCGGAGCCCTCGGCTGGGTCGAGCACATGACCTCACTCGGCTGGGACGCCCTGCACAACCGCCACCTGGTCGTCACCCGCAACGGCGACTCCCTGATCGTCGCCGGCGTCGACGACCGCACCGCCGCCGGCTCCGGCCTCCCCGGCCACCACGCCGACCACGAGGCCGCCCTGTCCGGCGCCGACCCCGCCCTGCCGGTGCTGCTGCTGGCCCACCAGCCCCAGCAGATCACCGGCGCCGTCGCCCACGGCGTCGACCTCCAGTTGTCCGGCCACACCCACGGCGGCCAGATGTGGCCCTTCCACTACCTGGTCCGCATCGACCAGCCGGTCCTGCAGGGCTTGTCCCGCCATTCCGACCGCACCCAGCTCTACACCAGCCGCGGCACCGGCTTCTGGGGCCCACCGTTCCGCATCTTCGCCCCCAGCGAAATCACGCTCCTCACCCTGCGCAGCCCCGCCACCCCCTGACCTGCTCCTCCCCGCCGCCAGTTCCCACCGGCCGCAACGCACCTCGCCGTGCCCTCCCCGCCTGACCGACGGCCGCAACGCGCCTGACCCTGCGCTCCCTGCCTGACCGACGGCCGCAACACGCCTGACCCTGCGCTCCCTGCCTGACCGACGGCCGCAACACGCCTGACCCTGCGCTCCCTGCCTGACCGACGGCCGTAACACGCCTGACCCTGCGCTCCCCACCTGACCGACGGCCGAGCAGACGCTAGCCCGGCCAGCCTCTTCACGCCAGGCCGCCTGCCGACCGTCGTAGCGCATTCTGGCGACTTCCGCGGGGCCTACCTCCGGGCGTCCACGAGGGCTTACCTCCAGCCTCTGCGGGTGTCTACCTCCGGCTTCCACGGGACCTTCTGTCTGTGTCCGCGAGACCTTCCGGCTGCGTCCGCGGGGTCTTCTGTCGGCGTCCACAGGGGCCATCGCCTGCTGCACAAGGCCACTGCCGATGTCCGCAGAGCAACGCGGCACCAGGCCACCCCGGACCGGCATCGAATCGGCCTCAATCCGGCCGCCGACCATGGTTGCCAGCCAAGTGCCAGCCAGGCGCCCATCCCGGCTGTCACCCAGGACCGTGACAACCTCCGCCAACCGCACGAATTGCGAGCAGGTCACCCAACTGTCGCAGAGCGTCCCTTCAACGCCATCGGAGCAGCCCCAGGGGACAGCCCGCCGCCCTTGGCTGACGCCCAACGTCCCTTCCCACCAACCGAAGCAACACCCAACGACAGCCCGGTACCCTGGTTGACGCCCAACGTCCCATCCCGCGCGCCGAAGCAACACTGAATGACAGCCACCCACGCAGTCGCAGAGCGTCCCTTCAACGCCATCGAAGCAGCACCAGGGGACAGCCCGCCGCCCTTGGCTGACGCCCAACGTCCCTTCCCACCAACCGAAGCAACACCCAACGACAGCCCGGCACCCTGGCTGACGCCCAACGTCCCATCCCGCGCGCCGAAGCAACACTGAATGACAGCCACCCACGCAGCGGACGCTCGGCCCTCCCAGGGTTGCCGAAGCGGCGTTGCCGCGGAGGAGGGCGCGACCACAAGCGCGGGCGCAAAGCCACAGCGCGAGCGCAAGCCACGGCACGGACGCAAGCCACGGCACGGACGCAAGCCACGGCACGGACGCAAGCCACAGCACGGACGCAAGCCGCGGCACGGGCGCGAGCCGCGGCACGGGCGCGGCGGGAGGGGACGCCTGAGGGTGAGACGTCGGTGTGGTCGCTCTCGGAGGTGATCGTCTGCTGTGTACGGTGCGAGCGGTTCAAAAGCGACGCACCGGAAGGCGGAGGACTTGCGCGACATTCTCATCGTCGGGGCCGGGCAGGCTGGGCTCCAGCTTGGGCTCGGCCTGCGCGCCGAGGGGTATCAGGTGACCATCGTGTCGGCTCGGACGCCGGCGGAGATCCGGGAGGGGTGGCCTACCTCGACCCAAGCCATGTTCGAGCCGGCGCTGGACACCGAGCGGGCCTACCGCCTCAATCACTGGGAGCAGGACGCCCCGCCGATCGCCGGGCTGCATATGGGGCTTTCGGCGCCGCCCGGGACGCTTGCGCTCGACATCCGTGCGCCGCTCGAGAAACCGGCACGGTCCGTCGACCAGCGGATCAAGATGTCCGGCTGGCTCACCAGGGCGGCCGAGAACGGCATCGAGGTGATCCACCGCGAGGTGGCGCCGGCCGAGCTGGACGAGCTGGGCCGCGAGCACGAGCTCACCGTGGTCGCGGCCGGCCGGGGTGAGCTGGTCGGGGCGTTCGAGCGGGACGCGGACCGATCCGTGTACGCCGAGCCGCAACGAGGGCTGGCTGTCGCGTACACCACCGGGTTGAAGCCGGATCCGGCCTGGCCGGAGCCGCATGTGGAGTTCCTCGCCCTGCCCGGCCTCGGCGAACTCTTCGCCATCCCGGCGCTGACCGCGACCGGCGCCTGCGACATCCTCTTCTGGGAGGCCGTGCCGGGCGGGCCGCTGGACGTGTTCGGCGGCCGGCGCGATCCGGGCGAACACCTCGAAATCACCCTCCGCCTGATCAAGGAATACCTGCCGTGGTTCCACGAGCGGTGCGCCGGCGTGCAGCTGGCCGGCGACCGCGCCACCCTGCAGGGACGATTCACGCCGACGGTGCGCCGCCCGGTGGCGCACCTGCCCGACGGTGGGCTCGCGCTCGGCATCGGCGACGTGGTGATCTCCAACGACCCGATCACCGGGCAGGGCGCCAACACCGCCGCCAAGGCCGCCCAGCACTACTTGCGGGCCATCCTCGAACGCGGGAACCGGTCCTTCGACGAAGAGTGGATGACAGGGACGTTCGAGACGTTCTGGACAGCGCACGGCCGGGCGGTCACCAGCTGGACCAATGCGATGTTGCAACCGCTGCCGCCGCACGTACAGCAACTGCTCGGCGCCGCGGCCGGCCACGAAGGGATCGCGCGGCGCTTCGCGGCCGGCTTCGCCGACCCGAACGATCTCGGCAATTGGTTCCTCGATCCGCGGAAGGCGGCCGGCTACCTGGCTGATCTCGGCATTTCATAGAACCGCTGAGGGGTACGGGAACGCGCCGTCCCGCCGAAGCCGACCCGTCCCCGCTTCTCCACGCGGCCGCGCAGCCGGTCCGGGCCCGCAACGCGTCCGCCGGGCTTGAGCACGGGGAGACGTCAGGACGAACCGGAAAAGCCGGCCGGGGCCAAGCGGACGGGTAGGAGAAGGCCGGGCGGGGGCAGGCGGATAGGTGGGCCGGGCCCGGCGAGGGTTGGCCGGGCCCGGCGAGGGTTGGCCTGGCCCGGCGAGGGCAGGTGGGGTCCCGGCGAGGGCGGGTGAGCCCCGGGCGAGGGCAGGTGGGCCCCGGCGACGGCGGGTGGGCCGGAAGGCTCGGCGGGAAGCGCCGTGAGCGGACGGCACAGGTCGGTGGAATGCCGGGAATAAACCGGTTGAGGCAGCCTCCCGAATCCACGCAGGATGGGGTCACCGCCTTCCCCTACCGCCCCGAGGACTGTTCATGCGTCTGCTCCGCGACCTGTGGGCCACAAGCCGAAGTCGCACCGCGCTCGTCGCGTTCCTGATCGTCCTGGGCGCGGCCGGGTCGGCGGGTGCGCTGGCGCTGGCCGGTCCGGTGCTGGTCGACCGGTCGGTTCCGCTGTTCATGCTGCTCGCCGCGGCGCTCGGGGCCGCGGTGCTCACCGACGTGTCGGTGGGGCTGCTGGTGGCCCGGCTGACCGCGGACTGGGCGGCCCGCGTCCGGCGCGGCCTCAACCGGGTGGCGTTCGGGCAGCCGCTGCCCACGCTGGAGAACACGCCGGTCGGTGAGCTGCTGGACCGGATCGACTCGGACGTCTACCAGGTCGGCGCCGAGCTGCGCGGCTCCGGTGTGCGGCTGGCCCAGTCGATGGCCCTCGCGACGCTCTCGATCGTCACCGCGTTCTTCGTCTGGTGGCCGGCCGCGATCGCCATGATCCTGGTGTCGATCCTGCTCTTCGTCACGATGAACAAGCCGGTGCAGCGGATCGGCCCGATCCGGATCCACGAGGAGGAGGCCTGGTCCGACCTGGCGGCGGTGATGGAGGAGGCCATCCACGGGCAGGACGACGTGCGCACCAGCCTCGCCGCGCCCTACGTGCAGAGGCTCTACGCGATCAGAGCCCGCGAGGTCCTGGTCCGGGGCCGCCGCGTCTGGCGCGCGTCCTCGAAGATCACCATGGGGGCCGGCGCGATCACCCGTACGCTGATCGCCGCTCTTGTCGTGGCCGGCGCCTGGGCCCTGGTCGCCGGGCACATCGACAGCGCCCGCCTGACCGCGGTCTGGCTGCTCGCGCTCGGCTTCGGCGGCACCCTGGAGCACGTCACCCGGATGGTCCCCGAGCTGCAGAACGCGCTCGGCGCCTGGAGCCGGGTGCAGCTGCTCAGCAACGTGCCGCAGGAGCCCACCGACGGCGTGCCGCCGGCCGACGGCGACCTGGCGATCCGCAACCTGACCTTCCGCTACGGCGAGAGCGACAGCACGCGTCCACCCGCCCTGCATGACGTCAGCGTGACGTTCGCGCGCGGCCGGTCGTACGCGTTGATCGGCCGGACCGGTTCCGGCAAGTCCACCCTGGCCAAGATCCTCACCCGGGCCGTGGACGTGCCGCGCGGCACGGTCTTCCTCGGCGGGACCGACATCAACGACATCGGCGTGGAGGGGCTGCGCCGGTGGACCGCGATCGTCCCGCAGCGCACCGAGATCCTGGCCGGCACCCTCGCCGAGAACATCGCGCTCTTCGACGAGGATCTGCAGCCCCGGGCCGCCAGGGCGATCGACGAGCTGGGTCTGTCGGCGTGGGTGGCCGGCCTGCCCGACGGCATCGACACCAAGCTCGGCGAGGGCGGCTACAAACTGTCCGCCGGGCAGGAGCAGCTGGTGGCGTTCGCCCGCATCCTGGTCCGCGACCCGCAGGTGGTGATCCTCGACGAGGCCACCGCCCGGATGGACCCGGTGACCGAGTCCTGGGTGCAGCGGGCCACCGACCGGCTGCTGCAGGGCCGGATCGGCGTGATCGTCGCGCACCGGCTCTCCTCGGTGCAGCGCTGCGACGAGGTGGTCGTGCTCGCCGACGGCCGGGTGCTCGAGTCCGGGCCGCTGCGCGAGTCGCAACGGTTCGCCGAGCTGATGGCCAGCAGCAACCTGGCGGTCCCGGTGGCCCGCAGCGGGTCGGGCAGTGCGCTGCTCAGCGAGAACGAGCGGGACTGGGACACCGCGGTGCAGGTCGAGCTCGGCCCGGACGCGCTGGCGAACCCGCTGCCCACAGTGGAGCCGCCACCGCTGCCGGAGCCACCGCAGGCGCACACCATGCGGGAGATCACCCGGCTGGCCACCAACGACGCGCGGTACGGGCTGGGCGCGGTCTCGCTCTTCCTGCTGCTCGTGCTGTTCGGGCTGGATGGGGCGGTCCTGCCGCTGCTCTGGGCCGACGTGGTCGACGGCACCGGCAACCCGCTGTACCCGGCGGCCGGTATCGCCGCCGCGCTCATCCTGCTGATCCCGACGCTGTACTTCACCGGCGCCTGGTTCCCGGAGTGGTGGGTGCGGCAGATGCTGCGGATCAGCCTGCGGCTGGTGCACGGCCAGACCGGGCCGCGGCGGGTCAGCAAGCACACCCCGGCCGAGGTGGTCGCCCAGGGCGGCGACACCGAGCGGGTGGTCATGCTCGCCGACAACCTGATCGACAACTGCGTGGCGCTGTTCGTCGTGGTGGCCATGACGCTGACCTCGCAGTCGTTCGTGCCGGCGCTGCTGTTCGTCGGGACGATGCTGGTGTCGGGGCTGGCCGCGACCCTGTTCGGGCCGCGGCTGGAGCAGGCCGCACGGCGTACCGTGGCGGCCCGGGCGGCGTTCGCGACCTCGCTGGTCTCGTCGCTGTCGGCGGCACGCACGGTGAAGCTGGCCGGCGCCACCGAGCCGGTGCTCGGGCACCTGGCCCGGCTCGACGCGACCCGCAGCGAGCTGCAACGACACGAGATCGCCATTCAGGTGTGGGCCCGCTCCACGCCGTCGATCGCCAGCGGCCTGCTGCCGATCGTCGCCTGGGGGATGTACCTGAACGGGCAGCTCACCGCGGCAGCCACGCTGATCGCGGTGGCCGTGCTCGGGTCGGCCCGGTGGTTCGCGTGGACGACCGCGTCGCTGGTCTCGCACTTCCCGTCGGCGCGGGTGTGGACCAAGCGGACGGTGGCGATGGCCGGCGTCTCCGACTACTCGTCGGAGGTGCCGGGTGTGGACCTGGCCGAGGGCACGGCGCCGGCGCCGCCGACGGCGGCACGCGAGCCGCTGCAGCAGTTGGAGCTGCACGGTTTCAGCGCGGTGCACGAGAACGGCGCCCTGGGCGTACGCGACATCGACCTCACCGTCGACCGTGGACAGCTGGTGCTGGTGGTCGGGCCGGTCGGGTCGGGCAAGTCGTCGCTGCTGCGCGCCCTGGCCGGCATCGTGCACCACACCGGCGAGCTGCGGTGGAACGGCAAGCCGGTCCGTGAGCCGGAGATGTTCCTGCGGCCCAACCAGGTGGGGTACGTTGCTCAGCTGCCCCGGGTGCTGTCCGGGACGGTGGCCGACAACATCCAGCTCGGGCACGAGGTGGACGCGGAGGACGCGGTGTCGGTCGCCCAGCTGGAACACGACCTGACCGCGGCCGGTGGCGGGCTGCAGCTGCTCATCGGGCACAAGGGGACGCGGCTCTCCGGCGGGCAGCTGCAACGGCTGGCGCTGGCCCGGGCGCTGGCTCCGCGTACCGAACTGCTGATCGCGGATGATGTCTCGTCCGCGCTGGACGTGACCACCGAGCTGGAGTTGTGGCGGGCGTTGCGCTCGCACGGGGTGACCGTGGTCGGCTCCACGTCGAAACGGGCCGCGCTGGCCCAGGCCGACAAGGTCGTCGTGCTGATCGGCGGCCGGGCCGAGGACCAGGGCACCTGGGACGAGCTGGCCGACCGCTGGGGCCACCTGGCCGGCTGACCGGGTGCCCGCGCCGTCGACGCGGCGCGGGCGCCCGGAGAGTCCACACAGGTCAGCGGACCTGGGCCTGGAGCTGGCTGACGACCTGGGTCACGGTGTCGGCGGGGATCGCGAAGCCCAGGCCGACGCTGCCGGTGCTGTCGCCGGCGGTGGCGATCGCGACGTTGATGCCGACCACCCGGCCGGACATGTCGACGAGCGCGCCACCGGAGTTGCCCTGGTTGATCGCGGCGTCGGTCTGCAGCAGGCCGGTGAGCTTCTCGTCGCCGGTGTCCAGGCTGCGGTCGAGGGCGGAGACGATGCCCGAGGTCACCGTGCCCTCCAGGCCGAGCGGCGCCCCGAACGCCAGAACGGTGTCGCCGACCGCCACCGAGTCGTCGGTGGCGAACGTGACCGGCGTCAGCCCGGACAGGCCGGTCGCCTGCACCAGCGCGAGGTCGTGCGTGGCGTCGGTGGCGACCACCTGCGCGGGGACGGTCTGGCCGGTGGAGAGCCGGATGCTGACCGTCCCGTCCGCCTCGACCACGTGGTTGTTGGTGAGGATCAGGCCGTCCGCGGAGAGCACCACGCCGGAGCCGAGCGACGACGAGCGGGCGCTGTCGACCAGCACGGTGACGACGCTGGGCTGCACCTTCGCCACGATCGGGGCGAGGTCGCTGCCCTCGGCCAGGGTGGTCACGGTCGCCGCGGCCGCGGCCGGGCGGCTCTCCAGGTAGCGGTCGGCCAGGACAGCGCCGGTGCTGCCACCACCGGCGATCAGTACGAGGATCGCGGCGCCACCGGCCACCCGGCGCTTCCATCGCGGGTCCCGCGGCGGCTGCACCATCTCCGGGGCGATGTGGGTGGGCGGTACCGGCGGCAGGTCGACGACACGCTCGCCGCCGCTGGTGGCGGTCCGGTCGTCGTGGGCGGGGCGGGTCATCAGGTCGGTCATGTCATCGACAGTGCGCCGGCAAATTGTCCCGTACCGGTGAGCCGGTTGTGACTTAGCTGTATGCCGCCGGCAGCAGAGCGACCACCGCCGGCAAGCAGAGCATGCCGCCGCCGGCAAGCAGAGCGTGCCGCCGCCGGCAGCAGAGCGTGCCGCCGCCGGCAAGCCGAACGGCTGGATCGTGCCGGCCTGCCGGTCCCCCTTCCGGGTGACTCCGGCGCGGCATCCGGATCAGCGGGCGGTCGCGCCTAGGGTCTCCCGCGTGTCCCCCACGAATGTCACACCGCGCGACGGCATCGGCCGTCCGCGTACCTCGGTCGAACGCCGTCCGTTCGGCCCGACCATCACCGAACCGGCTGACGCTCTGCGCCTCTCGGCCGGGCGCGGCCCGATCGACCCGGATGTCCTGCGCCCGTCCGCTCCCCCGGACGAGGCCGGCGAGGCGGAAGGCGGGAAGGCGTGAGGCGGCTCGGGCTACTGGTCGCCGCGACGGCCGTACCGATGATCGCTGCCGGCTGCGGGACGGCTCCGGGCGTACCGGAATGGAAATCGGGCATGTCGGCGCCCGCGGCTCCCAGCGTGGCCGGCAGCGTGCCGGCGCCGGAGCAGCCCACGCAGGCCGCGGCACCCAGCCCGGCCGCGACGCCGGCCGCGACGAGCCCGGCGGTGACGAGCCCGGCGGTGACGAGTTCGGCCGGCGATCCCGGTTCGGATGAGCGCTTCGTCGCGGCGGTGCGCGGGCAGCTGCCGGAGGTCGCGGTGGACCGGCGGCCCGAAGAGATCGCCGAGCTCGGCGGCGCGGCCTGCACCTTCCTGGCCGCCGGGCAGCAGCGGGCCGCGGCCGCCGCGGAACTGACCGGGTACGGCGTGACCAGCACCGACGCCCGCGAACTGGTCGTCCTCGCCCGGACCTTCCTCTGCCGCGCATAAAACCGGCCGCAGCAGCAGCCGCAGCCGCAACCTCAGCCGCAGCCGCAGCCGCAACCGCAGCCGCAGCCGCAGCCTCGGCCGAAAGTCGCAGAGCGGCACAGCAGGTGCAGACCTCCGCCGGATGTGCCGCACAGGCCCCCTCGCGATGCTGGATCCATCAGCTCGCAACGGGAGGTCGCGATGTCCGCACGGGGAATGCTCAGCGTGGTCGGCACGGCCGTCGGTGGCCTGATCGGGTGGTCCGAGCCGGCGCCGCCGGCCGACCCGGCGGCGTTGCGCGCGCTCTTCGCCGACCTGGGCGTGCGGATCGGCCCGGACGACACCGAGCTGACTCAGGCGGTGCGTTACTTTCAGCAACGCACCGGCCTGACGGCCGACGGCGAGGCCGGGCCACAGACGGTCCATCTGCTTGCCCGGTACGCGGCGGAGGCTCGCGAGTTGACCGGGCTGCGGGCCGCCTGAGCCCGGCCGCCGTTAGGGTGATGGCCCGATGAGTACGGAACTGGTCACCTTCTACGACGACGCGACCGGCGAACGGGCCGGCCTCTCCGCCACCGACCTGGGCGCCTGGGCCGGGGCGACGGCCTCGCTGCTGTCCGGCGAGTGCGGTCTGCCGCGCGGCAGCCGGGCGGGTGTGCTGCTGCCACCGCACTGGCAGACCGCGGCCGTGCTGCTCGGCGCGTGGGCGGCCGGGATCGAGGTGTCGTTCCAGGGCTGGGCCACCGCCGGGCTGGACCGCGACGCCGGCCCGGAGCCGGACGCCACGTTCGTGGACCGGCGGCGGGTGGACAGCTGGCTGGAGGACGTGCCCCGGGCGCGGCACCGATTCGTGCTCGACCTCGCCTCCGCGAACTCGCCGGCACCGGACGGTTACCGCGACTTCATGCAGGCCGCCCGCCCGCACCTGGGCGCCCCGCCACCCGCCGGCATGGTCGACGCCGGCGCGAGCGCCACTGTGGACGGTACGACGTTCGGCGAGTACGGAGCAGTCGCCGGCGAGGTGGCCCGGTCCCGTGGACTGACCGCGGGCGACCGGGTGCTGATCGACACGACGACGTCCGAGGAGCCGCTGATCTGGCTGCTGGCGCCACTCACCGCCGGCGCCTCGATCGTGCTCTGCGCCAACCTGGACCGGTCCCGGCTCGACGCACGGATCTCCGCGGAGGGCGTGACCCACGTCTGGTGAACGCTGCGCGCTTCCTGGACCGGGCCGGGCTGCTCAGGTTGCACACCCGCTGAAAGCGTTCGAAGTCTGAAATAACTCGAATACTGTCGCTTACCTGTCCGACCGGCCTTGCGCGGTCGTCCTAAGGTGTCGGCCATAGAGGTACCGGTGGTTCCTGCGCGCCGCCACGTGCGCACCGGCGCCCCAACGACGGCCGCCCCCGGTCGGATCTCTCCTTCGGCCCGTCGCGATCCCGGGTGCACTGCACCCACAAGGACATCTGCGAAGGGAAATCAGCATGCCGCGTCTCGGACACGGACGCCCCATCACCGAACAGGACGTCAGCACCGCCCGCAGCGAAGTAGCCGAAGTGGCCACCCGGTCCCGGCTCTCGTTCGCCCTCACCCCTCCGGTACGGACCCACGATTTCGACCTGCTCTTCCCGACCCTGCAGGAGGACGAGGCGAATCTGCTCCCCCGGTCACCGGACACCCCGGCCCGGCTCAAGGCACTCGGCGCGACCATGGAGGACGCCGACCGGCGGGGTGAGGACAGCCCGATCCCGGCGGCGTACACGTACCTCGGTCAGTTCATCGACCACGACATCACGCTCGAGGCACAGCAGCCCGGGCTCGGCTCCGGAACCATGGCCGAGCTGCTCGACCCGAACATGGCGCCGCTGCAGCTCGCCGACATCCGCAACGCCCTGCGCAACCTGCGCACCGCCACCCTGGACCTGGACAGCCTGTACGGCCTGCCCGCGCCCCGGATCGGCGACAAGCTCGGGGTCGGCCCGGTCGTCAACCTGCCGCAGACCGGCCCGCCGTTCGACCGGCCGCCGGGCAAGTCGGACGACAACGACCTGCCCCGGGAGCCGGAGAGCGACGACATCACCCACGACCGGGCGGCGCTGATCGGCGACCCGCGCAACGACGAGAACACCATCGTCTCGCAGCTGCACGTGGCGTTCCTGAAGGCGCACAACGCCCTGGTCGACCAGGGGCTGTCGTTCTCCGCGGCCCGCCGGGTGCTGCGCCAGCACTACCAGCACATCGTCGTGCACGACTTCCTGAAGCGGGTCGCGGACCCGGAGATCGTCGACGACATCGTCACGAACGGCAACCGCTGGTTCGACCCGTACGCTGACGCGTTCTTCATGCCCTTGGAGTTCGCCGTCGCCGGCTACCGGTTCGGCCACTCGATGGTGCGCGGCACCTACAACTTCAACCTGAACTTCCCGAACGCCACTCTGGAGCAACTGTTCACCTTCACCGCGCTCAGCGGGCAGCTGGGCGGCAGCCCGCGACTGCCGGAGAACTGGATCATCCAGTGGGAGCGGATCATCGGGGACGCCGGCCAGAAGACCCGCCGGATCGACACGAACCTCGCCCGCGTCGGGGGACGGGCGCTGTTCAACCTGCAGACCGTGGACGGCCAGACCGAGACGCCGCCGGACGCGGGCCGGCTCGCCGTACGCAATCTGCTCCGCGGCTACCGGCTCCGCCTGCCCACCGGCCAGGCCGTCGCGGCCCTGCTCGGCGTGCCGGTGATGGGCAAGGACGACCTGCTCGCCGCGGCCGGCACACCGGCTCAGCGGGCCGCGCTGGAGGCCGGCGACTTCCAGTCCCGCACTCCACTGTGGTACTACGTGCTTGCCGAGGCGCAGCACTTCAACGGCGGCGCCCACCTGGGCCCGGTCGGCAGCACGCTGGTCGCCGAGGTCCTCGTCGGGCTGGTTCGCCGCAGCGAGGACTCGATCCTCAAGTTGCCGGCCTGGCACCCGACCCTGCCCGCCGCGAAACCCGGCACCTTCGAGCTGGCCGATCTGCTGCGTCTCGCCGACGTGCTGCCCGGCCGGGAGCCGCCGCGGACCTACACCGTCCGCAGCGGTGACTCGCTCACCCGGATCGCGCAGAACGAGCTGGGCGACCGGGACCGGTGGACCGAGATCTTCCTGCTCAACCGCGCGGTGATCCGCAACCCGAACCGGATCTTCCCGGGTCAGGTGCTGGTCCTGCCGCCGCGTCAGCCGACCGGGCCGATCCCCCGGCTGTACGTGGTGAAGCGCGGCGACACGCTCAGCGAGATCGCCCGCGCCGAACTCGGCAACGCGAACCGCTGGCAGGAGATCTTCGCCCTCAACCGGGACGTGATCAGCAACCCGGACCGGATCATTCCCGGACAGATCCTGGCGCTGCCCGCACGCTGACAGCGGCGCTGCCGCTCACCCCCGCCGGCGTTCCCGGACGGAGGTGAGCGGCAGCCTGGGATCCATCTGTTCGCCGGCCCAGCGCCCGCGCACCCAGCCGTGCGCCGGGTCGTCGCGGACCAGCCAGCGCCGCTGACCGGGGCCGGCCATCACGTTCAGGTAGTAGAGGTCGTAGCCGGGTGCCGCCATCGACGGGCCGTGCCAGCCGTACGGGATCAGCACGACGTCACCGCTGCGCACCTCGGTGCAGACGTCGATCGGGCGGTCGGGGTGGCCGTACACCCGCTGGAAGCCGCAGCCCGGGCCGCCGCCCGGTGAGGTCGCCACCTCGAAGTAGTAGATCTCCTCGAGGTTGCTCTCGCCCGCGCCCTCCTCGTCGTGCTTGTGCGGTGGGTACGACGACCAGTTACCGCCCGGGGTCAGCACCTCGCAGGCGATCAGGCGGTCGGCCTCGAAGCTCTCCGGCGTACAGAAATTGTTGACCTGGCGGCTGGCCTGCCCGGCGCCGCGCAGCTCGACCGGAACGTCCTCGGCCGGCCCGTAGCGGAACGGCAGCTTGCGCCCGGCCCGCGCGGCCGGCAGCGCGAACCGGCCGCCGTTGGGCGCGCGCAGGGTGACCGTGCTGTCCCGTGGCACATATGCGAAATCGGTCACCCGGGAGAAGACCGAGCGCCGGCCGGTCAGCGTGAGCCGCTCGTCGTCGCAGGCCACGTCGCAGCCACCGGAGAGCGGCAGGACCAGCATCTCGTCACCGCCGGTGACGAACCGGACCCGGCCGCCGACCGGCAGGTGCACGACCCGCAGGCCGCTGAAGTCCCAGCCCGCGTTCTCCGGGGAGACCACCACGTCGTAGGGGCGCTCGGCGGAACTCCCGCGGCGCACCAGCGGATTGACCCGCGGCGTGTTCATCACCGGCTGGTCCCGGGTCGGCCATCCGGTCCGCTCAAGCATGAGCGGCACCCGCTGCCGGGGAACGCCACGAGGCGGCGACGGCTCCGGCGTCATTGACGGAGCACGTCACCGCCTCGAGGAGCCGATGATTTCGTCCAGGGTGGAGGTTCACTGATCCGCTCCCTCCGCCGTTGTCACCCAGCGGTAACGGACCGGCGACGCTGGGTTCGGACCTGGTTTCGATGTAATTACGCCACCGCGCCCGCGTCAATACCCGCCGGGCGCGGCGTAAAAGAAAGCCGGGGTACGGGTGACCCGTACCCCGGCTTCCGCAGCGGACGTCAGACGGCCCGCCACATGCGGTAGAACGGCGTGCCGTCGGGCAGGTAGATCTCGAACGGGTCCATCGGCTCGTAGCCGTACCGGCGGTAGAGCCGGACGTTGTTCTCGTTCGTGGCCTCGAGGTAGGCCGGCACCCCGGCCGCGTCCAGCTCATCGTGGGTGCGCTTCATCAGCGCGCCGCCCAGGCCGTGGCCCTGCTCGGACGGGCGGACCGCGAGGAACTGCAGGTGCCAGTGCTGCTCGGTGGGGTGGTTCTTCTCGAACAGCTCACCCAGGGCGCCGAAGCGCTCGAGGTGCTCGCCGGCCAGCGCGGCGAGCCGGTCCATGTAGTCGTCCGGCGTGGGCAGCTCGTTGACCCGGTCGAACCAGACCGCGGCGGCCGCATACCCGCCGTCCGGGTGGTCGATGACCTCGACCTTGCCGTACTTGAAGGCCGTCTCGGTCTCCAGGGTGAAGAAGTCGGCCATCACCCGCTCCCGGTCGGCCGGCACCGGCACCAGGTAGGCGTCCGCGGCGAGATCGTCGAACGAGTTCGAGATCAGGGCGCCGATCGCGGCGAGCTCGTCCTCACGGGCCGGGCGGATCACGGGGTCGGTCATCGGTAGCCCTCCGGCTCGTTCAGCGCAGCGGCGAACCCGCCCGCGGTCGTGGCGCTGCGGGCGCCGAGGCCGATGCCGGCGTACACCTGCGGCCGGGATCCGCGCAGGATCAGGCCCCAGATGATGCCGCCGATGAAGAGCGCGACGAACGACAGCGGCACGACCAGCGCCGGCGTGCTGCCCTCCTCCACGCCGAGCAGACCCGCGATGTTGTCGATGGCCAGGTAGGTCATGATGATCAGCAGGATCGAGCTGACCACCGGCGCGATCACGCGGTGCAGCAGGTCCTCGCCCTGCGGGTTGCGGGCGAAGTAGCCGATCACCGCGAACGAGGTGATGGTGACCAGCAGCAGCACGCCGAGGCCGCCGCCGGTGCCGCCCCAGAAGAAGAGCTGGACCAGCGGGTCCCAGTCGAAGACCGCGTACGCCACGATGACGATCAGGCCGAGCGCCGACTGGGCGAGCGAGCCGTTCTTCGGCGCGCCGGTGCCGGGCACGGTCCGGCCGAACGCGCGCGGCAGCACGCCTTCGCGGCCGAGCGAGAACATGTACCGGGCGATGATGTTGTGGAACGAGATCATCGCGGCGATCAGCGAGGTCAGGAACAGGATGTGCCCGAGGTGCAGGGCGGTGCTGCCGAGCTGGTCGGAGGCGAGGTTGAAGAAGAGCTCGGGGCCCTCGGCGCCGGCCCGCTCCACGACGGTGGGCCCGGCGGCGGAGATCATCGCCCAGGAGGCGAAGGCGTACACCACGGCGATCAGGGCGATCGCGATGTAGGTGGCCCGCGGCACGGTACGGCGCGGGTCGCGCGACTCCTCGCTGAACACCACGGACTGCTCGAAGCCGACGAAGCCGGTGACCGCCATGACCAGCAGCGCGCCGGCGCCGGCGCCGACCAGGTTGCCCGGGTCGAGCGCCTCGGTCGAGGCGGTGAAGGTGTCCGCGCCGATCTCGGCGAAGCTGAACACCAGGGTCAGCGCGATCTCGGCGACCAGGAGGGTGGCCAGGACCTTACCGTTGACGGCGACGTCGCGTACGCCGAGGACGGCGACCAGGGCCCAGGTCGCCAGCGCGAGGGCCCACCACGGGATGTTCAGGCCGAACCAGTCGGCGAACAGCGGCTCGGCGATCGCGCCGAAACCACCGTAGGACGCGACCTGGAACATGTTGTACGACAGCAGCGCGACCCACGAGGTGCCGACACCGACCGGACGGCCGAGACCCTGTGAGACGTACGCGTAGAAGGCGCCCGCGTTGGCGATGTGCCGCGCCATGGCGACGTAGCCGACCGAGAAGATCGCCAGCACCAGGGCGACCGCGAGGAAGGCGATCGCGATGCCGGTCAGGCCGGTGACCGCGAGGCCGGTCGGCACGACGCCGGCGACCACGGTCAGCGGGGCGGCCGCCGACATCATGAAGAAGACGATCGCGGCCACGCCGAGCCGGTCACGGGCCAACGCGTCGGAGAGCTGACTTCCGGGGGGTTTGGTTGCGGTCGAGGACACGCGGACTCCAGATTTACGAGGGGGGTGGTTGTTTTGTCAGCGTTTGTCAGCTCAAGCGCGGCGGGCCATGACGGCGTCACCGACAGCCGCCTCGGCATGCGCGACGAGCTGCTGCAACATGGCTGGGAAGAGCCGTCGGAACTGGTCGAACAGTGCGGCCCGGTCGCGGGCGTTGAGCGTGGCCAGCACGTGCTGGTCCAGTCCCGTGGCGAGGATCAGGCCGGCGAGCAGCAGGTCGGCGACGTCGAGGGGTTCGTCGCGGGAGACCCGGGTACGGATACGGGTGGCCGGCCAGCCGGCCGTCATCGAGTCGGCCGGCACGAAGGAGACCTTCGTGCCGAGCAGGCCGCGCTTCTCCACCCGCTTGATCAGCCCGGCCCGGGCGAGGCGGCGCTCGACCAGGTCGGTGGCGATGCCGGTGGAGAGATACGACAACCAATTGCGTACGCCGTGCTGGCCGGCCTCGCGCCGCAACTGCTCGAGGACGGCGGTGGTCGCGGCGTCACCGGTCGGGCGCTCGTCGATGATCACGAGCTCGGTCTCGACCAGGTCGATCCGCCGCCACAACACCAACTCACCGAGGAGCGCCGCGCCGAGACCGAGGCCGAGGGTGGCCGGTGACAGCAGGGATTTGCCACGGATCGTGTCGTGAGCAGTCAGGTAGAGATCATCCGCGGGCGGTAGCTGCGGCGGCGACGCCACTGCTGGTTCTCCTCTCGACGCCGGGGAAGTTGCCCGCGAGTTCACCGAACGTAGTTATGGTGAGGTTCCACGAAGCAATTACGTTGCGCTCCCCCCAGCGCGACCGGCAGTAGCCTGCCAGGTCCGGACCCGCTGCGCAACGTCCAGATGCGACAAAATCGCGATCCACAGTAGGCGTTGTTGATCACACTGCTGGACAGGAAATTTGAGCATCGATCAATAAAACGACCATGTCGATCCAATATCCTCGATATTTAGCTATTTCGAGTGATCGAAATGTCGGGCGAGATCGTCGGCGATGGGCGCGGAGCGTCACGAATCTTCGCAAAGTTATACGCTAAGTAATTACGCGCGGGGATAGTTGCGGCATCAACAAATTCCGCGTAGCGTGGGTCGAGAAAGTTGAAGTTTCAACGGAGGTCATCGTGCGGATGCCCGCTCTCTTTCTCAGTCACGGCGCCCCGCCGCTCGTCGACGACCCGGCATGGGTCGCCCAGCTGCGCGACCTCGCCGCCGGCCTGCCCCGGCCGCGGGCCATCCTGGTGGCCTCCGCGCACTGGGAGTCGGCGCCGCTGATGCTCGGCGCCACCGAAACGGTCCCGCTGGTCTACGACTTCGGCGGTTTCGCGCCGCGCTACTACCAGGTGCAATACCGTGCGCCCGGCGCACCCGGCCTCGCCGACCGGGTCGCCGCCCTGATGCCGGACAGCGAAACCACCGCCCGCACCAACCGCGGCCTCGACCACGGCGCCTACGTGCCCCTGACCGTGATGTACCCGGAGGCCGACATCCCGGTCCTGCAGATGTCGCTGCCCACTCTGGAGCCCGACAAGCTGCTCGACCTCGGCGCCCGGCTGGCCCCACTCCGCGACGAAGGCGTGCTGATCATCGGCTCCGGCTTCACCACCCACGGCTTGCCGTTCCTGCGCGACTGGCGCCCTGACGCGGCCGCGCCCGGCTGGTCCCGCGAGTTCGACGCCTGGGCCGCCGAGGCCTTGGCCCGCGGCGCGGTCGACGAACTGGCCGACTTCCGCAGCCGCGCCCCCGGCATGCCCTACGCGCACCCGACCATCGAGCACTTCGCCCCGATGTTCCTCACCCTCGGCGCCTCCGGCGACCCGGAGGCCGCCCCTTCGCAGCCCATCGACGGCTTCTGGATGGGCTTGGCAAAGCGCTCCTTCCAAACAGCCTGACCCCGCAGCTGTCACCCACCGCTGCCTTCCGCGCCGCTCCGCAGCATCCAGCGACAGCCGAGACTTCGGGCTGACGGCCAGCGCTCCCTCCCGCGCTGCGAAGCAGCGCTCAGTGACAGCTGAGGGTGCGAGCTGACGCCCAACGCCGCCTCCCCCGCCGCGAAGCAGCACCCAGCGACAGCCGAAACCGCGAGCTCACGCCCAACGCCGCCTCCCCCGCCGCGAAGCAGCACCCAGCGACAGCCGAAACCGCGAGCTCACGCCCAACGCCGCCTCCCCCGCCGCGAAGCAGCACCCAGCGACAGCCGAAACCGCGAGCTCACGCCCAACGCTGCCTCCCCCGCCGCGAAGCAGCACCCAGCGACAGCTGAGGGCGCGGGCTGACGCTCAGCGCTGCCTTCCGCGCTGCGGAGCAGCGCTCAGCGACAGCTGAGGGTGCGGGCTGACGCGCAGGGCTGCCTTGCGCGCTGCGGAGCAGCGCTTGGCGGCAGTTGGGGGTGGGGTGATGCCGGCGTTTGTGCATTGGCCGGCGGCGGGGGCGGCATGGGGTGGCTGGCGGCTGGGTCGGGGATGTGGCGGGACTTTTCGTCGCGCGTACCGGGGAAGGGGGTGACCAAGATCGCCCAGGGTGACCACCGCTATGTCCCCTTGAGCCCTGCCTGACTGGATTATGTGAGCCAGCGTGGGTCCGGAAACTCCGGTTACTCAGCATGTTCGCAGTTTCTTTGGAGATCCTGTGAAGCATGCTTGAGGTCTCCGCGCTCGGGTGGATCGTGACCATCGGGGTCATCGTCGCCCTGCTCGCCCTCGATTTGACTC
Source organism: Actinoplanes sp. NBC_00393 (assembly GCF_036053395.1). Taxonomy (NCBI): domain Bacteria; kingdom Bacillati; phylum Actinomycetota; class Actinomycetes; order Micromonosporales; family Micromonosporaceae; genus Actinoplanes; species Actinoplanes sp. NBC_00393. Next base: position 903,375 of record NZ_CP107942.1, on the reverse strand, counting down.
TCGGGGTGCTCCGTCCACATGTCGTCGGCTTCCGCGAAGCCGCCGCCTGGTCAATCTTCTACATCGCCGTCGCGATCGCGTTCGGCATAGTCTTCGCGAGCATCTCCGGCTGGGAATACGGCACCGAGTATTTCGCCGGCTACATCGTCGAGAAGAGTTTGTCGGTCGACAACCTCTTCGTGTTCGTGATCATCATGAGCACGTTCGCGGTGCCGGAGCGGTATCAGCAGGAGGTGCTGACCTTCGGCATCATCATCGCGCTGATCCTGCGGGTCATCTTCATCGCGCTCGGTGCCGCGCTGCTGAACCTGTTCTCGTTCATGTTCCTGGTGTTCGGCCTGATCCTGCTCTATACGGCGGTGCAGCTGTTCCGGCACCGGGACGAGGATCCGGACGTCGGGGAGAACGCCCTGGTCAAGGCTGGGCGGCGGTTCCTGCCGGTGACCGACGACTACGTCGAGGGCAAGATGATCACCCGGGTCGACGGCAAGAAGATGTTCACGCCGTTGTTCCTGGTGTTGCTGGCGATCGGCGGTACCGACCTGCTGTTCGCGCTCGACTCGATCCCGGCGGTGTTCGGCGTGACCGAGGAGGCGTACATCGTCTTCGTCGCCAACGCCTTCGCGCTGCTCGGCCTACGGGCGCTGTTCTTCCTGGTGAAGGGTCTGCTGGACCGGCTGGTCTACCTGTCCACCGGCTTGTCGATCATCCTGGCGTTCATCGGTGTGAAGCTGGTGCTGCACTGGGCCCACAAGGACATCAGCGAGTCGGTGCCCGAGGTCAGCACCCCGGTGTCGCTCGGCGTGATCATCGGCATCCTGGTGATCACCACGGTGGCCAGCCTGATCAAGTCGGGCAAGGATCCGTCGCTCAAGGCGCACGCCGGCAGCCTGCGGCCGAGTAGGGAGAAGCAGCAGCAGTCCGACCACTGACCCCCGTCCGACGAAACTGCCCCCGGCGCTCATGTGAACGCCGGGGGCAGTTCGCTGTCCGGTCAGCAGTGGCAGCCGGCACCCGGGAATGCGGCGGCCGACACCCGGAGCGCGGTCAGCGCGTGGGGGCGCGGTCGGCGCCTGAGGGCGCGGTCGGCGCCTGGAAATGCGGTCAGCCGTGGTAGCCGGTTACCTGGAGGGTGTCGCGGTAGCGGCGCTCGGCGTCCTGCCGGCTCAGGATCTGCTGGATCTCGCGGGTTTCCTCGGCGGTGTGGCGGCCGAGCATCAGGTCGAGCTCGGTGCGCTCCGCCGCGGTGCGGAACGCCGCGAGCTCCTCGCTCAGCTGCCGGTGTGCGCGGCGGGCGGTCCGGCGGTCGGCCAGGGCGGTACGGGCGTTGCGGATGAACTGCACGGTAACTCCTCGACGGATAGTGACGGAGAAAGCCTCGTCGCTTCCAGGTACAACAATCCACCGTTCGTGCATCATCCCCAAATCGACCAGGTAAAACTCTTGGTACGAAAGTGACCGGCACCACCGTCTGGCGGTGGCGCCGGTCACTCTGAGTGGCGAAGTTGCTGGTCACCGGGGGCCGGTGACGTCGGCCTCACTTGGTGCTGGTCACCGAGGTGGCGGTCACCGTGCCGTCGTCGCCGGTCGAGCCCTGGACGGTGATCGCATCGCCGGCCTTCACGTCGCTCAGCTTGCCCTTCTTGGCAGTGGAGACGGTGGTGCCGCCGTCGGTCTTGACCGTCACGACGGTGCCGTCCTCGGTCTCCACGTAGATGGTCTTGCCGTTGACCAGCTTGACCTTGCCGGTGGTGCCGGCCGCCGCCGTGGTCGCCGCATCCTGGCCGGCGCCGGCGTTGGCGCCGGCGTTGGCGTTGGCGTTGGCCTGGCCGAGGCCCGGGGCGCCACTGGCGCTGAGCCCGCCCGGGAACCCGCCGCTCCCCCGCATCCCGCCGCCCGGGAAGCCGCTGGCGGCGCTGGTCTCAGCCGTACCCCACTGCTTCTGCGCCTGCACCCCACCGAGGAAGCCACCCATCAGCAGGGCCGCCACGCCCAGCCCGACGGTGCCCTTGTTCCACCAGCGCCGGGGAGCCGACGCGGCCAGTTCAGCGGAGAGATCGTCGGCGGGCACCGGGGACAGCACCGCGGTCTCGTCGTTCATCGTGGTCACAGAGCTTCCTCACTCGTAGCGCAGCGCGTCGATGGGCCGCAACCGGGCGGCACGGGCGGCGGGCAGCCCGCCGAAGAACAGCCCGATGGCGATGGAGACGCCCAGGGCGAGCCCGATCGAGCTGGGCACGATCACCGGCTGCACGCCGACGATCTCGAACCGGCTGCCGATCAGCGCGGCCGCCACCCCGAGGCCGCCGCCGATGACGCTGAGCAGCGTGGCCTCGATCAGGAACTGGGTCAGGATCACCCGGCGGGGCGCGCCCAGGGCTTTGCGGATGCCGATCTCGCGGGTCCGTTCGGTGACCGTGACCAGCATGATGTTGGTGATGCCGATGCCGCCGACCAGCAGGCTGATCGCGGCGACCGCGCCGAGCAGCGTGGTGAACGTGTCGGCGGTCTCGGTCTGTGTCTCCAGCAGGGACGACGCGTTCTGGATCCGGTACGGCGTGCTCGTGCTGGACGACGACACGTCGAGCTGCTGGTTCAGGATCGTGGAGACCTGGCCCTGCACGGCGTCGACCTTGTCCGGGTCGGCGGCCTCCACGATGATCGAGGTCAGCGCGCCGTACCCGGTGAGCACCTGCTGGACCGCGGTGAGCGGGGCGATCGCGGTGTCGTTGGCGTCCTGGAAGCCGGTGGAGCTCTTCTCGTCGAGCACCCCGACGATGGTGAACAGCGCGCCGCCGACGGTGACCTGCTTGTCGATCGGGTCGACGCCGGGGAAGAGCTCCTCGGCGACGGTCTGCCCGATCACCACGACCCGCCGGCCCTGGTCCACGTCGTCGTCGGTGAAGGCCGCGCCCTGGCCGACCGGGGTGCTGGAGGCGGTGAACCAGGCCGGGGTGGTGCCGACGAACGTGCTCACCTCGTGCTCGGCGCCTTCGTAGGTGACGGTGGCGGAGGCGCTGACCACCGGCGAGATCGACTTGACGTCGGGCGCGAGCACCGGGTCGGCGAGCGCCTCGGCGTTGCCCGTGGTGAGGCCGGCGCCGCCCCGGCTGGTGCTCATCACGGTGATCGTGTTGGTGCCGAGCGCCTCGATCCGGTCGCTGACCGCCTTGGCCGAGCCGTTGCCGACCGCGACCAGCAGGATCACCGCGGCGACACCGATCAGGATGCCAAGCATGGTCAGCGCGGAACGCAGTTTGTTGGCGGAGAGCCCGCGCAACGAGAACCGGATGACCTCGAAGAGACTCATGCGTAGTGCCGCCCCACCGCGTACTGGCGCTCGTCGTGCACGATCGTCCCGTCGACCAGGCGGATCAGGCGCTTGGCCCGGGCGCCCACCTCGTCCTCGTGCGTGATGATCACGATGGTCCGGCCGGCCGCGCTCAGGTCCTCGAAGACCTGCAGCACGTCTTCGGTGGACTTGGAGTCCAGGTTGCCGGTCGGCTCGTCGGCGAGCAGCAGCGCCGGCTCGGTGACCAGCGCCCGGGCCACCGCGACCCGCTGCTGCTGACCGCCGGAGAGCTGGTTGGGCTCGTGGCCGGCCCGGTCCGCGAGGCCGACCACGTCCAGGGCTTCCAGGGCGCGCCGGCGGCGCTCCTTCGGTTTCACCCCGGCGTACGCCAGAGGCAGCTCGACGTTCGCCAGGGCGCTGGTCCGCGGGATCAGGTTGAACGCCTGGAAGATGAAGCCGATGAGCCGGTTCCGGGCCAGGGCGAGCTGCGCGTCGGAGAGCCGGCTGACGTCCACCCCGTCCAGCCGGTACGTGCCCGAGCTGGGGATGTCGAGCGCCCCGAGAATGTTCATCAGGGTCGACTTGCCCGAACCCGACGACCCCATGATCGCCACGTAGTCGCCGCGTTCGACGGTCAGCGAGACTCCGCGCAGCGCGTGCACGGTGGCCTCACCCGTACCGTAGATCTTCTTCAGGTCGGTGACCTGCAGGACCGGCCGGCTCACCGGCCGGCCCCGCCGCCACCGGGCATGCCGCCCCCGCCGGGCATTCCGCCGCCGCCGGTGAAGCCGCCTCCGCCCGGGAAGCCGCCGCCACCCTGCTGCGATGTGCCGGTCGAGGTGGTGGTCTTCACGACGACCTGCTCCCCCGCGGTCAGCCCGGAGGTGATCTGGGTGGCCGTGTCGCCCTCCAGGCCGATCTCCACCGAGCGGGTCTCCTGGACACCGTTGGCGACCACCGTGACGGTGTGCCGGTTGCCGACCGTGGTGAGGGCGGCCGCGTTCACCAGGACGGCGTTCTGCACCGAGCCGGTGGTGACCGCGACCGAGACGGTCTGGCCGACCTTGGCGCCGGTGGGCACCTCGTCCAGGGTGAGCGTCACGCCGTAGGTGACGACGCTGTTGGTGGTGGTCGCCGACGGGTCGATCGCGGCGACCTTGGCGCTCTGTTCGACGCCGCTGAGCGCGTTCCAGGTGACGGTGGCGACCTGGTTCTCCTTGAGGCTGGTCGCGTCCGCCTCGGCGAAGGCCGCGGCGACCTGCATCTTCGTCAGGTCGGCGATCTCCACGAAGCCGCTGCTGCCACTGCTGCTGCTCTCCGTCTGAGCCCCCTGAGACGAACCGCCGGAGGAGCCTGACGAGCTGCCGATCGTTCCGTTCACGGCGGTCACCGTGCCGGCCGTCGGCGCCTTGAGGACCGTGCCCTCCACCGCGGCCTCCGCCTCGTCCACCTTCAGCTCGGCCGCGTCCACCTGGTTCTGCGCGTCCGAAGTGTCCGAGGTGTCCGAGGCCCGGTCCAGCGCGTCCTGCGCGGCGTCCAGGTCGGCCTCGGCCGCGTCCAGGTCCCGGTTCGCGGCGGCCGGGTCGATCTTGGCGAGGATCTGGCCCTTCTTGACCTTGTCGCCGACCTTGACCCGCACCTCGGTGACCGTGCCGCTGGTCTCGAAGCCGGCGGTCGCGGTGCTCGCGCTCTCCAGCGTCCCGTCCGCGGTGGCGGTCTTGGTGACCGTGCCCTGCTGGACCGGGACCGTACGTTCGGAGGCCACGGCGGCCGTCCCGTCATCGGAACCGGAGAACGTCTCGTACACCGTGAAGGCCCCGGCGACGAGCGCCACGCCGATCACGGCGTTCACCACCAGGGACGGGTGGCGGCTCCATCTGCGATTTTTCATCGGTGTTCCGCCGCGGGGAAGCTGAGCAACTTCATGCCGGCCACTCTGCGGGCGCGGGCTATGAGGATCTTCGGCGGAACCTGGGAGTCGGCTAGGAAGTCTCCCGGACGGCCGGGATCAGGACCCGGAACGTCGCGCCGCCACCGGGTGTGTCGTGCAGCTCCACCCGGCCGCCGTGGCCCTGCACGATGGCCGCCACGATCGCCAGGCCCAGCCCGGATCCGCCGCCTTTGACCCGGGTACGGCTGGAGTCCGCGCGGTACAGCCGCTCGAAGATCCGGGGCGCGTGTTCGGCCGGCACCCCGGGCCCGTTGTCGCTGACCTCCAGGATCGCCAAAGACGGCGCGTCCCGCGTGTGGCCCACGCGTACCGTCACAGTGGTCCCCGGTGGGGTGTGGTTCTGCGCGTTCGCCAGCAGGTTCGTGGCGACCTGCCGCAGTCCGTGATCGTCGCCGAGCACGGTCACCGGCTCGAAGTCGTCGGCGAGCCGGATCGTCCGGTCCGGCGCGCGGGCGTGCGCGTCCCGGACCGAGTCGAGGACGATCTCGAGCAGGTCCACCGGGCGCAGGTCCAGGGTGCGCTGCCGGTCCAGGCGGGCGAGCATGAGCAGGTCCTCGACCAGCACACCCATCCGGCCGGCCTCGCCCTCGATCCGGGCCATCGTCTCGTCCAGGACCGGGCCGGGTGGCGTCCCGCCGCGGCGGTACAGCTCGGCGAAACCGCGGATCGAGGTGAGCGGCGTACGCAACTCGTGCGAGGCGTCCGCGACGAACTGCCGCAACCGCTGCTCCGAGGCGGTACGCGCATCGACCTCGTTCTCGATCCGGGACAGCATGGCGTTCAGGGCCCGCCCGAGCCGCCCCGGTTCGGTGTGCGGGTCCGGGTCGGGCACCCGGCCGGACAGGTTGCCGGCCGAGATGTCGGCGGCCACCCGTTCCATCTCGGTGAGCGGGCGCAACCCGAGCCGGACCACGAACGCGGCGCCCAGCCCGAGCAGGCCGAGGATCAGCACCATCACGGCGGCGTCGATCAGCAGCAGCCGTTCGGTGGTCTGCTCGACCTCCTGCAGCGAGGAGCCGGTCAGGACGTATCCGCCGGTCAGGCCGAAGGGAACGGCGATCATCCGCCAGTCGGCGCCCTCGGCCGTGGAGACGGTGAACGGTTTCCCGGCGGCGACGCGCTGCCGCACCTCGTCCATCGGCAGGGCCGCCGGCCTGGTCGCATCGGCCATGGAGCTGACCTCGGGATCGAGGGTGCCGTCCGGCAGGTAGAGGTACATGACCTGGTCCGGGCCGATCCGGAGGCGCGGGGCGCGGGGCAGGAAGCCGCTGCGCGGAGGATTCGGGTCGGCCATCATCCGGCTGATCGGTTTCAACTGTTCGTCGACCCGATCCAGCAGGTAACCGCGGATGAGGACGAGGCCGGCCACGTTCGCCACGATCAGGGCGACCGCGGAGAGGGCGCCGACGACCAGGACGAGCCGCGAGCGCAGCGTCCAATGTCGCCAGCGAAGGATCATTCCTCGCCGCCGCGGGGCAACCTGAGGGCGTAGCCGACGCCACGCACGGTGTGGATCAGCGGCGGATCGGTCCGGTCGATCTTGCGGCGCAGGTAGTAGACGTAGGACTCGACGATCCGTCCGTCGCCGCCGAAGTCGTACTTCCACACCCGGTCCAGGATCTGCGCCTTGCTGACCACCCGGCCGGCATTGATCATCAGGTAGCGGAGCAGGTTGAACTCCGTCGGGGACAACTCGATCAACCGGCCGGCCCGCCGCACCTCGTGCGCGTTCTCGTCCAGCTCCAGGTCTGCGTAGCGCAGCACGCCGGTCTCCGGTTGCGGTTCGTCCGGCTGGCTGCGCCGCAGGATCGCGCGGATCCGTAGCACGACCTCCTCAAGGCTGAACGGCTTGGTCACGTAGTCGTCGGCGCCGGCTGACAGCCCGTGGATCCGGTCCTCGACCGCGTCGCGGGCGGTGAGGAACAGGATCGGTACCCGGTGCCCGGCGGCGCGCAGCCGCCGGGCCACCTCGAAACCGTCCATGCCGGGCATCATCACGTCCAGGACGATCAGGTCCGGCTCGAAGTCCTGCAGCGCCACCAGGGCCGCGTGCCCGGACTCGGCGACCCGGACGTCGAAGGCGACCAGCCGAAGCGTCGCGCTGAGCAGCGCGGAGATGTTCGGCTCGTCGTCGACGACGAGGACGCGGGCGGGAGGCGCCGCGGGGTCACTGACGACTACGGAACCACGGTTTTCGGAGTGCACCGCACAGACTTACCAAGCCAGCCTTTGAAGAACCTATGAGCGAGCCACCAGATCCCCCTCAGTCAGGCCGGACGTGATCTCGGTGTACTGGTCGCCGCGGAGGCCGATCTTCACCTCGGTGGCGGCGCCGTCCTTGAGCACCGTGGCGGTCTCGCCGGAGACGTCGTGGACGGCGGTGCTCGGTACGCGTACCACGTCGTCCTTGCTGCCCGTGGTCACCCGGACCGCCGCGCTCTGGCCGACCAGCAGCTCGCCGGGCGCTTCGTCGAAGGAGAGCACCACGCCGAACCGGGTCAGCGTGCCGTCGCTGGTGCCGACCGGGTCGACCTGCACGACGGTGGCGCCGAACGTCTCGCCCGCCCGGTCGGCCAGGGTCACGACCGCGGCCAGGCCGACCGCGAGGTGGTCGGCGTCGGCCTCCGGGAAGTCGGCGCTGATCTGCATGTCGTACACATCGGCCAGGGTGATGAACGCCGACCCGGAGCTGACCTGGCTGCCGACCTTGCCACCGACCGTGAGGATCTTCCCGGCGATCGGCGCGGTGATGGTGGTGCCGGCGAGGGCCTCCTCCGCCTTCTCCAGCGTCAGCCGTGCCTGGTTCACCCGCTGTTCGGCGCTGAGGATGGCGTCCCCGCCGCTCCGGGTGCCGCCGCCGGCCGGGCAGGTCGATGTCGAGCTCGGCGCACGCGAGCTGGGCCTCGACGGAGCTGTCGTCTTCGTCGGCGCGGCCGTTGCGGTCCGGGACGCTACGGGCGTGGGAGAGGAAGACGCCGACGGCGACGGCGACGGCGACGGCGACGGCGACGCGGAGGGCGAGGTGGTGAAGGCTGCCGCCACATTCACCCCGGCACACGACGACGACGTCGTCGTAGTCTCCTCCGCCTCGTCCAGCGCATCCTCAGCTTCGGCAAGCGCTTCAGCAGCGTCGTCCACCGCCTCGGCCGCGTCCGCGTCGTCCACCGTGGCGAGCACGTCGCCCGCCGCCACCGTGGTGCCCGCCCGCACCTTCACCGCCTCCACCGTGCCGGAGACCGCGAACGACAGACTGCGCGTCTGCGCCGCCTGCAACGTGCCGGTGGTGGCGACCTCGGTGGTCACCGTCCCCTTGTCGACGGTGGCGGTCCCGGCCGCTTTCGTGTCCTTCTGCGTGGCGCCGGCCGTCAGCGCCCGCACCACGCCGAAGGCGAGCAACGCGAGCACGACGACCGCCACGCCGGACCAGATCAAACGCCGGCGACCGGCCATTGCAACACCCATGGGCGAGGAGTCTGCGCAGCCGTCCTCGCCGCGGGCTAGGTCCCACCTGGGAGTTCGCTAGGAGCCGCGGCTCTTACGAAACTCCTAGGGTCGTCCGATCTTCCGCACAGGTGGCGCCGCTTTCCTGTCCCTCGTCCCACCCCCGACGAAGGAGACCCAACGTGCCGGTTGTCAGTTCGAAGGCGCACCGCCGCGCCGCCGCCCTGCTGGCGGCCTCCGTGGCGATGCTGTTCACGGCGGCCTGCGGCGGCTCGGACTCCGAGAGCACGGCGAACACCTCGTCCGCCCAGAACGGTGGCGGTGGGAACAACGCGTTCGCCGCGTACCTCAGCTGCCTCAACGAGAACGGCGTGACCATCACGATGCCGTCCGGCGGCCCCGGCGGTGGCCCCGGCGGCGTCCGCCCGTCCGGTGCACCGGAGGGTGGTCCGGACGGCAGCCAGCCCCGCGCCATGCCGTCCGGTCAGCCACGCCCCGACGGCAGCGCCGGCCCGCGCGGTGGCGGCGGCTTCCCCGGCGGCGGCGGTTTCAGCAAGCCGGAAGGCGTGGACGACGCCACCTGGGAGAAGGCCCAGTCGGCCTGTGCCTCGGTGCGACCCAGCATGGGCGCCGGCCGCGGCAACCGCGACAACGGCGCGAACGCCGCCTACACCAACTGCCTCAAGGAGAACGGCGTCACCGGCACCGCCGATCTGGACACCACCGACGCGACGGTGCAGAAGGCCGTGGAGACCTGCGCGGTGCTCAAGCCCACCGCCGCGGCTTCCGCCGCTTCCTAGAAACTCCGTGCCGGCGCAGCACGTCCCCCCGTCGTTCGCTGCGCCGGCACGGCCATTTTTTCGGTACGAGTTTTCGAAGGAGTACCCCGCTACCGCGCGATCCAGGCGCGGAGCCGGGCCCCAGCGCGACCGCCGGGAAACACCAGGCGGTCCCGCTCACCCCAACCCATCGGCTGGTCCTCAGGGCTGTTCCGGCGGGGTTTCAACGACCCTGAGCGCCGGCCGGACAGACCGGCTGGCGCTCAGGGCTGCATCGATGATCAGCTCAGCGGGCAGGTGCTCCGGTAGTCCGAGATGGACAGGCCGGTGCTCGGGCCCGGGCAGATGAACTGGTCGTAGCGGGTGTCGTTGTCGACGAACCGCTTCAGCCAGGAGACCATCTGCACCGCGGTCGGCGTGTTGGTGGTCTGCGGGAAGAAGTGGCTGGCGTTGTTGAGCTCCAGGTACGACTTCTCCGCCGACGACGGGATGCTGTTGTAGAACGGGATCGAGTGGCTGCTCACCGAGGCGATGGAGTCGCTCTCGCCACCGATGATCAGGGTCGGCACGCGGAGCTCGCTCCACGACTTGTCCAGGTTCCACGGCGCCAGCGGGACCGCGGCCTGCAGGGACGGCCGGTCACTGGCCGCCTCCAGGCTGCCGCCGCCGCCCATCGAGTGGCCGGCCACCGCCAGCCGGGACGAGTCGATCCGGGTGCGCACCGAGCTGCGCTGGGTCAGGTAGTCCAGCGCGGCGAGCAACTGCTGTCCACGCGAAGCCGGCTGGTCGGCCGTGGTGTTGGTCTCGATGCCGATGACCACGAAGCCGTGCGAGGCCAGGCGCGGCCCGAGCCAGGAGATGCTCGACCAGTACGCGGTGAAGCCCGGCGAGATCGCGATCGCGCCGAACGTACCGTCGCTGGTGGTGCTCGGGTAGTAGATCTCGCCGCCGCCGAATCCGGTGGCCGCGAGGCGGGAGACGGACGTGGTGGAGACGCTGTACGGGCCGCGGGACGCCTCGAGGGCGGCCCGGGTGGGCGCCGGGCCCCGCTCGTACGGGTTGTCGGCGGCCTGTGCGGCGGTGGCGCCGGGAACGGCGACGAGGGCGAGAGCGGTGGCCGCCGTGACGAGGAACCGGCGAGCCCGGGTGGGGACGGATGACAGTTGCACGTCGAATCTCCTTTACCGGGGATTGGATCGACGAGCGTCAGTTTCAGCGGGTCGCGGCGGGTGCCGCATCGGCGAAATCACCGGCGTCGTGTCATAGCCCGGCAACATCCCGGAAATTTCATCCACTGAAATCCGGTGCCAGGGTCTTCCTTCGGGCGGCTCGGCGCGGAACACTCGCCGCATGTTTGATGCACCGTCAGTGCAGAAACTTTCCCCGACGGCAAACTCGGCCGGCACGGCTGGACCGGGCGCCGGGGCGGCCGGGCTGAACCTCGGCCCGGCGAAGGCTCCCGGCCTGTTCGGGCGCGACGCGGACCTGGGAGCGATCAGCCGGCTCACCGCTTCGGCGGCGGCCGGGCGCAGCGGCGCACTCGTCCTCGCGGCGGCGCCCGGCGAAGGACGAACCGCCCTGCTCCACGCCGCGGCGGCCGCTGCCCGGGGGTGGACCGTGCTCACCGCCTCGGGGTGTGTGGAGGAGCGCGCGGTCCCGTACGCCGGATTGCACCGCCTGCTCACCCCCGTGCGGGACGGGCTCGCCGAGCTGGAGTCCGCGCAGCGTGCCGCGCTGTCGCGTGGCTGGTCCGGGCAGGAGACGGACCGGCTCACCGTGGGCCTCGCCACCCTCGGGATGCTGACCCTGGCGGCCCGGCGCGCCCCGGTGTTGTGCCTGCTGGACGACGCGCATCTGCTGGACCTGCCGAGCTGGCAGGCCGTCACCTTCGCGGCCCGGCGGTCCGGCGGCGAACGGCTCGCGATCCTGGCCACCGCGGCGACCGGTACGGAGACCGCCGGCCTGCCGGTGCGCCGCCTGGGCCCGCTGACGGCCGGCGCGGCCCGGGAACTGCTCGCCCACCGCGCCCCGGACCTCGCCGAAGAGGTCGCCGCGGCGGTCGCCGAACTGTCCGGCGGCAACCCGGCGGCCCTCATCGACCTCACCGACGCCCTCACGCCGGAGCAGCGGCGCGGCTTCGCCCCACCACCGGAAACCCTGCCGCCGGGCAGCACGCTGCGCCGCCGCTACCGCGCCGAGCTGGACGCCCTGCCTGCCGGCACCCGGCAGTTGCTCCTGCTGGCCGCCGCCCCACCGCACTCCCCGCTGGCCGACCTGCTCGCCGCAGCCGCCCGCGACGACCAGTGCGGGCTCGCAACGGCCGAGCAGGCCGGGCGAGCCGGCACCGACGCCTCGGGCGGTCTTTGCGGGTTCGCATCGGCCGAGCAGGCCGGGCGAGTCGACACCGACGCCTCGGGCGGTCTTTGCGGGTTCGCATCGGCCGAGCAGGCCGGACGAGTCGACACCGACGCCTCGGAGGGTCTGCGCGGGTTCGAGCCGGCGGAGCGGGCCGGGCTGGTCAGCATCGGCGCGGACGGGGTGCGCTTTGCGTCGCCGTTGTTGGCGGCGTGTGCGTACGCGGAAATGCCTGCGGCCTCGCGCCGGGCTGCGCACGCCGCGCTGGCCGGGGTTGCCGGGGAACGCGGGGCCCGGCTACCGGAGCTGCTGCATCGTGCGGCGGCGACCGCCGGGCCGGACCCGGCGCTGGCCGGGCAGCTGACCCGGATCGCACGCACGGCCGACCCGGCAGTTGCCGCGGAGGCGCACCGGTGGGCTGCCGGACTCTGCGCGGAACCCGGCGACCAGGGCACGGCGCTGCTCGACGCGGCGCGGTCGGCGTGGCTGGCCGGGCGGCCGTACGATGCCGGGCTCCTGGTGCGGCGGATTCCGTCGGCGGCCGGACCGGCCCGGGTGCGCGCCCGCGGCCTGACCGCCGAGATGCGGCTGCCGGAGGGCCGTCCCGGCAGCCGCGAGCTGCTGCTCGACGTGGCCACCGACCTGGCCGCCACCGACACCGCCGCCGCTCTGGACGCGCTCGCCCTGGCCGGGGAGGCCGCCGCCGAACCCGGCGAGCAGGGCCGTTACGCGGGACTGGCCCGCCGGATCGTGGCACGACAGCGCGGCGACGAGCCACCGGCCGTGACCCTCGCCTTCCACCACGTCGCCGGGCTGGCCGGGATCGCCGACGGTGACGAACCGGCCGCGTTCGCGCGGTTCCGGCGGGCGCTCGACGTGGCCGACCGGGTCACCGAGCCGGGGCCGCTGATCCGGGCCGCGACCGCCGGGATCCTGGTCGGCGATTCCCGCCGGGCGGCCGCGCTGGCCGGGCGGGCAACGGTTCTGGCCCGCGAGTCCGGGGCGACCGTGCTGGTGCCGCGCGCGCTGGAACTCGCTGTCGTGGCCGGCATGGCTTCCGGGGACTACACGGCCGCGAACACCGCGGCTCTGGACGGCGCGGCGGTGGCCCGCGGCACCGGGCAGCCGGTGCTGGCGGGCGTGCATCTGGCGCTGCTCGGGGTGCTGGCCGCGCTGGTCGGCGACCGGGAGACGGCATTGACCCGGATCGAGGCTGCCGGCGGCGGGCCGGCGCGGGCGCACAGCGGCTGGGCGCTGGCACTGCTCGACCTGGTGGAGGGCCGGTTCACCACGGCCACCGAGCGTCTGGTGTCGGTGCTGACCGCGCCACCCGGGTACGGTTCCGCGCTCCTCCAGGTCGCCGTGGTGCCGCACCTGCTAGAAGCGGCCGCGCAGGCCGACGCCCGGACGCCGGGCGGGCACCCGGGTGCGTCGCTCGGGCTGGAAGCGGTGGCCACCGGATTCGACCGGTGGACCGGGCGGACCGGGCAGCCGGCCTGGCTGGCCCTGCGCGACCGCTGCCGGGCGTTGCGGGCTACCGACGCCGAGGCCGCGGAGGCGCATTTCGGGCAGGCGCTCGGGCACATCGGCGAGGCCGGATTCCCGCGGGCGCACACCGAGTTGCTCTACGGCCGGTTGCTGCGCCGCCGTCGCCGGCACGTCGAGGCGCGCACCCACCTGCGGCGGGCTGCCGAGACGTTCCGGCTGCTGGACGCGGACCCGTGGGCCGAGCAGAGCGTCCGCGAGCTGCGGGCCGCGGGTGAGCGGATCGAACAGCCGGTGCAGGTGCCCAGCGGGCCACCGCTGACCGCGCAGCAGGAAAGGATCGCCGCCCTGGTGGCCGGCGGCGCCACGAACCGTGAGGTCGCCCAGGAGATGCATCTGAGCCCGCGCACAGTGGACCATCACCTGCGCAACGTCTTCGCCCGGCTCGGCGTCCGGTCCCGCACGGAGATGGCCCGGCTGCTCAACTCACGCTGACCAGCTCCGGCTCCGGCTGCTCGGCGACCGGCGAGCGGCGAACGGCGAGCGGCGAGCGGCGAGTGGTCCGCACGGGAGGGCGCGGCTGCTCGGAGAACGGTGACCCGCTGCTTATGCCCGGCGCCCGCGCTGCGGCCCGGACCCGCTGCCTGATCGCGCGGCTCGGCGGGACGGCGTCGATTTCGGCGGGACCCGATGCCCGTACAAATCAGGATGCAAGGCCGATATGTGCCCAGCGTTCGGTGAGCTGGCGGCGCCGGCAGGCGACGAGGTGGCCGGCGAGAATCGCCGGATGGCCGCCGCGGACGCAGACGTCGGCGCCCGCGCTGAGCACGCCGGCGACCAGCTCGCCCGGCGCCCAGTCGTCGATCAGCGCGATCACCCGGGTGTCGGCGGACAGCACCTCGCGGGCCTGGTGGACAGCGGCAACGGTCGCTCCGCTGAGGACGATCAGCTCGCCGGGGCGCGCCGCCTCCAGGGTGGGGATCAGGCGCATGGTCCAGCCGTGCGGAAGGTACTGCGGCAGGCTCGCCACCCGGCTCGGCTGCCCGAGCACGGCCACCACCGGGTCAGGCGCCGGCTCCGGCGCCACGTCGCGATCGATCTGGGTGAGCATGGTGTCATCCCCTCGCTGGGTCCCTCGTGTGATCTCCACGATTCGCCTCGCGGCTGTGCGTCACCATGTGCCGAAGCTGTGCGTTTCTTGTCAGCTCTTGCCCGGATCAGGCGGATTCACGAATGACGATGGAGATCAGGTCATCGCCCGGCGGCGGCGGGGCCGGGCGGCCGCTGACCGCGGCCAGCACGATGGCGGCGAGGTGGGCGGCCAGCCTGCGCTGGTCGGTGGTCACCGTGGTCAAGGGTGGTACGGCCAGACGCGCCGCCGTGATGTCGTCCACCCCGATCACGGCGAGGTCGCCCGGCGCCGAGAGCCCGAGGCGGCGCGCCCCGGCCAGGACCGCGAGGGCCACCTCGTCGTTGTAGGCACACACGCCGGTCACCCCGCCCGCCCGCCACCGGCGTACTGCCTCCGCCGCACGTTCCGGATCCAGCGGGACGATCTCGACCTGCGGGTCGCCGCCGGCACAAGCCTGCACCCCGGCGAGGCGCGGCTCGGCGAAGATCCGCAACCGGTCGTCGTCGGGGAACGCGTAACCGAGCCGCCGATGGCCGGTGGCCCGCAGATGCTCGGCCTGGCGCCGCCCGGCCAGCCGTTGCGGCATCTCCAGCTCGCGCCCGTCGCTGCTGGCCCGGCCGAGCAGGGCGACCACCGGGGCGACACCGGCGGCCCGCATCGCGTCGAGCTCCCCGTCGGAGAACCCGGCGAACACGATCACTGCGGCCGGGGTGATCGCCTTCCAGATCTCGCCGGCCGGCCGGTCCGCGGGGCTGCCCGGATGCACCACGAAGGTCAGCCCGGCCCGGGCCAGTTCGGTGGAGAGCCGGCCGAGCAGGTCACCGACCTCGTCGCCGATCGGCCAGTCGGGCAGCAGGCAAAGGACCACGTCGGAACGCCCGGTACGCAGGGCTCGCGCGGCGGCCGAAGGGGCGTAACCGAGGCCGGCCGCGGCGGCGAGGACACGGCTGCGCGTGGCGGGCGAGATGCTCTGACCGGGCGTGTCGTTCAGGACATAGCTGACGGTGGCCCGGGAAACCCCGGCGGTGCGGGCGACGTCCGCACTGGTCACCCGTGACATGCGAGCACCTTACCCGGGCAGCGGCGCGTTCCAGGTGATCAGGACCGGATCCACCTCGTGTTCGAAGCCGAGCACGGAAAGGGTCGCGGTATCCAGTTTGAGCAGTCCGCCGGCGCTCGGCGGCAATCCGACCCAGCGCGCCCCGGCGACCCGCAGGCAGTGCCCGTGCGCCACCAGCGCCACGTCGCCATCGGCGGTCAGCTCGCGGGCCCGGGCGAGCACCCGATCCAGCCGGGCGCCGGCCTGCTCCGGGGACTCACCGCCCGGGCAGCCGTCGGTCCACAACGACCAGTCCGGCCGGGTGGCGCGGATCTGTTTCGTGGTGATTCCTTCGTACTCGCCGTAGTTCCACTCGGCGAGGTCCTCGGTCACCTCGGTCACGGTGAGCCCGGCCAGGTCCGCGGTGTGCCGGGCCCGCTTACGCGGGCTGGAGAGAACAGCAGCGAAGGTACGCCCGGCGAGTTGCTCACCGACCACCCGGGCTTGGCGTTCGCCCTCCGAGGTCAACGGCAATTCGGTGTACGAGGTGTGCCGCCCGTTGGCGCTCCACTCGGTCTGCCCGTGCCGGACGAGCACGATCTCCGCCATCGGGTGCGATCACGCCTCTTCGGGGAGGGACAAAGGGTGCCGGGTCCGGTCCCGTTCGGCCAGACAGGCCATCGCCTTCTGGTACTGATGCTGGGTCAGGTCACCCTGGATCAACTGGGCCACCAGCAGACCCTCGGTGCTCTCGGCGCGCGGCAGGCGACGGACCGGGGTTGTTTCCATTGTTGCGGCCGGCGCGGTGGTTTCCGTCGTCGGCGGCACGGCTTCCGGGGCCGGTGAGTCCCGCGCGGTGCGGGGCTTCGGCCAGAGGGCAAACGTCCACGCGGCGATCATCGCCACGATCAGAACCACCAGGACCAGCATGATGACCAACTCCTCGGTTACATGGTGGCCCTTCGATACCCCGGGGGCCAGGGATCTCACCCCGGCATGTCGCATCCCGGAAATGTTACAGCCCCCTCCGGGGCCGTCGGCGACCCGGCAAATGACGCCAATTCCCCCGTCGTACCGCCGGTTCCCTTACCGTGATGCGATGACCGTACGTTCCTGGCAGGACCTGTCCCGCGGGCAGAAGGTGGCGATCGCTGTCGTCGCCCCGATCGAGATCGCCCTCACGACGGTGGCGGTGGTGGACCTGATCCGCCGGCCGTCGTCCGGCGTACGCGGCCCGAAGGCCGCCTGGTGGCCGGTGCTGTTCGTGCAGCCGTTCGGCCCACCGTCCTATCTGCTCTGGGGACGCCGGTCCCGATAGGACTGTCGTCCGGCCAGGTCCTTGGTCCTGAACCGGGCAGGCCGCACGGACCTCGATCCGATGGCCTCCGGCACCGGTGCGAAGCCCTCCACCAGCGAATAGTCATAGGTGAAGACAACGTCGCTAGGAGGACCAGATGGCCACCATCGGTCGCCACAACATCACCCAACTCGAGTCCGTCGAAGCACCCGGCGCCATGCTGACCCACGCCGCGGCCCGTTCGCTGGCCGTCCTCCGGATCGCCACCGGGTTCGTCTTCCTGTGGGCCTTTCTCGACAAGACCTTCGGCCTCGGGTTCTCGACCCCCACGGAGCGTGCCTGGATCAACGGCGGCTCGCCCACCAAAGGTTTCCTCAGCTCGCTGGAGACCGGCCCGTTCGCCGGCTTCTTCCACGACATCGCCGGCGCCGGCTGGGCGAACTGGCTGTTCATGCTGGGCCTGCTCGGCATCGGCCTCGCACTGATCCTCGGCATCGGCCTGCGCATCGCCGCCGTCGCCGGCGCCCTGATGATGGCCTTCATGTGGGTCGCCGAATGGCCCCTGGCCAGCGGCTCCTCCAACCCGGTCGTCGACTACCACGTCATCTACGGCATCGCGGGCGTGGTCGTGGCCCTCACCTACGCCGGCCACACCTGGGGCCTGGGCCGCTGGTGGGCGAAGCTCCCGCTGGTCCAGAAGAACCGCTGGCTGATCTGACCTTCCCCCGTCCCTCCCCCACTGCCCGGCCGCACCCCCGCGGCCGGGCATCTCCGTGTCGTGACAAATCGGTTGATCGGCTCTGCCCGCGGCGTGCGGGAGATGCCATGCTGCCGGAAGCGGCAGTCAAACCGGCACACGTGGAGGCAGGGATGATCGCTCAGGTAGGCGACCGGCTCGTCGTGAAAGGCAAACACGTCGGCGACGGCAACAAGGTCGGGGTGATCACCCGGCTGCAGCACGAGGACGGCTCCCCGCCCTACGAGGTCCGCTGGGAGGACGGCCACACCGGCCTGATCTTCCCGGGCCCGGAGACCCACGTGGAGCGCGGCTCCGAGTAAATCGGATGACCACTCCGGCGGGCCCGGCTAGGGTTCGCGACATGCCTACGACGCACGCTCTTCTCGCGCTGGCGCTGACGCCCGCGCGGGGATCGCTGCATGCCATCCGTCTGCGCGCCGGGCGTCACGCCCTGGCTCGCCGCTGACTTCTCCATCGCTGCGCCAGGGCCCGAGAGTCCTTTTCGGATCGGACGGGCCGCGATGCCGCCTGTCCGTGTTTCGCCGCCGCCCGGCGGCAGACAGGACCCGCCCCGATGGCGCCTCAACCACTGCGGCGCGAGCACAACCGTGCCCGCCGCGTTTTCGGACAGAACTTCCTTTTCGACCCGGCCGCGGCCCGGCTGATCGCCGACACCGCGGTCATCGATCCTGACATTCCCGTCTACGAGGTGGGCGCCGGGCGCGGCCGCCTCACCGTTCAGTTGGTGCGGCGGAGCCGGCGCGTCATCGCGTACGAAATCGATCCCGACCTGGCCGGCATGCTGCCGGAACACCGCGCGCTCACCGTGCGCACCGATGATTTTCTCGCGGCGCAAGCGCCGCCGGGGCCGTTCACCGTCGCAGGCAACATTCCGTACGGGCTGACGTCCGCTGTAATCACCTGGTGCCTGCGCGCGCCCGGCCTGCGGCGTGCCACCCTGCTCACCCAGTGGGAGTACGCGCGCAAGCGCACCGGCGACTACGGCCGCTGGAGCCGACTGACCGTGCTGACCTGGCCGGAGTTCGACTGGCGGCTGGCCGGGCGGGTGCCGGCGGCGGCGTTCCGGCCGGTCCCCCGCGTCGACGGCGGCATCCTGGTGCTGGACCGGCGGCCGGTTCCGCTGGTGCCGCCGGACCGGATGCCCGGGTATCGGCGGCTGGTCGAACTCGGCTTCACCGGGGTAGGCGGGTCGGTGCACGCCAGCCTCGCCCGGCGCTACGGAGCACGCCGGGTGTCGGGGGCGTTCCGCGCGTGCCGGCTGGACGAACGCGTCCCGGTCGGCGCGGTGTGGCCGGAGCAGTGGCTGACCCTCTTCCGGCTGTTGCGCTGAACCGGTTGCCGGCCGCACGGCACAACCCGGCATGTACTTGGAGTCCCCGCACCTCGACCCGAACCGGGACAGCGCGCTGACGGCTGCCCCGCCGTCCGCGCCGCAATCCGGGCCGCCCGGCGGGCCGGCCGCGCAAATCGCACCGCAATCTGCGCCGCTTGCGAAGGGCGCCGCGTAGCCCGCGCCGCAATCCGGGCCGCTTGCGAAGGGCGCCGCGCCATCCGCGCCGCGGCGGATCAGGCAGAGCGGCGCAGGACGGCGACCAGGAAATCGGCGTCCGGGGTGCGGGGGCGCAGGTCCCAGGTGCTGAGCAGCAGGTCCGGGGTCAGGCCGGCCTTGGTGGCGTCGGTGAGGAAGTCGTCGAAGTCGTAGCCGCGGTCGGCGCCGAAGCCGATCACCGCTCGGCCGCCGTCGGCGAGATGGGTGGCGAAGCGGCTCAGGATTTCGACGCGGGAGGCGGGGGCGGCGAAGGTCATCACGTTGCCGGCGCAGACGATGGCGTCGAAGCGGTCGGGGAGGGCGAGTTCGCTGAGGTCGCCGACCTGCCAGCGGGGGCCGGGATGGTTCTGCTGGGCCTCGGCGATCAGCTCCGGGTCCAGGTCGACTCCGGTGACCTCGTGGCCGGAGGCGGCGAGGTGGCCACCGACCCGGCCGGTGCCGCAGCCGGCGTCGAGGATGCGGGAACCACGCGGGACCATCGCGTCGATCAGCCGGGCCTCGCCGGCCAGGTCGTCGCCGCGGGCTGCCATCTCGCGGAACCGGTCGATGTACCAGCGCGAGTGGCCCGGGTTCTCGGCGATCTTGCGCAGCCAGAGATTGTCGGTGGCGGTCATCGAGCGGTCACTACCTCTTCGTCGGGGAGCCGGACGGCCCAGTGATCATCGAACAGCAACTCTACGTCGCGGCCGGCAAACGGCCCCGGCAAGCCGGTACGGGACGCCGGGGAAGTCACCCGGCTTCGGCGACCTCCTCGATCCAGCCCAGGGCGGCGACCGCCGCGGGGAAACCGCACGTGGTCACCGCGGAAAGGGCGACCGCCCGCACCTCGTCCAGCGTGGCGCCCTGCTGCAGCGCCTTGCGGACGTTGGAGCGCACGGCGCCCTCGGCCTCGGCGCCGATCGCGATGGCCAGCTTGAGAAGGCGGTCGGTGCGCGAGTCGAACGGGTTGCGCTCCCGGATGGTGCGGGCCAGGTTGCCCTGGGCCTCGGCAACCTCCGGGAAGCGCGACAGAAACTGCTGGTAGATGCCGGGCAGGTAGTCGTCGGTCATCGTCTCACCGTAGTCAGCCGGCGAAGTCGACCTTCGCCGTTTCGGTCAGCCCGGCGGTGCGGCCGGGAGCGCTCTGCCACTGCCAATACAGGTTGGTGTGGGCGATGACCTGCTCGGGTGCTGGAGCACCATACGCCGAGAGGTCCTCGGTGGTGTGCGCATCCGACACCAGGGTCACGTCGTAGCCCCGCACGAAACCGCCGTGGATGGTGCTGCGGATGCAGGCGTCGCTCTGCGCGCCGGTCACCACGAGGCGGCCGACACCGCGCTCGGCGAGCAGCGACTCCAGGTCGGTGGCCTCGAACGAGTCGCCGTAGTTCTTGTGGACCAGCGGCTCGGCGTCGCGGCGGGTCAACTCGGGCACATATGCCCACTCGTCGCTGCCCTGGACGAGGCCGTCGTCGGAATGCTGCACCCAGATCACCGGCACCTCCTCGGCACGGGCCTTGTCGAGCAGCGCGTTGATGTTGGCGATCACGTCGTCGCGGCGTGGGGCGCCGGCGACCACCCCGTTCTGCACGTCGATGACCAGCAGAGCGGTGTTCGGACGGTCAGGCAAGGTCGTCATGGCCACACCCTAGAGCCCGGGTACGACATTCCGAACGGAAGCGGGAGCGGGCTGCGGTTCCGGGGCCGGGCCGCGACGGCGGCGGTAGACCACGTACGGCCGCGACAGGTAGGCGAGCGGCGCGGACCACACGTGGACCAGGCGGGTGAACGGCCACAGCGCCAGGAACAGGAACCCGCCCAGCGCGTGCAGCTGGAAGACCAGCGGAGCGCCGGTCATCAGGGACGGGTCCGGCTGGAAGTAGAAGATCTGCCGGAACCAGACGGCGAGCGATTCGCGGTAGTCGTACCCGTCGCCGAACAGGTTGATCACGACGGTGCCGCTCATGCCGAGGACGACCATCGCGGTGAGCGCCAGGTACAGGACCTTGTCCATCCGGGTGGTCACCCGCCGGATCCGGCCACTGACGAAACGACGCGCGATCAGCAACGCCAGCCCGACGACCAGCATCACGCCGGTGATGACGCCACCGGTGACCGAGACGAGGTGGTAGGTGTGTTCGGAGACGCCCAGGGCGTGCGTCCACGAGGCCGGCACCAGCAGGCCCATGGCGTGCCCGGCGATCACCCCGAACGCGCCGAGGTGGAACAGCGGCGAGCCGAGCCGCAGCAGCCGGTTCTCCAGCAGCTGGCTGGTGTGGGTGGTCCAGCCGAACTGGTCGTGGCGCCAGCGCCAGATGTGCCCGGCCACGAACACGGCGAGGCAGGCGTAGGGGATCACGACCCAGAGCAGGGTGTTCATCGGGAGGCCTCCGGAACGGAGCAGGCGGCGGCGTAGGGAGAGAGGTCCGGCCCGAGGCCGACCGCGTCGAGGCCGACGGTCTCGACCGGCGGCCCGTCGAAGGCCAGGGCGGCGAGCGCGGCGCGATCTTCATCGGTGAGTTGCGGCAGCACGGCACAGACCGCATCCAACACCGCGGCGTACGGGCTACGCGTCGAACTCAGTGCCGCATGCAGCAGTTCGATGCCCTGCCGGTGCTGACGCAGCGGCGCTTCGCCGTCGCCCGCTCCTACGGTGGCCGCGAACTCCAGGACGACCGGCAGCAAGTCGGGCAGCTCCCCGTCGGCCAGCCGGAGCCCGTGTGCCCGGTAGCGCTGCTTGAGCACGAGCAGCGCCATCCCGCGCTTGCGGGTGTCGCCGTGCAGGTAGTAGGTCAGATAGAGCCCGGACCGACGCCGCAGGTCGAACGTCTGCACGTAGTGCCGCTGCACCTCGATCGGCGCGGTCGCCAGCAGCCAGTCCAGGAACTCCTCGATCTGCGGGAAGCCGTCGGCCGCCGCACGCAGTTCCGGGCCGGCGGCGAGCAGTTCGTCGTCCGGGTAGGTGAGCAGCAGCGAGGCGAGCTGGAACAGCCGGGCTCTCATGACCGCCTCCGCATCGGGTTGAGGGACAGGCCCCGGACGCCCTCGATGAGATGGAAGTTCTCTCCCATGCCCGGCCCGCCCTCGCAGTTCAGCGAGCAGTCCGGCTGGGCCGCGGCCTGGGCTTCGAGGGCTGCGGCGTCGCGCGCGTGCGCCGCCGGGATGACATACCGCTCGTCGTACTTGGCGATGGCGAGCAGCCGGTACATCGCCTCGACCTGCGCACCTGTCATGCCGATGCCGTCGAGAATCTCCTGGGCGACCGTCCCGTCCAGGGTGCGGGCCCGCATGTAGGACCGCATCGCCGCCAGCTTCATCAGCACCCCGCCGGCCACCTCGGTGTCGCCCGCAGTGAAGAGCGACGCCAGGTATTCGACCGGGATCCGCAGGTCCTGGATGGTGTGGAAGATGTCGTCGGCGTCGGTGTCGTCACGCCCGGCGGCACCGGCCGCGTCGAGCACCGGCGACAGCGGCGGGACGTACCAGACCATCGGCAGGGTCCGGTACTCCGGGTGCAGCGGCAGCGCGATCCGGTATTCGCTGATCAGCTTCCAGACCGGGGAGGCCTTGGCCGCCTCGATCCACTCGTCGGGGTGGCCGGCGTCGCGGGCGGCCTGCTGCACGGCCGGGTCGAACGGGTCGAGGAAGACGGCCCGCTGCGCATCCAGCAGGTCAGCTTCAGGGACTGATGCGGCGGCGAGGACGGCGTCTTCGTCGTACCAGAGAATGCCCAGATAGCGCAGGCGGCCCACGCAGGTCTCGCTGCAGATGGTGGGCTGCCCCGCCTCGATGCGCGGGAAGCAGAACGTGCACTTCTCGGCCTTGCCGGTGGCGTGGTTGACGTAGACCTTCTTGTACGGGCAGGCCGAGACGCACATCCGCCACCCGCGGCAGCGGTCCTGGTCGACCAGGACGATGCCGTCCTCCTCGCGCTTGTACATGGCGCCGGACGGGCACGCCGAGACGCACGCCGGGTTGAGGCAGTGTTCGCAGATCCGCGGCAGGTGGAACATGAAGGTCTTCTCGAACTCGAACTTGACCTTGTCGGCCAGCCCGGCCAGGTTCGGATCCTCCTGACCGGTGGCGCCGCCGAGGGAGTCCTCCCAGTTCGCGCCCCACTCGATCGTCGTGGGCTCGCCGGTCAGCGCGGAGTACGGCTTCTTGACCGGGGTGTCGGCCAGGCCACCGGGAGCGTTGACCAGGATGTCCTTGTCGAAAGTGGCCGGCTCGTAATAGTCGTCGATGGTCGGCAGATCCGGGTTGGCGAAGATCCGGCTCAGGCGTTTGGCCCGGCCACCGGACCGCAGCACGAGGCGGCCGCGGGAGTCGAGCTTCCAACCGCCCTTCCAGCGCTCCTGGTCCTCGTAGTGCTTCGGGTAGCCGATGCCCGGCTTCGTCTCGACGTTGTTGAACCAGACGTACTCGGTGCCCTCCCGGTTGGTCCACGTCTGCTTGCACGTGACCGAGCAGGTGTGGCAGCCGATGCACTTGTCCAGGTTCATCACCATGGCGACCTGCGCGCGGATGCGCATCAGTACTCCACCTCCTGCTTGCGGCGGCGGATCACGGTGATCTCGTCGCGCTGGCTGCCGATCGGGCCGTAGTAGTTGAAGGCGTACGTGAGCTGGGCGTGCCCGCCGGCCAGATGGGTGGGCTTGACCAGCAGCCGGGTCATCGAGTTGTGGTAGCCGCCGCGCCTGCCGGACTTCTCGGCCTTGGGGACGTTCACCGTGCGCTCCGGCGAGTGGTACTGGAAGACCGTCCCCTCGGGCATCCGGTGGCTGACCACGGCACGGGCGACCACCACGCCGTTGCGGTTGTGCGCCTCGATCCAGTCGTTGTCGGCGACGCCGATCTTGGCCGCGTCCGCCACGCTCATCCAGATCACCGGGCCGCCCCGGGACAGGGCCAGCATCAGCTCGTTGTCGTGGTACATCGAGTGGATCGACCACTTGGCGTGCGGGGTCAGGAACCGTACGGTCACTCCCCCGTCCACGGCGTCGCCGGGCTTGCCGAAGTGCCGGGCCATGTTGAGCGGCGGCCGGAACGCCGGAAGCTGCTCGCCCAGCTCGGCCACCCAGTCGTGCTCGACGAAGAAGTGCTGGCGGCCGGTGATGGTGTGCCACGGCTTGAGCCGCTCCACGTTGATCGTGAACGGCGAGTAGCGGCGGCCGTTCTTCTCCGAGCCGGACCACTCCGGGCTGGTGAAGACCGGCTGCGGCTGCTCCTGGGTGTCCGGGAAGGTGATCCGGTCGTTCTCGTGGCCCGCGATCAGGTCCACGAAGGACTGCCCGGTGCGTTTCTCCAGCTCGACGAAGCCGGCGTGGGCGACCCGCCCGTTCGTCGTCCCGGACAGCGCCAGGATCGCCTCACACATCCGGTCGGCGGTGGCGAGAGAGGGCCGGCCGTCGATCACACCGTTCTGGTGCTTCAGGTAGGAGATCTCGGGGCTCACGTCTACCGTGATCGCCTTGGTGGTCGTGCCGAGCTTGTCGAGCAGCGGGCCGACCGTACGCATCTTGCGGCCGATCTGCGTGTAGTCACGCTCGATCGACACCAGCTTCGGCATCGTCCTCCCGGGCACCGGCGCGCACTCACCGAACTTCCAGTCACGGACCCGGCCGCTGGGCATGGCCAGCTCGTCCGGGGTGTCGTGCTGCAAAGGCGCGGCAAGCACATCGGTACGCACACCGAGGTGCGTAACCGCCAGCTCGCTGACCTTGTCGGCGAGCGCCAGGAACGTGTCGTAGTCGGTGTGCGCATCGGACGGCGGCTCCACCGCCGGGCTGAACGCGTGCACGAACGGGTGCATGTCGGTGGTGGAGATGTCGTGCTTCTCGTACCAGGTGGCGGCGGGCAGGACCAGGTCGGAGTGCAGGCCGGTGTTGGTCATCCGGAAGTCGAGCGTGGTGAGCAGGTCGAGCTTGCCCACCGGGGCCTCGTCACGCCAGGTGACGTCGCGCGGCCGTTGTCCCGGCTCGCACTCGGTGGCGCTGGCCAGCGAGGAGACGCCGAGCAGGTGGCGCATGAAGAACTCGTTGCCCTTGCCGGAGGAGCCGAGCAGGTTGGCCCGCCACAGGGTGAGGCAGCGCGGGAAGTTCGCCGGGTCGTCCGGATCCTCCGCGGCGGCCGTCAAACGGCCGGCCTGCAGCTCCGCCACGACATGATCTTGAACGGGCTTGCCGGCGGCCACCGCAGCGTCCGAAATATCCAAAGGGTTCTGATTGAAGAACGGGTGACCGGGACTCCAGCCCATCCGCTGAGCTGCGGCAACCGTGTCGGCGAACGCCATCCCGGCGAACCGCCCGGTCCCCAGCGGCGACGACAGCTCGTCGGCCGGCACCCGCTCGTACCGCCACTGATCGGTGTGCAGGTACCAGAACGGGGTCGACGCCTGGTGCCGCATCGGCCGCTGCCAGTCGAAGGCGAAGCTCAGGTGCTGCTGCCCGGTGACCGGCCGGGCCTTCTCCTGGCCGACGTAGTGCGCCCAGCCGCCGCCGTTGACACCCTGGCAGCCGGTGAGCGTGACCAGCGAGATGAACGCCCGGTACGTCATGTCGGAGTGGAACCACTGGTTCGCGCCGGCCCCGAGGACGATCATCGAGCGGCCGTTGCTGCGCTCGGCGTTGCGGGCGAACTCCCGGCCGATCCGGGCCGCCAGCGCCGCCGGCACACCGGTGATCTTCTCCTGCCAGGCCGGGGTGTTCGGCGAGTCGGCGTCGTCGTAGCCGGTGGGCCACTCACCGGGCAGATCACCCCGCCGCACGCCGTAGGTCGCCATGACCAGGTCGAACACCGTCGTGACCAGATGCGAGCCGACGCGCCGGACCGGGACGCCGCGCTTGATCGTCGAGCCGCCCTCGGTGTCGCCGATGTCGAAGCGGGCCAGTTCCACTTCGACGGCGTCGTCCGAGGACCCGATGCCGAGCGCGGGGACGACGTCACCCAGATCGAGATTCCAGCGGCCGGGTTCGGCGTACCGGAAACCGAGCGAACCGTTGGGAACGACCAGCTCGCCGTTGCGTGCATCGATGAGCACTGTCTTGTGCGATCCGTCAGGATCGCCGAGATCGGCGGCGGTGAGGAACCGGTCGGCCTTGCCGTCCTTGAGCGTGACCAGGAACGGCAGGTCGGTGAAGCGGCGAACATAGTCGGTGAAATAGGGCACTTCGCGGTCGGCGAAGAACTCCTTCAGGACCACGTGCCCCATCGCCATCGCCAGGGCGCCGTCGGTGCCCGGGTGCGGGGCGAGCCAGTCGTCGGCGAACTTGACGTTGTCCGCGTAGTCGGGCGAGACGGCGACCACCTTCGTGCCCTTGTAGCGGGCCTCGGCCAGGAAGTGCGCGTCCGGTGTGCGGGTCACCGGGATGTTCGAGCCCCACATCATCAGGTAGGTGGCGTTCCACCAGTCCCCCGCCTCCGGCACGTCGGTCTGGTCACCCCAGATCTGCGGGGAGGCGATCGGCAGGTCGGCGTACCAGTCGTAGAAGCTGAGCAGGGTGCCGCCGAGCAGCGCGTGGTAGCGGGTGCCGGCCGCGAACGACGCCATCGACATGGCCGGGATCGGCGAGAACCCGACCACCCGGTCCGGCCCGTACCTCTTCGTCGTGTAGACGTGCGCGGCCGCCACCAGCTCGATCGCCTCGTCCCAGCTCGCCCGCACGAACCCACCGCGGCCACGCTGCGACTTGTAGGCCAGAGCCTTCAGCGGGGTCTCCACGATCTCCGCCCACGCGGCCACCGGGTCACCCAGGCGCTGCCGCGCCTCCCGATACATCTCGGCAAGAACACCGCGGAGGTACGGGTGACGCACACGGGACGGCGAGTACTCGTACCAGGAGAAGCTCGCCCCGCGCGGACAGCCCCGCGGCTCGTAGTCCGGCGCGTCCGGCCCGGTCGCCGGATAGTCGGTGGCCTGGTGCTCCCAGGTGATCAGCCCGTCCTTGACGAAGACGTTCCACGAGCACGAGCCGGTGCAGTTGACCCCGTGGGTGGACCGGACGACCTTGTCGTAGCGCCACCGGTCCCGGTAGAACGCGTCCCACTCGTTGCCGTCGACCTGGTGCACGGTGCGCCCGTGGTCGCCGACCGTCTCCCTGGTGAGAAAACGGCGTGCGGCCAGTAACGGCGACGGGATCTCGGACACGGTGGGGTTCCTCTCGGGCGGGTGCTCGACGCCCTTTCAGCCTTGTCCGCCGGGGCCGTTCCGGCCTGAGCCGCCGGTCCCGGGCGGCCCGGGACCAAAGTCCCGTATCTTCGTCGCCATGGCCCACGTCGCCGTCACCCACCTCGCCGTCACCCACCTCGCCGTGACCGCGAAGCTCACCTCGCCATGACCGCGAAGCTCACCGATGTCGCGCGCCGCGCCGGCGTCTCGATCGCCACCGCTTCCCGGGTGCTCTCCGGCCGCGGCCCGGCCTCGCCGGCCAGCCGCGACGCGGTACGCCGCGCCGCCGCCGACCTCGGCTACGTGCCGCACCCGGTGGCCCAGCACCTGTCTCGCGGTGAGGGCACCCGGATCGTGTTCGCGTTCCGGGACCGGCGCACCGACATCCTGCGGGACCCGTTCGTCAGCCGGGCCGCCGCCGCGATGGCCAGTGCCGCCGAACCGGACGGCCTCGGCGTCAGCCTGCGCCGCCTCCCGCTGGACGCGGCCGGCGAGCTCGAGTCGATCGCGGCCGACCGCAGCGTCGCGGCCGTGGTGCTGGCCGGCCACGACCGGGCGATGCTCGACCGGCTGCCGGCCCGGCTGCGCGGCCGGACCGCCGCGATCGGCGCCGGCGGCGTGGACGTGGACAGCGGGGCCGGCGTCGGTTCCCTGGTCCGGCACCTGATGGCGACCGGCCGCCGGCGGATCGCCCTGATCGGCGGCCCGCCGTGGGTGGCCGCGTCCCGGGCGCCGCTGCACGCCTACACCGAGCTGATGCGCTCGGCCGGCCTGCCGGTCCGGGTGGTGCCGGGCGACTTCACCACGGTCCGCGGACGCGCCGCCGCCCGCATCGTGATGCGCCGCTGGCCGGACACCGACGCGATCGCCGCCGTCAGCGACGCCACCGCCCTCGGCGTCCTGCAGTCCCTGGCGGCCGCCGGCATCCCGGTCCCGGACGACGTCGCGGTCACCGGCTTCGACGACATCCCCTTGGCCGCGGCCACCAACCCGGCCCTGTCCACAGCCACCCACCCGGTCGAACTGATCGCGGTCGCCGCCGCCCGCGCCGCCCTCGGCGCCCCCGAACGCGGCCGCCTCTTCCCCAGCCGCCCGATCCTGCGAGCCACCGCCTAGCCTCGCCTTCCAGCTGACCGCCACCGCTGCCTCAACGCCCGGGAAGCAGCAGTGGCCGTCAACCCAACCCCATCGGCTGACGCCCACTGCTGCCTCAACGGCCCGGAAGCAACACGGGCCGTCAGCCCAACCCCACGGCTGACGCCCACTGCTGCCTCAACGGCCGGGAAGCAACACTGGCCGTCAGCTGTACAGGGCCGCCAGCTCGGTGCCGATTCGGGCCAGCGAGGCGCGTACCTCGGGTGGGTCGAGGACCTCGACGTCGGCGCCCCATCCGGCCAGGGTGCGGGCGATGTCCAGCGGGGTCGGCGCTCCCACCCGGACCCGGCTGCGGCCGTCGTCCAGCACCGACACCTCCTCGCAGTGCCGCCCGAAGTGGTCACGCAGCACCCAGACGAACCGGGACGCGATCAGCAGCGTCGCCCACGTGCGCGCCCGCTTCTCCTCGACCTCCCCGACCACCCGCTCCCAGGCCGAGTCCAGGGCGAAGTCCGCCGGCCGTTCGAAGCCGGACCCGGTGACGGTCACCGACGACATCCGGTCCAGGCGGAAGGTGCGCTGCCCGCGGGACGTGCCGGCGATCAGGTACCAGATGTCGTTCTTGTCGACCAGGCCCCACGGATCGGCCTCGCGGGAACTGCCCTGATAGGTGAAGCGGATCCGGCGCTGTCGCACCACGGCGTCCTGCAGCAGGCCGACGCCGTCCGGCCGCTCCCGGTCGAGCGCACCCCAGCCCGCCGGGTCGATCAGCGTCGCGGACGCGGCTGCCTCGGCGTCGGTCCGGAACGGCGCGGGCAACGCCCGCAGCAGTTTGCGCAGCGCCGCCTTCGCCTCGCCGGACACCGCTGCAGCCGGGCCCACCAGCAGGAACAGCGCCTGCGCCTCAGCCGCCGACAGACCACTGAGATCGGTACGCGAGCCGCCCACCAACGACCAGCCGCCGTGCCGCCCCGGCTGCGGATAGACCGGGATCCCGGCCGCCGACAGCGCTTCCAGGTCACGGCGCGCAGTCGCCACCGAGACCTCCAGTTCGGCGGCGAGTTCCGCGGCAGTGACCCGCCCACGGTTCTGCATCAGCAACAGGGTGGCGACGAGCCGGTCCGCACGCATGTCCTCAAGGTTCGCAGAGAAAGTGCTCAGAAGATGAGCACTTAACCCGCGAGGATCGGTCGCATGATGCTTCGCGGATTCACCACAGTCACGTTCTTCGCCGACGACATGGCCGCCGCCACCGCCTGGTACACGAAGGTGTTCGGCATCGAGCCGTACTTCAACAAGGAGGACGCCTACATCGAGTGGCGCGTCGGCGACTACCAGCACGAATTCGGCCTGCTCGACAGCCGGTTCGCGCCGCACCAGCCGGCCGGGCGCCCGGCCGGGGCCGTCATCTACTGGGCCGTCGACGACGTGGAGGCCGCCTACCAGCGGCTGCTCGCGCTCGGCGCCGAACCGCACGAGAAGCCGACCGAGCGCGGCCCCGGGTACGTCACCGCGTCGGTCACCGACCCGTTCGGCAACATCCTCGGGGTCATGTTCAACCAGCACTACCTCGATGTTTGCGCTGGAAACGGTTTCACCGCCTAGCGTCGCGGGCGTGCCTGAGATCCGTCAGTACCGCCCCGCCGACCGGCCCGCCCTCTACGACATCTGCGTGCGCACCGCCGACGCCGGCGGTGACGCGCGCGGACAGTACTCCACCGACGACCTGATGGGTGACCTGTTCGCCGGCCCGTACGCCCACCTCGAACCGCACCTGGCGTTCGTCCTGGACGACGGCGGCGAGGCGGTGGGCTACGTGGTCGGCACGTCGGACACGGCGACGTTCGCCCGCCGCTACCGGGCCGAGTGGATCCCGCTGGTCGGCGACCGCTACCCGGTGCCGCCCGCAACCGGCCGGACGCCGGAGCAGGCGATGGTCGCGCTGCACTACGACCCGGAGCGGATGCTGGTCCCGGGACTCGAGGACTATCCGGCCCACCTGCACATCGATCTGCTCCCGCCGTATCAGGGACAGGGCTGGGGGCGGCGGCTCATCGACCGGTTCCTGGCGGTGGTGGACGCTCCGGGCGTACACGTCGGGATGGTGACCGCCAACGTCAAGGCGCGCGGCTTCTACGACCGGCTCGGTTTCACCGGGCTCGCGGTGCCGGATCCCGGCCCGCTCACCTATCTCGGCATCCGGGTGGAACCTGACCGGCCCGCCGCGGTGTCGTAACCATGTGAAGATCCTTCTGACCGCCGTCCTGCTGATCGCCGCCTGTTCTCCGGCCGCACAGCCGCCGATCGCGCCGACGCCACGCGCATCCGTGGACGGCTTCGAGATCGGCTACCTGCCCGCCGGGCTCCGGCTGGACGGCCCGTCCGGCGGGGCCGCCTACGTGATCGAGAAGGACCGGCTGCGCACCGACCGCCCGGCGTCCGGCCGGGACGAGCCCACCGCGGCGATGACGATGCATCGCTACGTGAGCAACGACGTCGGCGCCTCCCGGCTGTGGATCACGGTGTCCCGGCCGGAGCAGACCACCGCGGCGGTCGATGCGACGCTCATCACCCGATGGCTGGTCGGCTTCCACACGGCCGGCACCGAGCTCGCCGACGAGTACGACGTGCCGGCCGGCCTGGCCCGGCTGATCAAGCATGTGGGCAGCGAAACCACGGTCTCCGAGGTGGTGATCACGGCAGCCGGGGGCGCGGTGATCAGTGTGTCCGGGCCGGGCACGATGCCGGCCGCGGAGATCCAGGCGGTGGCCGAGGGCCTACGGCCCCTATAAATGCGTGGACCATTCTTGTACGATCGTACTTGTACATTAGTACAAGAAGGAGTTCCTGCAGTGCCGTACGTCTTCCTGTTCACCGCCATCGCCGCCGAACTCTTCGCGACCAGCCTGATGAAGGCGACCGAAGGCTTCACGAAGCTCTGGCCCACCGTCGCCGTCCTGATCGGCTACGGCCTCTCCTTCGTGCTGCTCGCCCAGGCCGTGAAGGGCATCCAGGTCGGCGTCGCGTACGCGATCTGGTCCGCGGTCGGCACCGCCGCGATCGTGGTGATCGGCGCGCTCTTCCTTGACGAGCCATTCACTGCGGTTAAGGTTGCCGGGGTCTCGCTCATCATCGCCGGAGTCGTCATGCTGAACCTGAACAGCGGGACGGCCCATTGACCGGCCGCCGCCCGCAACGCGCCCGCGACCCCGAGGCGCGCCGTGCCGCTCTCGCCGCCGCGACCATGGAGGTCATCGCCGAGGCCGGCGTCGGCCGCACCACGCACCGGGCCGTCGCCGCGAAGGCCGGCCTGCCGCTCGGCGCCACCACGTACTACTTCCCCACCCTGGACGACCTGATCGCCGCCGGGCTGCGGCACGCCGTCGACCACCTCCAGACCGATCTGGACGAGTGGGCGGAGCGGCTGCGTTCGGCGGCCGACCCGGCTGCCGCGCTCGCCGGGCTGACCAGGGAGTACCTGACCGACCGCCGGCAGGTCCGCCTGGAGTACGAACTGTGCGTGGCCGCTGCCCGGTCCGAGGCGCTGCGGCCGATCGCCGAGGTGTGGATGCGCGGCCTGCCGGAGATCCTCGAGCCGCTTTTCGGGGCCGCGGCCGGTCGCGACATCTCCGCCCTGCTCGACGGGATCATCCTGCTCGCCCTGGTGACCGAGACCGAACTGGACGAGCCCGGGCTGACCGCCGCGATCCGCCGCCTCATCGCGAGCTGATCCGGGACCTTCGTCCCTGGCCGGTCGCCACTCGCGCGACGTAGCGTCCGTCTCGTGCCCGCCACCACCGCCACCGCCCGGCCGGTTCGACGCCGGTACGTTCCCCCGCAGCACGGCGCGTGGGCGATGCTGCTGGTCCCGTACGTCGCGGGTCTTTTGGTGGCTGGTTTCCGCTGGCCGGACGTGCCGCTGCTCGGCGCCTGGCTGGCCGGCTACCTGTTCTCGTACTTCGCGTTCCAGGCGGTGAAGACCCGCCGGCCAGGGCGGGTCCGGAAGCAATTGCTGCTCTACGGCACGGTCACCGCGGTGCTGGCCGTCCCGGTGCTCTGGGCCCGGCCGCAGCTGCTGTGGTTCGCGCCGGTCTACGGGCTGCTGCTCGCCGTCAACGGCTGGTACGCGCTGCGCCGCAACGAACGCGCCCTGGTCAACGACCTGGCCTCGGTCGTGCAGAGCTGCCTGATGATCCCGGTCGTGGCGGTCGTCGCCGGTCTGCCACCGCAGCGGGTGCTCGAGCCGTTCCTGATCGTCCTGCTCTACTTCACCGGCACGGTGCTCTACGTCAAGACCATGATCCGGGAGCGCGGCGTCCTCGCGTACCGCCGGGCCTCGATCGGCTATCACCTGGCCGCGCTCGCCCTGACGAGCCTGCTCGGCGCGCTGCCCGCGGTGGTCTTCGCGCTGCTGCTGGCCCGCGCGTGGCTGCTGCCCGGGCGGCCGCTCACCCCCAAGCGGGTGGGCCTGCTCGAGATCGGGGCGAGTGTTCTGGTGCTGGTCGCCGCCGCCACGTAGAACCAGAGGTGTGGACGACGCGCTGCGGACCCTGCTCGACGACCTGTATGCCGAAGGCCTCACCGCCGACGCCGTCGAGCCGGACCGGCTGCGCCGACGCCGCAACCTCGAACCGGACGCCGCCGCCCTGCTCACCCTGATCATGCGGATGGCCGGGGTGCGGGTCGTCGTGGAGATCGGGACCGGCAACGGGTACTCGGCGATCTGGCTCGCCGACGCTGTCCGGGACACCGGGGGTCATCTGACCAGCGTGGATGTGGCGTCGCCGGCTTCGGCGGTGGTCAATCTGGCGCGGGCCGGGCTGGGTGGGCTGGTGACGTTCGAGGTCGGTGACGGCGGCGGGTATCTGGAACGGCTGCCGGACGGGAGCGTCGACCTGTTGTTCCTGGATGCTGAGCGGGTGCAGTACGCGGGGTGGTGGCCGGCGCCGCGACGGGTGATCCGGGCGGGTGGGATCCTCGCGGTCGACAACGTGCTGTCCCATCCGGACGAGGTCGCCCCGTTCCTTGCGCTGACCGGGGCTGATCCTGCCCTCACGGGCACGACGGTCGCGGTCGGCAAGGGCCTGCATCTGGCGTGGCGCCGCCCCGAACCCGGCTGACCGCCAGGGTTGCACAACGGGCGCGCAGGCAGCCCTGAGCGTCAGCCGGCCCGCCTCGGCTGGCGCTCACGGCTGTTTCGCGGGCTGCGGAACAGCCGTCAGAGCCAGCCGGGCCTACGCGCGGGGACAGCGCTTCCGGTCGGCTGAGGGCTGGGATGGGGGATGGTCTGCATGCGGGACCACCTGCATGGGCCCGGCGGTCGCGTTGGGGCCTTGGGTGGTTAGGCATCGCGCGGATGTCGGGTGTGAGGGCGATTGCTCGTACCCCCGCGTTTCATTCGGCCGCGAGCAGCGCGCGGACCCCGGCCACATAGCTCTGGCGGTCGGTCTCGCCGACCAGGATGCGCTGCAGGATGTAGCCCTGGATCAGGCCGAACAGGGCGGCGCCGACGCCTTCGGCGTCCGCGTCGGGCGGCAGCTGGCCGGTCGTCTTGGCGCGCTCGGCCATCTTCACGGCGCGGCCGCGGACACGCCCGTAGATCTCCGCCACAACGGCGCCGACTTCGGCATCGTGGACGGCCTCACCCCAGACCTGTACGGCGATGCGCACCGGACCACCCTCACCGACGTTGGTGTCGACGATTTCGAGTACGCGTTCGATGATCGTCGTCAGGGGTGGCATCGGGTCCTCGGTGAGCAGGTCGTCGAGGACCGAGGTGACCTGGCCGATCTTCGTGCCGGCGATGGCGGTGATCAGCTCGTTCTTGCTCTTGAAATAGCGGTAGAACGCCCCGACCGACAGGCCCGCCTCCTTGATGACGTCCTGCATCGACGTCTGGTGGAACCCGTTGCGGACGAAGCAGCGGGCCGCCGCGTCGAGGATCTGCTGCCGCCGGGCGGCGAGGTGGGCTTCGGAGACTCTCGGCATGCACCAACTGTAAAACGAACGCTCGTTCTTGACGAGAGGGTGGAGGAGGGTTCATGCTCGGTTCCAACGAGAACGAGCGTTCGTTTTAGGAGATTGTCATGCATGCAAAAGCTCGGCCCTTCGCCATCGCCCTCGTCGTCGTCCTCGTCCAGGCGGCGCTGGTGGCCTTCTTCGCTTGGCCCGCACTGCGGACCGCGCCGCGCGACCTACCGGTCGTGGTCAGCGGCCCGGCCGCCGCCCAGGTGCAGGAGAAACTGCCGCCCGGCTTCGAGATCACCACGGTCGGTGACGCGGCTGCCGCTGATCAGGCCTTGCGCGAGCGTGCGGCGTACGCGGCCTTCGTCACCGGCCCCGACGGCATCTCGCTGCACGTCGCCTCGGCCGCCTCCCCCACTGTTGCCGCGCTGCTCACCCAGCATGCGCCCGGCCCGGTCGTCGACGTGGTCCCGGTCGACCCCGACGATCCACGCGGCGCCGGTCTGGCCGCGGCGTTCCTGCCCATCGTGCTGACCAGCATGATCGCCGGCATCATCCTGTTCCTGGCCGTCCCGTCCCGGCTGGGGCGGTTGGTCGGCCTGACCGGGTACGCGCTGCTCGCCGGACTCGCCGGCTCCTGGGTGCTGCACCAGGGCTACGACATCCTGCCCGGCGACTATCTCACCGCGGCCGGGGCGCTCGGCTTGCTGGCCCTGGCAGTTTCGGCCACGCTGGCCGGTCTCGGCACCGCCCTCGGCCGGCCCGGCCTGGGCCTGGGTGCTTTGCTGGTCTTCCTGCTCGGCAACCCGCTGTCCGCGATCGCCTCGGCTCCGGAACTGCTGCCCCAGCCGTGGGGCGCCGTCGGCCAGTTGTTGCCGCCGGGGGCAGGGGCGACGCTGTTGCGCTCGACTGCGTACTTCGACGGCGCCGGCGGTGCGGCCGCGGCGTGGACATTGGCGGGGTGGGCGGTGGTCGGTTTGCTCCTGGTGACTGTGTCGGGTCGGCGCGGTGGCCTGTCCCCGGCTGGTGGGTCGGCGGGCCAGGACGGCTCGGCTGGCCAGAACGGCTCGGCTGGCCAGAACGGCTCGGCCAACGAGAAGGGCTCGGCCGTAGAGGGCGAGCTGGCCGGCCACGGCAACCTCGCCGGGCATGGCAACTCCGCTGGGCAGGGCAATTCCGCTGGGCACGGCGACTTTGCTGGCGAGAGCGGCTCACGCCACGTGGCTGGCCGGAGCGGATCGGCCAGCCCGGCCGGTAGCGATTCGGGAATTGCTGAATCGGCCGTCACGTCCGGCGAAGACCGCATCATCACAGCCGGCGCTTGATCGTTCCGGCCATTGACCGCTCCGGCGTCGTGCCCCCGACGCCGGAGCCTCGGCCGTCCACAGCCACTTTCCGGCACCAGCACTTGTCACGGTCGGTGGCGGTGAACTCTCCATGTTGACCACGTCGGAATCACCCGGTGCGGCTGGACAGATCGACGAACGGCGACAGGTTCCTAAGTGACAGCTCGCTGACGAGAATGTCCGATTTGGGAGGCGCGGCTGTGCGTTATGGCTGTCTCCCGGCGGCTGAGGCAGCCATAACGCACAGCCGGATGATCGAAAGGCTCCGAAATGGGTGCTCAGCTGTGCGTTATGGCGTTCCGTGCCAGCGTGCCGAGCGCTACGCCGGCGTTTGCCCGGGACTACCGCCAGCGTCGCCGCGCGCTCCCGCCGGCGTCGTCGCACACCACCAACGTTGCCGCGCGCTCCGTCGGCATCGTCGCACGCCAGCAGCGTTGCCGCGCGCTCCCGCCGGCATCGTCGCACGCCAGCAGCGTTGCCGCGCTCTCCCGTCGGCATCGTCGCACGCCGGCAGCGTTGCCGGGCGCTGCAGCCAGCATCGCCGCGTGGGCCATGTCGTGCAGGCCACGGGCCCGGAGCTAGGCGAGCCACCAGCGTTGCCAGCGGCTTCCCTCAGCATCGCCGCACGCCACCAACGTTGCCGGCGCTGCCACCAGAATCGCCGGCGTTTCCCAGTTCGGGTGCGGTCGGCACGCAGCGGCTGGGTGTTACTAATGCCCGGAGCGGCCGGTTCGGGCAGCGCCTGGGCGGCGTCCGCGATGCCTCCGTTCTCGGGGCAGGTCGGTAAGATCGGCGTTCATGACGGTTCGGCCGCCGCTGGCGGAGCAGCTCGACATGGCGCCGCATCCTGAGGGCGGCTGGTTCCGGGAGACCTGGCGGTCTCCGGTCACGTTCTCCCCCGACGGCTATGACGGACCGCGTAGCGTCGCCACCGCGATCTACTTCCTGCTGCATCCGGGCGAGGTCTCCGCGTGGCATGTGGTCCGCTCTGACGAGATCTGGTTCTGGCATTCCGGCGGGCCGCTGGAGTTGCGGCTCGGCGGCAATGGGGAGACGCCTCGCGAGGTAGGTGCCGCAGGAACGGCCCACGCCGTGGGGGCAACAAAGGCGGCCGGGACCGCCGGGACTGGGACCGCCGGTACTGGGACGGCCGGAGCGGCTCAGGGTGTGGGGACGGCGGCTCGGCAAGTCAATGACGCGGAATTGGCCAGCGAGGCTGCCCGGGTGGTGGTGCTCGGCTCGGATCTGGCTGCGGGTCAGCGGCCCCAGATTCTCGTGCCGGCCGGAGTCTGGCAGTCGGCCGTCCCGGCGGGTGATCAACCGGTCCTGGTGAGCTGCGTGGTTGCGCCAGGCTTCGACTACGCCGATTTCCGACTTCTCTGACTTAAGCGGAGAGTCCGCCTAAAGGCCGAGCAGGAACCTGCGGGAACGAGCGGTAGTCCACGGAGATCAAAGCAGGAATCTCCTGAGATCCAGCGGAGCCCGCGACAACCCGCGGAGTACGAGCGGAGCCCGCGGAGAACGAGCAGGAAGCAGCGAGCTGAAGTCCGCGGGAGACCGAGCAGGAGCCCGCGAAGGCAAGCTGCAGCCTGTGGAGACCGAGGTGGAACTCGCTGAGATGGGGCGGCGGCTCGCGAGATGGAGCGGCAGCTCGCCGGGACCGAGCGGCAGCCCGGCGAGATGCGGAAAGGTCGAGCCCACCCCAGCTGGATCCGGCTGTCCACGCCGGTCTGCCCATCAGTTGCCGGATCCGCCGGGGCAGGGTGCGCGCCGACAAGCCCAGCCCGGCCGGCGACGGCCTGGTCAGCCCGGCCGGCGATGGCCTGGTCGGTCAGGCCGGCCGGCGATGGCCTGGTCGGTCAGGCCGGCCAGGAGCAGGCCGAGCGCCTGCCGGTCCAGCGGATCCAGGTCGCCCGGGCTGGTCTCCACCAGGTCGAACGGTCCGGCGCGCAGCGGATACCCCCGCTGCCGTTCCGCCTCGGAGTAGGAGATCAGCACCGACGGCGGTGGCTCAGTGCCGAGGCCGGCGAGTGGGTGCGGTCGCCGTGCAGGGGCAGGAACGCCGCCGAATGTCCTACCGGGACGGCGGCAGCCTCGGCTTAGCGCACCAGGCGCAGGCGTCCGGCCTGGTAGGCGACCACGCCGGCCGGGTCGAGCTCGTACGTGGTGGCCGGGCCGTCGCCGGTGACGCGTAACCGGTTCGGGCTGACCAGGTGGTAGGTGGTGGTGCCGGGAACCACGGTGAGCGAGGGCAGCAGGACCCGCACGGACGCGACTGTCACCGGGCCGCCCTTCACGGTGAGGCCGAGCCGGCGGACCGCCCAGGTCACGAAGACCGGCGAGTCGGCGAGGCGGACCACGGCGTCGGCGGCGATTCCGGCCGGCTCGGGCGCGCCCGGCGGCGGCAGGCCCGCGTCGCCGGACTCGTCGGCCCGGCAGGCCCACTCCTCGCCGGTGCGCCGCAGCTGCAGGGTGCGGCTCCAGCCACCACCCCGGCAGGTGACGCTCAGTTCCCGCACGACCGCGTCGTCGTCGAGCTCGGCGTGCCACTCCACCGCGTACGGCGTGGCGCCGGTGACGACGGCGGTGCCGCTGCCGCTGGGGAAGACCAGCTCGGTGCCGACCACGTCGGTGCGCTGCCAGGCCAGCGGACCGGACGGCAGGGTCTCCAGCCGGCCCGCCGGGCGGGTCTCGGTCTGGCCGACCATGGTCTCGGACATCTTCGTCCTCCTTTTACCGCCGTGCCGGATTCCCATGGTGGCATCCGGTTCACGCGGATGCCGACAATACGCCCGATAGGGGTGGCCAGTCAGTCCCGCCCGGCAACGATCAGCGCCTGTGGAGCCGCCGCCTTCATCCGGGTGTTCAACCAGGCCAGCTGCCGGGACGTCTCGGCCGAACAGTGCCGGGCCGCCCCGATCAGCTCGGCGTCGCGCAGGCCCTGTGCGGCCTGGTGGACGACCGTCCAGGTGGTCTGTACCAGAGTGCCCAGCACGTGCAAGTCCTGCAGATCCCGCAGCAGGCCAACCGGGCCCTGGCGCACCTCGGCCAGCCCGTCGGCGTGCAGACGTTCCGGTTCCTCGACGTCGGCGCCGCTGTGCTGCTCGCCGTACCGGTCGACGACCGGGGTGAGCCGGCGGACGTGGTCGTCGCTGAGCGCGGCGAGCTGCTCGCAGATGAGTTGCACGTCGGGCTGGTCGGCGTGGCCGTGCCCGACGACCCGGAACGACTCGGCGAGGGTCTGTTCGGCGTGGTGCACCAGACCGAGATAGATCACGAGTTGCATGGCGTCACCCGGCAGACTGCGGTCTTGAAGGCCGGTTGTTTGGAGACCGGGTCCCAGACCGTCGCGGTCAGCTCGTTGGCCTGGCCGTAGTGGAACGGCACGAACACGGTCCCGGTGGGCACCCGGGTGATCCGGGCGGGCACCTCGACGGCGGATCGGGGCGACTCCACGCGTACCCGATCCCCGTCCTTGATCCCGAGCTTGGCCGCATCCGCTTCGGAAAGCTCGGCCCACGCCTCGGGTGCGGCCCTGTTGAGCGGCCGGGAGCGGCCGGTCTTGGTCCGGGTGTGGAACTGGTGGACGGTCCGCCCGGTGGTGAAGAGCAGCGGAAACTCCTCGGAGGGCGTCTCCGGCGCCGGGTGGTACGGCGCGCCCTTGAGGAACGCCCGGCCGTCCGCACCCTGCGCGCGGTGCTCCTGCTCGGTGACGGTCGCGCCGGTCAGCAGATCGTGGCCGTAGGTCTCGCAGAAATCGGTCGCGCTGGGGAAGCTCGCGTCGGTGTAGAGCCGGTCCGCGCCCCAGCGCAGCCCGCCCGAACTGCGCAGCCGGTCGTAGGACAGCTCGCTGTAGTCGCACGGGCGGCCGCGGCTCGCCTCCCGCCACGCCTCGAACGCATGCTCCGGCGTCCGCCACCCGATCAGCGGCCGGCCGTCCGCGTCCCGGAAATCCATCGCGTCGGCGTACCCCAGAAAGATCTCGAAGTCGCTCC
Organism: Actinoplanes sp. NBC_00393; assembly: GCF_036053395.1. Lineage (NCBI taxonomy): Bacteria > Bacillati > Actinomycetota > Actinomycetes > Micromonosporales > Micromonosporaceae > Actinoplanes > Actinoplanes sp. NBC_00393. The sequence continues at coordinate 863,749 of NZ_CP107942.1, read as the reverse complement.
GGGCCTCGCCCGGAGGCGACACGGCCTGCTCGCTCAGATGGACCGTCCGGTCGGCGTTGGTGAACGTGCCGGTCTTCTCACCCCAGCCGGCCGCGGGCAGGACCACGTCGGCGAGCTCGGCGGTCTCGGTGCGGAACAGATCCTGGACGACCACGAAGCAGTCGCCGCCGAGGATCCGGCGGATCCGCGCCGACTCCGGCAGCGACACCGCCGGGTTGGTGGCCGAGATCCAGAGCAGGCCGATGCTGCCCTCCTCGGCGTACTTGAAGATCTGCAGGGCGTGGGTCGGCTCGGCCCAGTGCGGGATCACCAGCGGATCGACGTTCCAGAGCCGGGCCAGCTCGGCGATGTGCTGCTCGTTGTCCCAGTTGCGGAAGCCGGGCAGGTCGCCGTCGGCGCCGCACTCGCGGTTGTTCTGCGCGGTGGGCTGGCCGTTCATCTGCAGGATGCCGGCGCCGGGCCGGCCGAGCATGCCGCGCAGCAGGTGCAGGTTGTTCACCGCGACCGCCGACGCGGTGGCCTGATGTGACTGGTAGAAGCCCTGCAGGACGGTGGAGAGCACGCGCTGGGAGGTCCCGAAGATCCGCGCCGCCTTCGTCACGTCCTCCGGTTCGACCTCGCAGATCCGTGCGACCTCGTCCGGCGTGTAGGGAGAAACGATCTCCCGCAACGTCTCCACGCCGACCGTGTGCTCGCCGACCCAGTCCTCGTCCACCCAGCCGTTGACGAACAGCTCCCGGACCAGGCCGTTCATCAGCGCCAGGTTGGTGCCTACCTTCGGCGCCAGATGGACCGTGGCCTCGGCCGCCACCGCGGTACGCCGCGGATCCACACAGACGAGCACCGGCGGATCCGCGCCCCGGAGCCGGTCGAGCACCCGCGCCCACAGGACCGTCTGCGTCTCCGGCATGTTGTGGCCGTACAGGAAGATCGCGTCGCAGTGCTCGACGTCGTCGTAGCAGCCCGGCTGCCCGTCCGCGCCGAACGACTCCTTCAGCGAGGCGGCCGCGGTCGCCGTGCACAGCCGCGTGTTGCCGTCCATGTGCGGGGTGCCGATGCCGGCCTTCCCGATCACGGCGAGCGTGTAGTACTCCTCGAGGAAGAGCTGGCCGCTGGTGTAGAAGCCGTGCGACAACGGGCCGCGCTCGCGCAGCAGCCGCCGGGAGACCTCGGCGATCCGGCCCATCGCGGTGTCCCAGTCGCATTCGACGAGCTCGCCGCCCTCGCGGATCAGCGGCCGGGTGAGCCGGTCCGGGGAGCGGGACCAGGGCGTGCTGCCGTACAGGCCTTTCGGGCCCAGCCGGCCGCCGTTGACCGGGTCGTCCGCGCGGCCGCGGACGCCGACCATCCGGCCGTCCTTCACGGCTATCTCACAACCACAGCCGTTGCTGCAGAGCACGCAGGCACTCGGCACCCAGCGGTCCACCTGCGCCTCGGTCAGGCCCTCGTCGAGGTGCAGATCCACCCGTGCCGGCCAGGTCGTGCCCCGGGAGTGCGGGTTACGCGTACCCCAGATGTCGCTGATCCGATCCACCCCGCCGGTGTTCCCCGATCCCCGGTGATCCAACCTTGCGGCGGCGGACCATGATGGAGCCCATGTCCGATCTTGATGGCCCGGTCCGGCAGACCCTCGGAAGACTCGCCCCGGGACGGCACGGCGTGGTGGTCGCGGCGATCGCCGGCGACACCGTCGAGATCCAGGGCAGCGGCGGCCTGGACGCGACCACCCGCTTCGAGATCGGCTCGGTGACCAAGGTCTTCACCGCGCTCACCCTGGCCCGGCTCACCCTCGCCGGCGTCACCTCGCTCGACGAACCGCTGCGCGACCTGCTGCCGGCCGGGACGAAGGTGCCGGCGCGCGGCGGGCAGGAGATCACCCTGCGGCATCTGGCCACGCACACCTCCGGGCTGTCCCGCCTGCCGACCGGCATGCTGCTGGGCGCGCTGCTGCGGCCGAATCAGCCGGATCCGTACGCACACTGCTCCGAAGACCATCTGCTCGGCGCGCTGGGCCGTGCCAGGCTCGGCGCCGTGCCCGGCCGGCGCTTCCGCTACTCCAACTTCGGCGCCGGGCTGCTCGGCCTGGCGCTGGCGCGCCGCGCGGGCCTCGGCTACGACGCACTCGTCAGCCGCGAGATCAGCATGCCGTTGGGATTGATCGGTACGTCTACCGAAGGCGTGCCGACACAGGGACACCGCCGCAACGGCAAACCCACCGGGCCCTGGCACCTCGCCGACCTGGCCGGGGCCGGTGGACTCCGGTCGACCGCCACCGACGTGGTCGCGTTCGTCCGGGCGCATCTGGCCGACGGTGAGCTGACCCCGGCGATCCGGCTGGCGCTGGAGACCGAGCACCGGGTGAACCCGTTCCTGAGCGTGCGGCTCGGCTGGATGGCCCTGCGGCGGCATCCGAAACAGGGCGGTCACCTGCAGATCTACCACAACGGCGGCACCGGCGGATTCTCGTCGTTCGCCGGCTGGGACCCGGAGAAGAAGGTCGGGGTGGTGGTGCTCAGCGACACCCAGCGGATGGTCGACAACCCGGCGTTCGAGCTGCTCACCGAGCTGCGGTCAGCCTCGTGAGAGCCTGCGTAGTGCGCCGACGTAGCGGCTCGTGGCGATCTCCTGCACGGCGATGGACAGTGGGCCGCCGGCGCGGGCCAGGACGGTGGCCGGGCGGGAGAACGCGGTGATCCGGAACCGGACCAGGCCCGAATCGGTCAGATGCACGGCGAACGCCTCCTCGCCGCGCTCCGGGTGGCCCGGCAGGGTGCCGTAGGCGAAACCGCGCAGCCGGGGATGTTCCAGGCAGTAGACCACCCGGCAGGGGATGCCGATGCTCAGCGGGCCCCAACCCAGGCGGAGGTGCACGAATGCGCCGGGCACGGCACGCGGCGTGGAACCTGCCGCCACGGTCAGGCCGGCGTGGCGGTGCATGCGCCAGGTGAGGAGGGCTTCGCAGGCGCGGTCGAAATCGGCCTGGCCGGAACCGATCGGCGCGTCCCGGCGGACGTGGCGGTAGCCGGGTGGCAGCGGGGTTTCCCGGGTGGCGCCCACCTCGGCGTACGTCAACTCGGGCCGCATCGATCCAAGCTACCGGGCTTCTCCCCTGCTCGCGGCCCCTGCTCCTGGCTCGCGCCTCTGGCTTGCGGCCGCGCCTTATTCGCGGCCCGCTGTCACCGGTGCTGGGGACGTGTAGACCGGTGGGGTGACCGGGTCCGGCACCGGGGGCAGGTCGTCCTCGCCGAAGATGAAGTCGCCGATCTGCTCCAGCACGCCCTCGTCCTGCTGCTGGCGCTGCCACGCGCGGGCCTTCTCCCGGCGCTCCTGCTCCTCGCGGGCCAGCCGGCTCAACTCGTCCACCTGGTTCGCCGCCTGCCGCATGGCCGCGGCCAGCCGCTGCGCGTCGCCGGTGCAGATCCGCATCCGGCCGGCGAACTGCCGCGCGTACAACCCGCGCCACTCCTCGGCCGCCAGATTCGCCACCGCGGTCCGGCGGGAGATCTGGCCCTCGCACTCCTCGGCGCTCGCTCGCAGCTGAGCGGCCAGCCGGCCGGCCGCACCCCAGTCGAACGGCACGTCCTCGGAAATCCCCCGCAGATCGACCATCGCCATCCTCTGAATCGGCCTCACATCCGGCAGAGATTCATTGCGATGATAGGCGGGTCGTGCCGACAATGGCAGTCCGAGAAAGGGAGTGGACAGATGGCGGGACGCGTACTCTCGACGGACCAGGCGAAAACCTCGATCCAGCAGGTGCAGGCCATCATCAACGGGGGGCTCACTGATCAGATCGCTCAGCTCGACGCGCAGGGAAAGATGCTGTCCAACCCGGACGTGTGGGACGGTCCGCTGGCCCAGCAGTTCCGGGATCAGACCTGGCCGGAGACGAAGGCCGCGCTGGACAAGGCCAAGGTCGAATTGGATCAATTGCGCGAGCAACTGCAGAAGATCGCGCAGAACATCATGACCGCCGGTGGCGGATACTGAGGAATTCTCGCTCATTCGAAGATCAATTCTGAGAGGTACGGGGATGGCCGATCAGGAGCCGCTCGGCCGGGAATATCTGCTGCACGAGGAGATCGGCCGCGGCGCGGTGGCGGTGGTGCGGCGGGCGACCAGCCGGAACGGCGGCCCACCGCTGGCCGCGAAACTGCTGCGCCCGGAGTTCGCCGCCGACCGCCGCATCCGCGAGTTGTTCCTCCGCGAGGAGGCCGCGCTGAGCAGCCTGGACCACCCGAACGTGGTCGGGCTGCGCGACCTGATCGTCGAACGCGGCACTCTCGCGCTCATCATGGACTTCGTCGACGGGCCCAACCTGCGGCGCCACCTGTCCCACCGCGGCGGCCGCCTCGACCCATCCGAGGCCACCGCGATCACCGCCCAGGCCGCCGCCGCGCTGGCCGCAGCCCACGCCCAGGGCATCGTCCACCTTGACCTGAAGCCGGAAAACGTGCTGGTGGCGCGCGGTTCCGCCGCGCCTTCGGTCCGCATCACCGACTTCGGCGTGGCGGTGCTGCTGCACGACGCCGACCGGGGGTGCGGTCGGCGGCACACCGGGCTACACCGCCCCGGAGATCTTCACCGGTGCCGCACCCACCGCAACGGCCGATGTGTGGTCGCTGGGCGTCCTGCTGGTGGAGATGGTCACCCGGGAACCCGCGCGGCACGCCGGACGAGTTGCCCGCGCCGTTGAACGCGGTGGCCCGCGACTGCCTGGCGGCCGATCCCCGCCATCGCCCGCCAGCCCGGCGGGTAGCCGCCTACCTGCGGCAGCTGACCGCCGCCGGCACACCACGCCCCGACGCACTCTCGCCCGGCGCTGCGGCCTTTCCCGGCACTGCGGCGGCGGGGCCGCTGCAGCCCGGCGCCGCCGCGGCTGGCGCGGGAGGTCCGTTATATCCCGGTGCCGCCGCTGCGGGCGGGGCTGGCACGGCAGGCGCGGCGGCGGCCAGCGCGGCAGGGGCCGCAGGCGTGCCACATCCTGAGTCACCCGGGTTCGGCTCTGCCTATCCCGGCACTCCTGGCCCCGGCGCAGCCGATCAAGCTCATCCCGGCTCGCCGATGCCGGGCAGCACGGGAGCGCCGCACGGGGACGCGCCATACCCGGGATCTCCGGGGCCCAGCCCCGTTTCCGAGCAGTACCCCGCCGGCCCCGTTCCGGGCGGCGCCTACCCCGGATCGCCTGCGCCGGGACCGACCGGGGAGCCGTATCCCGGCGCCTCGGGCTCGGGCTCGGGTTCGGTCGGCGGCCTGTGGCCACCGCGCCCCGGCTCACCTACGCCGGGCCCGGCGGGCGCAGTGGACGCAGGCGCTGAAGGCGCGGGTGCCGCTGCGGACCCGGGAGTTGCAGGGCAGCCCTATCCCGGGCGGCCGACCGCGGACAACCTGGCCCACTGGGCCGGGCAGCTGCCCGGCGACGAGCAGCGGGAGACGCGTCTCAGGCCCGGTGTCACGCCGCCCACTCCTCCCCCGGCCGGGCCGCCGGCGCGGGAGAAAGGGCGATGGCGGCGCGGGCCGCTGCTCACCCTGACCGGCGCCGCGCTGGTCGCGGCGGTCCTGATCGGGCTCAACATGACCGCCTCGGCGGACCAGCGGAACATCCAGACCGTTCAGCAGGTCAGCCTGCCACCGGCGGTGACTCCGCAGACCGGGGGCAACGCCGCGCCCGCCTCGCTGCCGCCCACCACGGAGCTGGCGATTCCGCCGGCCGGGGCGTCGGCCAGCCCGCAGAATCTGCGGGTCACCCTGGCCGGGGAGGTCGCGGACGACGGCGGGACCCTCGCGGTCTCGATCCGGGACGGGAAGGCCATCGCGTACGTCTGCGACGGCAACCGGGTCGAAGAGTGGCTGCAAGGCACTGCTCGCGGCGGCGTTCTCTCGCTCAAGGGCAAGGGCGGCGGCAAGATCACCGGTACGTTCGACGCGCGCCGGGCCAAGGGCAAGATCACCGTCGAGGGCGACACGAAGGACTTCGCGCTCGGCCTGGTGAAGAAACCCTCCGGGCTTTACCGAACAGCGGCCCGGGTACGCGGCGCCCAGCTCAACGGCTCCTGGATCGTGCTCCCGAACGGCCGCCAGGTCGGCGTGCTCACCGAGGACGGCGTGCCCGCCCCGGCGCCGTCGCTCGACGTCACCAACCGCACCACCACGGTCGACGGCACGACGCTCACCGCGACCACGATCGACGTCGACAGCGGCGAGGGATTCTGACCGTGGACACCGGCACCGTACGGCAGCCGCGCGTGTGGCTGCCCGCGGTGGCCGGTGTCGGCGTCGCAATCGGTCTCGGGGTGTACGGCCGGCTGCACGACCCGGCCGGCAGTTCCACGATCTCCGAGTTCCTGCGGTTGCAGACCACCAAGGTGTGGCTGGCCACCGCCGTCGCTGCCCTCGCCGTCGTACAGCTGCTCTCCGCCCTCTCCCTGTACGGCAAGCTGCCCACCGCACGCTGGACCCCCATGGTGCACCGGTGGAGCGGCCGGCTCGCCCTACTGGTCTCGCTGCCGGTGGCCGTCCACTGCCTGTACGCCCTCGGCTTCCGCAGCGACAGCCCCCGCGCGCTGGCCCATTCGCTGCTCGGCTGCCTGTTCTACGGCGCGTTCGTCGCCAAGATGCTGCTGCTGAGCCGCCCCGGTGAAGGCCGCGCCTGGGCGTTGCCGCTGGCCGGCGGCCTGGTCCTGACCGCTGTCGCGGGGTTGTGGCTGACCTCGTCGCTGTGGTTCTTCACCACGATCGGCTCAGGCTGGTAGCAGCGCCCGATCGGTGGCCGGCGGGGCGGCGGCCCGATGCTGGGCTTCGATGCGCAGGCCGAAGTGGGCGCCGGCGAGGACCAGGACGATGCCGAGGAGGGTGGTCGCGGTGAGATGTTCGCCGCCGAGCCCCACGCCGATCAGGACCGCCCACACCGGTTCGGTGCCGAGCAGCAGGCCGGCCCGGGAGGCAGAGGTGCGGCGTACGGCCCACAGCTGCACCAGGAACGCGAAGAGGCTGCACCCGACGGCCAGATAGACGACGCCGAGCCAGTGCACGGGTTCGAAGGCGCGCACGGTGACGGCGAGGACCGGTGCGGCCGCGATGGTGAAGACGATCGCTCCGACCAGGGTCTGCATCGCGGTGAGGGTGACCGTGTCGTAGTCGCGGCCGCGGGTCAGGTGCCCGGAGAGGGTGACGTGAACCGTGCGCACCACGGCGGCGGCCAGCATCAGCGCGTCACCGGTGGAGGGCGGGCGCAGGCCGGGGCCGGCGACCAGCAGGACGACACCGGCGAACGCGACGGCCGCGGTCAGGAAGAACCGGCCGGGCAGCCGCCGCCGGGTCAGCGCGCCCTCCAGGGCGGGGGTGAGCAGGATGGTCAGGCTGATCAGCACCCCGGCGTTGGTGGCGCTGGTGAGCGACACCCCGTACGTCTCGAGCACCAGCACCGCGGCCTGGGTGAGGCCGAGCAGTGCGCCCACGGCGAGTTCGCGCCGGCCCGGCCGCGGAGGGCGGCGGGCCATCACGACGGGGGCCATCGCCAGGACGGTGACGAGGAAGCGCAGGGCCAGTACGGCGAGGACGCCGCCGACCACGACGAGGCTCTTGGCGGCCAGGTAGCTGCTGCCCCAGACCACCGCCACGGCGAGCAGCAACAGGTCGACCCGGCCCCGCAGCATCAGCATGGGGTCCAGCCTCGGGCGGCCCGATGATGTAGACAAGGCAGCAACTTCTCAACTGACGATGTAGCGAGGACTAATGGATCTGCACCATCTGCGGCTCCTGCGCGAACTCGGCGACCGGGGCAGTGTCGCCGCGGTCGCCCGTGCCCTGCACATCACCCCGTCGGCGGTGTCGCAACAGCTGAAGGCGCTGCAGCGTTCCACCCGGGTGCCGCTGACCGAGTTGCGTGGCCGCAAGCTTGTGCTCACCGACGCCGGCCGGGCCCTCGCCGGCGCGGCGGCCGAGGTGTGGACCGCCCTCGACAAGGCGAACCGGATCGTCGACGCGTACCTCGACGATCCGGCCGCGCCGGTCACCGTGGCCGCGTTCCACAGCGCCGGTGTGACGTACTTCCCGCAGCTCTTGACCGCCGGCGGCCCGCCGGTGCGCTGCGCGGACGCCGACGTCGCGCACGCCGATTTCCCGGCCCTGGTCGCCGACTACGACCTGGTCCTGGCGCACCGGCTGGCGCACAGCCCGCCCTGGCCGACCGACCGGGTCACCGTGGTCCCGCTGGTCCACGAGCCGCTCTACGTGGCGATCCCCGCCGGCCACCGGCTGGCCACGAAGTCCCCGCTGACCAGCGCCGACGTCAGCACCGAGCCGTGGATCAGCGTGCACGACGGCTTCCCGCTGGAAGGCACCCTGACCGCGATCGCCGCGGCCGCCGGACGTCCGCTGACCATCGCGCACCGCATCAACGAGTTCACCGTCGCCGCCGCGGTGGTCGCCTCAGGTGCCGCCTTGGCGCTGCTCCCCGGTTACACGACAGTCCCGAACCCCGGCGTCGTCCTCCGCCCGCTCGCCGACCTCCCGGCCGGCCGCCACATCGACGTCCTGACCCGCCCCGAGACCCTGCACCGCGCCGCAGTCCGCACAGTCCTGGCCACCCTGCGCCGAATCGCCGGCTGAACCGCGCTGAGCGTCAGCCGGCAACCCCCGGCTGACCACCAACGCTGCCTCAAGCGCTGCGAAGCAGCGCTGAGCGTCAGCCAGCAACCCCCGGCTGACCACCAACGCTGCCTCAAGCGCTGCGAAGCAGCGCTGAGCGTCAGCCAGCAACCCCCGGCTGACCACCAACGCTGCCTCAAGCGCTGCGAAGCAGCGCTGAGCGTCAGCCGGGCCGCCACGTGCTTCAGCCCGGAAGTGGCGCAGCGGCCCGGGGATGTGCCCAGGCCGCTGCGGTAGTCGGGGGAAGCTGCGTAGGCGTACGGCTAAAGGTTTTTCATCAGATCTTCGAAGCTGGCCGTCAGCGCGAAGGGATCCGTCACCGTTGCCGGCTCGCGATGTTCGATCTCGCGGGCGAGCTCGGCCGCGGCGCGGTCGATGCGGCCGCGCAGGGGGCCCTCCACCGAGTTGGCGCCCCAGTCGTCGCTGGCCGCGAAGACCGAGGTCGGGATCATGGTGGCGCGCAGGTACGCGAAGAGCGGGCGAAGCGCGTGCTCGAGAACCAGCGAGTGCCGCGCGGTGCCGGCCGTCGCCGCCAGCAGGACCGGCTTGTCGACGAGGGCGTCCTTGTCGAGCACGTCGAAGAAGGACTTGAACAGGCCGCTGTAGCTGGCGCTGAACACCGGCGTGACCACGATCAGCGCGTCGGCCGCGGTGACCGCCTCCTGCGCCTGCTTCAGGTTGGTCTTGGCGAAACCGGTCAGCATGTTGTCGGTGATCTCGTGGGCCAGGTCGCGCAGCTCGATGACCTGAACGTCGAGGGTGACACCGAGCCGGGCGGCGGCGCCGACCGCCGCCGCGGACAGCTGGTCCGCGAGCAGGCGGGTCGACGACGGCTGGCTCAGGCCCGCGCTGATGACGACGAGCTTGCGCTGCTTCATGCCTGGACCTCTTCCTTGTTCTCGTCCTTCGCCAACTTCGAAGCCAGCAGGGACGCATGGGTGGGCGCGTCCGGGACGTGGGCCGGCTTGAGCGCCGCGAACTCCTTGCGCAGGACGGGGACGACTTCGGAACCGAGCAGGTCGAGCTGCTCCAGGACCGTCTTGAGCGGCAGGCCGGCGTGGTCCATCAGGAACAGCTGGCGCTGGTAGTCGCCCACGTAGTCGCGGAAGCCCAGCGTGCGGTCGATGACCTGCTGCGGGCTGCCGACGGTCAGCGGCGTCTCCCGGGTGAAGTCCTCGAGCGTCGGGCCGTGGCCGTAGACGGGCGCGTTGTCGAAGTACGGCCGGAACTCCTTGACCGCGTCCTGGCTGTTCTTGCGCATGAACACCTGGCCGCCGAGGCCGACGATGGCCTGGTCGGCGGAGCCGTGGCCGTAGTGCTCGAAGCGCTGCCGGTACAGCTGGACCATGCGCTGGGTGTGCGACGCGGGCCAGAAGATGTGGTTCGCGAAGAAGCCGTCACCGTAGTAGGCGGCCTGCTCGGCGATCTCCGGGCTGCGGATCGAGCCGTGCCAGACGAACGGCGGGATCTCGTCGAGCGGGCGCGGCGTGGAGGTGAAGCTCTGCAGCGGGGTGCGGAACTTGCCCTGCCAGTCGACGACGTGCTCGCGCCACAGCTTGTGCAGCAGCGAGTAGTTCTCGATGGCGAGGGGGATGCCGGCGCGGATGTCCTTGCCGAACCAGGGGTAGACCGGGCCGGTGTTGCCGCGGCCGAGCATCAGGTCGACGCGGCCGTCGGCGAGGTGCTGGAGCATCGCGAAGTCCTCGGCGATCTTCACCGGGTCGTTCGTGGTGATCAGCGTGGTCGCGGTGCTGAGCTGCAACGTCGAGGTCTGCGCGGCGATGTACGCCAGCGTCGTCGTCGGCGAGGACGAGAAGAACGGCTCGTTGTGGTGCTCGCCGAGCGCGAAGACGTCGAGGCCGACCTCCTCCGCGTGCTTCGCGATGATGACGATGTCCTTGATGCGCTCGGCCTCGGTCGGGGTCCGGCCGGTGGTGGGGTCGGTGGTGATGTCGCTGACGCTGAAGATTCCGAACTGCATGACCCGCTCCTGGAGCTTCCGGCCGGGGCTCTGACGTCCCGGATCTGCCCTGCACAACTTCCTTGACGGAGAAACTATTTCAGATTCAAAGAACTTGTGCTGCGGCGGGGGTCACAGTCACGCTGACCGGGTGGGCAATCGCTTCCGGTTGACGCTCGCCGCCCTGTGCTGCGGCGGACTGGTCGGCGTCTCGGTGCTGCCGCACAGCAATGACCCCGAGCCCCGGCCGGAACCGCAGCCGGCGCCCACCGCCGGCTGGGCGCCACCCCAGGCGGTCCGGGTCGGCGTGCAGATCGGGCGGCGCTGCACGCCGAACTGGGCGATCGGCCGGACCGCGCACGGCCTGGCGACGATCTGCGGGCCGGACCGCAAGGGCCGCAACCGGTGGCGGCCGCTGACGCCGACCGCGCAGCGACACCTGCATTGATTGACTAATATCGATCACTTTTCCAGATCGTGCACCGAACCGGTCCGGCTCTTGCCCCCTGCACAGGGGGCGGACGAAGGTTCTTCCCGAGGAGGCGCCTTATGGACCAGTACCCGCTGGGACGCAGCCGCCCGGACCTGGCTGTGGACAACCTGCCCGAGCCGGAGCAGGTCTTCAAGATCAGCCGGATCGGCCCACGCCAGCTGTTCATGTACGTGGTCGGCCCCAGCCTGATCGCGCTGGGCATCTCGATCGGCAGCGGCGAGTGGCTGCTCGGCCCACAGGCGGTCGGGCAGTACGGCTTCGTCGGCGTCGGCTGGGTCATCCTGGTCTCCGCGGTCCTCCAGACGTTCTACAACGTGGAGTGCTCGCGGTACGTCCTGGCCACCGGCGAGGCGCCGGTCGTCGGCTGGGGCCGGGTGCCGCCCGGCTACCTGCTCTGGGTGCCGCTCTCGGTCTTCATCGTGATCTTCTCCTTCATCGCCGGCGGGTGGGCCGCGGCTGCCGGCCAGGGCATGTACGCCCTGGTGCACGGGGAGGTCGCACCGGCCGGCGCCGAGGAACCGCGGCTCTGGGCGATCGGCCTGCTCGTCGTGGTCTTCCTGCTGACCGCGTTCGCCCGCCGGATCAGCCGCGCCCTGGAGCTGGCGAACTGGCTGATGGTCGGCACGATCCTGGTCGGGCTGATCCTCATCGACCTGTTCGTGGTGCCGTTCTCGATGTGGTGGGAGGGCATCCGCGGGTTCGTCACCCCGGCAGCGCCGCCGGAAGGGATCACCGCGACCCAGCTGGGTGGCCTGGCCGGCTTCACCGCCCTCGCCTCCGGCCTGAACTGGTACGTGATGGGCCACTACCGGGACAAGGGCTACGGCATGGGGTACCGGACCGGGTTCATCTCCGGCCTGCGCGGCGACCAGACCAAGTTGCTCGACGTCGGTGTCACCTTCCCCGACGACGACGCCAACCGGGGACGCTGGCGCCGGTGGTACCGACTACTGCTGGTCGACATGTGGGGCGTCTTCTTCGTCGGCGCCATGATCGGGATGTTGCTGCCGACCATCCTGATGGCGCACGCCGTGGAGGTCTCCGGCACCCGGCCCACCGCCGCGGACGTGCCCACCTTCGTCGCCTCCGTGCTGGAGGCCGAGTACGGCCGCGGCATGTTCTACATCGCGCTGATCCTGGGCGTGCTCATCCTCTTCAGCACGCAGCTCGGCATCTTCGAGGCGATGGTCCGGGTGACCACCGACGCCGCGCACGGCACCAGCCCGAAATTGCGCGCCATGATCGAGGGCGATCCGCGCCGGTTCTATTTCCCGTTCATGCTGGTGCTGCTCGTGGTCATTTCGGTGATTCTGCATCTGGCCCTGCCGGTGAATCTCGTGCAGTGGTCGGCGAACATGTCGAATCTCGGCGCGCTGATCTATCCGTTCATGTTGATGTACCTGAACAGCAAGCTGCCCAGGCCCGCACGCCCGCGCCCGTGGCACTACGTGCTGCTGGCGGCGAACGTGTTGTTCTTCGGATTCTTCTTCATCAACTTCATCGCCGACTTCTTCGGGGATCCGCTCGTCACGTTCTGAGTTCTAGAATAAGGCGATGATCAATACGCGGGGGATTTTCTGAAATGGCGAGCAGTTCGGCCCGCCCGGATGATCTGGACGCGTTCGTCCGGGGCAGCCGGGCGGCCGACGACGAGCTGCGCGGGCACGCCGCACGGCTGCGCGCGGCCTATGCGGAGTTTCAGGACGGCACGCGCTGGGGCAGTCTGGACGCGACCTCGCTGATCACCGCCTTCGGGCAGTATCTGGATCTCAACGAGACCGACGCCCGCTGGGTCGCGCAGATCTCGCAGGCGTTCCGCGCGGCCGGCGGTGACGGCGACCTGGCCCGGCTGCCGGACGCGGCCATCGCCGCGAGTCTGCGGGCGGCCGGCCTGAGCGGTGGGCGCGCGGCCGTGACGTTCGACGACCCGGTGGCGTACGGGTTTCCGCCCACCAGCGGTTTCGCGGACGACCCGGTCAACACCGCCAGCGGGAACCTGGTTCTCAAGGTCACCGACCGGCCCACCTTCAGCCGGGTCTTCAACAGCAGGTCCGACGTGGTCGGCGCGTTCGGCCGCGGCTGGTCCTCGTGGGCCGACACCCGGTTGCACGCCCGCCCGGACGGCGCCGAGTACGCCGGGCCGGACGGGCAGCGGGCGGTCTTCGGGCGCCAGGGCGACGGCTACGGCCGGGTCGTCGGGGTTCCGGCCACGGTGCATCCGGTCGCGGACGGTCTGGAGCTGCGCTGGTTCGACGGGGAGGTCTGGCGGTTCGACCACGCCGGGCATCTGCGCCACGCCGGGCGGCTGGAGTTCGGCTGGACCGCAGACCGGCTCACCTCGGTCGGGCCGGTGACGCTGACCTGGACCGATGACCGGATCACCGGGCTGGCGGACGCCGCCGGGCGGATCGACTACGGCTATGCGGACGGCGTGCTGGTCGAGGCCGACGGCCATCGGTACGAGGTGGACGACCACGGGCGGGTCACCGCGCTGGTCGACGCGGACGGGGTGGCCGAGGCGCGGACGGGGTACGACGCTGACGGGCGGGTGGTCGAGCAGGTCTCGCGGTTCGGGCGGCGCACCGGGTACGCGTACCTGCCGGGGCGGGTCACGGTGGTCGGCGAGACCGACACCTATGTGCACGACGACCACGGCCGGCTGCTCGCGGTCACCGACGGGCACGGGAACACGCTGCGGCGCACCTACGACGAGTGGGGCAACCCGGTCACGGTGACCGACCGGAACGGCGCGGTGAGCACTATGCGCTGGGACGATCGCGGGCACCTGCTGCGGAAAGGGCAGTTCGAGTACGGCTACGACCCGGCCGGGCGGCTGATCCGGGTCGCGGCGACGACCGGCTCGGAGGTCCGCTACCGCTACGACGGCGAGGAGCGGACGCCCAGCGAGATCCTCGGCCCGGAGGGCGGGATCACCCGGCTCGACGTCCGGGACGGCCTGGTGCACCGGATCGCCGACCCGGACGGGGTCACCGTCTCCTTCGGCTTCGACGGCGCGCGCAACCTGATCTCCGCCACCGACGCGCTCGGCAACACCGCCCGGGTGGAACGCGACGCGGCCGGCCGGGTCACCGCCACGATCAGCCCGCTCGGCCGCCGCAACACCTTCCGGTACGACCAGCGCGGACGCCTCGTCGAGTGGCGCGACCCGGCCGGCGGCGCCTGGCGGTACGAACACTCCCCCGGCGGCCGGCAGATCGCGGTGACGGATCCGGCGGGCGCCCGGAAGGAGACGGTCTACGGGCCGCACGGCGACCCCGAGACCGCGATCGACCCGCTGGGTCACCACACCACGATCGCCTACGACGACGTCGGCAACCCGGCCCGGCTGATCCTGCCGGACGGCGCGAAGTGGGACTTCACCTTCGACACGCTCTCCCGGCTGGTCGCCACCACCGATCCGTCCGGGGCGAGCTGGATGCGCGAGTTCGACGCGACCGGCAACCAGGTCGCGGCCCTCGACCCGATGGGGACCCGGCGCACGGTGACCGTGGACGACGAGAACCGGGTGACCGGGCTGCACGACGGGCTGACCGGGAGCGGGTTCGAGTACGACCCGCTCGGCCGGGTGACGGCGCACGTGCGGCCGGACGGCGCCGCGGCCCGGGCGGAGTACGACCGGTGTGGGCGCCGCACGGTGATCGAGGGGCCGGACGGTGGGCGCACCCGGATCGAGTACACGGCGGCGGGGCGCGTACGCCGTACCATCTCGCCCTCGGGAAGGGTGACCACCTTCGAACATGACGCCGCCGGGCGGATCTCGGCCCGGATCGACGGCGCAGGCCGGCGCGTCGCCTTCCAGCGCGACGCCGACGGCGCCCTGGTCGCCGTGCAGCACGGTGAAGGGCTCACACAGACTTTCGCGTACGACGTCGCGGGTCGCCTGGTCGAGCGGGAGATCCCGGGACGTGGCCGGGCCAGATACGAGCACGACGCGGCCGGACGGGTCGTGGCGGTCACCGACGCGACCGGCGGCACGCGCCGCTTCGAGTACGACGCGGCCGGCCGCCTGATCGCCGCGGTGGACGCGCTCGGCAACCGGACCGGCTACGAACGGCATCCGCGCGGCTGGATCACGAAGATCGTCGATCCGCTCGGTGCGGAGACCCGGTTCCGCCATGACGAGTCCGGGCGTGTCGTGCAAGACGGGCGCACTCACTACGAGTACGACCAGGGCGGACGGCTGACCGCGCGGACCGACGGCTCCGGCCGCACGATCCGCTGGACCTACGACACATCGGGCCGGGTCGTCACGATCACCGGTGGCGACGGGCCGCCGCTGAGGTTCCGCCGTGACCGGCTCGGCCGGCCGGTCACGGTCACCGAGGGCGACCGCCGGGTGGATCTGGCGTGGGACCGGGCCGGGCGGCTGGTCTCGCGCAGCCGGGACGGCGTGACCGTGGGACACCGGTACGACCCGGACGGGCAGCGGGTGGCGCTGGTGCATCCGGACTCCTCGGAGAGCACCTACTCGTACGACGCGGGTGGGCGGCTGGCCGCGGTCGCACACCCGGTGACCGGGACGATCACGATCCGCCGGGACGCGCTCGGCCGGGTGATCGCCGCGGAGTCCGGGCAGGCGCGGATGACCTGGGAATACTCGGGTGGGCTGCGTACGGCGTACACCTTCGAGTCATCGGCCGGGAGGCGCACCGCCCGGTTGACCCACGACGCGGCCGGGCGGATCACCGGGGACGGCGAGCGCACCTACCGCTACGACGCGGCGGGCCAGCTGACCGCGGCCGGGGAGATCACCTTCGAGTACGACGCGGTGGGCCGGCTGGTCCGCGAAGGCGACCTGACATATGTGTACGACGCGGCGGGCCGGCTGCTGTCCCGCGGCGACACCCGGTTCGAGTACGACGGCGCAGGTCGCCGCGTCCGGGAAGGTGACCGGACGTATCACTGGGATGCGCTGGGCCGGCTCGCCGCGGTCGACGACCTGGAGCTGCGCCACGACCCGCTCGGCGAGCTCGCCGAAGTGGGTGGGCAGCCGGTCGTCTGGGACACCGGACCGGCCGGGATGCTGTGCCGGCTCGGCGACCAGCCGGTTCTGGGGGCATTCACCCCGTGGGTGGTCGGTGATCAGCAGCTCACGCCCGACTGGCAGGGCACCCCTTCGCACCGCGACGCGTGGGGCGCGCCGGCCCGGGACGAACCGGGCATCGGATATCGCGGCGAGCTGGAGTTCGCCGGGCTGACCTGGCTGCGCAACCGGGTCTACCAGCCGGGGAGCCGCTCGTTCCTGTCGCCTGACCCGCTGCCGCCGATCCCGGGCACGTCCTGGGAGGGCAACCCGTACAGCTACGCCGGCAACGACCCGCTCGGCTCGGCCGATCCCCTCGGGCTGCGCCCGATCACCGACGCCGAGCTGGCCTCCTACCGCGACGAGATGAGCAGCGGCGCCTTCGAGGACGCCGCCGCATGGGTCGGCGACAACTGGGAGTACATCGCCGCGGGCGCGATGATCGTCGGCGGCATCGCCGTGATGGCGACCGGCGTCGGCGGGCCGCTGGGAGCCGCGATGATCGGTGGCGCGCTGCTCAGCGCCGGCGGCAGCACGGCGGTGCAGAAAGCCACGACCGGCGAGGTCAACTGGGGCGAGGTCGCCGTTTCCGGCCTGATCGGCGGCGCGACCGGCGTTGTCGGCGCCGGTGCCGGGCTCTTCGTCGGCAGTTCCGCCCGGCTCGCCGCGACGAGCCCGTTTCTGCGCGGCGCGGTCGCCGGCGGAGTCAGCAATGTCCTCGGCGGCGGGGTCAATCGGGGCCTGCACGGCGAGGATGTGTTCGACCCGGCGGGAATGGCCACGGACCTGCTGCTGGGCGGGGTGACCGGAGGCGTCGGCGGCCGGGTCGGCGCTCGAGCTCAGACCTCGAACCGGCCTTATCAACTCGCCAATCTCCCGCCCAACACCCTGGGTCAAACCGACGAGTTCGGCCGCATCTTCATCCAGCCGGGCCAGACACCGGCCGGATTCGCCGAGACACTGCGGCACGAGACCGTGCATTCCATCCTCACGCCGGGCCGTGACGCGCTGCGCAAGATCACACTGGGCCTCTACGACAAGTCTTCTCTCTGGCGTTACACGGAAGAGGCGGCCGCGGAAAGCTACGGGACGCTGAATCCGTTCAAGGGAATGGCGTTCCCCCTCAAGGAGGGCTATGTCACGCCTGGGCGGTTGCTCGCCGAGACGGGAGCAGTCGCCGTCGGCGCCGGGGCGGTGGGATACGGCGGCTACAAGGTCCTCGAAGGGGTGTTCTCCGATGATTGACCGCGATCAGGCTGTCGAACTGGCACGGGCCGAGGTCGAGCGCAGTGGCCTGCCCTGGCTCGAACCCGTGACCGTCAGCTGGGGCCTGTTCCGTTACGAGGTGCTGACAAATACGTCCTTCCGCGGAGGCAACGTCATCGTCCGGGTGAACCGGCGCTCGGGAAAGGCCACCGTGGTGACGACGATCCGTAGGTGAAGGACATGAGCACAGTGCTGGATCCCTCCGAGTACGACGACGTCATCGTCACCGTGGCGACCTCGCACGGCGAGACCACCGCCACCCTGACCGAATGGATCGAGAGAGGACCCGGCCCGCGCCCCTTCGTGCACATCGTGGCAGCGCAACGCCGTGGCACCGGCGAGCGGATCGACCTCGATGAGATCCCCCTCGAGTACCACAACAGCCGGGAGAGCCGCCGGTTGCAACGCCTCGGGCAGCTCCCGACGCCGTGGGGACCCCCGCCGCCGGAGTGATCCCTCCTACCCGGCGGCGGCCTGGACGATGTCCCACTCGCCGTTGTGGATGAGGTAGCCGCGCCCCACCCCCAACCGCACCGGCGCCCGCCGCGGCAGCGTCACCCCCAGCAGATCACCGTCCAGATCGATGTTCGGCCGCAGCAGCAGGCCCGCCTTCGACCGGCGGACCGTCTGCGTCCAATGGCCGTACAGCGCCCGCAACGCATCCGCCCGCGCCGCGATGATCACGTGCAGGTCGGGGCGGTTCGCTGCCAGCAGGCCGGCGATCGCCCCGTCCGCGTCGTCCATGGTCTCCGCGTCGTCGATCAGCAGGACCACCGGACCGTCCATCGTCCGCAGCTCCGCGAGCAGCCCCGACGCCGCACCGCCAGCCGCCGCGAACCGGTCCAGGTCGGCGCATTCGCGCAGCGGTGACCGCCGCCCGCCGGTCGCCGCCACGTAGGCGCTGCCCCGCAGCACCGCGGCCAGCGTCGCCAGCACCGTGCTCTTGCCGCAGCGGGCCGGCCCGGCGATCAGCGCATGATCGCCCTCGTAGAGCACCAGCGGCGCGGCCTCCAGGTCCGACTCGCGGATCCCGACCGGCAGCCGCCACGGCTCGCCGGCCAGCGACGGCGCGGGCAGATCAGTAACGGCCACCGCCGAGGGAAGCACGCCGATCCGGGCCGCCGGCCGGGGCCCGTCCGGGTACTTCGCCGCGACCGCGGCAGCCATCGCCGCCGGTGTCGGCGTGGGCCGCCCCACCTGCGCCTGCAACCCCGCCGGCAGAGTGACCATGCGCCCGGCGCGTTTCGCGGGCACGTCCTTGCGGGTCAGCCCGGCCTGCACATAGTCGTAGGGGTCGGGCAACCGGAACAGCCACCGCTGCGTGGTCACCGACGTCCAGGCCGGCAGCACTGTGCTGAACCGGTCAGCGGTCACGGCGAACCAGATCCCGGCCGCGGTGCCGTCCGCGTACAGCCGGGTCAGCGTGTCCAGCACGGCAAGCCCTTCGACGTCGTCGAACTCGGCGCGCATCGCGGCCAGGTTGTCGATCAGCACGAGGATCGGGCGCCCGGCCGGTCCGGCGCGGCGACGGTCCAGCTCGGCGCGCAGGTGCCGGACCAGCCGCACCTGCCGCTCCCGGTCGTCCGCGGCGAGCACCGCGCCGGTGTGCGGCAGCGCCTCGAGAACGCCGAGGTCACCGGTGCCGTAGTCGATCGCGTACAGCTCGAGCTGATCCGGCGCACGAGCGACGGCCAGGCTCAGCGCGATCGACTGCAGGGCTGTGGTGGTGCCGCTGCCGGTGATCCCGAAGAGCAGCAGGTTCCCCTCGCCCGGATCCCAGCCGACCGGATACTGCTCCTGCCGATCCGGATCATCAGCGAGCGCGACCACAGCCCGCTCCGCGTCGGGTCGCAGCGCCGCCAGATCCACATCGCCGCCCAGCGGCTCAGGCCAGGGACGACGCGGCGCCGGCAAGCCTGCCGCAGCTGCCGCGATGGCATCCACCAGCCGCGCCAGGTCAGTTCTTTCCAACCCATTTCCGGTACGCGCGACGCCGTGAAACGCCGAATCCCGGCCGTCCCCTTGGTTCGGGCCCGCGACCGCGCCGGGGGCGGCCTGGGAGCCGCCGTCACGGCCCGGGCCGAAGACGAATGGCATCACCGACACCGGCGCGTCATCCCCGCCACCCGAAACCGTCGTGACCAGCGCCGTCTGGATCGGCACCACCTCACCCGGTCCGAGCCGCACATAGGCCCGCCCCGGCAGCAGCCGGCTCAGCTCGGCCGCCTCCCGGACCCCGATCACGTCCACCGAGTCGGCGGCGTCCTGCACCCGCAGCGCCACCCGCAGGTTCGTGTTCGTCCGGATGTTGTCGTTCACCGCGCCGGACGGCCGCTGCGTGGCCAGGATCAGGTGCACGCCGAGGGTGCGGCCCCGCTGCGCGATCCCGACCAGCGCGGTCAGGAAGTCCGGCAGTTCCTTGGCCATCGTGGCGAACTCGTCGATCACCACCACCAGTCGCGGCAGCGGAACTTGTGCGGCAGCGCCGCTTCGCACGTACTCGATCAGGTTGTCGGCCCGGACCTCGCGCAGCCGGCGCTCGCGATGCCGCAGCTCCGCCTCCAAAGCGCGCAAGGCGCGCTCGCCGAGCTGTTCGTCGAGATCGGTGACGAGCCCGACGGTGTGCGGCAGCCGCGCGCACTCGTCGAACGCCGCGCCGCCCTTGTAGTCCATCAGCACGAACGTGAGGCGGGTCGGGTCAGCGTTCGCGGCGAGGGCGGCGACCAGGCTGCGCAGCAGTTCGCTCTTGCCGGAGCCGGTGGTGCCGCCGATCAGCCCGTGCGGCCCGTCCCGGATCAGGTCGAGCGTGAACACGCCACGGTCGGTCACGCCGAGCGGCGCGGCCAGCGCCACCGGGTCGGCCCGGCGCCAGCGATCCCGGATCGCTTCCGCCTCGATGCTGGTCAGGCCGAGCATCGGGAGCAACCGTACGCCGTCCGGCAGCCCCGCCCCGCTCCGCCGCAGTTCGGGATCGTCGAAGCGGGACAGGTTCCGGGCGCAGGCCCGGGCGTCCGCGACCGCCAGCCCGGCGAGCAGCACCCCGGTCACTTCAGTGCCCTCGGCGGGCCGTCGCACGGTCGCGTCGCCGTCCTCGTCGAGGATCTCGATCACCGTGTCGCAGGCTGCGGGCAGCCGGTCGGCGGTCGCGGCGAGCACAATCGCGGCCACCGGAACCGGCCTCTCGCCCGGCACTCGCCTCGGCATCCTCGCCGCGTTCAGCAGATCCCGGGCCGGCGAGTGGACACCCTCGGTGAGCACGTCCGAATCGAGCACGATCAGCGCGGTACCGGCGGCCGCACCGGCCGCGAGCTGCCGCAACATCCCGTCGCTCTCGGCACGGCGGTGCGACAGCCACCGGCCGCTGTCGTCGCCGAGCCGGGTGTGCGGCAGCCACTTGCACCAGTCCCACTCCGGTTCCCGGCCGTCGTCGGCGAACACGCCGATCGACAGGTCGGCCGGCCCGTGATGCACGGCCGCCTGGCAGAGCAGGCTGCGGGCCACGGCCAGCGCGGCGGCCCGGTCACCGACGATGCCGGTCACTCCCCCGCCGGCCAGATTCACCTCGACCGGGGCGGCCGGCAGCCGGGCCGCCTCGATCCGCTCGGTCACGGCCTCCGGCAGCCGTCCGGCCGCGGGCTCGACGGGCGGGTTCCAGGGGCGGTCGGCGAGGCCCGCGTGCAGCAACAGGAAGTCGTCGTGATGCGTACGCCGCTCCCACAGCCGGGTGCTCGGCAGCTCGGCGCGGCGCAGGGCCTCGGCCGGGTCGGCGAGGATGTGCCGCAGCCGGGCACGCTCCACTTGCCCGGACGCGGCGAGCCGTTCGTCCAGTTCGGTGAGCTCCCGCTCGTACCGTTGCTGATCAGCGGCGGCCTCCTTGCGCCCGCGCCGCCGCGACTCCAGGTAGGTGCCCACCCCGATCAGCGGCGAGAGCAGCGCGAACAGCCCGAACCGCAGATCCCGGGTGATCGCCACCATGAGCCCGGCGAGGACCAGCGGACCCAGCGTGGAAGCAACGCTGAAGTGCGGTTTCGCCGGCTCCTTCGGTTCCGCCGGCGCGGTGGTCCCGGGTGGGCCGGCCGGTGGCGCGGACCGTGGCGGCCTATTGAAGGCCACCGTGCCGCCGCGGCCCAGATGCCGCAGCAGGTCCAGGCCAGCCGGGCGGTCCGCGTCGCTGACGCGACGCACCACCAGCGCGATCGCGCCGATCCCCAGCACGTCCCGCGGGTCGATCTCCGCAGGTTCGGTCAGGTTCACCCCGTTGATCTGTACGCCGTTCGCAGCGCCCAGATCGTTCACGGTGACCCCCTCCGGGGTGACCGTGAACAGGCAGTGCTCCCGCGAGACGGTGTCGTGGTCGAGCCGCAACCCGGCCTGCGGGCTGCGCCCGACCACCCACTGCCCCGGCGGCAACGGGAAGACCTGCCCGGCCCGCAGCCCGCCGACCGTCACCGCCTCGAAGCGCGGCCGGCTCCACGGCCCGGGCATCGCCGCTGCGCCCGCGGTGAGCAGGGCCCCTTCATGCAGTCCGGAGTCCCCGATCGGAACGGTCGTCGCAACGGGCCGGCCATCGATCGTCGCCGTGCCCGGGTCGGCCACGCCGAGCGCCCGGAAAAGGTCCGCAAGCGTGGCGTCCCGGCTGCGCGGGCGCACCGCGACGTCCCAGCCCGTCGCGGTCCCCGACCCCGCCGCGTAAGTGATGTGCACGCCCACCTCGCCTCGCCGTCCCGGCCCAGGCTAGCCGCAGACATCAGGCGATATCGATGTTGATCTCAGTCCCGTCGCAGTCGTTCGGCGAGCCAGGCCACGGCGAGCGGATAGCGGTAATCGATGCCGCCGTGCTTGCCCGGGAACAGCTCGAACGCGACCTTCTCGTCCGGCAGGCCGACGCGGCGCAGACCTTCCTTGAACGCTTCCGCACCCAGGTCGAGGAACCACTCGTCGCTGGTTCCGGCGTCGATCCAGACCGCGCGCAGGGAACGGAGCTCGTCGGCGTACCGATCAATCATCCGGATCGGATCCCAGGCCAGCCACCGCTCCCAGATCTCCGGGATGAGCTGCCCGGACCGTGGATCGAAGGGCAGCCGCGGCGTGCCGTCGGCGTCGGCCGAGAAGGCGGCCGTGCAGCCCAGCAGCAGCGTGAGCGGCATGTCCTCCTCCTTGGTGAACGCGACCCGCGAGTTGAAGTCCTTCCACCAGGCCTGAATGTCGTGGTCGTAGGCGCGCAGCGCCCGGGTGGCCTTGGCGAACTCGTTGAGATAGCAGTACTCGTAGAGCGCGTCCCCGGCGTGCGTGGCCAGCGCGCCGAACAGATCCGGCCGCAGCATCGGGCTGATCATCGCGCCGAACCCGCCGGACGACTTCCCGGAGATGGCCCGCGACTCCCGGTCCACGATCGTCCGGAAATGCGCGTCCACCCAGGGCACGACTTCGTCACAGAGGTACGAGTGGTACTTCCCGGTGCCCGGCGAGTCGACGAACTGCGACCCGCCGTAAGCGGTCCAGGCGTCCACGAAGACCAGGATGCAGCCCGGCGCCCGGCCCTCGGCGAACAGCCGGTCGGTGTTCTCGATGAACGAATCCCGGAACGCCTGCTTGTTGGCCCACATGGTGACCTGGCCCGAGTACCCCTGGATCACATAGATGCTCGGGTAGCGGGTGTCGCCCTGCTCGTACCCCGGCGGCGTGTAGACCCAGAGCGGCCGCACATGCGGGTCCCCGAGCGGGTTGTCCCGCAGCAGCGCCGACTCGATGCTCTCGTGGTGCAGAGTCCCGGCGAGTTCACTGATCCATATCGACATGGAGTCGAGTCAACTATCTTTTCCCGGCGCCCGCAGCCCACCGGCCCGGGGACGGTCCGGACCGATGAGCTGCTCCGGGTGTCAGCGACCCTGCAGGGCCTTGACGTTGTCGCCGAAGGTCCAGTTCCGTGAGCCGTCCCAGTTGATCGACCAGGTCATCAGGCCCTTGATGCCGGGAACGCTGTTCCAGGCCTGGCTGACCAGGGCGGGCGTCATGTAGCCACCACCGGCGCCGGGCTGGGCGGGCAGACCGGGCACCTGCTTGTCGTACGGAATCCGGATCGTCGTGCCCTGGATGGTCAGACCGTTGGCGAGGCACTGCGTCTGGACCGTGAAGCCCTGAACCGTGCCGGCCGAGTACGAGTCGCCGGCGCACCCGTACATGCTGCCGTTGTAGTACTGCATGTTCAGCCACCAGAGCCGGCCGTTGTCGAGGTACTTCTTGATGATCGGCAGGTAGGAGCCCCAGATCGAGCCGTAGACGACGCTGCCACCGGTCACGTACGCCGTCTCCGGCGCCATGGTGAGCCCGAAGTTCGACGGCATCGCGGCGAGCACCCCGTCGATGATCCGGATCAGGTTGGCCTGCGAGGTGGACAGCGTATTGATGTTGCCGCTGCCGGTGAGGCCGGTCTCGATGTCGATGTCGATGCCGTCGAAGTTGTAGGCCTTGAGGATCGGCACGATCGTCGCCACGAACCGGTCGGCGACCGCGCTCGAGCTCAGATCGATGCCGGCCGTGGCACCGCCGATGGACATCAGGATGGTCGCGCCCCGAGCCTTGGCCGCACAGATCTCGGCGGCGGTCGGCACCTTGACGCCGGCGTCCATGCCGTTCTCCCAGAGCACGGTGCCGTCCGAGCGGATCACCGGGAAGGCCGCCATGAGCACGTTGTAGCCGTGCTGGGTGATCCGGCTGTCGTTGATCGGGATCCAGCCCATGCCGGGGTGCACGCCGTTGGAGGCGCCGTCCCAGTTCTCCCAGTAGCCCTGCAGCACCTTGCCGGCCGGCCGCCCCTTGATCGCGCAGGCAGGCTGGCTGGTGGACGGCGACGGCGAGACCGACGGCGAGGTGGACGGCGAACTCGACGGCGACGCCGGAACTGACGGTGACGGCGAAGAGCCTCCAGTGCAGGCGCCCAGGTCACGCCAGAGCGTCGGCGTGGCGGCCGGGTTCCAGCCGGTCCCGGCGTAAGCGGTGTGCGTGACCAGGGCCTGATACAGCTTGGACTGGTAGGTGACCTGCTGCCCGGCGGTGTAGGTGGGCCCCTCCGCCCACACCGTCGAGGAGCAGGCGACAGCCGCGGCCCCGGTCGGCGAGAACGCCATCACGGCCCCGGTGGCCACCACCATCCCGGCGACCACTGCCATCAACCCGCGCCGAATTCCCATAGCCGCTCCCTGACCCGTGCGGACGTGTGCCTGACATAGTGGCGTTCACATCCGTAAATATCAAGGCTTCTTAACTATTACGGCTCCCGGCGCATCGGCCGAGTCCGGAACAGCGCTCAGCGTCCGCCGACCCGCAAGACTGAGGCTGAGCGCTGCACTCAGCGTTACCGAATGCTTGAGCCCGGAAGTCGCGTCGGTACCGCGCCCAGCGAGGTGGCCGCGCCGGGGCGGCGGGAACGGGCACGATTCGGCGGGACGGCCTCGCGCGTACCCCGAAGTGGGAAGCTCAGCCTGCCGCCGGCTTGACCGTCAGTGGGAGGCCGACGTAGGACGCGAAGCGTTCGAGGGCTGGTCGGGCATCGTCGAGGTCGAAGTCGGCCACCGGCTGGACGGTGACCGTCACCGCCTTCTTGCCCAGGGTGCGTTTCCACGTCGCCACCACGAGGCCGTCACGGACCAGGGTGGACTGGAAGACGCCGTTGTTGCCCGGGACGATCTTCGCCAGCTGCTCCTTGGTGGCCATCATCGAGCGGTCCTTGTAGCCCAGCAGATACTCATCGAAGCCGGGCAGCGCCCACCAGCCGGTCACCGGGCCGGCGTCGAGCACCTCCGGATCGGCCCACATCTCCACGCCGTCGACGTCGACGGACACCAAGCCCGCCGCCGCGATGCCGGCGCGGGAATCGGTCATGGGCAGACTGGTCCAGCCGGCGAAGTCCTTCACCGTGGCCGGGCCGTGTGACCGGAAATAGCGCTTGGCGAAGATCGCCAGGCCTTCCTCGCGGGACGGCTCATTCCGCGCGGGAACCCACTCGTCGAGCAGGACGAACGTCTGCTCCGAACCGGCATTCGGCGCTATCGCGGTCAGCGAGCGCTGTGACGCGTACCAAAGAAGGTGGTAACCGCGCTGACCGGTCACGTCGAGGCCGCCCTCGGCGAGCGCGGCCAGGCAGCTCGATCGCGGAAGTCGGCCGCCGCCGGCCGCCAGGGCGGCGGCGAGAAGCTCCATCGCCTGGTTGGCGATCTTCTCATTGAGCCCCAGATAGTCCCAGCGTTTCTCGACCGCGGTCAGCTGGCGCACGCCGGTGAGATCGAGCATCCAGTGCGCGTCGGCGGACGCGATGAGATGGACGGTGCCGCGCATCGGCCAGGTGCGCACCACCTGGCGCTCCTCGGTGGCCGCGACGATCTCGGGCAGAGACCTGCCTGGCAGGCGGGCGCCGAGTGACCAGAGCACACTGTTCAGATCCTGCGCCTGCATGGCGCCGAACCACTCCACGATGCCGGGCACGTCGTCGATCGACCGCGGGCCCAGCAACAGGCTGGTCATGCGAAGGCTCAGTGCCGTGTTCGTGTCCACGGCACCGAGCCTAGGCCTGAGGTACGACAGAAATCAGCGTCCGCGCGCCGCCCGGTAGCGCTTGATGAGCACG
This sequence comes from Actinoplanes sp. NBC_00393, assembly GCF_036053395.1. NCBI lineage: Bacteria > Bacillati > Actinomycetota > Actinomycetes > Micromonosporales > Micromonosporaceae > Actinoplanes > Actinoplanes sp. NBC_00393. The sequence continues at coordinate 837,714 of NZ_CP107942.1, read as the reverse complement.
TTCGTGGACGAATCGGCGTCGTCGGCCGGCGCCGAGGCCGAGGTCAGCTTGGGCGCGAGCTGGTTGGCCATCACCTTGCCCAGCTCCACACCCCACTGATCGAAGGAGTTGATCTCCCAGATCACGCCCTGGGTGAAGGTGATGTGCTCGTAGAGCGCCACCAGCTGACCGAAAGTGCCCGGCGTGAGCTTCTCCGCGAGGATGGTCGTGGTCGGGTGATTGCCCTGCATGACCCGGTGCGGCGCGACCTTGGGGTCGGTGCCCTCGGCCTGGACCTGCTCCAGCGTGCGACCGAAAGCGAGCGCGCCGGTCTGAGCCAGGAAGTTCGACATGAACAGGTCGTGCATCTCGCCGATGTCGTGGTTGGGCACGCTGAAGCCGATGAAGTCCGCCGGGATCAGCTTCGTGCCCTGGTGAATGAGCTGGTAGAAGGCGTGCTGGCCGTTGGTGCCGGGCTCGCCCCAGAACACCTCGCCGGTCTGGAAGGTGACCGGGTCGCCGGACAGGCGCACCGACTTGCCGTTGCTCTCCATCGTCAGCTGCTGGAGGTAGGCGGCGAAGCGGTGCAGGTACTGCGCGTAGGGCAGGACCGCGTGCGACTGGGCGCCGAGGAAGGTGTCGTACCAGACGTTGAGCAGGCCGAGCAGCGCCGGTACGTTCCGCTCGATCCGCGTGCTGCGGAAGTGCTCGTCGACGGCGTGGTAGCCGGCGAGCATCTCGGTGAAGCGCTCCTTGCCGATCGCGATCATCACGGAGAGGCCGACCGCGCTCGGGAGCGAGTACCGGCCGCCGACCCAGTCCCAGAAGCCGAACATGTTCTCGGTGTCGATGCCGAAGTCAGCGACCTTCGCGGCGTTCGTGCTGACCGCGACGAAGTGCTTGGCGACGGCGGCATCATCGCCGAGTTTGCCGAGGAGCCAGCTCCGGGCCTCGCGCGCGTTGGTCAGCGTCTCCTGCGTGGTGAAGGTCTTCGACACCACGATGAACAGCGTGCTCGCCGGGTCGAGGTCCTGGGTCTTCTCGTACAGATCGGTGGGGTCGATGTTGGAGACGAACCGGCACTCGATGTCGCGCTGCGAGAAGTCCTTGAGAGCCTCGTACGCCATCACGGGGCCCAGGTCGGAACCACCGATCCCGATGTTGACGACGGTCTTGATGCGCTGACCGGTGTGCCCGGTCCACGCGCCGGAGCGGACCTTCTCGGCGAAGGCGCCCATCCGGCCCAGCACCTCGTGCACGTCGGCGACGACGTCCTGGCCGTCGACGACCAGCTTGCTCGAGGACGGCAGGCGCAGGGCGGTGTGCAGGACGGCCCGGTCCTCGGTCACGTTGATGTGCTCGCCCGAGAACATCGCGGTGATCTTCTCGCTCAGCTTCGCGCGCTGCGCGAGCGCGAACAGGGCGGTGAACACCTCGTCGGTGACCAGGTTCTTGCTGTAGTCCACATACAGGTCGGCGACCTCGGCGGCGTAGCGCTCGCCGCGCTGCGGATCACTGCCGAACAGGTCGCGCAGGTGCACCGCCGAGAACTTCTCCGCGAGTCCCTGGAGGGTCTGCCATTCGGCACTGTCGGAAACGTGTTCGCTCATCTCTCCCACTCCGAAATCCTGGCATGAACCGCCGTACCCGCGAGGTTAGTCGGCGGACGATCTGCCCCGCTTGCTACCCCGTACGGCACTCGTGTCCCCCGAGACTGCTGGTTTCACTCCTGCCGGAAATTGTCGTACCTACGTTCTAAGTTCTCCGGCATGGTTTCCGCGGCGTACTCGTATCTCGGCTCGTCCACCCTGGACGAGAGCCTCACCCTGCAGACTTCCGGCGGTCCGGCGGCGCACCCCCGGTTCTTCACCGGCTTCCTCACCGATCCCGGCGCCGCGGCGACCGGCCTGCTCGCGGTCGCCGAGGTCGCGCGGACCAGATATTTCCGGCCGGTCAGCCCGGCCAGCCTCGATCCGGTGGTCACGGCCGGGTCCGACCGGTTGCGGTTCGAGTCCTTCTCCGGCTGCTGCGGGGTGTACGCGCGGATGGACGTGCTTCCTGCAGGGCTGGACGGGGAGATCGTGGCGCACGGGACCACCAACGTGGACGTCAATGTGCCTTTGCAGCGGGCTCTGACCCGGGTCGGGCGTGCTGACCCGCTGCACGTCGCGGTCGGTCCCGACGATCTCACCGTCACCACGTTCGACGGTCCACTGGTCGAGCGGAAGGTGCCGCTCCCGTCCCGCTGGCTGCGCGGTTTCGCCGAGGCGCAGGTGCTGACCGCCCGGTTCGACCCACGCGCCGAGATCGGCGCCGCCGAGGCTCGGGTGCTGCTCAACCGGCTTCCGGCCAGCGACCGCTCGATCCTCTGGGCCGTTCCAGCCGGGCGCTCATTGCGCCTCACGTCCCGGCCTGCGCCGGGCGCGGTCTGCCTGCCGGGCGCCGGCCGCCTGGCCGCTTTGAAACCCTTCCTTCGGTACGCGTCAGCGCTGCGCGTGTACGGTCCATCCGTCGCGGCGGGCAGCGGTCCGGTCGCCAGCACCTGGGAGCTCAGCATGCCCACGCTGCGGTTGTCGCTGACCCTGTCGCCGGAGCCCTACCGGGGGTTCTCCGGCGAGGGCGCGGTGCTGGAGTCACTCGCCGCCGACGAGACCTCCGACGACGCCGACCTGATCAGCGCCCTGCTCTCCTGGGACCCGGCGATCGACGTGGACGCTCTCGCCCTGGCCGCCGGCATCGAGGCGCGCCGGGTCCGGGACGCGCTCGCCCAGCTCGGGGTGGCCGGGCGGGTGGGCTACGACGTGGCCGAGGCGGGCTACTTCCATCGCACGCTGCCGTACTCGGCGGCGGCCGTGGAGCGGATGAACCCCCGCCTGGCGGCTGCGCGGGCTTTGGCCGAGACGGGTGCCGTCGCTTACACCGGCGACCTGGCGATGGTGCGCAGCGGGGACATCTCCTACCAGGTGCGGCACGCCGCCGGGGCGTATTCGTGCACCTGCCCGTGGTGGGCGAAACACCGCGGCGAGCGGGGCCCGTGCAAGCATGCCCTCGCCTTCCGGATGGTCCGCACCGAGTTCGCGGTGGAGTCGGCGGCATGAGCCTCACCTGGGAGGAGCTCGATCAGCTTGCGCAAGCCGGCCAACTCGACCGCATCTCCGCGCGACTGGTGTCGGCCACCGAACCCGAGCGGCTGGCGGCCGCCAAGCAGGTGGAAGCGGGCATCAGAAGTCTGGACCCCGATCTCTTGTGGCGGTCGGATCATCAGCCGTCCGCCGGCTGGGCCCTCGCCGTGATCGGCTGCATGCCGACCGCGGCCCGCGCCGCCGCGCTGCTCGGCCGTCGCAGCATGCGCTCGTGGAGTCGGACCGCTCCGGAGCGGTTCCTGGTGATCGCCCGGGTCCGCGAGCTGCCGTGGATCGGTGAGCTCGGCGTCCGGCTCGCTGAGCGGCTGCCGGCCCGTGACGTCTGGTCCGAGGACTGGCAGTTCACCGCCGCCCTGCTGCGGGCGGGCGGCGCCGAGCCACCGGTCACCGAAGGTTTCGTGCGCGGCTGGCTGGATGATCTGCTGCGCTCCTGGTTGCAGTCCCCGTTGCACCGGCGGCTGCGCGAGGATCCGTTCCTCGACCGGTTGCTTCCCGCCGTCTTCGAGATCGACGGGCTCGGCGCCGAGACGGCCACCGGGCAGTGGGACGCCGTGCCCCAGTTCCCCGCCGCCGTCGCGGCGCTGGTGGCCGAGGGCAGGCTGGACCGCAAGGTCATCCTGAACTCCACCGTCGACCGGCTGGTCCGCGGTGACCGGGCCAGCGCGTTGCGACCGTTCGCGATGCTGCACGAGGCGCTCGACCCGACCGTCGACGAGCTCGCCTCGCACACCCTCGACTACGCCCGGCTGGTGCCCGACGCGCCGTCCACCATCGCCGGCATGGCGCAACGCGCGCTGCGTGCGGTCGAGGAGGCCGGCCGGCTGGACCTGGACACCCTGCTGGCGGTCAGCCTGCCCACCCTGCTGCGGGCTGAGAAGACCCTGGTCAAGGTCCAGCTGTCGGCGCTGGAGCGGGCGGTTCGCCGGGAGCCGGAGCGGGCCGGCGAGATCCTCGAAACGGTCGCTGCGGCCTTCAGCCATCCCGCTCTTGACATGCAGGAACGGGCTCTCGCCCTGATCGGCCGGCACACCGGGCGCCTCGACCGGGACACCCTGGCCCGGCTGGCTGACGCCGCCGGGTCGCTCGCCGGTGACCTGCCGGTCCGCAGCGCGGAGGTGCTGGGTGTGGCCGTTGCGGCGGACGAGCCGGTGGTGCTTCCCGGTCTGCCGCCGGTCCAGCCCGTGACCGAGGTGCCGCCGCCGATCGGGAGCGCCGCCGAGCTGGCCGAGGAGGTGCTGCTCCTGGTGACCGGTGAGACCGCGCTGGGCTGGGAACGGGTGTTGGAGGCCCTGCTGAGGCTGCCCCCTGCCGAGGTCGGCACCGCGCTCGCTCCCCTGCTCGATCGCTACCCGCACCACTTCTCGGAGCAGATCTGGGCGCCCAGCCAGCAGCGCCTCGCGTATCTCGGCGAGGCGATCCGCGTGCTGTCCGGGCGACGGCGCGGCGGCGGTCTGTGGAACCGGATGATCCGCGCGCTGAACACCGGCCGGCGCGGTGGTGCCGACTCGCCCTTCGAACGGAATCCGGAAGGCGTGTTGTCGGCCCGCGTCGCCGAGATCTCGGTCGAGTTGACTCGCTGCCCGGTGCCGCTGCTCCTCGCCACGCCTACACACGTCAACGGCAGCCTCGACGCCGAGGTGCTGTTCGAGCGCCTCACCCGGTTCGAGGCGGACGGCTTACAGCCCTGGCGCCTCGATCTCGAGCAGGCCCTGCTGCGCCTGCCTCGCCCGGCCGTCCCCGATCCCGCCCTGGTCGAGCGTGCCCGCCGGCTCACGTCGCCGGCCGGCCGACAGTTCGCGGTCTGGCTGGCCGACGGTGGACTGCCCGATCCGGTCAGCACCCGGGTGGAGCAGTGGGTCGGGGCGAAATCGCCACGGACCGGCCGGGTCCGGCCCGACCGGGTGCTCGTGGATCTGCGGCCGGCCCGCACGGGCGGGCTCAGCCTGGAGAAGCAGTTGCTCACGCTGGAGCGTCCGGCTCTTCCTCGCTATCTGGCGACCGAGGATCCGGCGGAGAGCGACATCGTCACGGCTGTTCTGCCGCATCACCGCGAGGCGGTTGCGGCTTGGGCTCTTCCCGGTCTGGCTGCGCTGGCCGACCAGGATGTGCGCGGCGGCGGAAAGCTCCTGCCTCTGCTGGCCGAGTGCACCGGTCCGGTCGGCCCGGCAATGATCTTGGCGCTGGCATATGTGCTGGCCGCACGCCATGAGTCCGACCGGGTGGCCGGGGTTGATGCGTTCCTGACCCTGGCCGCTGGAGACTCGCCATTCGCCGGCCGCGAACCCTCTGCTACCGGCTGCCGCTCTTTCGCCGCCGCGCTCGGCGCCGAGCTGGGCCGGCTCTGCGGCCCGGACAGCCAGATTAAACTCACCCGAGTCGTGCCGGCGCTGACCGACGCCCACCGCGCCGGTGCCACCGCCGCCGTCTGGGACGTCCTGCAGCACGCCCTTCCCTTGCTGCTCCCGAAGCCACCACGCGGCCTGCCCGACCTGCTCGAGCTGGCCACCCAGGTGGCCCGGGCGGTCCGGGCCAGCGCCGACATCCCCGAGCTGGCAGCGGTCGCCGGCCGCAGCGGCTCGTCCCGCCTGTTCAAGGAGGCCAGACGCTTGCAGAGCGTCCTGACCACCTGACCGGCCGAGAGTTTCACTGCCGGCCCAAAGGGGCGGACCTGCCGACCAAGGCCGCGCGGTCCCTGACCCCGGCCGTGACACCTTGCGACGGAACGGGAAAGCGCCGCCCGGCGGGGGACCGGACGGCGCTTTCCTTGAGGGGGGAGGTAAGTCAGCCGAGCTTCACGTTGAAGATCGGGTTGGCGGCCAGCTTCTTGAAGGAGGCCAGGCCGGCCGGGGTGCTGTCGATGCTGATGTCGCGGTTGCCCTCGTCGTCGGCCTTCGTGTCGAAGTGCACGATCGCCTTGATCGCGGGACGCTTCACGAGCTCGGGCAGAACGCTGTTGTAGACCGCGGACTTGTCGGTGGTCTTGCCGATGCGGTGGTAGCCACCCCACTCGGCGATCATGATCGGCTTGCCGGCGTGCTTGGTGGTCGCCCACTCGTAGAAGCCGAGGCCACCGCCCTTGGGCGCACGGTCCAGCAGGTCAGCGAAGTTGCCGTAGTGGTAGTAGCCCTTCTCCACCGAGACGTACGAGTCCAGGCCGATCCAGTCGACGATGTCGTTGCCCGGGTACAGGTCCTTCCACCAGGTCTGCGCCATCCACTTCTCGTTGCCCATGTACGCCATGACGTTGACGACGTTGGTCACGCCCTGCGCACGCAGACGCTGGATGGTGTGGCGGTACATGGCGGCGAAGTCCTTCGCCTCCCAGCCGGAGCCGGCCTTGGCGACGACGTCGTTCTCCGGCTCGTGGTTGAGCACGAGGAAGGTCTTCTTGCCGTACGCCTTGACCCGGGCGGCGAACGCGTCGATCCGCTTGTTCTGCTCGCCCTTGGCGACCTTGGCCCAGGTGGAGCCGTACGCGACCTTCCAGTTGAGCAGGAGCACGCGCGGCTTGGCGGCGTCGTTGGTCATGGCGATCTCGGCCTTGGTCGGGAACGCCTCGTCACCCTTGTGGTACGTGTGGAAGATCGTCGCGGTGCGGCCGCTCAGCTTCTCCCAGTTGCGGTGCTCGAGGTCACGCGGCTTGCTGGTGAAACCACCGGCCGCGCCGCCCCAGAGCACGCCGCAGGACGGCACGAGCTTGGCGTCGGTGACGCAGTTCTTGTAGTCGCCGGAGACGACCGGGGTGCCCGGCTTGACGACCGGGGCGGCCGGGGCCTTGCCGTCGGTCGTGATGAGCAGCTCGGGGCCGCCCTTGGCCTTGTTCTCGGCCGACTGGAACCGGACGAGGCCGGTGGAGGTCACCGCGAACGAGTAGGTGCCGGCACCGGTGATCTCGGCGCTCAGGTCGAACCCGATGCGGGTGTCGGTGGACGCCGGGGTCACCGAAGCGACCGCGAGGCCCAGCTTCGGCGCGTTACCGGAGGTCAGCTTGCCCTCGGTCCACGAGTTGTCCACGACCCGCGACACGGTCAGCTTGCCGGACGGCTTGCCCGACGGGCTGAGGAACAGCCGCGCCTTCTTGACGTCGGTGCCGGCCGGAACCGTGAACTTCAGGAACGCGGTCTTGCTGTCGTTGCCCGACTTGCCGGCGACGAGCTTCTCGTCCGAGCCGAACGCGGCGGTCTTACGGGTGCTCGAGGTGTAGCTGTCGTCAGCGGCCTGCACGGCCAGCTCGGCGTCGGCCGCGTGAGCGGCACCCGGCACCAGCACAGCGCTGGTTCCGGCGAGTACGGCGGTCAGAGCTGTCAAGGACTTCGGCAGCTTGGCGCGTCGCAATGTAAATCTCCCCCGGTTTGTCCGGCCCATGTCGGCCGGGCATGTGAAAGAGATTCCAGGGCGGCGGGTGCATGCCAAGTGCCCGTGCAGGTGCCGCCCGGTTGCGGTGTTCTCCGGTTCTGCTTGCACCGCGGCACGCGGACCGGTAGCCAGAGAGCATGCTGCTGATCATCGACGGCCACAACGACCTCCCGATGCGCCTGCGCGAATGGCACGCGTCGAGCGTCGCCGAGCTGGAGCGGGAACGCCCACCCCTGCACACCGACCTGCCACGGTTACGCGCCGGCGGCGTCGGCGGCCAGTTCTGGTCCGTCTACGTCCCGTCCGATCTGCCCGAGCCGGTCGCGCTCGCGCACACCCTGGAACAGATCGACATCGTGCACCGGATGGTCGCCGCCTACCCCGACGACCTGGAGATCGCCTACACCGCGGACGACGTGCAACGGATCATGGCCACCGGCCGGATCGCCTCACTGATCGGCGTGGAGGGCGGCCACAGCCTGGCCGGCTCGCTCGGCGTGCTGCGCAGCCTAGCCCGGCTCGGCGTGCGCTACGTGACGCTCACCCACAACCACAACACCGCATGGGCAGATTCGGCCACGGACGTTCCGGCAGCAGGCGGCTTGACAGCCGAAGGGCAAGCGATCGTACGCGAGATGCAGCGCATCGGCGTTCTCGTCGACCTCTCCCACGTGGCCGCGACAACCATGCACGCCGCCCTGGACATCGCCACCGCTCCGGTGATCTTCTCGCACTCGGGTGCCCGGGCCGTCACCGATCATCCCCGCAACGTCCCGGACGACGTACTCACCCGCCTGCCGAGCAACGGCGGCGTCATCCAGCTGACCTTCGTGTCGTACTTCGTCGCCGCCGAGACGTTCGAATGGAAACTGGCCGCCGACGCGGAGTGGGAACGGCTCGGCCTCCCACCCGTGCCCAACGAGTGGCCGGCCACGTCACAGCCCGGCGCGGAGTCGCCGGTTCCCGTCAATCTGCCTGTCGACCCGGCGGCCGAACCCGCCTTCCGCGCCTGGCTGGCCGCCAATCCGAAGCCGTCCGCCACCATCGCCCAGGTGGCGGCGCATGTCGAACACGCCCGCGAGGTGGCCGGCGTGGATCACATCGGCATCGGCGGCGATTACGACGGCACACCCGAGGTTGCTGCCGGCCTGGACGACGTCTCCGGCTATCCGCGCCTGCTGGACGAGTTGCGCGGCCGCGGCTGGTCCGAGCCCGACCTGGCCAAACTGGCCAACGGCAACGTCCTGCGCGCCTTGCGCCAGGCCGACGAACACGCGACGGATCCTCAGCACCCACGCCGCTAACCGCCTGTGCTGCCGACGCTTCTACGACCCGCGATTCACGGGCGGCACGGCTTACAGCCCGCGCGATTCACGGCCGGCGCGGCTTACGGCCCGCGTTTTGCGGATCCGCCGGCGACCCAGCTGGTGGGTTCGGACGCCGGGCCTACCGGCGGATCGGCCGGCACGCACCGTGATGCCTGGTGGGCTTCGCGACTGCTGCCGGTACACAAGCGGTGTGGCCGCTTGTCGTGAGAACCATACGGATTCCCAGCATGCGAGAGCCTGCCAGGGTGCCAGACATCGACGAACGGCGCGCATGCGGTTCGAGGCGCACGCCTAGGGCAAGCGGCCGCCTCTCGGCAAGCGTCCCAACTGAAGGGATCGCTCTACCGAGAGCGAGCAGCCACCTACGCGGGGCGCGGGTAACCCGTGTTTTGGCAGCTCAGCTGAGTCCCTCGGTGCCTCCGGGATCCGGTTTACGTGCGCGCGGCGCACGACGCCGCGGCAGCTTCGCCGGATCTTGCCCTTGAGCGGGGGTCGCTTGAGCATCCTCCGGCAGCTCCGCGACGGACGACGGCTCCGCACTCTGGTCCCGCTGCACCGGACCCGAGGCCGCCGCAATAGGAGCAGTCCCAGAGATCTGCACAGAGGGTGATGTGTCCTCGGGCACGGAAGGTTGCGAACCCGCCGCGCTTCCCGCCGAGCTAGCCGACTCCCCCGCCGTGGTTGGCCGGCCGGAAGACGCCGACGCAGTGTCGCCCGGCGACCCGCCGAAACCAGTTTTGGGCTCGAGCGCACTCGCCCCCGCCCCGGTGGCCGAGTTTCCGGCACCCGTCCGGGAAACCGGCCCGCCCGCACCAGCCTCATCCCCCACGTCCGCGCCGGTTGCCGCTTCGCCCATACCAGCACCGGTAGCCGAGCCGCCCGTACCAGCACCGGCAGCCGAGGCGCCCGTACCAGCACCGGTAGCCGAGCCGCCCGCGCCCGTCCGGGGCGCCTGCGCGCTCGAACCCGAGCCGGGTGAACGCCGTGCGCGTGGCGTTCGCGGCCGCCGGACCGGCGCCGGCGCGCCGGAGGCCCCGTTTGTAGGAGCCGACTCCACCGCCTCCCCCGGTACAGCGGTGGCTGGCGTGCCGTCAGCCGGCTTCGCGGCACGCCGGCTGGCAGCAGCCCGCTTGCGCGGGCTCGTCACCTGCGGCGGCGAAGCTGAAGTCGAGGCAGTCTTCCCAGACTTCAACCCACCAGAGCCGCCCTCACCCTCCTCCGCACTATCGGCCGACCGGGCGGCCTCCGAAGCGCCCGTCTCCCCACCTCCCGCTGGCTGGACACCCGGGTCATCCCCTGCATCAGCCCGCGAAACGCCGACCCTCTCGCTTCCGGCCGGCTGGGCAGCCACCTTCGAAGCACCGCCCTCCTCCTCGCGAGCCGGCCCGGCAGCAGCCGGGGCAGCACCCATGACCGCTTTCGATTCGCCGACGCCCTCGCCCGGCCCGGCTTCCGCGGCTTCGGCCGACGCCTCGGCCGCCCCCCGCTGCGAAGGCGACTCCCCCGAACCCTCCCCTCCTGCCCCGGAGGAAGACGCCGACTCAGGCGCCGACGGCGGCAGACCCGAACCGATCACCGCGTACACCTCAGGCCGTTCCCGCCGCAACTGCCTGCCCCAGCGCACCCCCACCAGAAAAAGCAGCAGGAACGCCAACGGCGGCGACCACACCTTAAGCAAATTGTCGGAGTCGAGCAGAATGCCGAACGACGCCACCGTCAACAGCAGAATCAACACCAGGAAAACCAGCGCCGTCCACGGCGCAATAGACCGCCGCCAGCGAGTCTCCCCATGACCATCAGCCCGGAAGTACCGAACCACCGCAATAGCCGCGATGACCATCAGGACCAGGACACCGAGCCCACCCGAAACCGTGCCGAAGAAGAACAGATCCGTGGTGGGATTCCAACCCGCCAAAGCAAAGATCAACAGTACGCCGAGAGCGAGCCCCGACTGCGCAAGCGAAGCAGCGACCGGCACATCCTTCCGAGTACGGGCCAGCGGACCCGGAAGCACACCCTCTCGTGCCACAGTCAGCGCGTACCGAGCGACGGTGTGATGAAACGCGAGCATCGCGGCAAACAGGCTGGTCGCGAAGAACACCCGGGCGAGGTCGATCACGACCGCCGGCAGATATGGCTCCGGCAGGAAGAAGAACAGGTCGTCGAGGTGATCAGCGGCGACCACGATGATCTGGTCGGGACCGGCCGCGACCGACATGACCCAGGCAGTCCCACCGTAGAGAACTGCGGCCACCAGCAGAGTCAGACCAATCGCGCGGGCAACGGTACGGCGCGGATCACGGGCCTCGGCCGCATACACCAGCGGCGCTTCAAAGCCGACCATTCCCGCGACGGCAGCCACCAGCAGAGCGACGCCACCAGCACTGGCGATCAACGCCGGGTTCAGCGTGTCGAAGGTGACAGTCCCGCCCGCCGGGTTGCCCAGCATCGCGGCGTCGAGAACCAGCACGATCAGCACTTCGGCGCAGACCAGGACAGTCAGGATGCGGGCGTTCAGGTCAATGTTCAATCGGCCGAGCACAGCGATCAACGCCCAGCCGAGCAATGCCCAGACGATCCAGGAGATCTCCACACCAAAGATGGCCATGGCATTGTGCGCGGCCACACCGAACGCGCCATAGAGGCCGATCTGCATGGCGTTGTAGGCAAGCAACGCCACAAAGGCGGTGCCGACACCAGCCGGCCGAGAAAGGCCAGCAGCCGCGTACGCGTAGAAAGCGCCCCGATTCGGAACATGCCGCGCCATCGCGGCAAGTCCCACCGCGAATACGCCGAGCACGGCCGCGACCAGCATGTACGCGACCGGAATACCTTTCTCCTCAACCTGTCCGTAGCCGAGCGGCAGTGCTCCGGCCACAACGGTCAGCGGTGTCATGGCGGAGACCGCGATGACGAAGATCGGCCACGTGCCGAGCCGGCGCTCGGTCACCGTGGTACCCGGCTGGGGCATGGCGCCTCCTATCGACTCCGGTGGCCGCCCTCCATCATGTCCTCCACAACGGACGAGCGACATAGAAAGTTCTCGATCTTGAATGCTGGCGTTTCCTCCTCGGAGACGCCGGGTACGCTCCGCCCATGCCCATCGGACCGCAACCACGCGGACGCCGCGGCACCTTGGAGAGGCCTTACTCCCCGCTGAACCTGCGGCTGGCCCTAGCCGTGTTCGGACTGCTCATATGCAGCGTGCTGGCCGTGTTCCTGTTCCGAGCCGGCTGGACCGTCCCCGGCTGGCTACTGGTCGGCTGGGCAGTGGTAGCCGCAATCGACATAGTGGTCGTCCAGCTACGCCGCCGCGCCCGAGCCCGCGCCGACGGCGGCCGCAGCCACTCCCTGTTCGAGTAGTCGGCCCCGCCGGGCCAGCCTCTCCCCACCACTCAGCCAAAACCGGCCCCGTTACACCGCCCCACACCCGCCGCCCGGCCGCGCATCGCCACCCCACACCCGCCGCCCGGCCGCGCATCGCCACCCCACACCCGCCGCCCGGCCGCGCATCGCCACCCACACCCGCCGCCCGGCCGCGCATCGCCACCCACACCGCCGACGACCTCACCGCGTGCCTATCCCGGCACCAGCAGCGTCCCCGGAAGCCATTCCGCACCACCCCCAGCACCGCCGGCCGCGCCCGACACCCGCGAACGGCTCCCAGGGCGGTGCCCGCTCAGGCCAGGCCGGCGTCGTGCACCAGAAGCGCCACTTGCACGCGGTTGTTGAGGCCCAACTTCGTCAGCACCCTCGACACGTGCGCTTTCACTGTCGCGACCGACATGAACAAGTCGGCCGAGATCTCCGCATTCGACTTGCCCTGCGCCACCGCGAGTGCCACCTCACGTTCCCGCGCGCTCAAGCGTGCCAACTCCTCAGCAGCCTGACTGCGATCCGGCGGGCCGGCTGCGACGTGGGCGATGAGCTGCCGGGTCACGCTGGGCGAGAGCGTCGCCTCACCGCGGGCCACCCGCAGCACCGCCTGCTTGATCTGCCCAGGTGGGGTGTCCTTGAGCAGGAAGCCACCGGCCCCGGCCCGCAACGCCCGCAACACGTACTCATCAGCATCGAACGTCGTCAGCACCAGAACCTCGGGAGCGCCTGGCCGCTTGCGCAGCGCCTCGGTGGCCGCCAATCCGTCCACCCCGGGCATGCGGATGTCCATCAGCACCACGTCCGGCCGGTGCTCGGCTACCGCGGCCGGCACCTCACCGCCGTCGGCCGCCTGCCCCACCACGCTGACCTCGTCACCGCCGGAAAGGATCATGGAGAGGCCCGCCCGCACCAGAGGATCATCGTCGACGATGAGCACGCGGACCGGAGTCATGCCGCCCACGGCAGCCACGCTGCGACGACGAACTCATCGCCCTCGAGGCCATGAGTCAGCCTGCCGCCCGCGAGAGTGGCCCGTTCGGCGAGTCCCACCAGGCCCATTCCCGTACCTGGTATCGGCACCGCAGGGACTGTGACCGCAAGCGGATTCCTGATCTCTATGCTCAGCCCTTCACCTGGAGCACCGCCGACGGCGACACTCACCGCAGCCGCGGGGGCATGCTTGCGCGCGTTGGTCAAACCTTCCTGAACGATCCGGTACGCGGCACGCCCGGTCGTCGCCGGCACCTCATCAGGTTCGGCCGCCATGTCCAGCCGTACCCGGATTCCTGCGGACCGTGACTCCTCAGCAAGCGCGGGTAGCGCGCTCAGCGTGGGTTGTGGCCGTTCCGGCGGCCGGTTCTCCTCGGACTGGCCGTCCCGCAGCACGCCGATCACCACCCGGAGATCCTGAAGGGCCTGATGAGCGCTTTCCCGCACGACAGCTGCGGCCCCGGCGATCTCCTCGGCCGGCGCGTCCGGCCGGAACTCCAGCGCCCCCGCATGCAGGCTGAGCAGCGAGATCCGGTGGGCGAGGACGTCGTGCATCTCTCGCGCGATACGGGTGCGCTCCAGAACACGGGCCTGCGCCACTCGAAGTTGCTGCTCGGCCTCGGCCCGTTCAGCCCGCTCCCGCCAGGAGAGGATGAGCTGGCGGCGGGCTCGAACGAGCATGCCGCACAACGTCACGATCAGGATCGTTGCCACGCCCCACCAGAACGCCTCGTAGAACCTTGGGCCGATCCCCTGCCTGATCAAGGAAAAGATCACATTGGTCGCCAGGAGCGCCGGGACCAGAACGATCAGCCAGGTGAAACGGCGATGGACAGCAACCGTGAAGAGGACGATCAGTAGGGTCACGGCGCTGGCCAGGGAGAAGAACGAGAGCAACACCAGGTAGCAGATCAGCGGGGTCAGGAACCGGCGGCGCCACCAGAGCCCGAAACCAGCAATCGCGCTGAGCCCACCGTCGAGCAGCACCAGCCACTCGGGTGTGTGGGCCCACTGCACGAACACGACCGAGACCGGCCGGAGCAGGTCGACCGTGATGCCGACGGTGAATCCGAACCCGAGCAGGAAGCAGAGGGTGTCGACCACCCAGTCACGCATGGAACGGCGTGCCGGCAGCGGGCCCGCCGGGTCCGTGGCCAGCGCGGACGGCCACAACCAGCGGTATTCCGTCATTGACGCCCCCATATGTCCGACGATACGGGCCGGCCGCATGCCGCCGATACCGACCAAAGTTGTAACCCGGATACCGACGAAGGTTCGCGAGCATCGACCTGCGGCCGACGCGCGGCCACCCTGGGAGGCCGCAGGCTGACTCGCATGATTGAGGTCGAACATCTCACCAAGCGGTACGGCAGCCAGCTAGCCGTCGACGACGTGTCATTCACCTGCGAGCCGGGCACCGTGACCGGCTTCCTCGGACCCAACGGCGCCGGCAAGTCGACCACGATGCGGATGATCTGCGGTCTCACCCCGCCCACCTCCGGCGGCGCCACGGTGGGCGGCATTCCGTACCGCCGGCTCGGGAACCCGGGCCGGAAGGTAGGTGTGCTACTCGATGCGTCCGCGCAGCACTCGGGGCGCACCGGCCGGGAGATCCTGTCTCTGGCCGCCATCACGATGGGGCTGGACACCGCCCGGATCCCGGAACGCCTGACCAAGGTCGGCCTGGACGCCTCCGCGGCGCGACGCCGGCTACGGGCGTACTCGCTCGGCATGCGGCAGCGGCTGGGCCTCGCATACGCGATGCTCGGCGACCCGGCCGTGCTCATCCTCGATGAACCGGCCAACGGCCTGGATCCCGAAGGCATCTTCTGGATGCGCGGCCTGCTGCGCGACTTCGCCGACCGTGGCGGCACCGTGTTGCTCTCCTCGCATCTGCTTCGCGAGGTCGAGGCGGTCGCCGACCGTCTGGTCGTGATCGGCAACGGCCGCATTCTCGTCCAGGGTGGCAAGGACCAGCTGCTCGGCGAAGCCGGAACCCTCGTTCGGGCTGCCGATGCCGGCGAGCTGGACACCCTGCTGCAGAGCATGGGCATCACCGGAACGCGGTCGGCGGACGGCAGCGTCCTGGTGCCCGCTGATGCGCAGACCATCGGGAAGGCCGCCGCGGCGGCCGGGGTGGTGCTGCTCGAACTGCGCCCGGCCGGTGCCGGTGGACTGGAGGAGATGTTCCTGCGACTGACCGGGAACGGCAACGGCAACTCCAAGCTCGAGGAGATCAACCGATGAGCGTCCTGACCGAGAACCGCAATGTGCCGCTCAGCCGGCTGACCCAGGTCGAACTTCGCAAGCTCGCCGACACCCGGGCCGGGTTCTGGCTGCTGTTGATCATCGGCCTGGCCACCGCGGGCACCTCCGCGATCCTGCTCGGCTGGGCGGAGGACGCCGAGCAGACCTTCTCCGAGTTCTTCACGTTCGGCATGCTGCCTTCGGCGGTGCTGCTGCCGGTACTCGGCATCCTGTCGGTGACCAGCGAATGGTCGCAGCGCACCGCGCTGACCACCTTCACCCTGGTGCCGGCGCGCGGCCGGGTGATGACGGCGAAGATCGTCGCCGGTGTCCTGATCGCGATCGCGGCGACCGTGGCGGCCGGGCTGCTGGCCGCTGTGGCCAATCTGATCGCTGGATCGCTGGGCGGCGATGCCTCGTGGACGCTGGACTCGTCGCTGATCTGGCAAAGCCTGCTCCTTCAGATGATCTTCGTGCTGATGGGAATCGGCTTCGGCGCTCTGCTTCTCAACACCCCGTTGGCGATCGTGATCTACTTCGCGCTCCCCACCGTCTGGTCGATCGTCGGCGGGATCGTCACCAAGCTGGCCGACGTCGCCAAGTGGCTCGATCTGAACGTCACCTCACAAGCGCTGTCGGAGGCGGACGCGACCGGCGGCGAGTACGCCCGGCTGGGAGTCTCCGTCGCGGTCTGGGTCGTTCTTCCGCTCGTGCTCGGCTTCATCCGGGTCCTCAGGCGAGAGGTTTCGTGATCCACTGGGTGGTTTCCTGATCCGCAACAACCGGTGTTGGCGTCACGGCCTCGCGATCGCAGGTAGCGTCGCGAGACGTGACGCGCACCCTTTTTGCGAGCTTCGCGGCTATTACCGTTACTGTCCCGCTATTGGTTGGCCCGCTCTCCGCGGGTGCGGCGCCACCCACGCCACCGCCTTCGCCCACTCCCAGTCCGAGCGACTCGCCCGCCGTCCCGGCCGACGGCGTACCTGGCCTGATCCCGGACCGGCTCACCCTCAACGGGGAGCCGCTGCCGCCGGCCAGTTACGAGCCGCGGCCGGCCGCACGGCGGGCCTCGGCCGAGACTCCACCACTCGGAACGGTGCGCAGCTGGGCCGGGTTGAACGTGATCGACAACGACGTGTACCGCAAGGATTACAAGCTGCGGTCGGTCGGCAAGCACATCGAGGTGTGGGTCGCCGACGACCTCGCCTTTCCAAAGGGTGACTGCCGCGGCAACGCCACCGTGATCACCGACGCCCAAGTCGACGGCCTTGTCCGAGAATTCGACGAGAACATCTACCCCAAGGAAACCGCGGCGTTCAGCACCCCGCCGGACCGGACCGGGGCAAATGCCGGGCTGGAGGGTGACTTCACCGGTGCGGGCGACCGGACCGTGACGCTGGTCGACAACATCCGCGACGAGAACTACTCCAACTTCCCGGAACGTCCCACCTACGTCGCCGGGTTCTTCTCCGAACAACTCAACGAGCTGTTCGACCGCAACGTGATCACGATCGACGCCTACGACTGGGCGCATCAGACCGGCGCTGAGCCGAAGAACGAACCGACCGACGACCGGTGCACCAGCCGCCCCGCCCGTCCCCGCCTGTACGAGTCGACATTCGCCCATGAATGGCAGCACCTGCTCGGGTACTACACCGACCCGGCTGAGGAGGTCTGGGTCGACGAAGGTCTCGCCGAATACGCCCAGACGCTGGTCGGATACGTGAACCCCAGCATCAACGTCTACCGGCGTGGCTTCGACGCCCACCTCGCCTGCTACCAAGGCTTCGGCTCGGTCAAGACCACCTACAACCCGAATCCGCGTGACTGCGATGCCCCGGCGAACTCGCTCAACCTGTGGAAGGAGGGCGGCCCCAACGAGATCCTTGCCGACTACGGCATCACCTACCAGCTGATGCTCTACCTCCATGACCGCTTCGGCGCGGAGGTCATCTCGGCCCTGCACCGCGACACCGCGAACACCGGCCTGGCCGGGGTTGCCGCGGCCCTGCCCAAGGGCACCGATCTGCATGACGTGCTGCACGATTTCCAGATCATGACGCTGGTGGACAAGGCAGTGGGCCAGCCGGGCGGCGTGATGAAGGGACTGCCCCGAGAGCGTGTCACCGCGCCAAGCCTGCGCTCCACGGTCAACTTGGCCGGCAAATCCGCTTACGGCGCACCCGGTGCTGCCCCGAACGGCGCCGATTACGTCCGCCTGCCACGGGACCTCGAGTCCGTTCAGTTCCGTGGCGCGGCCACGCTCCCGCCCCAGCCCCTGCTCTGGACGATCGACAGCGGGATGCTCTTCTCCGGCAACGAACCGGACACCGACACGACCGCGGTGCGGGCGATCGACGTGCCGGCCAAGGATCCGGTGCTGCGCTTCACTTCGACGCACGGGCTGGAGAAGGACTTCGACTACGGATACGTGACGATCTCCGCCGACGGCGGGAAGACCTACGAGCCGGTCGCCGGCGACCACACAGTGAAAGGGCCGCTGGGTGCGGCGCTCACCGGCCAGGCGGCGGACGTCACATTGAGCTATGACCTCTCCGCGTACGCCGGGAAGCGCGTGCATCTCGGTTTCCGCTACGTCAGCGACGCCGCCGTGAGCCTCGGTGGCTGGCATGTCACGGACCTCCGGGTCGGTGCCACCGCGGTGGACAGCGCGACGCTCGACGGGTGGAAGTCGCCCACCCAGGTGCGCCCGACGCCCGTGCACAAGTGGCACGTCACTCTGGTCGGACTGGGCAGCTCGCGAGCCAAGGCGGTGCCCGTGCACGATTTCGCCAAGCTCGCCAGTTATCCGAAGGTGGTGGCAGTCGTCGCCTACGACGAACCCACCGGTCAGGTGACGCAATACGCCCCATACACCCTGACGGTGAACGGCACGTCTTACCCGGCGGAGGACACTCCCTAGGAAAGCTCTGCCGAACCACCTGCCCGCCACTGCGCTTGCCCGCGGTGGCGGGCAGAACTGTTTCCCCCATCGACTCCGGACAGCCATCGCCTCTCCCCCGTCGGGCTTCGCTGCATGCCACAACATTGACAGTGTCAGCATGACAGTGTCAACATCGAAGGCATGTGGACGATGGAGCAGTTGGTGGAACGGGTACACGCGGCCCTCGCCGCGGAGTACCCCGGAGCGCCCAACGGCCGTGTCCGCGAGCTGCCCGACCGCCGGTCGATCCGGTGGTACACGACGATCGGCCTGGTCGACCGGCCGCTCGGCACCCGCGGGCGGGTCGCCCTCTACGGCCCGCGGCACCTGCTGCAGCTCGTCGCGATCAAGCGCCGGCAGGCAGCCGGACGGACTCTGGCCGAGATTCAGGTTGAGCTGACCGGCGCCTCCGACGACGCCCTCTCAGCCGCTGCTCGCGTGCCGGAGGATCTGCTGCTCACCGACATGCCATCGGTCGACGGCCCGGCACGCCCCGATTTCTGGAAACACTCCCCCGCCCCGGCGCCGCCGGAGCGGGTGGCCGCATTCTCCGCTCCGGACGATACCGGGCTGACGCTGACCGGGGTGCCCCTCGGCATGGGCGTGATCCTGCTCGTTCCGAACGCACTGGACCACGTCGACCGAGGCGACATCGCCGCGGCCGCACAGCCCCTGCTCGATCTGCTCGCGTCCCGTGGGCTCACCGATGGGAGAGATGAATGATCATTTCCGTCAATCCGATGGGCCCGCAGGAGCGGGACCGACTGCGCGACCAGCCCGGCTCCGGTTTCGGCGCGCTGCTCACCGACCGGGGAAACCTGCCGCTCGACCGGCTCGACGTCCAGGCGAAGATCAGCGGGCTGGTGGTCCGGACGGAGCTGACCACCGAGTTCGTCAACACGCACGACTCCGCGCTGGAGGCGACCTACATCTTCCCGCTGCCGGATCGGGCTGCGGTCACAGCCATGTCGATGACCGCGGCCGACCGGACCGTCGCCGCCGAGCTACGGGAGCGGGCCGAGGCCCGGGCGGAGTACGACCGAGCCGTCGCCGCCGGCCAGCGAGCGTCAATCGCCGAGGAGGAGCGACCGGACGTCTTCACCATGCGGGTCGGCAACATCCTGCCGGGCGAGCGTGTGACCGTCAGGCTGCGCCTGGTGGGCCCGCTCGCCTACGAGGACGGCGCTGCGACCTTCCGGTTCCCCCTGGTTGTCGCGCCTCGCTATGTGCCCGGCGTGCCGCTGTCAGGGCCCTATGCGGGGGACGGCCAGCATCCCGACACGGACGCCGTGCCGGACGCCTCGCGGATCACCCCGCCAGTCCTGCTACCCGGCTTCCCGAACCCGCTGAAGCTCTCGATCGGGGTGGAGGTGGACCCGGCCGGCCTCGACCTGGGCGAGGTCCGGTCCAGCCTGCACACGGTCACCGACGACGACGGAACGCTGCGGATCGCTCCCGGTGAGCGCGCGGATCGAGACTTCGTGTTGCGGCTGGCGTATGCGGCAGGTGGTGAAACGGCCGTGGTCGTGCCGGACGAGGAAGGCGACCAGGGCACCTATCAACTAGTCGTGCTCCCGCCGGAGGCCGCGGCTGCCCCACGGCCCAAGGACGTCGTGTTACTACTGGATCGTTCCGGCAGCATGGGCGGCTGGAAGATGGTGGCCGCCCGGCGCGCCGCCGCCCGCGTGATCGACACCCTGACCGCCGCCGACCGGTTCGCCGTGCTGACCTTCGACCACCAGGTGGAACGGCCCGACGGCCTCGCCGAAGGTTTGATGGAGGCGAGCGACCGCAACCGCTACCGCGCAGTCGAGCACCTGGCCCGCGCCGACGCCCGCGGCGGCACGGAGCTCCTTTCGCCGCTCACGACCGGCCTCGGCCTGCTGTCCGACAGCACCGGCCGCGACCGGGTGCTAGTGCTGGTCACCGACGGCCAGGTCGGGAACGAGGACCAGATCGTGCGTGCCGTGTCCGGGCAGATCGGTGCGACACGGGTGCACACCGTCGGCATCGACCGAGCGGTCAATGCCGGATTCCTGGGCCGTCTCGCAGCACTCGGCGCCGGCCGAGCCGAGCTCGTGGAGAGCGAAGACCGGCTGGACGAGGCAATGGAGCACATCCATCGCCGCATCGGCGCGCCGGTCGTGACCGGGCTGTCGGTCACCGGCGACGGCATCACTCTGCTCGGTGACACCCGCAGTCCGGCACGGCTGCCAGGCCTCTACCCGGGCGTTCCGTTGGTGGTTACAGGTCGGTACACGGGTGCGTTCGGCGGTTCTCTCATCGTCGCCGGCCAAACCCGTGACGAGCAGGAGTTCCGGACGGCGGTTGCGGTCCAGAGGCGATCCGAGCGGGCGATCACCGCGTTGTGGGCACGGGCCCGGATCCGGGACCTGGAAGATGCGTACGCGGCTGGAGATCGCTCGACCGAGCGGGAGATCGTCGACACCTCGCTGCGTTTCGGGGTGCTCTGCCGCTTCACCGCGTACGTGGCGGTCGACGAGCGCGTCGTCAACGAGGGCGGAAAGACCAAGCGGGTGACCCAGCCCGTAGAGCTGCCATCCGGCTGGGAAGCACCCGCGGCCGGAAGCGCCGCCGTCAAGGGCCCGATGTGGCTCGGCATGGCGGCGGACACCGCCCTTGGCGCCCCCGCAGCACCGATGCCACCCGCCGCTCCTGCCGGGGCTCCGCCGCCCAGGCCGCAGTTCGCTCCGGTCCGCGCCCGCCGTGCTGGAGCGCCCGGAGGTTCAGCCGCGTCCGGGCCACAGCCGTTCGCGTCGCCTCCTCCGTCTTCGATCCAGCGGCGTCAGAGGCTCTTCGACGAAGCCGACGTGCCGGATTTCCTGAGCTCCGGCGGAGCTCCGGAGTCGCTCTATGACGCGGAGGAGCAGTCCCCGGCCTCGGCCTCAGGTGAGCCACGCGAGGTCACCGAGTTCCGCGAGTTGGTCGCCGTAGAGGTCAGCCGCCTGCGCGAAGCGACCGACCTGCCCGCGGCCGACCGTCGTGACCTTCTCGATGACCTGGCTACCCGCCTGGCCGTGCTTCTCGAAACGGTGCACGGGCGCCTGCCAGAGGTGCGCGAGCTCGTCGACCTGCTACGCGGCAGTGCGCCGCTGGACGAGAAGTGGAGGCGCGCCCTGGACGTCCTGACAGCGGTCAGCGGCAGCGGCGTGAAGTCCGCCGGCGATACCGAAGCCGATCCTTCCGAGGGTGGTGAGACGCCTCCACGAGTGCCTTTCTGGAAGCGGTGACGGCTGATCTTCGGCCGAACGGCCCCCGCAGGATTGGGCGGGTCCCGGTAAGTTGGGTGGCCGATGTGCCTGAGCGGGGGGTGGCTTAGTCAGTGAGCGCAGGCTCAGCGGACGACGATGCGAGGACCGATGGCGACGGGCTCGACCCGTTGCTGGTGCGACCATTCGTGTTGCAGGACGGTGACCGTGCCGAGGTTCCCGCATCCGCCGCTACCTGGCCTGCCGACCCGACCCGGGAGATCCCTACACAGGTGATCCCGGTGGTTTCGGCCGCGCCGGAGCCAGCCGCTTACCGCTCCCGGCGGCGACGCCGTTCGCTGCTCCTCGTAGGTGCCGGGATTGCGGCGGTGCTGGCGGTCGCCGGCTGGGCGGTTCTGCGGCCGCTCGCGCCTACGGTGTCCAGCTCGCTGCCCGATCAGCAGTTCCCGGTGGTCAGCGGACCTGCCCCGGCAAGTGCCGTGCCGAGTGAGGAGCCGGGCGCCGGGGCGGCTCTCGGCGACACCGGCGGCGGAAATTCGGGGGACAGCGACGACACGCCTCCGGCAGGCTCGAAGTCGCTGCCGAACGCGCCTACCGGGAATTCCAAGCCGTCGCGGTCGGCGGCACCGCCCACCGCGACGAAGACCACGACGGCGGCGCCGGCTCCGCCCGCCGATCTGGTTCCTTCGCCTTTGAACGGGCCGGCGGCGCTGGTCAGTGGCAACGGGTTGTGCCTCGATCTGCGCGGCGGCGACATCAACGAAGGCAGCGACGTTCACGTCGACGACTGCAACGGCACCAGCCCACAGCGGTGGCAGCTGAACGCTGACCGCACGCTGGAGGTCGGGGATCTGTGCGCATACATGGAGGGTGACGGCGGCGTCGAGCTGATCCGGTGCGACGGCCGGACCACCGCCCAATGGGCCCTCAACAACGACGGCCGCCTGATGAACGCCGCGAACGGACGTTGCCTCACCGACCCGAACTTCGGCGGCCGCCCAGCAAACGAGGTGATCGTGGCACCCTGCGTGGGCGCCTCGAACCAGCGCTGGACCTTCCGCTAGCCGACACGGCCGCCAGCGGCGCAGACCACGGGCGGACCGCATCCTGAAGCGGGGCCGAGCGGGCAGTTGGTCCAAGGGCAGCCGCGCGACGGTGGCCCAGACCGAGCCGAGTGGGCGACGGCGACGGCGACGGCCACGGCGACGGCGACGGCGACGGCAGAACCGGCGGTGGCTCGTCCCGACGCGGGGCTAAGCGGTCGCTCGGCCCGGACGCGGGCTGATCGGCCGGGACCGGGCGCGCGGCCGGGACGAGCTGCCTGGCGCAGGCATCTCAGGGGTGCATGGTGGCGCCCTTGAAGATCTTGTCGACGGCGTTGCGGGGGCCGTGTACTGCCAGGCCGACCAGGTCTAGGTTTTCGGTTCGTACGGCTCGGACGGCGGCGCGGTTGTCGGCGTCGTGGCCGGTGGTGAAGAGGTCGGAGGTGAAGATTGACATCGGCACCTCGCGGGTCAGGGCGCGGGTGTGAGCTGCGGTCAGCAACTCCTTGCTGCCCTCGAAGACGAGCACCGGCTGGCGGAACATCGGCAGGTAGGTGATGTCGTCGGCGTCCGCGTAGGGGTCGCCGATCACCTCGGGGGCGGCGGTTGCGAGGCCGCTGACCAGGAAGGCGGTGACGTTCAGGCGTTGCCAGACGAGCAGGTCGTCCCGGAGGAGGACGGCGATCTTGGTGGGGAAACGTACCGGTGCGCTCATGGGGATCATCGTCGTCCGGGCGTACCGGGCAGGTCTTGTACGATTTTGACGTGCCCGGCGGGCCGCAGATCCGAGCCTGGCGACCACCGCTCGACGGGGTTGCCGAGGTTCTGCATGCCCGGTTCGGGGAGCACGCGTACCCGATGCATGCCCATGACACCTGGACCGTCCTGCTGGTTGATGACGGCGCGGTTCGGTACGACCTGGACCGGCACGAACGTGGAGCGTTCGGAGAGTTGGTCACCGTGTTGCCGCCCCGGGTTCCGCACAACGGCACGGCGGCCCGGCCCGGTGGTTTCCGCAAGCGTGTGCTGTATCTCGAGCCGGGCCGCCTTCCCGACCACCTGATCGGCACCGCAGTCGATTCCCCCGCTGTCGCTGACGGGCAGCTCCATCAGATGATCTCCGGCCTGCACCGCACGCTGCGCGCTCCCGGTGACGAACCGGCCGCCGAGGGACTGCTGGCCGTCGCCGTCGAACGGCTGCGTGCCCACCTCGGTGATCAGGTTCCGCCGCCGCCGGTGCGGGACGCGGCGCACCGGCTTCGGGATCTCCTTGAGGAGCACATCGTTCCTGGTCTTCCGCTGGCGTCGGCCGCTGCGGAACTGCACTTCGATCCGGCGCATTTGGTCCGCTCGTTCAGCCGGGAGTTCGGCATGTCGCCGCACCAATATGTGATCTCTCGGAGGGTGGATCTGGCCCGCCGCCTGATCCTGTCCGGGGAGCCTTTGCGGTCGGTCGCGGTCAGCGCCGGGTTCTACGACCAGCCGCACCTGGTCCGGCACTTCAAACGCATCCTCGGAGTGAGCCCGGGCCGATTCGCCTGAACGCGAAGGACGAAGCAGAGCCGGGAGCGCAAAGCAGAGCCCGATGCGCAAAGCAGAACCCGGCGCGAAAACATAGCGGCCTGGACCGAGGGCGGATCACCGGCCAGGATGATCGTCATGGCTCGGTCGGTGCTGGTGTTCGCCCTCGTCAGCGTCGTCGCGGTCGCGGTCACCAGCTGGGCGGTGGCTGACCTCGTGCACGAGATCGGCCTGCCCCGCTGCGTCAGCGGTCGCCGGGTGGTGAGTTGTGGTGGCGGCAGCGAAACCGGATGGATCAGCGCACTGCTCGTCTTTCCGGCGCTGTTCACGCTGGTCGGGACGTACCTCTACCTCTCGTCGCGGCTGGTGCGCGCCGAGAAGGCGAAGCGCCGCGACGCACGGCGGGTCGCGTTGCGACGGCAGTTCGCCCTGATTCTGCTGGTTTCTACAGCAGTGACAGTGCCGGTCACCCTTCTGCTGCGCTAACGCTGCATGGCCTGCCAGATCCGGTCAGCGGTCAAGGGCAGAACCGTGAGGCGTACGCCGATCGCGTCCCGAACCGCATTGGCTAGAGCAGGCGAAACCGGGTTGAATGGGCTCTCGCTCATCGACTTGGCGCCCAGCGGGCCGATCGTGTCCGAGGTGTCGGCGAAATGCACCTCGGTGTGCGGCACGTCCGCGAACGTCGGCAAGTGGTACTGCCGGAAGCCCGTCGTCGTCACCTCCCCGGACTCGTCGATGTCGACGTGCTCGGCCAGTGTCGCGCCGAGCGCCTGGGCCACGCCGCCTTCGATCTGGCCGCGCAGTTGCAGCGGATTCATCACGGTGCCCGCGTCCGCGCTGTGCACGCTGCGGAGAATGCGGAGCTCGCCGGTGTCCGGGTCGACCGCCACCCGGAACCACTGCGCGTTGAACGCTACCGACCGGGGTGTTCCGTCGAAATAGCCGTGCGCGGACAAGGGCCCCTCGACCCCAGCAGCGATCTTGGCGCGCAATGCCCGGGCCGCCCGCAGCACGGCCTGGCCGGCCACGACCACGCCGGTGGAGGCGAACGCGCCGGTGTCGTGCCGGACCACGTCGGTGTCGGACTGCCGGATCACGATCCGGTCGGGGGTGGTGCCCAGTTCGTCCGCCGCGATCTGCGCGTGCACGGTCGTGCTGCCGTTGCCGAACTCAGCGGTCCCGACATCCACCTGGTAGCAGCCGCCCGGCAGCCGGGTGATCGTGGCGTCGGCGAAGTGCCCGCCGGGCGGACCTGCGGCGATCATCGCGATGGCCATCCCCTGCCCCACCAACCAGCCGGGCGGTGCTTCGTCGGTGGTGGCAGCGGCCGCACGCATCCGGTCAAGGCACTGGTCGAGGCCGTAGCTGGCGATGCCGAGATCGTCGACGTGGTCGCCGGGAGCGGTCAGATCGTCGCCTTCGCGGACCACGTTGAGCTCGCGGAACGTGACCGGATCCATGCCGATGCGCCGGGCGAGTTCGTCGAGCACCGATTCGACCGCAAAGGTCACCTGGCCGAGGCCGTAGCCACGGAAGGCGCCGGCAGGCACGGTGTTGGTGTAGACAGTCACAGCATCGGTACGCATGTTCGCGCATCGATAGACCGCAAGGGACTCGTGGCAGCCGTGGTGCATGACGGACGGGCCATGATTGCCGTAGGCGCCGGTGTCGACGAGCACGTCGAGCTGCATGGCCGTCAGCGAACCGTCCCGCCGGGCGCCGGCCTTGAGCGTCACGACGAACGGGTGCCGCGTGGTGGCGCCGATGAACTGTTCGGCCCGGGTGAACTCCCAGCGCACCGGCCGCCCGGTCCGCAGCACGGCGAGCGCCACCAGGTCCTCGACCAGCATCTCCTGCTTGCCGCCGAAGCCGCCGCCGACCCGGCCGGCGATCACCCGGACCCGGTCGGTGGGCAGATCGTAGAGCCGCGCTACGAGTCGCCGGGTCAGGAAGGGGGTCTGCGTGCTGCTCCGGATGACCAGGCGACCGCCTTCGTCGAGCCAGCCGACCGCGCCGTGGGTCTCGAGGCTGGCGTGCTGGACGCGGGCGGTGCGAAATGTCTCCTCATATACGACATCGGCGGCCGCAAAGCCGGCGTCGACGTCGCCGAGCGAGGCATGCAGCTCAGCAACGACATTGGACTGCGCACGGGAAGGGGCGACCGGGGACACGTCGGCGGAGGCGGCCGGGGCCACATCGACAGGGGCGGCGGAGGACGCGTGGGCAGGGACGGCGGGAGAGTCCGGAGAGGTGGAGTCGGTGCAGGGGATGGACGGTGTTGACGGATGCAGGATCGGGGCGTCCGGACGGAGGGCGGCCTCGGGGTCGATCACTGCCGGCAGGATCTCGTAGGTGACCTGCAGGCGACGGCAACCCTCCTCCGCCGCGGCCTCGGAGGTGGCGACCACCGCGGCTACCCGCTGGCCCACGAAGCGGACGACCTCGTCGAGGACGCGCGTGTCGTACGGATCTTCGGCCTCTCGCTCGTGCTGGGCTGTGGAGAAGAGCTGGTCCGGCGCGTCCTTGTGGGTGAGCACCAACTCGACGCCGGGGACGGCGAGCGCTTCCGAGGTGTCGACCGAGATGATCCGGGCGTGCGGGTGCGGTGAGCGGAGGACCTTGAGGTGCAGCACGCCGGGTACGTCCAGGTCGAACGTGTAGCGCGCGGCGCCGGTCACCACCTGCGGGCCGGCCGGGGCGCCGAGACTCGCACCTACGGCGGCGCCCGGAGCCGGATCGACTGCGGCGGGCGGCCGGGCGGTTATGGCGTCGGTTATGGCGCGGTAGCCCGTACATCTGCAGAGGTTACCCTTGAGAGCGCGGGGCAGATCCTCGCGCTGGCCTGCAGAGAGTGCCGCCGCGGTCATGATCATGCCGGCTGTGCAGAAGCCGCACTGGAATCCTTGCGCGTCCAGGAAACATTGCTGCATGGGATGCAGGTCCGCAGGGCCGGCCAGGCCCTCGATCGTGGTGACGCTGCGCCCCTGTGCGCGGAATGCCGGATAGACGCAGGAATGCACCGGCTTGCCATCGATGTGCACGGTGCAGGCGCCGCAGTCGCCGGTGTCGCAGCCCTTCTTGACCCCGAAGCAGCCCTCTTCCCGCAGGTAGGTGCGCAGGCACTGCCCGGGCCGCGGCGCCCGCTCATGGGCAGCGCCGTTGATCTCGATGCTCATGGGCCGCGTCTCCCTTCAGCAGTTCTTTCGGCGTTCGCCCGGCGCCGCCAGCGGAAAGCCGCCGGCAAGGACGTGGGCAGGCGCGCGGCCGCAGCCAAACGTGAAGGCCGCCCAGGCAGGCGCGCGGCCGCAGCCAAACGCAGCTGCGCGGGCATGCGCACAGCAGCCGACAAGCGCCAATCCTGTGGGCGAGACCCCGCTGGTAAGCGCAAGGCCATCCGACGCGCCGCCGACGGCAGGTGGAATGCGGGTGATCATGTCAGCTCCGCGCGGATCTGTTCGGCATAGTGCCTGGTCAGGTGCTGTCGCCATATCGGGCGGCCGTGCACGTCATCCACATACTGCTCGGCCGGGATGGCTGCCAGCGCCGCCTCCACCTCGGCCGCCTGCGGGGCTGCGGCGAAGCGCAGCACGTGCGGACGCCGGGTCGCGGCGGTCACGGTGAGTGTCAGGCCGCCGGCGGGCTCCGCCCGGCCGATCAACAGCACGGCCGAGCGGCCATGGCGATGCAGAGATCCGCGACGGTACGCGGTACGCGCCCCGAGCGCCCCCGCCGGCAAGTGGATCGACCGGAGGAACTCGCCGTCCCGGAGTACGGTCGCCCCCTCCCCCGTCACGAAGTCGGCGGTTGCAACACGGCGCTCGGTGCTGTCCGGGCCGATCAGCAGCAAGGTCGCGTCCAGCGCCACGCTCAGGGAGATCATCGGGCCGGCCGGCAGCGCCGCGCAGAGGTTGCCGCCGACCGTGGCCACGTTCCAGATCTTGAACGAGGCGAGGAAGGCGTGGCAGCACTGCCGGACGATGCCGTAGCGAGTAAGGCCCTCAGCGAGTTCGGCGACCGTGCAGGTGGCCGCCACCTCCACCCCGTCATCACGGAACGTGAGCGACGGCCAGCCGGCTGCGGTCAGATCGAGCAGCCGGTTGAGGTGCGGCCGGGGCTCGCCGAACAACGCGGTGCCGCCGCCCAGCCAGGCGTCACCCGGTCGCCAGGTGCCGGGCGCGGCCGGGCTGATCACTTCGGTGACGGTGTTCAAATCCACGTTCGTACGCTACGCGCCCCGTGTTTCCGATCTTGACAATCTTCGGACTGGGCCGGTTAACCGTTCCGGAACGCCGCCCGATGCAACCGCTGGCGTCAGCCGAGCCCACCCGGCTGACGCCCAGCGCTGCCTCAGCGGCCGCGAGGCAACACTCAGCGACAGCCGAGACACTCAGCTGACGCCCAGCGCTGCATCAACAGCCGCGAAACGACACTCAGCAACAGCCGGGGCACGCGGCTGACGCCCAACGCTGCCTTGGCGGACAAGGAGGGGTGGGCGGCGGTAGCCGCGGAGCGAGCGAGCCGGGTAAGCCCAGCGGCGGCGCTGGGGCCGGGAGCGGGCTGGTTGTCGCGGGGTGCGGTGGCAGGCGCAGGGACCGAATCGGTATGCCGGCAGCGGCGCTGCGGCCAGGAGTGGGCTGGTGGCCGCGGGGTGCGGTGGCAGCCGCGGGGTGACCAAAGGGGTAAGCCCGGCGGCGGCGCTAAAGGCCGGGAGTGGGCTGGTGGCCGCGGAGTGCGGCGGTAGCCGCGGGGTGACCAAAGGGGTAAGCCCGGCGGCGGCGCTAAAGGCCAGGAGTGGGCTGGTGGCCGCGGGGTGCGGCGGTAGCCGCGGGGTGACCAAAGGGGTAAGCCCGGCGGCGGCGCTAAAGGCCAGGAGTGGGCTGGTGATCGCCAGGGTGCGGCAATACCTCGGGTAGTTCGTACCAGGAAAGGGTTATGCGACCGGAACTGGAGCCTGGGCCGCCGGCAGGGTGATGGTGAACGTGCTGCCCCGGCCGACGACCGACTGGACGGCGATGCTTCCGCCGTGATCTCGGACGATGTCGCGGACGATGGCCAGGCCCAGCCCGGGCCCCTGGACGGCCTGGTCCATCGCGTTGCCGGCGCGGTGGAAGGGGGTGAAGAGGCCGGACACGTCCTCCGGCGGGATGCCGATGCCGGTGTCGGTCACCGCCAGGGTGACGGTGCGGTCGTCGGCCGCCAGCTGCCAGGTGACGCTGCCGCCGGGTGGGGTGAACTTGATCGCGTTCTCGAGCAGTTTGCGGAGGGCGCGCTGAAGTTGGGTACGGTCGCCGCGTACCCATGCCTCACCGGCCTGGTAGTCGACGGCGAGTTCCTTGGCGCGGGCGGCGTTGTCGAGTTCGCCGTGTACCTGGGAGGCGATGCCGGCCAGGTCGAGGATCTCGGATTCGGCGGGAGTGTCGCTGTCCGGGCGGTCGAGCAGGACCAGGTCGCCGATGGTGTCCTGCAGGCGGTGGGCGTTGCGCAGGATGGCGTTGAGGGCCCGTTCGCGCATCGGGGTCAGGTCGTCGCCCTCGTCCTCGATGATCATTTCGGTGTAGCCGAGGATGCTGGTCAGCGGGGTGCGCAGCTCGTGCGTGACCGTTTGGATGAAGACGTCCTTGCGCTGGTCCAGCATGCGCAGCTCGGTGATCAGCCGGGCCTGGTGCTGCTGGAAGGTGAGCTGGCGCAGCGCGCGTTCGATCTCGCGGGCGGCGCCGAGCAGGGCCCGGCGTTCGGAGTCCGGCCAGTCCGCGCCGGGGCGGGTGACGAGCAGGTAGCCGGGTTCGCAGTCGGTGCCGTCGCAGATCTTCACCGCGAACTCGCCGCCCGCACCCACGACGGGCCGGCCGGGCTCGCCGGCCAGCACCTCGGCGACCAGGCCGGCGGGGGGTTCGGCGGTCCCCGGCAGGTGGGCCTGGACCGGCCCGGCGCCGGGGATCAGCAGCTCGCAGTGCACGCCGGAGGCGCCGACGGCGGCGCCGATCAGCTCGGTGACGCGGCGCGCGGCGGCAGCCGGGTCGCTGATGTCCTGCAACTCGGCGGCGAGCGCCTGCCGCAACCCGGCCCGGGCGGCCCGGGCCTGCTCGGCGGCGAGCAGGGTCTCGGTCTGGGCCGCAAGATCATTAAGAGCATCGATCACGGTACGCAGTTCGGCCGCTCCGTGCGCCTCGGCTCGGGCCGAGCGGTCCCCCGCGGCGAGCCGGCGGATGGTTTCGCCGAGCCGGGCCAACGGGGCGAGCAGTTGCCGCCGACTGGTACGCGCCACCGCGTACCCGGCCGCCAGGATCGCCACCACGAGCGCGACCGCCGCGATGTTCAGCAGGCGGGTGGCGGCGGCGCCGGCTGAACCGACCTGCCGGCGTTCGGCCGCGAGCGCCTCGTCCGCCGCCTCGTTGGCCTGCCGCAGCTGGTCGAAGAGCTGCTTGCCGCGGGCCGAACGGAACGGGTCGTGATCCGGCACCCCGGCGGCGACGATCGGGGCGGCGAACTCGTCGAGCCAGGCCCGCATCGCCTCGTTCTCACGGAGAAGCAGACGCTGTACGCCGTCGTCGCGGGTGTTGGCGCCGACGGTGGCGAGCGCGTCGCCGGCGGACCGGGTACCGGACCGGTAGGGCTCCAGGAACAGCTGTTCCCCGGTGACCTGGAAGCCCCGGATCCCGGTCTCGGCGTCGGTCATGCGCTGCAGGAACTCGTCATTGGCGAGCTGGGCCCGGGCGACCCGTTCGATCTCCTGGGTGTGATTCGCCCGCTGCCGTTCGCCGAGCCCGAACTGCACCACCAGGAAGGCCATGAAGAGCACGAACAGGGCAGCGAAGCCCACGTTGAGCCGCCGCTGCACGCTCATCGGCGGCTACCCTCGCGGACGGTCATGCCTTCCAGATCGGCAGGCCGGGGCCGAGACCTAAGTCACCCTGGCCACATCGACCCTCACCGCCGGTAGCGGCCGGCTTTCGTTACCCATCCGTGACAAACCAGGTCTTGCGTACCCGCGGTAACGGGTAAATCGCGGCTCGGCTGATCTATGTCCGAAATGCCGGGCCAGGCGGTGGCGGACCTCACCCTGAGTCACTTTGATCAAGTGACCTGAGTTACTGACTGGTAGCCGCGGGTCTTGTAGTCGCCGACCTCGAGGGGCAACATTTCCGGCACATTACGGCCGCGACATCGACCGACCTCGCTGTCAGCTCGTCGGCCGCAGCCATCACTAGGAGGTTCCGTGAAGGATGCGCAAAGCGCTCCGGCGTACGGGCGCACCAACTGGCGCCGGTTCGCCGTGGCGGTGGGCGTGCCGACGGTCGTCGCCGGTGGCCTGGTCGTGGCGCTCGCCGAGGGCGCTCTGGCCGCGAATTTCACCATTTCCGGCAAGCAGTTCAAGTTGTCCGCCAGCAAGCTGGTCGGCGACGGCTTCACCCAGTACAGCGGCGAGCTGGAGACCAAGGACGGGTCGGTCCCGGCCGCGATGTCCGGCATCGAGAGCGCCACGCTGAACGACCTCTGCCAGTCGGTGGCGGTCGGCCCGGTCACCCTGCGGATCCAGGCCGGCGACGACCCCGAGCACCCGGTGGAGGCGACCAACCTGCTGATCGGCATGTCCGAGCTGGGCGGCGACGCCACGTTCGAGAACATGCAGATCGGTCTGGACGCCGCCACGCTGGACGCCGCGCAGGACGAGGCGCACGGCGCCCCGGGCGGCTTCGGGCAGCAGGCCACCAAGGTCACCATCATCAACCTGCGCCAGCAGGCGTACTACACCTCGGCCTCGACCTTCACGCTGAACGGCATGAGCCTCAAGCTCCACATCGGCGGCGAGCACGAGTGCTACTGATCTGAGCTCCTCCGGGCTCGCGGAGCGTCCCTCCGCGAGCCCTCCCCTTTTGTGTCAGAGCTATCGGAGGAATGCGTGGCGACGGAGAGCTTCTGGGTCAGGTTCGGCCGCTGGCGGCGCGGCCGGCCGTTCTGGGGCGGATTGCTGCTGGTCCTGTCCGGGCTGGAGATGTTCTTCAGCGCCAACATGGAACTCGACAACATCGAGATCCACATCGGGCCTCAGGGCTTCCTGTCGTACCTGCTGCCCACGATCATGCTGGTCTGCGGAGCGCTGATCTGGTTCACCCCGGCGCAGCGGCTGTTCTACGGCATCGTGGCCACGCTGACCGCGCTCTACTCATTCGTCGGGCTCAACCTCGGTGGCTGGATCATCGGGATGCTGCTCGGCATCGTCGGCGGGGCACTCGCCATCGCCTGGGGGCCGCCCCGGCAGCCGCCGGTGGAGAACAGCGAGCCGCCGGAGACCGAGCCCGGCCCCACCACCGAGATCCGACCTCCGGCCGGCGACCCCACGATCGTTCCCGGCATGGAGCCCGGCCCCACCAAGCACCCGCTGCACCGCAAGGCGCTGTTGTGGATCGTGCCGCTCGCCGTCGCCGGCTCGGTGATGGCCGTCAGCACCCCGTCCGCCGACGCGGCCGAGTGTCCGGAGGGTCTGCCGTCGCGGACCGCGACTCCCGCACCGAAGAAGAGCACCGCCGCTCCGAAGCCCGGGACCAGCACGAAGCCGCGCGGGTCCGCGGCGCCGGCGCCGTCAGCACCGGCCTCGGTCTCGCCCTCCGCGTCCGCCACGCCTTCGGCGCCGAGCAATCCGGTCGTGGACGGCATCAACGACTTCTTCGACGGCATCGGCGACTTCCTCGGCATCGGTGGCGGCGAGGAGACCCCGGCGCCCAGCCCGTCGGCGGCACCGCCCGCCGCGGCCCCGGGGCCGACCGCCCCGGCTGAGTCCGGGAAGCCGTCGCCGAGCAGCAGCCGCAGCGCGGGCCCGAGTGCGAAGCCCAGCAAGTCGGCCGAGGTCATCCCGTGCCTCGGGCCCCGGCAGGAGGGCCTGACCGCCGCGGCCGACGGGCTGCCGCGGGCCGCGATCAAGCCCGGCCTCATGAAGGTCGGGTCGCTGACCATGTACAACTCGACGTACGAGGGTGTCACCGAGCTGCCCACCCGCAACGGCACGATCCAGGCGCTGCGCTTCGTCATGGACAAGGCGGTGAACAAGCCGTTCAGCCTGGAGATCGACGAGCCGGGCGACGCCACCACGCTGATCAAGAGCAACGAGCTGATCACCGACGGGAACGTCGAGTTCTACTCCCCCAGGTTCGCCGGCAAGCTGTTCGGCCTGATCCCGGTGACGTTCACCCCGGAGCAGCCGCCACCGCTGACCCTGCCGGTCCTCTGGTTCACCGACGTGACGATCGACCTCGCGTACGTGCAGTGCGACGTGCTCACCGCCGACCCGATCGCCATCACCGAGTCGTAGTCCGCCGCGCCCGCCACTGCTCGACCACCTCGTCGGCGTCGAACCGCGGCAGCACCACCGGCGGGCCGTCGATCAGCCCGCGCCGCGCCTTGTCGATCCGCTCGTTCAGTTCGGCGACGTGCTCCCGGACCGCCCGCTCCGCGGTGAACCGGCCGACCGCGGCCGGCAGGTCCTCCGCCGCGCGGCGCACCGCCAGGCTCGCCGGGATCACGCCGGCGGCGCCGCCCTCACGGCGCAGCCAGTCCTTGACCCACCAGTCCTCGTCGTACTCCTCGCCGTAGCCGGTCAGGGGCTTCCCGGCGCCGGAGAGACCGTCGAACTCGCCCCGCTCGGTGGCCTCGCGCATCTGCCGGTCGATGGAAGACTCGTACCAGTGCACCATGAATCGAGCGTACGCAGACGCGTGCCGCCCGGCAGTGAGGAGCCCTTCCGTGTGCCGCAACATCCACCAGCTGCACAACTTCGAACCGCCGGCCACGCCGGACGAGATCCACGCCGCCGCCCTGCAGTACGTCCGGAAGATCGCGGGGAGCACCCGGCCGTCGCAGGCCAACCAGGCCGCTTTCGACGCCGCCGTGGCTGCGGTCGCCGCGGCCACCGCCGAGCTTCTGGACAATCTGGTCACCAACGCGCCGCCGAAGGACCGCGAGGTCGAGGCGGCCAAGGCCCGGGCCCGAGCCGAGAAGCGGTACGCCTCCTGACCATCTCCGTCCCGGGGTGATCGACCTGCGTACAATCCCGGCGGCAGGAGGGGGACAGCCGCAGATGAGCATGCCGCTAAGGCCGGGCGACCGGACCAGCCTGGGCCGGTACGAGCTGGTCGGCCGGCTCGGCGAGGGCGGCATGGGCACCGTGTTCCTGGGCCGGGAGCCGAACGGCCGTCCCGTGGCGATCAAGGTGGTGCGGCCCGAGTTCGCGCACGAGCCCGAATTCCGCGGCCGGTTCCGCAGCGAGGTGAACCGGGCCCAGCAGGTGCCGCCGTTCTCCACCGCCGAGGTGCTCGACGCCGACCCCGATCACGACCCGCCCTACCTGGTGGTCGAGTACGTCGACGGGCCCAGTCTGGCCGCCGAGGTCCGGGAGAAGGGGCCGCTGTCCGGGGCGGCGCTGCACGGCGTGGCGGTCGGTATCGCCACCGCCCTGACCGCCATCCACGGGGCCGGTGTGATCCACCGCGATCTCAAGCCGGGCAACGTGCTGTTCGCCCGCGGCGGCATCAAGGTGATCGACTTCGGTATCGCCCGGGCGTTCGAGGCGACCAGCATGCACACCCGCACGGATCAGATGGTCGGCACGGTGGCGTACATGGCGCCGGAGCGGTTCGACCCGGCGGATGGTCGGCCGGTCACCGCGGCCGCGGACATCTTCGCCTGGGGCGCCGTGGTGGCGTACGCCGCGACCGGCCGGACCCCGTTCGCCGCCGACTCGGCGGCGGCCACCGCGATGCGCATCCTCACCCAGCCGCCGAACCTCGCCGGGCTGCCCGCGACCCTCGCCGGACCGGTCGAACGCGCGCTGGCCAAGGACCCGGCGGAACGCCCCACCGCCCGGGAACTGCTGGACATGCTGCTCGCCGGCGGATCGAACCACCCGGCCGCCCCGGCACGGCTCGCGCCGGTAGCGCCCGGAGCCGGCGCGCCGGTGACGACCGCCGCACCCGGAGCCAGCGCGCCGGTGATGCCTGCCGCAGCCGCAGCCGTCACGCCGACGCCGCCCGGTGCGCCGGCACCAGCCCGGCGCCGGCGCCGCACCGCGCTGATCGTCGCCACCGTGGCCGCCGTGCTGGTGGCCGGTGGCCTCGGCGCCGCGGTCCGATACTTCCCGGACAGGTCCACGGCCGCGGGCGGGCCCAGCCCCGCTCCCTCGTCGGTGGTGACCACGGCTGCTCCGTCCGCGGCACCCGCACCGCAGACCCAGGAGGAGCGGCTCCAGGCGATCCGCGCCGGCAAGCACCGCACCCTGATCCACATCTCGGAGATCGATCGGGACCTCGCCCTGGACTCGCATTTCTCGCAGGTCGAGGCGGGCGACGGCACCGGCGTGAAGTCGGAGTTCGCCCTGGTCCCGGTCGGTGTGGACTTCCTGATCCGCTCGCTGCACGACCCGGCGGGCAGCCGGGAGAGCTGCCTCGGCGTCCGGGTGGTCCCGGACGAGGGGGCGATCCTGGTCGCGGCCGAGTGCGACGCCACCCCGGCGACCGTCTTCTCGCTGACCCGCACCGGCGGCCAGGACGACCAGGGCCGGCCGACCTTCACCATCGACAACGACAAGCACGGCTTCGTGCAGTGGAGCACCGACGACAAGGAACTGTTCGTGGAGCACCTCGGCGACGCCCCGCCGCTGTCCACCTTCAGCTTCGTGGACCGCGGCCCGCTACCGTCGCCCTCCCCCAGCCGCTGAGGGCCCGGACAGCCCGGACAGCCCGCTGAGAGTGTGCGGCCGGCAGCCCCGGCCGGCCGCCTCAGTCAGCGCGGCCGTATTTGTCGAACGGGACCGTCCAGTCGCCCAGCCCGTTCCAGATCGGGAGCTCGCGGGGCGTGTTCTTCACGTCGACGATGTCGCCGACCCGGAAGTTGTTGTAGACCCACTTGGCGTCGGCCGTGCTGAGGTTGATGCAGCCGTGCGACAGGTTGGCCCGGCCGAGCGAGCCGTTCCACGGGGCGGCGTGCAGATATTCGCCGGAGTAGCTGATCCGGGTGCAGAACTCGATGTTCTCCGTCACGTAGTAGTTCGGGTCCTTCGGGTCGGTGACGCCGTAACTGGCCGAACTCATGGTGTGCTTGCGCTTCTTGCCGAGCACGACGTGCGGGCCACCCGCCGTCCAGTAGCTGATGTGCTGGCCGTTGGCCCCGGTGGTGCCGCCGCCCTTGCCGAGGCTGCTCTTCATGGTGCGCACGAGCTTGCCGTCGATGTAGACCTTCGTCATGTGCGTCCGGTTGTCGGCGACCGCGATCAGCTGCCGCCCGATCCGGAAGTTCGTCGACGCGTTCTTCGCCCCATAGGTCTCTTTGCCGAGCTTGACGCCGAACGTCTTGACGCTCACCTTGATCGTCGTGCCGGCGGCCCAGTATTTCGCCGGCCGCCAGTGCACGGTCTTGTCGTCCCGCCAGTAGAACTTGCCCTCGACGGCGGGCGACGTCGTGATCTCGATGGCCTTCTCCGCCGCCTTCTTGTTGACGGCCCGGCTGAACGCAACGATCACCGGCTGTCCCGCCCCATACGTGCTCCCCGCTTTGAGGGCGAGCATGGCGTTGGCCTGGAAGGTGACCTTGGCGACGGACTCCGGTTTCAGCGTGGTGAAGACCGTGTCCTCCGTGGTCGTCGCGCCCGCACTGTCGGTGGCAGTGACGCTGACTTTGTATTTCTTGCCGTAGTCGAGCTCGCCGGTCGAGCGCCAGGTGCCGTCGGCCTGCATCTCACCGGCGATCTTCGCCTTGCCGGCGGTGACGGTGACCGACTCGAGCTTGCCGTCTGCCGCGGTGACGACGATCGGCTCCACCGGCGACACCTCGGCGGCGCCGGCCGCCGGCGTCACGCTCAGGCGGACCGGTGCGACCGGCTGCTCATTCGCCACCGGATCGACCCAGGACGTGGTGTCGCCACCCGCCTTGCCCGGCGAGGAACACCCGGCGGCGGTGGCTGCCGCCGCCACGCCGAGCGCGCCGATGATCACCTTACGTCGCTGAATCATGACTCTCACAATCGAGGGATCCCAGTCGTCACCCTGCATAGAGAAAGACGTGACCAGGGCCCGGATCGTTGCCTGTTCCGTCGATCAATCTCCGCCGGGAGGGAGTCATCCTGGCAGATCTTGATCTCGCTCGGTAGACGCCGTCTCGGCAAGCGGTACGGGGCCGTCTCGGCAAGCGGTACGGGGCCATCTCGGCAAGCGGTACAGCACCGACCCGCACCGGCCGGGCGCCCCGGCACTCGGCAGGATCTCGGGAATGTCAAGCAATCTGGACCGGATCACGGTGCACCGCGCCGGCGCCGGCGACCTCCCCGAGGCAGCCGCCCTGTTCGCCGGGTACCTCGACTTCTACCAACGGCCGGCGCCGCAGGAACGCGTCCTGGCGTTCCTCCGCGAACGGCTGGACCGCGGGGAATCGGTGCTGCTGCTGGCCCGCACCGCCGGCGGCGAGCCGGCCGGCTTCGTGAACGTCTACCCGACCTTCTCGTCGCTCTCGATGGCCCCGGTGTGGACGCTCAACGACCTCTTCGTCGCGTCCACCGCGAGGCGCACCGGCGCCGGCCGCGCACTGGTCCGGGCCTGCGTCGCCGAGGCACGGGCCGCCGGCGCCGTGGGTGTCCAGCTGCAGACCGCACCGGACAACCACGCCGCGCAGGCGCTGTACCGGGCCGAGGGGTTCGAGCCGGACACCTTCGCCGCGTATTACCTCAGCATCCCCGCCTGATCAGGCCTTGGCGGCGGCCGCCACGCTGAGCGCCTGTGCGGCGTGCTGGTTCATGTCCAGCTCGCTGTGGATGACGTCGAGGATCTTCCGGTCCGTACCGATCACGAACGTCATCCGCCGGGTGCTCAGCGGGCCGAGGTTGAGCTTGCGCTTCACGCCGTACGCCGCGATGGTCTCCGACTCCGGGTCGGACAGCAGCGGGTAGTCGAAGGTGTAGGACTCCGCGAACTGCTTCTGCTTCTCGACGGTGTCCCGGCTGATGCCGACCCGCTGCACACCGGCCGCGCTGTACTCCGCCGCCAGGTCGCGGAAATGGCAGGCCTCGGCGGTGCATCCCTTTGTCATGGCCGCGGGGTAGAAGAAGAGGACGACGGGACCGTTCGCGAGGAGGTCGGTCAGCCGGCGCGGCGTACCGTCCTGGTCGGGAAGTTCGAAGTCGGGCGCGATGTCGCCCTTGCCGATGCTCACCCGGGGAAGTGTACGTAGCTGTTCGCTTGCAGTGAACGGTGGAAGATCGGGGCCTCCGCCATGGTTGAGCCGCCTGTACTCAACTCCTCGGAGGTACCGGTGACCAGCAAACGACTCCCCGTGTTGTTCCTCGACGACATCGTCCTGCTCCCGGGCATGGCGGTGCCGGTCGAGTTGGATGAGAAGGCCCAGGCCGCCGTCGACGCGGCCCGCACCTCGGCCGGCTCCGAACTGCTGATCGCCCCGCGGCTCGAGGACCGCTACGCCTCGTACGGTGTGGTGGCCAGTGTCGAGCAGGTCGGCAAATTCCGCGGCGGCACGCCCGCCGCCGTTCTTCGCAGCGGTGTCCGCGCCCGCATCGGCAGCGGTGTGACCGGCCCCGGCGCGGCGCTGTGGGTGGAGGCCGAACCGGTCCCGCCGAGCGCCCCGACCGAGAAGACCCGTGAACTGGCCGCCGAATACAAGAAGCTGGTCGTCTCGGTGCTCCAGCGCCGGGAGGCCTGGCAGGTCATCGACTCGGTCAGCGCCATCGACGACCCCGGTGACCTGGCCGACACCGCGGGCTGGGCGCCGTACCTGTCCGTCGACCGCAAGCGCGAGCTCCTCGAGACCCCGGACGTCGAGGCCCGGCTGCGGCTGCTGATCGACTGGACCCGGGACTTCCTCGCCGAGTCCGAGGTCAGCGAGAAGATCGAGCACGACGTCCGCGAGTCCGTCGAGAAGCGCAACCGCGAATACCTGCTGCGCGAGCAGCTCAAGGCGATCCGCAAGGAGCTCGGCGAGGGCGAGGCGGACGACAGGGACGACTACCGCACGCGGGTCGAGGCGGCCGATCTCCCCGATCCGGTACGCGAGGCCGCGCTGCGCGAGGTGGACAAGCTCGAGCGGGCCGGCGACCAGAACCCTGAGGCCGGCTGGATCCGCAGCTGGCTCGACACCGTGCTGGACCTGCCCTGGAACGTCCGCACCAGCGACAACACGGACCTCGGCGCCGCCCGCGCGGTGCTCGACACCGACCACCACGGCCTCGACGAGGTCAAGGAGCGGATCGTCGAGTACCTCGGCGTCCGCGCCCGCCGGGAGTCCCGTGGCCTCGCGGTCGTCGGTGGCCGGGGATCGGGCGCGGTGATCCTGCTGGCCGGCCCGCCCGGTGTCGGCAAGACCTCGCTCGGCGAGTCGGTCGCGAAGACCCTGGGCCGCAAGTTCGTCCGGGTCGCCCTGGGCGGCGTGCGCGACGAGGCGGAGATCCGCGGCCACCGCCGGACGTACGTCGGCGCGCTGCCCGGCCGCATCGTGCGCGCCGTCCGGGAAGCGGGTTCGATGAACCCCGTCGTCCTGCTCGACGAGGTCGACAAGGTCGGCAGCGACTATCGCGGTGACCCGGCAGCGGCGCTGCTGGAGGTGCTGGACCCGGCACAGAACCACACCTTCCGCGACCACTACCTCGACCTGGATCTGGACCTCTCGGACGTCCTCTTCATCGCGACCGCGAACACGCTCGAGACGATCCCGCAGGCGCTGTTCGACCGGATGGAGCTGATCACGATCGACGGCTACACCGAGAACGACAAGGTCGCCATCGCCCGTGACTTCCTGCTGCCCCGCCAGCTGGAACGGGCCGCGCTGGACCCGGGCGAGGTGACGGTCACCGAGGACGCCCTGCGCGAGATCGCCGCAAATTACACCCGGGAAGCAGGCGTACGCGCATTCGAGCGCTTGCTCGCCAAGGCGCTCCGCAAGGCCGCCCTGGGCACACTGCCCGCCACGGTCGAGGCCGCCGACCTCAAGGACCTGATCGGCCGGCCGAGGTTCACCCCCGACTCGGCCGAGCGCACCGCCGTCCCCGGCGTGGCCACCGGCCTGGCAGTCACCGGCATGGGCGGCGACGTCCTCTACATCGAGGCGTCACTGCTGCCCGGTGACAAGGGTGGCCTGTCGGTCACCGGTCAGCTCGGCGACGTGATGAAGGAGTCCGCACAGATCGCCCTCTCCTACGTCCGGGCGCACGCCGGCGAACTCGGCATCTCGCCGGAGCAGCTCGACCACCCGATCCACCTGCACGTGCCCGCGGGCGCCGTGCCCAAGGACGGACCGTCGGCCGGCGTCACCATGACCACCGCGCTGGTCTCGCTGCTGCTCGGCCGCAACGTGCGCGCCGAGGTCGGCATGACCGGCGAGGTCTCCCTGACCGGCCGGGTCCTCCCGATCGGCGGCGTGAAGCAGAAGCTGCTCGCCGCACAGCGGGCCGGGCTCACCGAGGTCTACCTGCCGCAGCGCAACGAACCCGACCTCGACGACGTCCCCGCCGACGTCCTCGACGCGCTGACCGTGCACATCGTCTCCGACGTCCGGGAGATCCTGAGCACCGCCCTGGACGAGGTGTCCGTCGGCACGGTCGCCGCGGCCTGAGTCAGGAGGCGGAGCAGATGACCAAGGGCGGCACAGCCGCGATATCCGTCGGAAACAGTCCACGAATAGCGTGCGGACCAGCGCAGTAGCGGGCCGCCGCGAAAGGGGCTTCATGAATATTCTCCTGCTGACGGACAGCCATCACGAGGTGTTGCCTGCCCTGGGCTTGCTGCCGCACACCGTCCGGGTCGCATCGCGGGACGGCTGGGCCGAGGCGATCAAAGGACCGCACGTGGCCGCGATCCTGGTCGACGCCGGTGAACAGCTGAACCAGGCCCGCGCCACCTGCCGGCTGATCCGGGCGACCGGACCGCAGGCGCCGTTGATCGCGGTGGCCCGCGAAGCCGGCCTGATCTCCGTCGGGGCCGACTGGTGTGTCGACGACTTCGTTCTGGCCACTGCCGGCCCGACGGAGGTGGCGACCCGGCTGAGCATGGCGGTGCAGCGACGCGCGGCGGAGACCGCCACCGGACAGGAACAGATCCACATCGGCGACCTGACCATCGACCCCCACAGCTACACGACCAGGCTGCGCGGCGAGTCCCTCTCCCTGACCTACAAGGAGTTCGAGCTGCTCAAATACCTCGCCCAGCAACCCGGCCGGGTGTTCAGCCGGGATCAGTTGCTGCGTGAGGTCTGGGGTTACGACTACTTCGGCGGCACCCGCACGGTGGACGTCCATGTCCGCCGTCTGCGGGCGAAGCTCGGACCGCGCTGCGAATCGATGATCGGCACGGTTCGCCAGGTCGGCTACAAATTCGTCGCGCCGGCGGGAAGCCTTCGCCGGGACAACGACGCCTGGTCCGACGCACGTGCGGTCTACGAGGACGGGATGCGGTCCCCGATGGCCGGCGAACCGCCGGGCAGCCGGGTGTCGCAAAGCCGCAGCACGGTAGCCAGCAGCGTCGCGATCACCACGACCGCGCCGAGGTTGACCAGCACGGTCGGGTAGCCCAGGGCGGTCACGTCCGAGAAGGGGTACGGGTACCAGTCGGTCGCTGCTCCGTGGGCCAGGGTGTAGCCGATCCACAGGGCGGGCCAGAGTGCCGACCAGGCCAGGGTGCGGCCGTCGATGCGCGGGCGGGGGCCGAAGATCAGCCAGCCGAGCAGGGCCGCCCACGGGGCGACGTAGTGGAAGCCGACGTCGGCAAGCCACGCGGCGCCCTGTGGGTCGGACTCACCGGCCAGGATCGTGCTGTAGACGATGCCGGTGATCACGATGCCGAGGAGGGCGTCGAGGCGGATCACCCGCCACAGGCGGCCGTCGCGGTCCGGATTCAGGGCGAGGGCGGTCACGGCGATCAGCAGGAGCAGGTTGCTCTGGATGGTGAAGTAGCTGAACAGCTGCACGAACCTGGTGAGCGCCGGGTCGCCGCCGGTGTCGGTCGCGGTGAGCACGATCCGGATCAGCAGTGACGTGAGGACGATGACGCCCAAGGCGCCTTGGTAGATCCGGGACTTCAATTCTGCGCTCCAGCTCGATGATCTTCGCTGGGCAGCAGCGTAACGGCGGTCAATGGCCGGCTGGAAGGCGTACCTCGACTCGCAGGCCGGGCTGAGCGTCGCCCAGGGTGACCGTGCCGCCGTGCCGGCGCACCAGTTCGTGGACGATGGCCAGGCCGAGCCCGGAGCCGCCGGCGTCGCGGGCCCGGGCGTCGTCGAGCCGGGTGAAGCGGTGGAAGACCCGCTCCCGGTCGGCCTCGGGGATGCCCGGTCCGTCGTCGGTGACCACGATCAGCAGGTCCGGGCCCTCGGCCGCGGTGCTGACGGTGACCCGCGAGGTGCGGTGACGGATCGCGTTGTCCAGCAGGTTGGCCACCACCCGGGCCAGCGCGTCCGGCTCGCCGACCAGGGGCAACGGCACGCCGGGGTCGTGGTACTCGACGTCGGGGTAGCGTTCGGCGGTCTCGCCGACCAGCTGCGCCAGGTCCAGTTGCTCGACCCGGCCGGTGACCGCGCGGGTCGTGCCGTCGTCCTGGCGGGCCAGCAGCAGCAGGTCGTCGACCAGCCGGGAGAGCCGCTGCACGTCGGCGAGCAGGTCCTCGGTGAGCGCCGGCCAGTCGGTGTCGTCCGGCAGCCGCTGCGCCACCTCCAGCTCGGTGCGCATGTTGGTCAGCGGGCTGCGCAGCTCGTGTGCGGCGTCGGCGACGAACGCCCGCTGCCGGGCGCGGGCCGAGTCGAGCCGGTGCAGCATGTCGTTGAGGGTCACCGCGAGCCGGTGGATCTCGTCGCGGGAGTTGGGCAGCGGCAGCCGGCCGGCCCGGGTGCCGCCGGTGATCTCCTCGGCGCCCGAGCGCAGCGCGTCCACCGGGCCCAGCGCCGCGCCGAGCGCCCGCCACAGGATGGCCGCGAGCAGGACCACCAGCAGCGGGTACAGGATCATCAGGGTGACCTGGAGCAGGTGCACGCTCTGGGTGATCTGGTCGGTGGAGCGGGCGACCAGGATGCGGAGCGGGGCGGTCGGCGGTCCGGCGGTGATCTTGACGACCCGCGCCTCGCCGACGTAGCCGATGCGGGTTCCGGGGATCGGCACGCTGCGGCCGTCCGGCAGGTCGCGCAACTCGTCGGCGTACAGGATCGGCACCAGCCGGTCGGCGGTCGCCGAGACCGCCACCACCCGGCCGTCGGCGTCGATGACCTGGACCTGCACGCCCGGGGTGACCGGGATCGGGTTGGTCAGCGCGCCCTGGTCGACCAGCCGCTGCACGCCTTCGGCGGTGTCCATCGACTCGTCGTAGACCGAGCGGGTCTGCGCGTACCCGAGGACCGCCACCAGCAGCACCCCGCCGGCGGCCAGGCCCAGGATGAGGGCGGCGGCCGAGACCAGCAGCAGCCGGGCCCGCAGGCTCAGCTCACGGATCCGGCGCATCAGACGGCGGCGAGGCGGTATCCCGCGCCGCGGACCGTCTCCAGCCGGTCCCGGCCGATCTTGCGGCGCAGGTAGCCGACGTAGACCTCCACCGCGTTCGGCGCGGTCTCCAGCGCGGCGTCCCACACGTGGTCGAGCAGCTCGGTCTTGGAGACCACCTGGCCGGGGCGGCGCATCAGGTATTCCAGCAGCGCGAACTCCCGGGCGGTCAGGGTGACCTCCTCGCCGGCCACGAGGACCCGGCGTTCCGCCGGGTCGAGCTCGACATCTCCGAAGGCGAGGACCACCGGCCGGGCCTGGGCGCCACGGCGTAGCAGGGCACGGAGCCGGGCGAGCAGCACCACGTACGAGAAGGGCTTGGTCAGATAGTCGTCGGCACCGCAGTCGAGGCCGTCGGCCTGGTCGTACTCCCCGTCCTTGGCGCTGAGCATGAGCACCGGCAGCCAGTGCCGCTCGGCCCGCAGCTGCCGCACCACCCGGTAACCGGACAGGCGCGGCAGCATCACGTCCAGGATCATCGCGTCGTAGCCGCCGTGGCGCGCCATCTCCAGGCCGTCCTGCCCGTCGGCGGCGACGTCCACCGCGAAACCCTCGGCCTGCAGGCCGCGGCGCAGCGCCGCGGCGAGCCGTGCCTCATCCTCCACCACCAGCAACCGCACCCCCACACCTTGGCATGCCGCCGCCCTCCGGTGGCACCCGCTCTCAGCGGGTTCACAGCGCTCCGTCGATCAGCGGCTCGGCGGGGCCCCACCGCCCGGCGGCATCCCACTCGGCATCCCACTCGGCGGACCACCCGGGCCGCCACCCGGAGGCGCTCCCGACGGCGCCCCGTCGCCGGTGTTCTGGCCACCGGTCGGTGTCGTCGTGGTGTCCACCCCCACCTCGAGGGCGACGGCGAAGCCGGTCGTGGCGTCGCCGGTCACGGTCGCCAGCTGGGTGACCCCGGAGTCCTCGCCGAAGACGTTGTCGCTGTCCAGGGTGACCTGCTGAAGGTTGGTGACGGAGGATTCGT
Source organism: Actinoplanes sp. NBC_00393 (assembly GCF_036053395.1). NCBI lineage: Bacteria > Bacillati > Actinomycetota > Actinomycetes > Micromonosporales > Micromonosporaceae > Actinoplanes > Actinoplanes sp. NBC_00393. The sequence goes on along the minus strand of NZ_CP107942.1, from coordinate 793,072 downwards.
AGCCTGTCGTCGCGTACACCTCATCGCAGTTGACCTTGGGAAGTGCGATCTGGGAGGTCGCGATGGCCTTGGCCGCGTCGCTGATGCTCGCCTGGTCCGGATAGACCTCGAAGTGGATGTGCGGCCAGCGGCCGCTGTAGCAGGCCGGGAAGATGCTGGTGAACTCGACCTTGCCGGCGCTGTCCGCGATCTGCACGCCGCGCAGGTAGTTCTCGGCGGTGATGCCGGCCGAGTAGAGCGAGTACTCCCCGGCCCGGTTGCAGTGCCAGACGTAGACCGCGACCCCGGCGAAGGCCGCGCCAGACTTGGCCAGGTCCTTGATGGTCAGGGACAGCGTGATCGGTACGCCTTCCGCAGTGCCGCTCGCCTCCCCGAAGCTGGACCGGATGTCCTTGCGGATGACGCCGCTCTCGGTGAGCACGTTCGGCCCGTTGGAGCCGTCGCCGGGATAGGGCCCGGCGGTCTCGTCCGGGATCTCGCTGAGACCGGTCTCTGTCGTCCCGGCCGTCGTGCCGCTCTCGTCGCCGTCGTCACCGCAGGCGCCCAGCCCCAGCGCGACCGCACCCAGCCCGAAGGCGCGCAGCACCTGGCGGCGCCGGGCCACGGTCTCCAAGTCGAAGGCGAGCCCCTGGTCGACCAGTTCCTCGCCGGGCCGGGGCAGGGCCCGCCCCTCATAAACTGCCACGTGATCCCCTTTGTCGAGAATGTCGGTATTAAGGCTATACCCCTAGGGGACCTTCTCAGCGGGATCACAGCGGCGCCGGAGCACGATGGGTTCCAGACAACAGGAGGTGGACATCGTGTCCGTGTTCAGGTCCAGGCCGGCGCTGCGCTGGCTCGTACCGTCGGCCGCCGCGGTGGCGGTCATCGGGGGCGGCGCGGCGGCCGGAACGATCGTGGCGAGCGCCGATCCGGCGCTGCCCGAGCGCACTGCCGCCGAGCTGCTCGTCGATCTGCAGAACGCCGACCCGGACGGGCTCTCCGGCACCGTGGTGCAGAGCTCCGACCTGGGTCTGCCGGGCATCGCCGGGCTGCTCAGCCAGGCCGCACCCAGCGGCGGAGGCCTGACCAGCCTGATCGCCGGCAGCAACACCGCACGCATCTGGTACGCCGGTGAGGACAAGGCGCGGGTGGCGCTGCTCGGCACCGACGGCCAGACCGACATGATCCGCAACGGGTCGGACGTCTGGGTGTGGAACAGCAAGGAGAACACCGGCACCCACGCCAAGCTGCCGGCCGACAAGCAGGACCCGAAGTCGCTGCCGAGCGGTGTGCCCTCACCGCAGGAAGCGGCCGACGCGGCCCTCTCCGCGATCAACCCGAGCACCGAGGTCGCCACGACCGGCGCCGCCGAGGTGGCCGGGCGGGACGCGTACGAGCTGGTGCTCACGCCCCGCGACAGCGAATCGCTGGTCGGGCAGGTGCGGCTCGCCATCGACGCGACCGAGCACATCCCGCTGCGCGTCGACGTCTACGCGAAGAACACCACGAAGCCGGCCTTCCGGGTCGCCTTCGAGCAGATCAGCTTCGACGTGCCGGACGCCGAGCAGTTCACCTTCAACCCGCCGCCGGGCGCCAAGGTCGACGAGGCCGGCACGGTCTTCGGGCCGGACGCCGCGCACACCGGCAAGCCGTCGACCGGCAAGCCCTCCGGCAACCCGGGCGACGAGCCGAAGGTGATCGGCGAGGGCTGGACCACGATCGTGTCGGCGAAGCTGCCGGAGTCCCCGGACAAGGCGATCGCGGGCGCTGACAAGGACGAGGCCAAGCTGGCCGAGAGCTTCCTCGGCACGATGCCGAAGGTCAGCGGTTCGTGGGGCAGCGGCCGGTTGCTGAGCGGCGCGCTCTTCACCGTCCTGCTCACCGACGACGGGCGGGTCTTCGCCGGGGCGGTCACCCCGGAGGCCCTGTACGAGGTCGCCTGATCCTCACTTTGCCGAGCCCCGCTGCTTCATCTTCATCCGAAGCGGCGGGGCTCGTCTATTCCTCGACCAGGCGGTCGCGGATCCGGTCCAGGTCGGCGGCCGGCACGCCGGCCTCGAGCAGGTAGCGTTCCACGCCGCCATATCTGCGCTCGGCGTGCGACAGCGTGTTGCGCATGGCTATTGCTTCAGTTCCGGGGGTACGCGCGAAGTCCGCGGCAATCGTCTCCGCGTCCACCCCGGCGACGCCGAGGAGCAGCGCGATCAGCGCCCCGGTGCGGTCCCGGCCGCCGTGGCAGTGCACCAGCACCGGGCCGGGCGGGGCGGCCGCGATCGTCCGGAACGCCAGGGCGATCCGCTCACTGTTGTGGTCGAGCATCGGCGCGTAAGTGTCGTCCGGCGGGTCGTAGCCCAGCGGGTCGGCGAGCAGCGGCACGTTGCGGTACGCGGGGTCGGCGGCGAGGGTGCTCGGATCGCGTTCGCATTCGCGGGGCCAGCGCAGGTCCAGGATCAGGGCCGGATGCAGAGCCTGGACGGTGGCGACCGAGGCGGCTGTGAGCAGGCCGTGGCTGTCGGACCGGATCAGCGCGCCGGGCCGGATGCGGCGGCCGTCGTGGGTGGGGGTGCCACCCAGGTCGCGGGCGTTGCTGCAGTCGGGCCACTCCATCTGCACGGCCGCAGCGTACCTGGCTGCCGCTCTCCGCGGCGCGGGCTCGATCCCTCCCGGCGCGGTCGAAACCTGCCTGACGGGCGGCCCGCGACCACCAGCCGCCAACCAGACGCCCTACCGCCCCGCCGAAACCCGCCTGCCCGGCGGCCCGCAACCACCAGCCGCCAACCAGACGTGCTACCGCCCCGTTGAAACCTGCCTGACGGGCGGCCCGCAACCACCAGCCGCCAACCAGACGTGCTACCGGCGCGCTGAAACCTGCCTGGCGGGCGGCCCGCGACCACCAGCCGCCAACCAGACGTGCTACCGGCGCGCTGAAACCTGCCTGGCGGGCGGCCCGCGACCACCAGCCGCCAACCAGACGCCCTACCGCCCCGCCGAAACCTGCCTGACCGGCGGCCCGCGACCGCCAGCCGCCAACCAGACGCCCTACCGGCCCGCTGAAACCTGCCTGGCGGGCGGCTCGGGCCGGGTGGGGAGCTAGCTGACGGGGGTTTGCTGGGTGGCGGTTCTCTGGCGGGGTAGGCGGGGGACGGTGTCTGGGGGGCGGTTCGGGCGGAGGAGGGCGTAGGACGCGGCCAGCAGGGCGCCGGCGGCTAGTGCGTCGAGCCAGTAGTGGTTGCCGGTGACTACCACGACCAGCAGGGTGATCGCGGGGTGGAGCAGCCAGAGAGCTCGATACCGGGCGGTCGGCATGGCGGCCAGCAGGGCGATCGCCACCACCAGGGCCCAGCCGACGTGCAGGGAGGGCATGGCGGCGTACTGGTTGGAGAGCTGGTCGGTCTCCGGGGCGCCGTAGACGGCCGGGCCGTAGAGGCGGCCGAGGTCCAGCATGCCGGTGGCGGAGAGCATCCGGGGCGGCGCGAGCGGGATCAGGAAGTGTACGACCAGGGCGCCCGAGGTGAGCAGGACCAGGACGTTGCGGGTCCAGCGGTAGTGGGCGGGGCGGCGCAGGTACAGCCAGATCAGGCAGGCGGCGGTGGCGGGGAAGTGGACGTACGCGTAGTAGCTGTTCGCCGCGGTGACCAGAAACGGCCAGTCCAGGATGGCGTGCTGCAGGGCCAACTCGCCAGGCAGGTGCAGGCGGCGTTCGAGGTCCCAGATCGCGTCCGCGTTGCGGAAGGCGTCGTCGACGTGGCCGACCGCGACCAGCCGGGCCGCCTTGTAGATCAGGAACAGGACGGCTACCAGGGCGAACTCGCGTAACGCCGGGACCCGGAGCCTGGTGGGCGCCGGGTTGCCGCTGGTCAAACGGCACCTGAATTCGCCATGATGCTCCCCCGTATATTCGGACTCGGGCCAGCATCCGGCGATCTTGCAGTTTGTGCAAGATTCAAATGGGCGAAAGTGATGTAACGCGCAGCTGTTACACAGGGTCGGCTCGGCGGACCAGCAGACCTGCCGCCAGAGTGAGAGCTGTCAGCTGCCAGAGGGCGGTCACCGCGTACCCCAGAAGGAGCGTGACCGTCGCGCCTGCCGCGACCAGACCGCCGAGAATCGCCCGGCGCGTGCGCGGCGGCAGCAATGTCAGGCAGCGCCAGGGCAGCAGGCCCGCCGGGATCAGAACACGGAGCCCGAACAGCAGCAGTACGACAGCGACCGTGCCGGCCGACGCGCGGGCCAGCAGAACCGCGCCGGACCACCAGAACGCGGTCACCACCAGCGCCGCGGTCACCGGCACGCCCACCGTCAGGCCGCGGCGCAGACCGGCGAGCAGACCGCGGATCGGCCAGGTCATAGCGGTGACGTCGAGCCGGCCGGGATGGTCGGCGGCCAGGCCACGCAGTCCGCGCATGGCCGAACCGACCCGCAGGCGTTCGGCGTCCAGCAGGGCGATCAGCCAGCGGCCGTCCGGGTTCTCCGGATCGCGGGCGAGGGCCTGCTGGACGGCCTGCCGTGCGGCGCCCCGCCGGCCGGCGATGCGTTCGATCTCGGCCAGGGTGAGCAGGTCGGTGACCGAGCCGGGGGCGAGTTCCAGGGCGCGGCGGGCCGCCTCGCGGGCCCGGCCGAACTCGCGGCGGAGGACTAATGTGCGGGCCAGCACGCGATGGGCCGGCGGGAAAGCGGGCGCGAGGCGGACGGCCTCCTCGGCCTCGGCCAGCGCTTCCGCCAGGCGCTGCTCGTCTGCACGATCGCGGTCGGCGCGCACCCTCCGGCGCCGGCCCGCCGCGGACGCGCCGCGCCGGCTGCCGGACCCTGCACCAACCGCCAAGCCGGGCTCACCGCCGGACCCCGCACCAACCACCAAGCCGGACTCCCCGCCGGACCCTGCACTAGCTGCCAAGCCGGGCTCGCCGTCGGACTCGGCACCAACCGCCAAGCCGGACTCGCCGCCGCACCCGGCACTAGCTGCCAAGCCGGGCTCGCCGCCGGACCCCGCACCAGCCGCCAAGCCGGGCTCGCCGTCGGACCCGGCGCCAACCGCGGAGCCGGACTCGGTGCCGGCCTCCGCGTCGGCCGCGAAGCCGCGCCCGCCGTTGGGGTTCGGAGTGGGCGGGATGCCGGGATCGGGGGCGGGTGGAAGCAGGAGCAGGCACTCGGCTCGTTCGATGTGGGCGCCGGAGAGCTGGGGAGCTGCGGCGACCGCGGCGTCGGCTGCGGCCAGGGCGGCGGAACGGCGGCCCTGCAGGCGGAGCACACCGGCCAGCAGGGCGAGCAGCTCCGGGTCGGCGGGCGTCTCGATCAGGCCGGTCCGCAGCGCTTGCTCGGCCTCGGGGAGCCGGCCCACGTCGGCGAGGGCCCGGGCACGGGCGGCGGCAGCGGTCACCGCACCTTGCGCTTCTTCAGGTAGGCGGCCAGGTCGTCGTACTCGCCGCTCTCGTTGGCGAACATCGCCACGTTGCGGGCGGTGCCGAACCAGGCGTCGGTGGACGGGCGGATTTCGCGGGCGGCGGCCAGCATGTCGGCCTGGTTGATCATGCGGATCTCGCCGGTGGCGATCGAGTCGCGCATCGCGTACTCGGCGGCGGTCTCGCACAGGTGCGCCAGGTCGGCGCCGGAGTAGTGCTCGGTCGCGGCGGCGACCGCGGCCAGGTCGATGCCGGCGACCGGGCGATCACGCAGGTGGTACTCCAGGATGGCCGCTCGCGCGGGCGCGTCCGGAGGAAGAACCAGCACGGTACGGTCCAAGCGTCCCGGACGTCGCAGCGCGGCGTCGACGTCCCACGGGGCGTTGGTGGCGGCCAAGACGAACACACCGTCGTTGCCGCCGTCCACCCCGTCGAGCTCGGTGAGCAGCTGGTTCACCACGGTACGCATGGACGACTGCAACTGGCTCCGCTTGTGCCCGAGGGCGTCGATCTCGTCCAGGAACAGCACACAGGGTGCGTGGCCGCGGGCCGACTCGAACAGGTCGTGGAGGTTGCGTTCCGAACTGCCGATCCACATGTTCAGCACGTCGGTGATGCTCAGCGAGATGAACGACGCGCCCATCTCCCCGGCGACCGCGCGGGCCAGGAAAGTCTTGCCGCAGCCGGGCGGGCCGTAGAGCAGCAGGCCGCCGCGCAGGCTCTTGCCGAACAGCGACCGCAGCTTCGGGTTGCGCAGCGGGCCGAGGAACGAGACCTCGAGGCGCTTCTTGACGTCGGCCATGCCACCGACGTCGGCCAGGGTGACGGTGGAGCGCTCGATGTCGAAGGTTCGGTCGGCGTGGCCGTGGACGGGATCGGGTTCCCCGTCGGCCCGGGCGAAGCGCGGCGGGACGACGTCGCCGAACTGCTGCTCGAGGGCGGCCCAGTCGACCCCGCCGGGCGAGGGTGCAGCCTGGTCGGCCGGATTTGCCGGACTTTCCGGATTTGTCGGAAAAGAAGCAGTGCCGGACGCGCCAGCCGCGCCGGGTCCGCCGGACGCGCCAGCCGCGCCGGGTCCGCCGGACGCGCCAGCCGCGCCGGGTCCGCCAGCAGCGCCAGCCGCGCCGGGTCCGCCGGACGCGCCAGCCGCGCCGGGTCCGCCGGCAACGCCGGGCGCATCGACGGCGCCGGCTGTGCCGGAGGCGCCGGGCGCGCCGGGCGCGCCGCCTGTGCTCGCCGGGCCGAGGGCGCGGGCCATGAGCTGCTGCGCGGTGGTGTTGCCCGGCTCGCGGGCGAGCACCTGAGCGGCGTGACCGATCGCCTCGGCGCCGCGGCCGGCAGCGACCAGCAGTTCGGCCAGGTGCAGCCGCAGTGGCAGGTCGTCCGGGCGGGCCTGCACCGCCGCGGTGAGGCTGTCGATCAAGGCGTCGCTCATGAGAGGCGATTATGCCCCGGTCCGCTGAGGGCCTGTCCGTGACGGTGACCAGAAGCCACACGCGAAAGGCGCGTCAGGGCCGCAAGCGGGCTGGGGCTCGCGGTGGGAGAGCGGGGACTTTTCGTCACGCGTACCGGAAAATGCGAAACGGCCGCTGCCCGATGCTGACAGCGACCGTTTCGTGGAGTGCTCTAGCCCGGTCGGCGATAGCCAGCGATCGGGCCGCGATCGATCGACGCCATCCGCACGTGGTCGCCCGTGTGCGGCGCGTGCACCACCTTGCCGCCGCCGATGTAGAGGGCGACGTGGTGCAGGTCCGAGTAGTAGAAGACCAGGTCACCCGGCTTCAGCTCGGCACGGCTGACCGGTGAGGTGGATCCCCACTGGTCTTTCGTGTAGTGCTCGAGGTGGACGCCGACCGAACCCCAGGCCTCCTGCGTCAGGCCTGAGCAGTCGTAGCTGTTCGGGCCGTTGGAGCCGAAGACGTAGGGCTTGCCGATCAGGTCGCACGCCTTCTGGGCCGCGCGACCACCCTTGTCGTTGGTGTACGTCACCGGGCACGGACCGGTCCGCAGCGGGCCGTCGTTGACGTCCGCCGTGCCGTACGCATCGATCCGCAGCTGCTGGAGGTCCTCGATCTCGCCCTCGATCGTCGTCTTCTTCGACGCCAGATCCTTGTCACGGACGGCGATCTCGGAGGCGAGCTGGTCCACCTTCGCCTTGTCGGCTGCGTACTTGTCGCGCAGCCGCGCCACGTCGGCGATCGACTGCTCCCGGTTGTAGGCCAGCTGGTCGAGGAGGGTGAGCTTCTCGGTCAGGCCGTCCGGGTCGCCACTCATGATCGCGTTGAGCGCGCTCGGCGGCCCCTGCATGTAGGCGTCCACCGCGAGGCCGCGGACCTCGACCATGGCGGCGTCCACCTGGGCCTGCAGCGGGGCCAGGGTCTTCTCCAGCTGTTTCTGCTGCTTCTGCAGCTTCTTCAGCTTGCCGTGGACGTCGTTGTACTGCTCGATGACGGGTTCGAGCTTGTTCCACTCCGTATCGATCTTCTTCTCGATGTCGGAGGGGGTGGGCTCGGCGTGGGCAACGGCCGATCCGGTGAGCACGAGCCCAGCCGCGGCCACGGCGCAGATCAGGCCGCGCACAATCCGTTTCACGAAGGTGCGTTGTCCTTTCTTCCCACTCGGCCGCCGACCGGGTTAGCTGACGGGTTCGGGCGGGAAGCGCGCCCGGCCGCGTCGCCGCGGCTTCACCCCGGTTACCTGGTTCCCCGGTTCGCCCTCGCGGGCGACTAGGCGGTGGCTCGTCCAGATCGGCCGGATGGCCGATGGGGGGCTGTCGAACCGGGGACCACCGTACTCGGATCAAGGACGTAACTGAAGCGTGCCCACGTGGCGAAACCGTCCGCGCTTCGTCGGCTACTTTGCGTGATCAGAACGGCCAAGTGTTCAGGGCTTTGCCGAGCCAGGGGACGACCAGGACTACGGTGGGTAACACGAGTAGGCCTACCGCGGCGGTGGTCGCGGCGACGGTCAGTGTCGTGGAGCTACGGTCCGGGCCGTCCAGCCGGGCCAGGCGCCGGCGACGTGATTCACCCTCCGGGTCGGCGGCCACCTCCTCCGCCAGGGGGACGGCGTCGGCGAGACGAGCAAGCGCGGCCCGCAGCGGCGCCGGCCCGGTGCGGCGCCGCGCGGCATCATCGGCCACCATCTCCAACAGCAGGTGTACGGCGTCCAGCGGCGCCCTGCTCCGCAGCGGCCGGGGCACCGCCCGGTAGAACGCGGTGAACGACTCCATCACCAGCTCGTGCTTGTGCCGCAGGTGGGCGCGCTCGTGGGCGAGGACCGCGTCGACCTGTTCGGGGTCGAGCACCTGCAGGACGCCGTCGCTCAGGACCACGCGGGGGTCCCGGCCGGGGACGCAGTACGCCATCGGGAGGGGGCCGTCGAGTACGCGTACCTCGCCGCCCTTGATCTCTTCCCGGCGCTCCACCCGGTCGAGCAAGTCGACAAGCATCCGGTGCCGGGCGCGACGGGCCCGGGCCCGGTAGCTGACCCGGCCGAGCGAGATCAGCAGACGGATCACGATGGTCGCGGCCACCGCGAGGGAGAAGATCAGCGCGGCCACGGTCTCCGGGTGACGGGCGCCGGCGGCGCGGGTCACCTCTTCCGGGGCGGCGAGGACGACGCCGAGGGCGCAGAGCACCGCGGTCAGCGTGAGCGCCTGCCAGAGCAGGACGCCGGCGACCGGGGCACGGTCGAGCCAGCGGACGTGCGCCAGGATCCCCGGCGCGATCAGGGAGAGGGCGAGCCCGAGCGCGCCGAGCAGGAGGGCGGTCACCGCTCGGGGTTGCGCGCCGCTTCGATAGCCGCCTTGAGAGCGTCCGGGGGCAGCTGACCGACGAAGTACGCCAGGGCGGCGTCGCGGTCGGGGGTGGCGCTGAGCGCGTCGAGCATCAGCCCGGCGGTCATCTCCTCGCGGGTCTGCGCCGGCGCGTACCGATAAGCGCGGTCCGCCTTCTGCTGGGTCACGAGCTTCTTCTTGGCGAGCCGGTCCAGCACGGTCATCACCGTCGTGTACGCCAGGTCGCGGTCACGGCTGAGCAGCTCGTGCACCTGCCGGACGGTGAGCGGCTCGCGCGCGTCCCACAGCTTCGTCATGACCTCGCGCTCGAGGTCGCCCATTGCCATGCCCGGAGTCTACTTCAACTTGTCGTACTACGCGGCGTAGTATCTACTACGAGGCGTCGTAGAAGTGGGGGACCTCGTGGACGTGCTCGATCTGACCCGGCTGCAGTTCGCGGTCGTGACGATCTACCACTACCTGTTCGTACCGTTGTCGATCTGCCTGTCGGCGGCCGCCGCCGGCCTGCAGCTGACCTGGATGCGCACCGGCAAGGACAAGTACCTGCACCTCACCAAGTTCGTCGGCAAGCTGCTGATCGTCACGTTCGCCGTCGGCGTGGTCACCGGACTGGTCCAGGAGTTCCAGTTCGGGCTGGGGTGGAGCGCGTTCGCCCGGTTCTACGGTGACGTGTTCGGGCCGACGCTGGCCATCGAGGGCATGCTCGCGTTCTTCCTCGAGGCGACGTTCCTGGCGCTCTGGTACTTCGGGTGGGACCGGCTCCCCCGCCGGCTGCACGCGGCGACGATCGTGGTGGTCGCGGTGGGGACGCTGCTGTCGGCGTACATCATCCTGGCCGCCAACTCGTTCATGCAGAACCCGGTGGCGTACGCGCTGGACCCGGAGACCGGGCGGGCGCACCTGACCAGCTTCACCGAGCTGCTCACCAACGAGGTGGTGCTCGCGGCGTTCCCGCACACCATCGCCGGGTGCGCGATGGCCGGCGGCGGGCTGCTGATGGCGATCGGCATCTGGCGGGCCTCGGCGGACACCGCGTTCCGCACGCTTTCCCGGCTCGGCGCCTGGATCATGCTGGTCGGCGGGGCGGCGGTGGCGATCAGCGGCGACCACCTCGGCAAGGTGATGACCGCTGTGCAGCCGATGAAGATGGCGGCCGCCGAAGCGCTCTACGAGACCACCACCGGGGCGCCGTTCTCGCTGTTCGCGATCGGGTCGCTCGGGCACGACCGGCCGTTCTTCAGCATCGAGGTGCCCTATCTGCTGTCGTTCCTCGGCACCGGCTCGTTCGACGGGACCGTGCAGGGCATCGACGATCTGCAGGCGGCGTACGTGGCCCAGTACGGACCGGGCAGCTACATCCCGATGATCCCGGTGGCGTTCTGGACGTTCCGTCTGATGATGGGCGCCGGGATCCTGGCGATGATTCTCGCTGCCTTCCATCTGTGGTCCACCTCGTCGCTGCGGCTCACAAGGCTCCCCCGCGTTCTGCGGCCCGGCCAGGGCACTCCGCGCTGGCTGCGGCGCTTCGTCCTGATCGCGCCGATCCTGCCGGCGGCGGCCAACACCTTCGGCTGGATCTTCACCGAGACGGCGCGGCAACCCTGGCTGGCGTTCGGCATCTCCAAGGTGTCCGACGGCATCTCCCCCGGGCTCACCAGCGCCGAGGTGATCGCGTCGCTGGCCGGGTTCACGCTGGTCTACGGGCTGCTGGCGGTGGCGTGGTGCCGGCTCGTCGTGCACCTGTCCCGCGAACCGCTCGTCCCCGTGGAGGGGCCCGCCCCGTCCTCCGCCGAACCCGCCCCGGCCTACTAGGAGCACTCGACATGATCACCTTCTGGTTCGCGGTACTCGTCCTCGCCTGGGTGCTCTACTTCGTCCTCGAAGGCTTCGACTTCGGCGTCGGCATCCTCGGGCCCGTCGTCGGCCGGTCGCCGCACGAGCGGGGGGCGGTCATCCGTACGATCGGCCCGTTCTGGGACGGCAACGAAGTCTGGCTGGTCGCCGCCATCGGGGTCACCTTCGCCGCGTTCCCCGACTGGTACGCCGCCCTGCTCTCCGGCCTCTACCTGCCGATGGTCCTGATCCTGCTGCTGCTCGCGGTCCGCGGCGTCGCCCTGGAGTTCCGCGGCAAACACGACTCGCCCGGCTGGCAGCGCCGCAGCGACTGGCTGCTGTCGGCCAGCTCGGCCGGCGTCGTGCTGCTCTGGGGCGCGGTGCTCGGCATCCTCGTCGACGGCCTCGCCCTCGGCGCCAACGGCGAAGTCACCGGCACCGGCCTGTCCCGCAGCCTGTCCCCGCTGATCAGCCCCGCCGCCGGGCTGGGCGCGCTCGCCGCCCTGCTCGCGGCGGTCATGCTCGGCGCGACGTTCCTCGCGCTGCGCACCACCGGCCCGGTCCGCCGCCGGGCCCGCGACCTGGCCCGGCACACCGGCACCGGCGGGGCGGTCACCCTTCTGCTCATCGGCATCGGTACGGGCAACCGGCTCGTCCTCGCCGCCGCGGCCCTGGTCTTCGTGGCCGGTCTGCAGGCGCGACGGTCCCGCGAGGCCGGCGCTTTCGCGGCGGTGGCGGCCGCGGTGGCCGGGGCGGTGGTCGCGGTCTTCACAGCGCACGGCTCGGTGGTGCTGCGCAGCACCCTGGACCCGGCCTGGAGCCTGACCCGCTCAGGCGCGGCGGCCGGCCCGGAAGCCTTGCAGCTGATCACGATCGCCGGGGTTCTGATCCTGCCCGGCGTGCTCGTCTACCAGGCCTGGTCCTACTGGGTCTTCCGCCGCCGCGTAGCCAGCGAACGGGTCGCGTCGTGACTGCCGGGCGCGCTTTCCCGCTGCCTTCCGGCCGGCCGGCCCTTCTTCGCGCCCTTTTCGGCTCCGCCTCCGCCGTTCCTTCCGCTTCGGCGGCATCGCACCCCACGCCGGGCGATCTTGAGCGATTGACCACGCCGGGAGGTGGTTGGCGGCCCAAGATCTGGCTGCGCCGCGGAGCCCGCGTGGATCTTGCGCTGTCGACCACATCGGGGTGTGGCACAAGGCCCAAGATCGCGCGACGGAACGACGAATCGGTGGCGCTGCGGCGCGGAACCGGACCGCAGCGCAGCATTGAACTGCAGGACGGAATCGGACCGCAGCGCAGCATCGAACTGCAGGACGGAATCGGACCGCAGCGCGCGACCGCGCCGGGAGACGGAACCGGATCGCAGGACGAAACCCGATCGCAGCGCGGGACCGGGTCGCGGGGCGGGACGAGGCGGCGGGGTAAGCGGGGGCCGGTTGATCCGCGGCTTTTGCGGCATGCGCGGGCCAGTCGGGTGGGGATCGGGCTGCTCGCTGTCATCGGGATCGGGCAGGCCGCGGCGACGCTGACCATCGCGGTGGCGTTGTGCTGGATCGTTGCGGGTGGGTTCGGGGCGGGTGGGTTCGGCGCCGGCGGGTTTGTTGCGGATGGGTTCGTGGCGGGTGGCGCCACGGCGGAGCCTCGGATGGCGGCTGTGGGGCTGCTGGCGGGGGCGTTCGCGGTGCGGGCCGGGCTTGCGTGGGTGGAGCAGGTGGTGGCTCGGCGTACGGCGGCTCGGGTCACCGATGAACTGCGGCGGTCGCTGTTGGCGGCCATGGTGCGGCGCGGGCCGGCGTGGGTCGCGTCGTTCGGTGCGGGCCGCCTGACTGCGGTCCTCGGCACGGGGCTGGACTCGCTTCGGCCCTGGTTCTCCGGCTATCTTCCGGCCCTGGTGCTCGGCGTCGTTCTGCCGCCGGCGGTTGTCGTCGGGCTGGCCGTTGTGGACCCGGCGTCTGCGGTGATCGCGTTGTTCACCCTGCCGCTGATTCCGCTGCTCGGGGCGCTGATCGGCTGGGCCACGCAGGCGCGGGCCAAGCAGCGCTGGGCGGCCGATGCCCGGCTGGCCGGGCACTTCCTGGACGTGGTGCGCGGGCTGGCGACCCTCAAAGTCTTCGGCCGGGCCGAACGCCAGACCGAGGTGATCGCCGACCTGACCGACCGGCACCGCAGCGCGACCATGCGGGTGCTGCGGGTCGCGTTCCTGTCGTCTACCGCGCTGGACCTCGTCGGCACGCTGTCGGTCGGGCTGATCGCGGTTCAGGCCGGGCTGCGGGTGGCGGCCGGGTCGATGGACCTGGCTCCGGCGTTGCTGGCGATTCTGCTGGCTCCGGAGGCCTACCGGCCGTTGCGGGAGATGGCTGCCCGCTACCACGCCTCCACCGACGCCACCGCAGTGATCGCCGACGTGGACGAGATCCTCGCCAGCGATACCACGGAGAGCACAGAGACCCGGGACATCCACGGAACCGGCGCCGAGGCGAGCGGCACCGGCCGGGGGGACAGCGTGCGGCTGGCCCTCAGTCCGATCGCGGCCGGGCGTTGGGGAGTGCGGGTCACCGGGTTGCGTGCGCGCTACCCGGGTGCGGCGGTGGACGCGCTGCGACTTGACGAGCTGGGGGTGCGGGCGGGCGAGCTGGTCGCCCTGCGGGGGCGGTCCGGCGCGGGGAAGACCACGGCGCTCCGGGTTCTGGCGGGACTCCAGTCCGCTGAGGCCGGGGCGGTGGCGGTGGGGCGTACCTTCTATCTGCCGCAACGGCCGGCATTGCCGCATGCCCGGGCCGTCGCGGAGGTCTTTCCACCTGGGGCGACCGCGGACGAGATCCGGGCCGCGCTGCGCACGGTCGGTCTGGACGGTGAGATCACAGCGGAGACTGCACTCAGCGAGCACGGCGGTGGGATCTCCTCCGGCCAGCGTCAGCGGTTGGCGTTGGCGGCCCTGCTCCACCGGGCCGGATCCGGCAGTGCCGAGCCCGCCGGAGTCCGGCGCGGGTCCGGGCCGGTGGTCACGTTGCTGCTGGACGAGCCGACCGCGCACCTGGACGCCGCGGCGGAACAGTTGGTGATCGAGCGGCTGCAGGCTTTCGCCGGTCGCGGATGTGCGGTACTCGTGGTCGCGCATCGCCCGGCACTGCTCGCCGCGGTCGATCGCATCGTCGATCTCCAGCCGCCGGCCGGCGGGCCCGGCCCGTCCCGCCACAACGGCCGGACGGGCAGCCCGAACGACAGCGAACCTGCGGACACTCACCTCAGCCAGGGCAACGCCGCGGGGACGGGTGACCAGGCAAGATCCGGCAACCGCGAGCCGATCCGGGACCGGGCCGCATTTGGCGACGCGGGGCCGGCGGCGGGGAGCGGGAGCCCGGCCGGGGTTGAGGTCACGGCGCAGCGGTGGGGATGGCTTCGGCGGCCCGTTGTTGCGGTGGTGCTCGGGGCGGCGGCGTCGCTGGCTGGGGTGTTGTTGACCGGGGCGGCGGCGTGGCTGCTGGTTCGGGCGTCGTCGTTGCCGCCGGTGTTGTCGCTGTCGGCTGCCGTGGTGCTGGTTCGGGGTAGTGCGGTTGCCCGGCCGTTGCTGCGGTACCTGGAGCGGCTCGTCTCGCATGATGTGGCGTTCGCGCGGTTGGGCGGGCGGCGGGCGCGGGTCTATGCGGAGCTGATTCCGCGGGTTCCGGGGCGGCTGGCGCACCGGCGTGGGGACCTGCTGACCCGGCTCGTGGACGACGTGGATGCGCAGGTGGACGGGCTGTTGCGGGGACGACTGCCGGCGCTGGCTGCGACGGGGACGGTCACGGTGGCGGGGCTGGCGGTCGTCCTGACTGCGCCGGTCGTCGTGGTGCCGCTCGTGGTCGGGGTGCTGGTCGCGGGGGTGCTGGCGCCGGCGATGGCGGCTCGGCAGGCGGCTCGGCTGGACGCGGCTACCGGGGTGGCCCGGGCACGGCTGCGGGACGCGGTGGTGGAGACCGTGGACGGTGTCGAGGAGTTGGGGGCGGGTTCGGGGCGGTTGGGCGTACCGGAGGAGAGAAGCCTGAGTCTTGCCGAGCTGGAGGCGCGGGGTGCGCGGGAGGCCGGCCTGGCCGCGGCCGTCGCCCACCTGGGGTGGGGGGCCGCGGCGGCCGGGACCGCGCTGGTGCTCGCCGGGGCCGGGCTGCCTGCGGAGTGGAGTGCGGTTCTGCTGCTCGGCATGATCGTGCTGGGTGAGACGGTGGTGGCGCTGCCGGAGGCGGCGATCGCCCGGCGGCAGGCTACGGGCGCGGCCCGGCGGGTCGCCGCACTGACCTCCGAGCCACTGCCGTCGGCCGGGCCACAGCAGACAGCGACTGCGAGCGGGCGGCAGCCGGTGGAAGACACCAGCCGCCTGAAGGAAGGGCAGGCTGGGTGGCGGCCGGGATCGGCGCCGGCTGGCGGTGGGGAGGCAGGAGTGGTTGCGGGATGCGCGGTACGGGTGAGTGGGCTGGTGGCCGGGTGGGATGCGGACCGGCCGCCTGTGCTCGACGGGCTGGAGCTCAACCTGCCGGCCGGATCGCGGACCGCTGTCACCGGGCGATCCGGGTCCGGGAAGTCGACGCTCGCGGCCGTGCTCGGGCGGCTCCTCGCGCCGCGCACCGGAGTGGTGGAGATCGACGGGCGGGACGTGCGGGAGCCGGCGGAGGACAGCCGGCCCGTGGTGCTCGTCGGGGATGAGACGTCGCATGTGTTCGCGTCGACCGTACGGGAGAATCTGCGTCTCGCCTCGCCCGGCGCGAGCGATGCGCAGCTCGTTGCTGTGCTTGAGCGGGTCGGGCTCGGCAGTTGGCTGGCCGGGCTGCCGGACGGGCTGGACACCTGGCTGGGGACCGGCGGCAGCACCGTGAGCGGCGGGCAGCGGCGGCGGCTGGCGACCGCGCGGGCGCTGCTCACCGAACCCGGGCTGCTGATTCTCGACGAGCCGACCGAGGGCATCGACGAGGCGGGGGCGCGAGAACTGATGGCCGACCTGTTGGATGCGTCGTCCGGGCGTACCGTGCTGGTCCTCGCGCATCGCGCGGAAGGTCTTGATCTGGTGGATCGGGTGCTGGAGCTCAGAGACGTTCGATGACGGTGGCGTTCGCGGTGCCGCCGGCCTCGCACATGGTCTGCAGGCCGTACCGGCCGCCGGTGCGTTCCAGCACGCCCAGCAGGGTGGTGGCCAGGCGGGCGCCGCTGGCGCCGAGCGGGTGGCCGATGGCGATCGCGCCGCCGTCCACGTTGACCTTCGCCGGGTCGGCGCCGGTCTCCGCCTGCCAGGCCAGGACGACCGAGCTGAACGCCTCGTTGACCTCGAAGGCGTCGATGTCGGCCACGGTGAGCCCGGCACGCGCGAGGACTTTCGCGGTGGCCGGGATGATGCCGGTCAGCATGAGGATCGGGTCGTCGCCGGTGGCGACCGCGGTGTGGATCCGGGCGCGCGGCCGCCAGCCGCGCTGCCGGGCGATCTCGCTGGTGGTGATCAGTACGGCCGCGGCTCCGTCGTTGACCGGGCTGGAGTTGCCGGCGGTCACCTTCCAGTCGATGGCGCCGAACCGCTGCTCCCAGCGCGGATCGGCGAACGCGGGCCGCAGTCCGGCGAGGACCTCGAGGCTGCCGCCCGGACGGATCGTCTCGTCCTCGACCAGCGAGTTGATCGGGGCGAGCTGCCCCTCGAACGACGCCGCGGCCGCCCGCTCGTGGCTGATCAGGGCGAATTCGTCCAGCTGGGTGCGGCTCAGGCCCCACTTCCGGGCGATCAGTTCGGCGGCGACGCCCTGCGGGATCAGGCCGCCGGGGTAACGTTCGGCGAGGAGCGGGCCGCCCACATCGGCTCGCGCGCCGTTCACCACGGCGGCGCTGCCGATCGGTACGTGTGACATCGACTCGGCCCCGGAGGCGATGACGATGTCGTACCCGCCGGAGATCACGCCCTGGGCGGCGAAGCTGATCGCCTGCTGACTGCTGCCGCACTGGCGGTCGACGGTGACGCCGGGGACGTGCTCGGGAAACCCGGCGGCGAGCACGGCGAGCCGGGTGGCGTTGCCGGCCTGTTCGCCGACCTGGCTGACGGTGCCGCCGATGACGTCGTCGATGTCGGCGGGGTCGAGGCCGGGCACCCGCTCGGTGAGGGCGCGCAGCACGTGGGCGTGCAGGGTGACGGGGTGGAGGGCGGCGTAGGCACCGGTGGGCTTCCCCTTGGCCACCGGTGTGCGCACCGCGTCGACGATGACGGCGTCCCGCATGGTTCCTCCCTGGATCTCCATTACGGACTGATCGGTCCGAGTCTATTGTCCGATCGGACTGAGCGGTCCGTTAAACTCGTCACCATGGCACGAACGCCCACGCCGGGCACCCGCGAAACGATCCTCACCGCCGCCGCCGGGCTCTTCTACGAACACGGCGTCCGGGCCGTCGGGATGGCGCAGGTGGTCGAGGTGGCAGGCTGCGGGAAGAACCTGCTCTACCGGCATTTTCCCAGCAAGGCCGAGCTGGCGGCGGCATATCTGGCGTTGGCCCGCCGGGAACGCGAACGCTCCGCCACCGAGGCGCAGCGCTGGGCGGCCGGCCCGCGGGAGCAGCTGCTCGCCCTGATCGGCGAGATCGCCGACATGGTGCGGCGGCCGGGATACCGGGGGTGCGCCTTCCGCAACTACCTGACCGAGTTCCCGGGCGAGGACGACGCCCCGGCGCGGGCCGCGAAGTCCTATCTTGCGGACACCCGCGCCGAGATGGACCGGCTGGTGGGCGAGCTGGGCGGCGACGCCCTGCTGGCCGACCGCCTGTGGCTGATCGTCAACGGCCTGTACGGCGGCCCACCCAGCCAGGCCCAGGTCGCGATGGACTGGGTTCACGACCTGATCACCGCTGCCGGCCGAGGAGCGAGAAACGCCGCAGATTCCGTCAGATCATGGACGGAAGGGGCCACAACGTCACCACCAGGATGAATGCTGTCGACTCTTGTCGATGCAGGGTGGCGCTGCCGCCCGGCTCCGCCTGGAGGTGCCGGTGACAATCAACCCGATGGGCGTCGCACGCCTGGACGCCCTGCTGGAGAGAGCCAACGCGGCCCTCGATCGAGCCGTCACCCAGCCGACCGCGGGCCGCCAGAACGCGGAAGGGCACGCCAGCGGGGCCGATGGGCTGATCCAGGTCCGCGTGACTCCAAGTCGGCTGGAATCACTGCAGATCGACGCTCACGCCATGCGTATGGGATCGGCGGAACTGGCGGCGGAGATTCGGGCCGCAGTGAACCGGGCGTTCACCGCCCTGGCCGAAGATGACGACCCGGAAGCCACCGCACAGGCGGCCCGATCCGCCGGGGAGGCTCTCGCAGGCGAGCTCCGCGACATCCAGAACGAGTCGATGCGCAGCATGGCGATGTTCGTCCAGACGATGCAGGACACGGTGGCGAGGTTCGAACAGGACCGAGGCCGGTAGCCATGACGCAACCCGGTCAAGGCCTCGACATATACCCTCCCGGCCTGCGCGCGGCGGCGGACGAGTTGCGTACCGCTGCGGAAGCGCTGGACCATGCCTGGCAGCAGCACTTCGCGGATTCGAGCGGCCGTGGCGACATTTTCGGAACAGACCCGATCGGCTCTCTCATCGGCGCCTCTTATCAGGCGGCACTCGACACCGCCGAGTCGGCATATACCTCGGTGAGCGCCAGTTTCACGGCATTCGCCGATGCGCTGCGCATCGTCGCGGACGACTTTGAGAACACGGACCGCGATAGCGCCGAGAGCATCACCCGAGCGGGCGGTGGAGGCCAGGAATGAGCATCCAACTACCCGGAGAACTGGCGAAGCTTCTCAACGAACTCGGCTATTCGTGGCCGGAATCTGACGAGGACCAGTTGATGAGTCTCGGCCAGGAGTGGACCCGCCTCGCCACGCTCATCGACGACCTGCACCAGGATGCAACGGCGATCGCACGGCAGGTGGCCAACGATCACACGGCGAAATCGATCGAGGCCTTCCTCAACTCGTGGCAGGCGGATGACAGCGGTGCCGCGGTGCTGGCTCGGGGCAGCGCAGGCGCGACTGCCGTGGCCGGCGGCCTCACGGTCTGCGCCGGCGTAGTCCTCGCCCTCAAGATCAATGTCATCGTGCAGTTGACTCTCCTGGCCGCACAGATAATCCAGGCGATCGCGACGGCCGCGCCGACACTCGGGGCCTCCCTGCTCGAGATCCCGGTCTTCAAGCAACTGACCAACGTCGCGATCAATTTCCTCGTCAACCAGGCGACGGAGGCCGTTCTTGGCTAAGGGAGCGAAACCTGTCAGCGCGGCAGCCGGCGTCATCGCCCGGCTGGCGGCTAAGCAATTCGGTGCACCGGCTGCCGAGATCACGGCAAAGGGTGCTGCGGCCGGCGCGGGCCGCAGCGCAGCACGGCAGGGCGCTTCGGTGGTTTCCGGAATCCCGAAGGGGTTCACGGAGCGGCAATTCGCCCGGTTCGCGCGTGGAGCCCGCCAGTTGCAGCGACATGCCGGACTACCCGATGGGGAACTGGTGGTGCACGGGAGCCGAGTTCGCGGCACGGCACACCCCAAGTCCGATATCGATGTGGCTTTGCGAGTGAACGATCGCACCTTTTTCGAGCTCTCGGAGAAGGCATTGGCCCGGGCTCGACCCGGCACCAAACTCCGTAACTCCATGTTGCGTCGCATCAACGGAAACGGGCAGCTGTCCAGTTTCGACCTGGGTCCCGAATTTCAGCGCCTGCGCCATGACCTTCTCGATCCCGAATCCCCGCACCCTGTTCAGTTCTCGGTGCTCCGGAAGGGCGGTAAGCTCGACACCGGACCGTTCCGCCCCCTAGCTTGAGGAGCCGACGAGGTGGACGATAATCAGTTCCTGCTGATGGTCGACAGTGCGACGGAACGGTCCCGGCTCGTTGACGAACTGCTTGCAGGTTTCCCGGAGATGGACCGGCGAAAAGAGAACTCCGGCCATATTCGCGGTAACTGGCTGGAAGTCTGGCCCAACGACGACGCAGACGAGAAGCAGGCGTCGGACCCGGAGAACGGCTATCTCCACTTCAGGTGGCGGATCGAACTCACGCCGCTCACCGCTGTTGAGGAGGATCACCAGGTGCAATTGGCTCGCGACCTGCTGCGGCACTTCCAAGCCGCAGGCAGCCGGGCCGAGGTGTGCGCCAACTTCGAGGACCGCCTGTAGTTCTATGCTGCCGCAGTGACGAAGCTTCCGGAGCTGTACGTGGCGGTCGATGTGGAGGCGGACGGGCCGATTCCCGGGCCGTACAGCATGATTTCGCTCGGGATGGCGGTGGCCGGGCGGCCTGACCTCACGTTCTACACCGAGCTGAAGCCGATCTCCGAGGAGTACGTGCCGCAGGCCCTCGCCGTGTCCGGGCTGGACCGGGACCGGCTGGTGCGGGAGGCGCCCGCGCCGGAGCAGGCGATGGCGGCGGCCGCGAAATGGGTGAACGGGCTCCGGAAGATCGGGCGGCCGGTGTTCCTGGCGGCGCCGGCGGTGTGGGACGGGATGTTCGTGCACTGGTATTTCGTGCGGTTCGTGGGGCACAGCCCGTTCGGGTCGACCGGGTCCGGGGTCGACCTGCGCAGCTACTGGATGGGTGTGACCGGCAGCGAGTGGGTGGATACGCGGAAAGGGAAGATCAAGCACGAGCTCGGCCTGACCGGAGTGCCGCACACGCATCATGCGGGTGAGGACGCGGCCGAGCTCGCGCAGATCTTTCAGGCGGTGCTCAACCGCCGGCCGGCGGCACGCGACTGAGCAGGAAGCGGCGTTCGGCGTCGTCGGGGGTCAGGCCGGCGGCTGTGCGGTAGGCGGTCGCGGCCTCGACGGGGCGGTTCAGGCGGCGGAGCAGGTCGGCTCGGACCGCGTGGAAGACGTGGTGGCCGGCCAGGCCCGGTAGGGCTTCGACCTCGGCCAGCGCCGGGGCGGGGCCCTTCACCTCGGCCAGGGCCACGGCGCGGTGCAGGCGGATCACCGGGGTGCCGGCCAGCGCGATCAGGTGGTCGTACAGGGTGAGGATCTGCGGCCAGTCCGTGTCGGCTGCCGACCGGGCCTCGGCGTGCACGACGTTGATCGCGGCCTGCAGTTGGTACGGGCCGGGGTGGTTGCGGCGCAGGCATTGGGAGACCAGGTGGCGGGCCTCGGCGATCGGGGCGTGGTTCCAGAGCGTCCGGTCCTGGTCGGCGAGCAGGATCAGGTCACCGGTGGGTGTGGTGCGGGCCGGGCGGCGGGCTTCGACCAGCAGCATCAGGGCGAGCAGACCGAGGACCTCGGGTTCGTCCGGCATCAGGCCGGCGAGCATGCGGGTCAGGCGGATGGCCTCGGCGGTCAGGGCCGGGCGGTCCAGGCGGCCCTCGTTGAAGATCAGGTAGAGGACGGCGAGGACGGCCGGCAGGCGTTCCGGGAGTTCGGTGTCGTCGGGGACGCGGTACGGGATGCCGGCGTCGCGGATCTTCGCCTTGGCGCGGACCAGGCGCTGCGCCAGCGTGGGCTCCGGGATCAGGAACGCGGCGGCGATCTCGGGCGTGGTGAGGCCGCCGAGCAGGCGCAGGGTCAGCGCCACCCGGACCGACGGCGCGAGGGCCGGGTGACAGCAGGTGAAGATCAGCCGCAGCCGGTCGTCGACCGGGTCCGGCGACGACGGTTCCGGCTGAAGGAGGGCGTGCTTGGCCTGCCGGGCCGCCTCCCGGCGCAGGTGGTCGACCGCGCGGTTGCGGGCGGTGGTGACGATCCACCCGGCCGGGCTCGGCGGGATGCCGCGCTCCGGCCAGGTGCGCAGGGCGACCAGGAAGGCGTCCTGCACCGCGTCCTCGGCCAGTTCGATGTCACCGAAGTGGCCGATCAGGATCGCCACCGCCCGCCCGTACCCGGAGCGGAAGGCGGCCTCGACGTCGGTCATCCGAAGGCCAGCGGCCGCACTTCGATGGGCAGCGTGGTGACGGCCGCGAACCGGTGCGCCCAGGCCAGGGCGCCGTCCAGGTCGGCGGCCCGGATGATGGTGAAGCCGCCGAGGTGTTCCTTGCCCTCGGTGAACGGGCCGTCGGTGAGCACCGCTTCGCCGTCGCGGTCGCGGACCACGGTCGCCGCGGACGGCGGGTGCAGGCCGGCCTCGTACACCCAGGCGCCGGCGGCTTCCATCTCGGCGCGCAGCGAGGCGAGACCGGCCATGATCGGCTCGAGGATCTCCGGGGCCGGCGGGTCGCCGCCGGGCTGGTAGAGGCTGATCAGGTACTGGCGCATGGTGGGCTCCTTCCGGGCCGGTAAGGTACCGGCTCACCTCTGTACGAACGGGAGCCGCCCCGATCGACAGACCCACCGGAAATTCTTGTCAGTCGTCGGTGAGCAGGTCGAGCACTTCCTCCTCGCCGGAGGCCACCTTGCCCTCCTCGTAGTGTTCGATCACGCGCGGGTCGATGTAGGAGTTCCTGGCCACCGTCGGCGTGTTCCCCAGCAGCTCAGCCACCTCTCGCGAGGCCTGCGCGACCGCCTTCTTGCGTTTGGCCTTCGTCGGCTGCGGACCCGCCTCGGCCAGGGCCGAGGCGGCCTTCACCGTGCCGTGCCAGGTACGGAAGTCCTTCGCGGTCATCTGCTCGCCGCTGATCTCCCGCAGATACTCGTTGATCGCCTCGGCCCGGATCTCCTGCCAGCGCCTGCGTGCCGGGTCCCAGTACGCGAACAGCCGGTCCGCGCCCCGGCGCCGGCGCTTCAGGTCACGCAGCACCGCGCACACCTCGCCGTCGCCGACCGTGGCCGAGTGCGACACCCCCGACTTGCCGGTGAACTCCAGCAGCACACACCCGCCCTTGCCGCGCAGATGTTCCGGCCGCAACGTGGACAGCCCGAACGACGGGTCCTCCTCGCGCGCTGCCGACTCCTCCCCGCCGACCCGGAACATGCCCATGTCGAGCAGCCGGACGATGGCGGCGAGCACCCGTTCCCGGCTCAGCCCGCGGCCGGTGAGGTCGGCGCAGAGCCGGTCACGCACCTCCGGCAGCCGCGACGCCACCTCGAGAGCGTGGTCGAACTTCGCCCGGTCCTGCTGCTCGCGCCACGCCGGGTGGTAGAGGTACTGCTTGCGCCCGGCGTCGTCGATCCCGATGGCCTGGATGTGCCCGCGCGGCTCCGGCGAGATCCACACGTCCTTCCAGGCCGGCGGGATGACCAGGCTCTTGATCCGCTCGACGGTCTCCTCGTCGCGGAGCACCGAGCCGTCCCGGTCCAGGTAGGTGAACCCCTTCCCGGACCGGCGCCGGCCGAGGCCCGGCTTGCCGGGGTCACTGCGCCGCAGCCGCATGACACACCGTTTCCGCAGCGGCGAGGACCTCGTCCCCGGTGACGGCGAGCAGGGCGGGATGCACCGGGCCGGGCAGGTCACCCCGCTCGTTGCGGGTGCCGTGCCAGATCGCCCGGTGCCAGGGGCGGTCCGCGGGCGGGCCCCAGCGCTGCGGCGAGACCGGACCGAACAGCGCCACGGACGGGGTCCGGTAGGCGGTCGCCAGATGCGCGATCCCGGTATCGCCGCTGATCACCAGGCGCGCGCCGGCCACCAGGGCGGCCAGCTCACCCAGCCCGGTACGCGGGACAGCCGACTTCTCGAGACCGGCGAGTTCGGCTACGCGTACGCATAGATCGTGCTCTGCGTCGGAACCGGTGATCACCACGCGGTGGCCTGCGGACCGCAACCGCCGCGCGACGTCCGCGAAGCGGGCCACCGGCCAGCGGCGCGCCGGCGACTTCGCGCCGGGATGGATGATCGTCACGCCCTGCGGCACCTCCTCCGGGGGGACGGCGAGGTCGAGGTCCTGCTCGGAACAGTCGACGCCGTAGTAGCGGACCAGCCGGCACCAGCGGCGCACCTCGTGCTCGTCGTCGTGCCAGCCGGGGCCGTCGTCGTGCCCGGCCGGGCGGCTGGCGAACGCCCACAGTGTCCCCGGCCGCAGCGCCTGTAAACGCCGGTGCGACTCCGGACCGGAGCCGTGCAGGTTGATCGCGAGCCGCGGCCCGGCCGGGGCGTCCAGCGGCTCCAGCTCGCGGGCCGGGATGATCCGGTCGATGCCCCCGATCGTCTCGATGAGCGGGGTGAGCCAGGTGGGGGCGGCCAGGCTCAGCGTCTCGCCGGGGAAGGCGGCGCGGAGCCCGCGCAGGGCGGGCACCGCGGTCGCCAGGTCTCCCACGCCGAGCGCGCGCAGGACGAGGATCACGGGTACGAGCTCTCCGTCTCCGCCGCCACGACCAGTTCCCGGACCGCGCAGCCGGCGGGCTGGTTGAGCGCGAAGAGCACAGCGGCGGCCACGTTGGCCGGGTCATTGAGGATGGCGTCCGGTCCCGGCTTGTACTTGGCGTCGCGCTCGTCGAAGAACTTCGTGCGCATGCCGCCGGGGATCAGCAGCGTCACGTTGACCTCGCCGGCGAGTTCGGCGGCGAGCGCCCGGGTGAAGCCGACCACGCCGAACTTCGCGGCGCAGTACGCGGTGGCGTCCGAGACCGCCTTGATGCCCAGCGTCGAGGAGATGGTGACCACCCCGCCGTGGGACTGCTTCAGCGCCGGCAGCGCGGCGCGGATCACCGCGGCGGTGGCGAGCAGGTCGATCGTGACGATCCGGTCCCAGGTCTCGCCGGGGATGTCGGCGAGGGTGCCGGGCACGTCCATGCCGGCCGCGGTGACCACGCCGTCGATGCGCCCGCCGGCCCGTTCGATGAGTTCTCGGGTGGCGCGCTCGGCGGCCCGGGTGTCGGCCAGGTCGCACTGGATCCACTCGACGCCGTCCTTCGGGGACTGCCGGTCGATGACCAGCGGACGGCCACCTTCCTTGATCACCGCGTCCACGACGGCGGCGCCGAGGCCGCTCGATCCTCCGGTGACGATCACTGCGTCCATTCACTGACCTCCCGATTTAGCTGCTGCGATGGTCTTGGTGGTGGAACGGCCGTCCAGGTAGGGCACGATCACGGTCTGCCCGCCCCAGCGCTCGACGACCTCGGTCTCCGGCAGCGAGTCGTAGTCGCCGCCCTTCACCCACACGTCCGGGCGCAGCCAGGACAGGACCGCCTCGGGTGTCGGCTCGTCGAAGACCACGACGGCGTCGACGCAGTCCAGGGCGGCGAGCAGGCGGGCCCGGTCGTCCTGGCCGGTCAGCGGCCGGTCCGGGCCCTTCAGCCGGCGCACCGAGTCGTCGCTGTTCAGGCAGACGATCAGGCAGTCGCCGAGGGCGCGGGCGGCGCGCAGGGTGGCCAGGTGACCGGTGTGCAGCAGGTCGAAACAGCCGCCGGTGGCGACGACCGTGCCGCCGCGGGCCCTGGTCTCGGCGACCAGGCGGCCGGCCTCGTCGGCGCCGGCACGTCCCGGCTTCTCCGCGGGCGCCGGGCGCGGTTCCAGAGCCGCCTGCACCCCGCCACCCGCCACGAACCCGCTGGCGACCGCGACCGCTTCCTGCACCGCCTCGGACACCAGCGCGCCCCGGGCCAGGGCCAGCGCCGCCGCGGACGCGAACCGGTCCCCCGCCCCGCAGGTGTCCCCCTCGGAGGCCTCCCGCGGCGGAATCACCAGCGGAGTCGGACCGGAGTGGCAGAGCACCGCGCCCTGCGCACCGCGGGTCACCACCACCGCGCCGGCCCGCCACCGCTGCCGGAGCTGGTGCCCGGCCCGCTGCGCCGCCGCCAGACCGGACCCGTTGCCGGCGTCGTCCGCCAGCCGCTTGGCCTCGGATTCGTTCGGGGTCACCAGGCGCACGTTCGGCACCGGTGGCGGCCCGTTCGGGTGCGGGTCCCAGACCACCGGCGCTTTCGACTCCTCGATCGCGGCGCGCAGCGCGGGATGCCGGGCCACGCCACGGCCGTAGTCGCTGACCAGGATCGCGGTGGCGTCGCGGAGCACGTCGAGGACGGCCTGCGGAGCGTCGCCCGGCGGCTGCGGCGTACCACCGCGGTCCAGGCGGAGCAGGACCTGGCCGCCGGCGCGCAGGCGGATCTTCTCCGGGGTGGCGCCGGGCAGCGGGAGGGCGTACAGCTCGATGCCCGCGGCCGTGAGCAACTCGCTCAGCCGGGCCCCGGCCGGGTCGGCCGCGAGTGCCGTGACCAGCGCGACCTGGTATCCGTGGCCGGCCGCCAGCAGGGCGGCGAGGCCGGCGCCGCCCGGACGTTCGTGGACCTCCTCCTCGTCGAGGACCGGCGCCGGGGCGTCCGGGGCGATCCGGTGAACGCTGCCCTGGACGTCCCGGTCCAGCAGGGTGTCGCCGACGATCACGAGCCTCATACCGCGGCCATCTCCTTCCGCTGTGTCGCTGCGACGAAAGGGAGCAGGTACCGGTCCAGGTACTCGCACATCACGTGCACCGAGACCAGGTGCAGCTCCTGCACCACCTGGCTGTCCGGGGACGGGCAGCAGAGCGCCTCGTCGCAGACGTCGGCGAGCGGGTTCGGCGCCTCGCCGACCAGCGCCCACGTGTGCAGACCCAGCTCCTTGGCGGCTTCCACCGCGGCGATCAGGTTCGGGCTGCGGCCGCTCGTGGAGAGCACCATCAGCACGTCGCCGGGCCGGCCGTGGGCGCGGACCTGACGGGCGAAGACCTCCTCGAAGCCGTAGTCGTTGCTGATCGCGGTGACCGCCGAGGAGTCCGGGGTGAGCGCGATCGCGGAGAGCGGCATCCGCTCGTCGCGCAGCCGGCCGACCAGTTCGGCGGCCAGGTGCTGGGCCTCGGCCGCGCTGCCGCCGTTGCCGGCGACCAGCAGACGGCCGCCGGCGCCGAGGTGGCGGGCCAGGTGGGCGCCCCAGACCTCGAGGATGTCGGCCTTCTCCCGGTACGCGTCGAGCGCGTCCGCCAGCCCGTTCAGGTGACTCTCCAGGGGGTTGTTCACGCGGCAACCTCTCGATCAGCGACGGTGGAGTAGACGGCGGACAGGCGTTCGGCGATGCGGGGCCAGGAGTAGGAGGCGGCCGCCCGGTCCTCGGCGGCGGCGGCGTACGCGAACCGGCGTACCTCGTCCCCCACGAGCCGGCGCAGCGCGGCGGCCAGCGCCCGCGGATCACGGGGTGGGACCAGATCACCGGTGACGCCGTCGACCACGGTGTCGGTCAGTCCGCCGACCGCGGTGGCGACGACCGGCACCCCGCAGGCCATCGCCTCGAGCGGGGTCAGGCCGAACGGCTCGTACCACGGGGTCGCGGCGACGATGTCGGCCGAGCGGTACCACCGCGGCATCTTGTGCGCCGGAACAGCGCCGGCCAGGGTGACCCGGTCGGCGACGCGGCAGTGCTCGGCGAGGGCGCGCAGCCGCCGGGCGTACGGATCGTCGGCCAGCTCGGCCGCCGGCGGACCGCCCACCACGACCAGCTCGGCGCCCGGCACCGCGGCGAGCGCCCGGATGGTGTCCTCGACACCCTTGCGCTCGACCAGCCGGGCCACCGTGAGGATCCGGGTCAGGCTCCCGGTGCGGGGCGCCACCGGGCCGCGGGAGCTGAACCGTTCGGTGTTCACCCCGGACGGGACCAGGTGCATCCGGGACCGGGGCACACCGAGTTTCAGCAGCTCGGCGATCTCGTCCCGGCACTGCACGATGACCCGGTCGACACTGCGCCCGAGGTGCCGCTCGTACCCGATCCGCCCGGACGGGCTGGTGTCCGCGGCGCCCTGGTGCCGCCGCTTCACCGAGCCGAGCGCGTGGAAGGTCTGCACCACCGGCACCCCGCAGGCCTGCCCGGCGTCCAGCGCGGCCAGACCGCTCATCCAGAAGTGCGCGTGCGCCACGTTCGGGCGCCACTCGTCGCGCCAGTCCGCGGCCATCCACTCCGCGAACTCCCCCATGTACGGCAGCAGCTCGTCCTTCGGCAGCACCCCGGCCGGCCCGGCGGGCACGTGCACCACCTCGACCCGCTCCCCCATCGGAACGACCTGGGGCAGGTCCGGGTTGTCCCGCCGGGTGTAGACGCGCACCTCGTGGCCGTGCCCGGCGAGCGCCGCGGCCAGTTCGGCGACGTGCGAGTTCTGCCCGCCGGCGTCGACCCCGCCGAGCGCCGCGAGAGGGCTGGCGTGCTCCGAGATCATCGCGATGCGCATGTCTCCTCCTCCAGCAGTCGGTCCCAGTCGGCGAGGAAGCGGTCCAGCCCGTACCGGGCGAGGGCCACCTGCCGGGCGCGCTCGCCGAGGCGGGCCGCGGCGTCCGGTTCGTCGATCAGCCACTGCGCGGCGTCGACGAGGGTGTCCACCCGGGTGGAGAGGACCCCGGCGTCCGGCGGGACCGCGGCGATCGCCTCGGTGGTGGCCAGCGCGATCACCGGCATGCCCATCTGCATGGCCTCGATCAGGCTCAGGCCGAGCGAGGTCCACCGGCAGAGGTGCAGGTAGGCGCGCCGCTTCGCCACCTCGGTGTGCATCAGGTGCTGCGGCGGGTCGTCGTGGGCCGTCACCCCCTCCAGGCCGGCGACGCCCATCCCGAACACGTCGAGCGGCGCCACCGCCGCGAACTTCGGGAACAGGTCGGTGCCGGTCACCCGCTGCCGGCGGACCGGCTCGTTGGTGACGATGGCCAGCCGCTCCAGCTCGCCCGACCACCGGGCCTTCGGTTCGACGATGCCGTGCTCGATCACCGTGGTGCGGGTGCCGCCACAGTCCCAGAACAGCTCGTTGAAGTGCGTGACGTGCGCGATCAGCACGTCGTCCCGGTCGGCGAGCGGGTGCCGGGAGTTCGGCACGTCGCCCTTCGGGGTGTTGTGCTCCACGTAGATCACCGGCACGTGCGGCGGGATCAGGTCCAGCTCCTCGGGCCGCTGCGCGATCGCGACGTCGATGTCCTTGATCTGGTCGAGGGGTAACTCCTCCACCGTCTCCGGCCAGTCGAACGTGCGTGCCCGGCCACGGCCCCAGGCGTCGCGCTCCGCGTTCACCGGCACCAGATAGCGGTGTTTGCCCTGGACGAACGAGGTCGTCCAGGAGCCGTG
The DNA here is from genome assembly GCF_036053395.1 of Actinoplanes sp. NBC_00393. Taxonomy (NCBI): domain Bacteria; kingdom Bacillati; phylum Actinomycetota; class Actinomycetes; order Micromonosporales; family Micromonosporaceae; genus Actinoplanes; species Actinoplanes sp. NBC_00393. The sequence goes on along the minus strand of NZ_CP107942.1, from coordinate 764,146 downwards.
CACATGCCAGAGCAGGATGTTCACGCGGCCTCAGCTTCCATCAAGGGGTGGTCGGTCACGCCGATCCGGCGGACCGCGTCCAGGACGTCCCGCGGCTCGACCGTCGCCAGGCAGGGGTGGCCCGGGATCGGGCAGCGGGTGGCCCGGGTGTCCCGGCACGCCGCGGCGGCGTCGCCGAGACGGACCGCGGGGACCCGGTAGGGACCCCACTGGCCGTAGGGGACGGTGGGGGCGTACAGGCTGATCACCGGAGTTCCGACGGCCGCGGCCAGGTGCGCCGGGCCGGTGTTCGCGACGATCAGGCAGGCCGCGCCGGCGATCAGCGTGGCGAGATCTTCCAGGGGCATCGGGCCGGCGTCGGTGCCGGCGTCACCGGCGACGAACGCGGCGAGGTGCCGCTCCCCCGGACCGCCGGTGACCAGGACGCGATGCCCGGCATCGGCCAGCGCGGCGACGATCCGGCGCAGGTTCTCCGGCGGGCAGGACCGGGCCTCGCAACTCGCTCCGGGATGCACCACCAGGTAGTCACCACGGCCGGTGGGCGGCGCGGTCACCCTCAGGCGCCCGTCGTCTCCCTCCGGGAGACCGAATCCCGCCGCTGCCGCGATGCTGCGGGCACGTTCCGGTTCCGGCAGACCGAGGGGTACGCGATGACGTACGTCCAGCAGCGACCCGGGATAGTCCTCGCTGATCGCGGTGATCCGGGCGACCCCGGCCGTGCGGAGCAGCAGCGCGAGCGGCAGAGCGGACTGGTGGAACGAGGTGAAGACGACCGCCTCGTCGGCGTTCACGGCCCGCAGCCGCTCGGTGAGCGCCCGCATGTCGTCGGCGTCGACCGGGCCCGGCTCGGGGTCGATCCACGGCAGCCGCCATTCGATGATCTCGTCCACGCCGGGGAGCAGTTCGGCGGCGGACCGGCCGCGCGGGCCGCACAGCAGCACGACCCGGTCGGCGCCGGCTTTGAGCGCGCGGATGGCCGGGCCGGTGACCAGCACGTCCCCGGCCGAATCGGACCTGACCGCCAGCACCGTGCCGGGCCTCCGCGTGATCGGGCCCGGCTTCGCCGGGTCCGTGCCGGGGGTTGCCGGATCCGTGCCGGGCGTCGCCGGGTCTTGGCCGGGCGTTGCCGGGCGGGGTGCCGGGGTCACCAGGGCCTGCCGGGTCAGGATCAGGTCAGCGGCCGCGGACAGGTCGGCGGCCCGGTGCGGAGCGGCGGCGATCTCCGGCGGGAGGGTGACGTCGGTGGGCACCAGGATGCCGGTGGCGCCTGCGGCCAGGGCGGCTTCCATGTCCCGGCCGATGTCGCCGACCACCACGCAGCGGCCGGGCGTGGTGCCGAGCGCGGCCGCGGCGGCGATGACCATGCCGGGGGCCGGCTTGCGGCAGGCGCAGCCGGCGGTGTCGTCGTGCGGGCACACCTGCCAGGTGTCGAACGGCCCGAGCAGCTCCTCGACCCGGGCATTGACCGCGGCGAGCTGCTCCGCGGTGAACCGGCCGCGGGCCAGCCCGGACTGGTTGGTGACCACGCCGAGGCGCAGGCCGGCGGCGCGCAGCCGGTCCAGGGCGGCCTTCGCGCCGGGCATCAACCGCACGAGCTCCGGGTCGCCGTTGTAGGGGACGTCGACGACGAGCGTCCCGTCCCGGTCGAACAGGACCGCGTCGTAGAGGGCGCCGCTCACCGGCCGGCCTCCGCGATCGCGGCCTCGCCGGCGCTGCGGGCCTCTTCCACGCTGCGGGCTTCTTCAGCGCTGCGGGCCTCGTCAATGCTGCGGGCCGAACCGGCGCTGCGGGCCGAACCGACGCTGCGGGCCGCTTCGGTGCCGAGGAAGAAGGCGGGCGCCGGCATCGGCTGGGCTGAGCGCCAGCGGAGCCAGCCGCGGACCCAGTGGGTGATCGCCATCGGAGGGATGGCCGCGCTGGTCAGCAGCATCGTGGTGACCTCGCGGGCGTCGCGCGGGCCGGGGGCGATGCGGGCCGCGGCGAACTCGGCGGTGCCGGCGGCCCAGGCGGCGCCGGCCACCGCGGCGGCGGCCGACCAGCTCCGGCGGCCGGTCACCGCACCGGCGACACCGCAGGCCAGGGCTGCCGCGCCGGCCAGGGTGATCGCGGCGTGCCGGTGGCGGCGGCCGGGCGGGATGCCGAGCCGGTCCCGCCAGTCCGGGCCGTAGAGGCGGCGGAGCAGCGCGTCGTCGGTGTTGCCGCGCTGGGTGCGTACGCTGACCCAGCGACGCTCCGGGCGTACCGGATGGGTCGTTGATCGAAGCCCGCGCCGCAGCTCCCAGCCTGCCTCCCGGATCCGGTGCGCCAACTCGGCGTCCTCCCGGAAAGCGCGCGGCAGCCGCTCGTCGAAGCCGCCGACGCGGGCCAGCGCCGCCCGACGGTAGGCCATGTCCGCGGTGATCCACTCCCCGTCGGCGAGGCCCGCGGTGACCCGCTCCCAGTCGGTCGGCCGGCGGTCCGCGGGCAGCGGGACGTGCAGCCGGGCCTGCACCCCGCCGACCTGCGGGCCGGCGCCGTCCAGATCGGCAGCGAGCGCCTCGGCCCAGCCGGGATCGGGCAGCACGTCGTCGTCGAGGAACGCCACCCACTCGTGCCGGGCGGCCCGCCAGCCGATGTTGCGGGCCGCGGCCGGCCCGGCGGCCCGGCCCGGCAGGATCCGCGCGCCGGGCAGCTCGAGCGGAACGTCGCGGTCCGCCCGGTCGTCGACGACGATCAGCTCCGTCGACTCGGGCAGCGGGCCGAGCGCGCGCAGGAGTTCGTGCAGGCTGGGCCGCCCGAGCGTGGGTATGACGACGCTGACGCCGGTCAACGGGCGCTCCGGTCGGCTTCGCTCCGGTAGATCTCGCTCCGATGGACCGCGAACGGCCCGATGGCCAGCAGGTCGACCGGCGCCGAGCCGAACAGCTCCAGAGCCTCGCGCGGGGTGTCGACCATCGGCCGGCCGGCCGTGTTCAGCGAGGTGTTCACCACCACCGGCAGGCCGGTGCGCTGCTCGAACTCGGCGAGCATCTCGGCGACCAGCGGCTCGGTCTCGGTGTGCACGGTCTGCACCCGGGCGGTGCCGTCGACGTGGGTGACCGCCGGGATGCGGTCCTTCCACTCCGGCTTCACCTTGTGCACGAAGAGCATGTACGGGCTCGGGTAGACGCCTTCGAAGATGTCGCCGAACCGTACGGCCCGGACCATCGGGGCGATCGGGCGGAACTGCTCGCGGCCCTTCACGTCGTTCATCCGGGTCTGGGTGTCCTGGTCGCCGGGATGGGCGAGCAGAGAGCGGTGGCCCAGCGCGCGCGGGCCGTACTCGCTGCGTCCCTGGTACCAGGCGACGATCCCGTTGCGGGCGAGCACCTCGGCGGCCTCGGCGGCGATCGACGCAGGCTTCGTGTACGGCACCGCGGCACGCTTGAGCTCGGCCTCGAGTTCGTCGTCGCTCCAGCCCCGGCCGAGCGCGGCGGTGCCGAACGGGATGTGCTGCTTCGTCAGGGCCAGGGCCGCGCCGAGGGCGGTGCCCGCGTCACCCGCGGCCGGCTGCACCCAGACCCGCTCGAACGGGCCCTCGGCGGCGATCCGCGCGTTCGCGACGCAGTTCAGGGCGGTGCCGCCGGCCATGGTCAGCGTCTTCACGCCACCGGACGCCTCGTACGTCCACCGGGCCAGGTCGAGCAGCACCTCCTCGAGCCGCACCTGCACGCTGGACGCCAGGTCGGCGTGCGCCTCGGTCATCTCGCCGTCGGCGGTCCGGGCCTTGGCCAGCGCGTCCCAGTCGATGCGGTCCACGGTGAAGCCGCCGTCACCCTTGGCCCGCACCAGGTCGCGCAGCAGCCCGATGAACTTGGGCCGGCCGTACGAGGCGAGCGCCATCACCTTGTACTCGTCGCTGGAGTGCATGAACCCGAGGTGCCGGGTCAGGTCCTCGTAGAGCAGGCCGAGCGAGTGCGGCAGCTCCTGGCTGCGGAACGTCTCCAGCTGCCCGTCCCGGAAGGCGCCGGCCAGGTGGCTCGCGGACTCGCCGCGCCCGTCCAGGACCAGCACCGCGCTCGGCCCGTCGACGCTGAGCCCGGCCGAGGCGGCGTGCGCGACGTGGTGCGGCACGAACCGCACCTGCTCGGGATCGAGGCCGGGCAGCGCGGTGGCCAGGAACTGCGGGGCCCGGCGGGCGTAGTCGACGCGCAGGTGGTCCCACGGGTCGTTGATGCCGGCCTCGGCGGGGTCGCGGCACAGGTCCGGGTCGAAGGAGTACGCCACCGCGTCCAGATCGCCGGGCCGGAGCCCGGCCTGCTCCAGGCACCAGGCGGCGGCGAGCTCCGGAAGCTCCCAGGCGGAGAACGGCACCGGGCGCTTGCCGTGCTTGCGGCGACTGAACCGCTCTTCCTCCGCGGCAGCCACCACACGACCGTCGACGATCAGTGCCGCCGACGGATCATGGAAGATCGCGTTGATCCCGAGTACTCGCATAGTCCGGCGGTTACCCCGGTATTTTGCGTCTACTCACATGATCATCGACTTCTCCTGAACGGCCGGTTTATTGCGGTTTCGGCACCACCACCTGCACTGATCGTTACCGTCCGGAAGGGGATCTTTGCTGTGAGTCAACGTTTCATGCGATGCAGTGTGGGCAGACTGGCCCCATGTATGAGGTTGAACAGCCCGGCGGCGACGGCCGGACCCTGACTGTTCTGAATCCCCGGGACGATTCGCCGGTGTCGCGCGTACACGTCTCTTCCGAAGCCGATGTGGCCGCAGCGGTGAAGGTGGCCCGCGCCGCCGCACCGGGCTGGGCCCGGACCGCGCCCGCGGCCCGCGCCGCCGCTCTGCACGCGGCGGCGAACGCGGTCGAGGCAGCCGCGGACGAACTCGCCGAGATCATGTCCGCCGAGATGGGCAAGCCGGTCGACGGCGCCCGCGACTCGATCGCGGCCGGTGTCGGCACCCTGCGCCAGTACGCCGAACTGGGCCCGGTCCACCGTGGTCGCGCCCTGGCCGGCAACGACGAGGCGATCGACCTGATGGCGTACGGCCCGCGGGGCGTGGTCGCGGTGATCACCCCGTGGAACGACCCGGTCGCGGTCTCCTGCGGCCTGCTCGGCGCCGCCCTGGTCACCGGCAACACCGTGGTGCACAAGCCGAGCGAGCGCACCCCGGCCACCGGCTGGCGGCTCGTCCAGTTGCTCGCCCCGCACTTCCCGGAGGGCGTGCTGAACCTGGTCAACGGGGACGGCCCGGTCGGCGCCGCCCTGGCCGCCGCCGAGGTGGACGTGGTCGCGCACGTCGGATCCACCGCCACCGGACGGGCGATCGCCGCGGCCTGCGCGGTCTCCGGCGCCAAGGCGCTGCTGGAGAACGGCGGCAGCGACCCGGTGATCGTCGACAGCGGCGTCGACCCGAAGTGGGCGGCACAGCAGGTGGCCCTCGGGGCGTTCGTGAACTCGGGGCAGATCTGCGTCGCGGTCGAACGGGTCTACGTGCACCGGGACGTGGCGGCGCCGTTCCTCGAGGCCCTGGTTGCCGAGGCCGCGCAGTGGGAGTCGCAGATCGGGCCGCTGGTCGACCGGCGGCTGCGCGACGGCGTCGACGCCCAGGTGCAGGCGGCGGTCCGGGACGGGGCGCGGCTGCTCTGCGGCGGGACGGTTCCGGAGGCGCCGGGCGCCTTCTATCCGCCGACCGTCCTCGCCGACTGCACCGACGACATGGCGGTGGTGCGGGAGGAGACGTTCGGCCCGGTGGCGCCGGTGGTCACGGTGGACTCGTTCGGTTCGGCGCTGGCGCGGGCGGCGGACTCGCCGTACGGGCTCGCCGCCACGGTCCTGACCACCTCGATGAGCCACGCCCAGCAGGCCTGGCGGGAGCTGCCGGCCGGCACTGTGAAGATCAACGCGGTGTTCGGCGGTGCGCCCGGTGGCGCCGCGCATCCGCGCCGCGGTTCCGGCCAAGGTTTCGGGTACGGTCCTGAGCTCCTCGACGAGATGACCGTGACCAAGGCGGTACACATCGAGGCGCCCCCGTCCGGTTGGTAAAGCGATATCAATGTCGGCATGGACTTGCTGGAACGAGTTCTGGCCGGCTCGGCTGCCGATCCGGGCGTGCGCGGGGTCATCCTGACCGGCTCGCACGCCCGGGGTCTCGCCACCGCGCACTCCGACCTCGACGTGACCATCGTGCTCGCCGAGCTCGACGACCCCTGGCAGCACCGGGTCCGCAACGCCGAGTTGGACGAGACCGTCTGCACGGTCGAGGCGCTCGCCGACACGTCGGTGCAGCGGCGCCGCTACGGCTTCCGCGGCGCGCGGGTCCTGCTCGACCGGCTCGACGGGGGCATCGCCGCCCTGGTCGAGCGCCAGGCCGTGCCGACTCCCGCCGAGGCCACCGAGGCCGCCCGGGCGATGCTGGACGCGTACGTCAACCAGCTCTACCGGGCGGTCAAGAGCCGCCGCGACGGCGATCCTCCGCTGGCACATCTGGACGAGATCGAGGCCGTCCCCTGGCTGCTGGAAACCGTCTTCGCGCTGCACGGCCGGCTGCGGCCGTACAACAAGTACCTGCCGTGGGAGCTGTCCACCCACCCGCTCCCCGGCGACTGGAACGTTCTACTCACGCCGGCCGACCTGCCGACCGGTGCCCTGCGCCTGTTCCCGGCCATCGCCGACCTGGCCCGCCGACACGGTCACAGCGACGTCCTCGACAGCTGGGGCACCGACCTCGACCTGATCATGGCAAGCTGCGCTGATGCCGGACGTCTTCGAGTCGGTCACCGGCCGGTCGCGCGCCGAGATCGGCATGCCGGAGACCCCTGACGAGAGCTTCGTCCTGGAGGACTCCGACACGATCGCGTCGATCCGCCGGGCGCACCGCGAGGCCTGCGCGGCGGCCCGAGAGGCGACCGCGCGTGAACTGGCCCGGCACTGCGGTCACGCCGACATCCTGCGCGAGCAGATTCTCATCCGCCCCGAGTGATCCGCGGCGCCGCACCGCGGCCCGAGAATCCGGCCATGGGCTGCTTGTTCGCACTTTTCGCGGGAGTCTTCCCGAGGCTGGGACTCTTCATCATCTGGATCGCCCGGCCGGCGCTGGTGAGCGCCGCGTTCGGCTCGTGGATCTGGCCGCTGCTGGGCATCATCTTCCTGCCGTTCGCCACCCTGATCTACGTGATCCTCTACCGGCCGGGCGTGGGGCTGTCCAACTGGGACTGGTTCTGGGTGATCCTGGCCGCGCTGCTGGACATCACGCACTGGGCCGCCAGCTCCACCCAGCGCAACCAGATCCCCGGCTACAGCCGCCGATAGCCACCTTTCGTGGTCAGGGCAGCGTCCGAGAACCCACCTTCGGCGCCACCCGGCGGGCCGGGGCGCCACTCGACGGGCAGGTCGGGCGGCCCCGGTGACGTATGGGTTCCCGAACGCCGGCACACCCGTGGCGGGTGTAGGTACACCCGCTGTGGGTGTGGCCGTTTTTCGGAAGGTCTCCCGCCGGAGAGCGTCGGCCGCCGCGCGCGGTGTTCTGCCGGCCGGGGCGGGTTCGGCTGGATCGAAAGGGAGGGCGGGCTGGTGCGCGCCTCGGAAGACGACCCTGAGCGCCAGCCGGGCCAACAGTGGGCTAGCCGGACGGGAGGCGGGCCAGGTTCGCCTCCACGGCGGGAGGCAGGCGCCGCCGGTGGCGCAGCGCCCAGGGCAGCGCACGCAGCACGTCCCAGCCTGCCGCCGGTGAGTCGCGCGCGGCCGACACCAGAGTGCGGGCGACCACGGCCGGCGGGCGGCGCAGCAGCGCGGTGAGCATCCGGTTGCGGGCCTCGATGCGCCGGCGGGCGCCGTCGTCGCGGCCGGCGGGCTGCGGAAAGTGCCGCACGACCAGGGCTTCGTCGTAGCACAGCCACCAGCCCGCGGCGGCCATGTCCATCGCCAGGAGCGCTTCCTCCCCGTACACGAAAAGGTGTGGCTCGAAACCGCCCACCGCGAGGAACGCCTCCCGCCGGACCACCACCGCGCAGGAGAGAAAGCCCAGCACGGAAGGCCCGGGCGCGCCGGGCGGGGTGCCGATCGGCGCGGCGGCCATGGCCGCCGAGACCGGGTCGAGGCGGCCTTCCGGGCCGATCAGAACCCTGGCCGTGACCAGCCCGAGCTTGTCGTGCCGGTCCAGGAGGGCAGCGGCCCGGGCGAGCGACCCCGGTGTCCAGTACGAGTCATCGTCGGCAAAAGCGACGTACGGGGTCCCCGCCCGCCGCACTCCCTCGTTGCGGGCCGCCGCTCCCCGGTTCTCGCCGAGCCGCACCACCTCGACGGCGGGAAAGGCCGTCGCGATCGCCTCCGGCCCGCCGTCGTCGGACCCGTTGTCGACCAGGATCACCGGCGCCGCGTGTTCCGGCAGTGTCTCGAAGAGCCGGTCCCGCCGGTTGCGGGTGGCCACGACGACGGTCACCTGGTCGTTCACCGGGACTGCAGCCGTTCCCGCAGTTCCTTGTCGAAGAAGTCGAGGAACCCGTCCGGGTCCGGGCCGACGTTCATCAGCACGACATGGTCGTAACCGGCATCGACATAGGACCGGACCGCTTCCACGTACCGTGCCGGATCCGGGCCGGCGGTGAACTGCTCGCGGACGTCGTCGAGGGTGACCGTGGCCGACGCCGCCTCGAAGTTGACCGGGTTCGGCAGCTCGGCCATCACCTTCCAGCCGGTGACCGACCAGCGGGCGGTCCGGTGCGCCTCGGCCAGCGCCGCCTCCTCGGTGGGCGCCCACGCGACCGGCACCTCGGCGTACTTCGGGCCGCTGCCGCCGGCCTCGGTGAACGTGGAGACCAGGTCGGCGCGGGGTTCGGTGGCGAACAGCCCGCTGCCGTGCGTGGCGGCCAGCTCGGCGGCGGCCTGGCCACCGGCGGCGACCGCGATGTCCGGCAGCCGGTCCGGCAGGTCGAACACCCGCGCGTCCTCGAGCTGCAGATACTTGCCCTCGTACGACTGGTAGCCGCCCTGCCAGAGCAGCTTGATGATCTCCAGGGCCTCGCGCAGCCGCTCCTGCCGTTCCCGGACGCTGCCGAAGCCCTGCCCGACGACGTGCTCGTTGAGCCGCTCACCGGAGCCGACGCCGAGCGTGAACCGGTCGTCCGAGATGATCGCCAGGGTGGCGGCGGCCTGCGCGATGATCGCCGGGTGGTACCGCACGGTGGGGCAGGTCACGCCGGTCGCGAGGCCGAGCGTACGGGTCTGCACCGCGATCGCGCTGAGGACGTTCCACGCGAACGGGGAATGGCCCTGCACATCGAGCCACGGATGGTAATGGTCGCTGATCTCGACGAAGTCGAAGCCGGCCTGTTCGGCCCGGATCCCCTGCCGGATGAGCTCCTTGGGGCCGAATCCTTCGGCGGCGAGCTTGTATCCGATTCTCATGGTGCTGCCGATTCCCCCGTCCCGGGCGAACAAACGCGGGGACGGACCGGCCCGGGCCGGTCCGTCCTCGCCTTGGGGAGGGTTCAGGAGGTCGCTGCCTGCTTGGTCTGGTCGCGGACGTCCTGCGCGTTCGAGGTCGCCGTCTCCCTGGTGGTCTGCGCGGCGTCGCGAGCGGTCTCCCTGACCTGCCCGGCGGCCTGCTGCACAGTGCCGCCGAGGTCGTCCTTGAGGTCGCCGGCCACGTCCTTCACCTTGTCGGTGAGTTCGCCGCTGTGGTCCTTGATCTGCTGTCCGGCGCGGCGTTCGGCGTCGGTGACCGGGATCAGCGAGGAGGCCAGCAGGCCCACACCGAAGGCGATGATGCCCGCGGCGACCGGGTTGCCCTGCGTCTGGCCGGCGACGGCGCGCGGCGCGGAACGGACCGCGTCGGCGGCGTCGTGCGCCTTCGAGGAGGCCTTGTCGCTCAGGTCGGAGGCCTTGCCGCTGACCTTGTCGCCGAGGTCGGACGCCTTGTCGCTGAGCTGCGACGTCTTCTCGTGGGTGGTGTAGCGCGCCTGTTCGGTCGTACCCATGACCTTCTCCTTCACCGCGGTCCAGCGCCGCCGGGCGACCTGGCGCGGGCTAGTCTTCTCGGCCAGCAGGTCGACGTCGCGCGTCAGCGTGGCCCGGGTGTTCTCGATGTCCTGCCTCAGCCGGTCGGGTTCTTCAGCCATTGCGCGTCCTCCTTCAGGGTTTCCGCGGTGCGGCGCGGCACCGGGTCGACGGTCTTGAGCTTCTTGCGGCCGTTGACATAGAGAACGGCACCGACTGCGGCCCACACGAGGCCGACGATGAACGCGGCCCAGCCGAGTGGGATGACCTCGCCCAGGCCGAAGACCAGCGCGAAGCTGAACAGCACGATGGCGAGGTAGCCGGCGAAACCGGCGCCGCCGAGCATTCCGGCGGCCTTGCCGGCCTTGGTCGCCTCCTGCTGGATCTCCGCCTTGGCGAGGGCGACCTCCTGCCGGAACAGCTGCGACAGGTCGTTGCTGATGTTGCCGATGATGTCGCCGATCGAGGTCTCGGCGACCTGCTCATCGCGGTACGGGGAGCTCATGACCGGCGCTCCGGGTACGTCTCGTCGACCACCGCGGGGGTGCCGGTGCCGGTGGCGGCGTACTCGGTGGTGGCCGGGGTCACGTACCCGACCGGTTCGGTGTCGTAGCCGGCGACGCGCTCGACGGCCGGATCGCCCGGGAAGCTCTCCCGCGCAGGCGGAACGCCGTACCCGGAAGTGGTGGCGCCGGAGCTGAACGTGTCGGTGTCCGGCTTGCCGGCGGTGTCGTCGGCCTTGGCGATGCTCTTGCCTAGACGCCCGACCACGAAGCCGGCGGCCAGCGCGGTGGCGAGGAAGGCGCCGGGGCGACGCCGGGCGAAGTCCTCGACCTCGCGCAGCACACCGTCCGGGCCGTGCCGGTCCAGGTAGTCGGCGAACTGCCGGCCACCCTCGGCGACCCGCGAGACGACCGCGGCGGCCGGCGAGTCCTGCCGTTCCCCGCGCATCTCGTCGAGCTGGTCGGCGGCCTGCCGGATCCCGCCGACGAGCCGCTGGTTCTGGTTCCGGGCCTGGTCACCGAGCTTGCCGCGGACCTCGGAGGCGACGGTGCGCGCCTGGTCGCGCGCCTCGGCGCCGACCCGCTGCACCTGCTCCTTGGCAGTGTCCTTCACATCGCTGGCGGCCTGACCGGCCGACTCGCGGGCCTGCTCAGCCACCTGCCGCGGCTTGGACTGCTCAGCGCCCGCGCGCTCTTGATAAACCGCCGGGGTGGTGGGGAACTCCGGGTCGTAGGCCGTCTGCGGCGGCACGTCGACCGGGTACGCCGGGTCCGGCGCGCGGCCGGCCGGGGAGACGTCACTCATGGTTCCTCCAAGGGGTGTTGGCCGTTGTGCCCACGGCCCTGAGCTACCCCGGAATTCCGGTCGCGATTCCTCTCCTGATGTGATGAATGGCGCTAAAAGGCAAATTCATAAAACCGCAGATCAGGGGTACGCCGTACTCACGAGTCTCTTTCACGAAAGGCCCTTCGGGGCCAACTGTTAATGTCCGTCCCGTGAGCGAGCACAGCGGTACGCGGGTCATCAGCGGCCGGACTTACGACTTCTCCCGCCGGGCCGTCGTGATGGCGATCGTGAACCGTACGCCGGACTCGTTCCACGACCGCGGCCGCACGTTCGCGCTGGAGAAGGCGACCGAGGCGGTCCGTGCCGCGGCTGCCGACGGGGCCGACTGGATCGACATCGGTGGCGTGCCGTTCGCCCCGGGCCCGGAGGTGTCGGTCGCCGAGGAACTGGACCGGGTGCTGCCGGTGGTCGAGGCGGCCGACGGCCTGGCCGTGGTCTCGGTCGACACGTTCCGCCCCGAGGTGGCCCGTGAAGTCATCAAGGCCGGCGCCGGGGTCGTCAACGACACCTCGGGGCTGCGCGACCCGGCGATGGCCGACGCGGTCGCCGGCACCGGCGCCCAGCTGGTGATCTGCCACAGCCTGGCCGCGCCGCGCACCCTCTACCCGAAGCCGCAGTACGGCGACGTCACCGCCGAGGTCGGCGCGTTCCTCCGGGAGAAGGTCGCCTTGGCGCTGTCCCGCGGGGTACGCCCGGACCAGATCATCATCGACCCGGGCCACGACCTGAACAAGAACACGTACCACTCGCTGGAGATCACCCGGCGGCTGGACGAGATCGCCGCGATCGGTTACCCGATGCTGGCCGCGCTCAGCAACAAGGACTTCATCGGCGAGACCCTGGACCGCCCCCAGCAGGAACGGCTGGCCGGGACCATCGCGACGGTGGTCTTCTGCCTGCTGCGCGGCGCCCGGATCATGCGGGTGCACGACGTGCGGGCCGCGGTCGACGCGGTACGGATGACCGAGGCGATGCTGGGCTGGCGGGAGCCCGCCTACACCCGGCACAACATGGACTGATCAGCCTGCAGGAACGTGGCGAGTCAGCCTGCAATAACGTGGCGAGTCAGCCTGCAGGAACGTGGTGAGTCAGCCTCTCGGGAACGTGGCGAGAAGCTCGGTCGCCCACGGCGGCAGCGGCACCGGGTCGGGGCCGAGCACCCGCATCGCGCCGAGCACGGTGATCAGCATGCCCATCGCGAAGAACTCGCGGATCTCCTCCGGGGTCGCGCCGGTCAGCTCGCGCACGACGTCGTAGAGCCGGCCGTAGCAGTCGCGCACCGCGTCGCCGATCACCGGGTCGCCGGCTGCGGCATACCCGTGCAGCAGCACGACCAGCAACTCGCGTTCGGCGAGCAGGTCCTCGTACGCCCGGCCGAGGGCGGCCAGGCTGGCTTCGCCCGCGGCGGCGGCCCGCCATTTCGCCTCGATCCGGTCGCCCGCGTAGCGCATGGTGGCGAGGAACAGCTCCTGCTTGGAGCCGAAGAGGCGCACCACGTACGGCTGGGAGACGCCGGCCAGCCGGGCCACCTGGTCGGTGGTGGTCCCGGCATAACCACCCTCGGCGAAGGCCTGGAGGGCGGCCGCCACGAGCTGGACGTGGCGTTCCTGAGCAGTGAGACGGGTCCGCGGAGTCACGTTGACATGTTATCAGTCAATGCTTACGGTGCTTAGTTATCAGTGGATAACAACTTAGGGGAAGTCGTGACCACTCTCGCTCCCGAACGGCCCGCCGTCCGGACCCGCCCGCTGGCACTCGTGCTCGCCGCCGTCGGCATCCCGACGTTCATGGGGTCGCTCGACAATCTCGTCGTCAGCACCGCGCTCCCGGTGATCCGTACCGACCTCGGGGCCTCGATCACCGATCTGCAGTGGTTCGTCAACGCGTACACCCTGCCTTTTGCCGCCTTCCTGCTCACCGCCGCCGCCCTCGGCGACCGCCTCGGCCGCCGCCGGATGTTCCTGGCCGGCATCGCGCTCTTCACGCTGGCCTCGGCCGGCGCGGCGCTCGCCGCCGAGCCGTGGCAGCTCACCGCGGCCCGCGCCCTGCAGGGCCTGGGCGGCGCCGCCATCGCACCGCTGTCGCTGACGCTGCTCGCCCAGGCCGTGCCCGACCATCTGCGCAACGTCGCGATCGGCATCTGGGGCGGCATCACCGGCCTCGGCGTCGCGGTCGGCCCGGTCGTCGGCGGCGCCGTCACCGAGGGCCTCGACTGGAACTGGATCTTCTGGATCAACGTGCCGATCGGCGTCCTCGCACTGGTCCTGGCGGCCGTCGCGCTCGACGAGTCGCGCGGCGGCGCCCGCCGGCTCGACCCGCTCGGCCTGGTGCTCTCCGCGAGCGGCATGCTGCTGCTGGTCTGGGGTGTCGTCGACGGCCCCGAGCACGGTTGGACCAGCGGCCGGGTGCCGGTCATGCTGGGCGCGGGCGTCGCGCTGATCACCGGGTTCCTCTTCTGGCAGCACCGCAACCGCACGCCGATGCTGCCCCTGACCCTCTTCAAGTCCCGCTCGTTCAGCCTGGTCAACGTCGTGACCCTGACCTTCTCGGCGGGCGCCTTCGGCTCGGTCTTCCTGCTCGCCCAGTTCTTCCAGGTGGTGCAGGGCCTGAGCCCGCTCGAGTCGGGCCTGCGCACCCTGCCGTGGACCGCCGCCCCGATGGTGGTCGCCCCGCTGGCCGGCATCTTCGGCGCCCGCCTCGGCATGCGCAACCTGATCGTCGCCGGACAGGTCTTCCTGGCCGGCGGCATCCTCTGGATCGGCCTGGCCACCACGACCGACGTCACCTACGGCCGGCTGGTCGGCGCATTCCTGCTGGCCGGCATCGGCATGGGCCTGACCTTCGCCCCGATCAGCACGGTCACCCTGGCCAGCGTGAGCGAGGCCGAACGCGGTGTCGCCTCCGGCGCGAACAACACGATCCGCGAGTTCGGCATCGCGGCCGGCGTGGCGGCGCTCTCCTCGATCTTCAGCACGTACGGGAGTTTCGCCTCCCACCAGGACTTTGTGGACGGCCTGGTCCCCGCGGTCCTCACCGGCTCGGCCGTCATCGCGGTCGGCGCGCTGGTCGCCGCCCGCCTGCCACGATCGTCCTGATCACGCTGATCCGATTGACGGCGATCAACGTTGTTCAGGACGTGACGTACTCATTCGCGAACAGACGACGTCAACTCGCCCTGGCCATCGCCGCGACACTGGTGATCCTGATGGCGCCGGCCCCGGCAGCGCTCGCTGCCGGGGCCGGCTCGTCGCGCTCGGGAAGTCCGGTGGCGCATTCCCAGACCGCGGATGCGACCCCCGACGACAAGGAGGCGAACAGCGAAGCGCCGCCGGTGACCTGGCTGCTCGTCCTGGGCGGCGCGGCCCTGGCGGTCCTGGTCGGCGCCGCGGTCTGGAGCGTCCGGCGGCGCCCGTCGGCGTCCTGATAGGAATTTCGCCTGTTGCACTCCCGCAACATGGCTGCAACGATGACCTTCAATTCCGCGCCGTCGTGGGCAACCTCGGGGCAGCCGGCACCGTCCTCGCCGGCTCCATCTCATCCCGTCGTGCCCGCTCCCCGGCGCCGCGAAGAGCCGCGTGTGCCGGACCTCCGACCGGCACACGCGGCTCCGTGCTCACTCCCCCGGCGCGCTACTCAACCAATGTGCACCCAGATGTCGTCGAGGGTGCCGTGGAACTGGTCGTTGTTCGCGCCCACGCCCTTGCCGCCCACGGTGAACGGCTGGGTGGTCTCCACCGCCAGCTCCACCGGCACCGGCACACTCGACTCCAGGCGGTCGTCGACCAGGATGGCCAGGGTCGGCCCGGTCCGGCGGCATTCCAGCGAGTGCCACTTGCCGTCCGCCACCGACGTACGGCTACGCGCCACGTGCACCGTCGCGCCCACCTTGTCGCTCATCCCGCAGCTCGGCTTGCCGGACAGCCCGTCGACCTGCAGCTTGTACTGCCCGCCCCCGGTCGAATATCCCTTCTGCAGGATGTTCTCGCCCCGGCCGGTCTCCGCGGGTGAGAGGAGGACGCCCGCGCCGTACCGGATCGGCTTGTTGCCGGGGTTGAGCGCCGGGGTGTCGCCGCCCTGCAGGATGAGCCGCGGGCAGTCGGCGCCGGCGCACTTCGCCGGGAAGCGCAGCGCCTGCCCGGTGCCGTGCGGGATCAGCTGCGGCGCCCCGCCGTTACGGGTGACGGTACGCAGCAGATGCCCCCGCCCCGACCCGTCGTCGAACGTCCCGTCCGCGATCGTCGTGTCGAAGTTGTACGCCGCCACGTGATCCGAAGCCACCGCCTCCTCGCGCGGCGGAGCGCCACCGAACGCCACGTACCGCTTGCGGCTCAGCCCGCCCACCATGGTGAAGTCACCGACCGCGCTGATCGCCCCGAGCGCCCCGCTGGCGGTGAGCTGCCGGGTGCCGGCGACCCCGTTGGCCTGCGGTGACCAGTCGAGCAGGTTGCCCTCCCTGTCGACGGCCGCGAGCTTGCCCCGGGTCACCGACCCGTCGGTGCAGACGCCGCGGATGCCGTTGTTCGTCGTCGTGCAGGCCTTGTCGAAGTGCCCACCCACATAGACCGTCCCGTCGAGGACCGTGACGGCCTGGGCGTCGCCGTCGAAGACCCGCGTCCACCGGGCCTGTCCACCCCGCGTGTACGACACCGCCCGTCCCCCGAGCCCGCCGAGCGCCGCGTACACCCCGTCGTCATGGGCCGCCAGCGCGAACACCTGCGACACCGGCTTCGGCAGGAAGGTGCGGTCGAGCACCCCGGTGGCCGGGTCCACCGCGCTGAGCCGCAGGGTCGAGCTGACGTTGTTGGTCCGGTGGAACCGCCCGCCGAGGTAGACCCGGTCGCCGGTGACGGCGAGCGCGTTGACCGCGTCGTCGGTGGTCGGCGCCCAGGCGTCCAGCGCCCCGGTGGCCAGGGTGAACGCGGCGAGGTTGGACCGCGGCACCCCGTCCACCGAGGTGATCCGCCCGCCCATGTAGAGCCGGCCGTGCCCGGTGACGAGCGCGCTGGGCTGGCCGAGCACGCTGTGCCGCAGGGAGGTCAGCAGGCCGCTGGTGGCGCCGATGCCGGCGACGGCGTCGCGGGTCTCGCCGTTGATCCGGTCGAAGTCGCCGGCCGCGTAGACGACGTCGCCGTCCACCGCGAGGGCCCGGACGTTCGCGTCGGCCGTGGGCTGCCAGTCGAGCAGGGCGCCGGTGCGGGCGCTGAACGCGGCGAGCCGGGTACGGGGCACGCTGCGCCCGTTCGCGACGGCACTGGTGAAGTTGCCCCCGACGTAGACGGTGTCGCCGCGGTACGCCACCGCGTAGACGGATCCGTTGAACGACGGGGAGGTCATCGGGTCGGAGGAGACGATCTCGGCGAACGCCGTGCCGCCGGCCGCGACGAGCACCGTCGCGATCCCGACGATCAGGGCCCGCCGGACCACCGACTTACCGTTTTTGGGGTTATGGGACACATTGCTAGCTAACTTCCGGATACCCGGAAAGGTGTCGGACCACCGGTCCGGCAAGCGACTATGCTGCCCGGCGTACCTTGCGATCGACGAAGGGGAATGTCGTGCCGCAGCGCCGCCGCACCGTCCTGATGTGCGCCACCGTCGCCGCCGGCCTGCTCGCGAGCGCCGGCTGCGAGATCGAGGTCGCGCCCGGCTCGCTGCCGGTGCCGGTCAGCATCGCGCCGGTGCCGTCCGCCTCGGCCGGCCAGCCGAAGTACGTCTGCTCCGCGGTCTACGCGATCATCACCTCGGGCGGGGTCCGCCTCGCGGAGTACGCGACCGCCGACGGCGCCGAGGCCCGCGAGGGCATGCAGAAGACCTTCGCCGACATGGCCGGCCAGGTCACCGCGGCCGGCGAGCAGAGCACCGACCCGGCCCAGCGGGCGGCGGTCGACGCGATCGCGGCCGATCTGACCAGGGCGTCGCAGGCCGGCGACCCGCGGGCCTACCTCGACGGCGAGTTCGGCACGATCGGCCAGCAGCTCGACGGCACGTGCGACCAGCCTCCGGCACCGAGCAGCTCCGCCAACTAGGCTCGAATGCATGATCGATAGGCCGGTTCGGATCGGGCTGCAGTTGCAGCCGCAGCACATGGACTACGCCACCATCCGCCGCACCGCCGCCGAGGCCGAGGACCTCGGCGTGGACGTGCTCTTCAACTGGGACCACTTCTACCCGCTCTCCGGCGAACCGGACGGGCTGCACTTCGAGTGCTGGACCATGCTCGCAGCGTGGGCCGAGTCAACCAGCCGGGTCGAGATCGGCGCCCTGGTCTCCTGCAACAGCTACCGCAACCCTGAACTGCTCGCCGACATGGCCCGCACTGTCGACCACATCAGCGAAGGCCGCCTGATCCTCGGCATCGGCTCGGGCTGGTTCGAGCGCGACTACACCGAGTACGGCTACGAGTTCGGCACCGCCGGCAGCCGCCTCGACGACCTCGCCACCGCGCTGCCACGCATCGAATCCCGCTGGGGTCGTTTGAATCCGCCGCCCACCCGCGACATCCCCGTCCTGATCGGCGGCGGCGGCGAGAAGAAGACGCTGCGCCTGACGGCGAAGCACGCCGACATCTGGCACAGCTTCTCCGACCCCGAGACCCTCGAACGCAAACTCGGCATCCTGGGTTCGCACTGCGCCGACATCGGCCGCGACCCCGCCGAGATCGAGGTCTCCGTGATGGGCCACACCGAGAACCGCGACCAGATGTACGAGCTGGGCGCCCGCCTCTTCACGATCGACACCGGTGGCCCCGACCCGGATCTCACCGAACTCCGGGAGTTCCTCGCCTGGCGCGACAAGCTCAACGCGTAGCACGCGCCAGCTGACACCCACGGCTGCTTCGCAGGCTGCGAAGCAGCCATCACGGTCAGCCCGGCCGACCAGCTGACGCTCAGCGTCGCTTCGCGGCACGCGAAGCAGCGCTGGGTGTCAGCTGGACCACCGCATCAGCCCGGCGGGGACGGATCGGCATGGAGTGGCAGGTGGTCGCGTGGAGCAAGCGGGGACTTTTCGTCACGCGTACCGATGAATGTGTTTTAAATGATCAGGTCCAGCAGCATGACGCAGGCGAAGCCGACCACCGAGATGATCGTCTCCATCACGGACCAGGTCTTGATGGTCTGGCCGACCGTCATTCCGAAGTATTCCTGGCCGGCGATGATCACCGTCGGGATGGCGCAGATCAGGCCGAGCAGCAGGGTGAGTCCGAGGTCGGCGTTGAGGCTGGAGATCGCCACCAGCGGACCGGGGTGCGGCGGCACCAGGCCGTGCAGGACCGAGAGCCCTGCCAGCGCCGGGATGCCGAGACGGAGCAACCCCACATCGGTACGCCGTGCGACCAGCAACACGATCGGCACCAGCAACACGACGCCGACCTCGGAGAACAGTGGCAGTCCGACCAGGGCGGCCACCCCGGCCATGGCCCACGGCAGCGCGGCCCCGGACACGCCGTTGACGACCCGGGTCACCACGCTGCCGGCGCCGCCCGACTCGGCGAGCAGCGCGCCGATCATCGAACCGAGCGCGATCAGCAGGCTGGGGCCGCGTTACCCCATCGTGACACTTCTCAATCCGCCGAGGACGTCTTCGTCACCGTGCGTTCGTGCCCACCAGCTGCGGTAGCGGGTTCACCAGGCCCGTGCTGCTGAGCGTGGCGGCCTGCGGCGGCGTGGTCGGGAAGACCGCCGGGCAGTGCGTGCCCTTCGCCGGGGTACGCCGTTCCACCAGGTACGTGTCGATCGCCGCCTGCGCGCACGGGCTGAGCCAGTACGTGCCGTGGCCGACGCCGTCATAGGTCAGGAACGTCGAGCTCGGTAGCTGCCGGGCCAGGCTGCGGCCCCACTCGTACGGCGTGGCGACGTCCCACCGGCTGTTGGCGAGCAGGATCGGCGGCAGCTTGCTGGACGCGCGCAGCCGGTGCGGCGGGTTGCTCACCCGGTACGGCCAGTTCTGGCAGCTGGTCAGATCGGTCCAGGCGATCGGGCTGAGCTTGGTGTGCGGGGCGAGCCGGTTCTGCGCCCGCTCCAGGGCGGCGAGGTTCCGGTACGAGCCGACGTCGAACCGGAAGTCCGAACACATCACCGGCAGGTACCCGTTGACCACCGGCTCGCCGCGGCCCAGGCGCCCGTCCGTGGCGTCCCCACCGAGGGCGGCGAGCAGGGTGGCCAGCTCGAACCAGCTGATCGGGTCGTAGAGGTAGCCGAAGACCGCCGAGATCAGCGTCTCCGGTGCCACCGGCTCACCCTCGAAGACCAGGTCACCGGCTTCGGCCTGCGCGTACAGCTCGTCGAAGTAGGCCAGGACGTTCTCGTCGTTGAGCACGCAGGCCTCGGTCCGCTCGCACCACTTCGCGAACTCGACGAACGAGCCCTCCATCGCGAGGGTCTCGTACTTCTGGTAGTCCGGGATGTTCTGCGAGTGGTCCATGTTCGAGTCCAGCGCCATGGCCCGGACCCGCGTCGGGAACAGCTCGGCGTACTGCTGGCCGATCATCGTCCCGTACGAGACGCCGTAGTAGCTGATCTTCGACTCGCCGAGGCCGGCCCGGATCGCGTCCATGTCCCGGGCCACGCTGGCGGTGTCCACGAACTTGAACAGCGGGCCGGACAGCTCCGCGCAGCCGGCGAAGAGCTCGCGGTTGGCGGCGCGCAGCTGCGCATACTCGGCGGCGCTGTCCGGGAAGGCGACCTCTGATTGGGCGGCGAGGTCGTCGCTGTCACAGAGGATGGCCTGGCTGCGGGCCTGGCCGCGCGGATCGAAGCCGATGATGTCGAACCGGTTGACGATCGCCGGGGAGAACGCCTCCCCGGCGGCGAAGGCGAAGCCCACCCCGGAACCGCCCGGGCCACCCGGGTTGATCAGCAGCGAGCCGATGCGCTGCGCCGGGTCGGCGGCGGGCAGCTTGGCCAGGGCGAGGGTCAGCTTCGGCCCGCGCGGCTTGGACCAGTCGATCGGTACGTCGAGCGTGCCGCAGAGCACCCGCGCGGGGGCCTCCTCGGCGGGATCGCACGGACCCCAGGCGATGCTTCCGGCCGGCGCCTTCGCCGGGGCTCCGGTTCGGGCGGCGGCCGGGGCTCCGGTCTGCGCGGCGGCCGGCGCGGCCGGGGCGAGGAGGAGAAGCGCGAGCAGCGGTACGACTTTGCGTCTCATGGGCGAACCTCGTGAGTCGGCGACAGGTCGTGGCGTGCCGCCGGCCGGGTCACCGGCGACCGTCCGGGTTCATTCAATCCCGCCGATGCAACCGCCGTCATCCCCGGTCCCGCCCGGCCCGCTCTCACCCGGCCCGCTTTCACCCGGACCGCTTTCACCCGGCCCCGCTTTCGCCGGCCGCGCCGTCCGTGCGGTGGTGCTGGTCAGGCGGCCGCCGGGCCGGAGAGCCCCGCCTTCACCCCGCGGGTCACCTCGTCGCCGAGCACCTCGGCGTCGCCCCGGGCCACCGCGTCCAGGGTCAGCTTGGCCACCACCGCCGGATCGGTCTTCCGGTCGGCCGGGACGTTCGCGGCCATGTCGGTGTCCATGTAGGCGACGTGCAGCCCGGTGACCGTGATGCCGCTCGGCGCGAGGAGTTCCCGGCTCGCGTTGGTCAGCGCCCAGGCCGCCGCCTTCGCCGCCGAGTAGGACCCGGCTGCGGCCGGGTGCAGCCAGGACAGCACGGACAGCACATTGAGCACCGCTCCCCCGCCGTTGCCGGCGATCACCGGCGCGAACGCCCGGGTCACGGTCAGCGTGCCGAAGTAGTTGACCTCCATGTCCTGCCGGATGCCGTCGAGGTCGCCGTCGAGCAGCGACTGCCCGGCGGCGATCCCGGCGTTGTTGATCAGCAGGGTGGCGTCGGCGGCGATCCGGGCGGCCTCCGCGATCGAGGCGGGATCGGTCACATCGAGCCGCAACGGGATCGCGCCGGGCAGGTCGACGCTGCGCGGATCACGGGCGGCGGCGTAGACCTTGGCGCCGCGTTCGAGCAGTTGGGCAGCGAGGTGACGACCGAACCCGCGGTTGGCTCCGGTGACGACGGCGATGGCGTTGGTGAGTTCCATGCGGCTTAGATTACGAGCATCATCTAACGAGCGCCAGGTAATAGATGACACACCTCATCTATAGTTGCGGCCATGGGACGGGTATCGCAGGCGCAGGCCGCACAGAACCGCTCGCGCATCGTCACCACGGCGGCCCGCCTCTTCCGCGAGCGCGGCGTGGCCGGGGTCAGCGTCGCCGACGTGATGGCCGAGGCGGGCCTCACCCATGGCGGTTTCTACAAGCACTTCGCGTCGAAGGACGCTCTGGTCGCCGAGGCAGTCACGCAGGCCTTCGCGGAACAGGCCGCAGCTCTCGACAGCCCCGGCTCCGGCCCGAGCGGCCGGCAACCCGGCGCCGGGGAAGCCGATGACCAGAGGGCGGGCGGCCCGGAGGCGGGCGGCCCGGAGGCGTTTCTGGATGCGTACCTCTCCGCTGCCCACCGCGACCGTCCTGGCACCGGATGCCCATCGGCCGGTTTCGGCGGGGACATCGCGCGCGCGGCCGGCGGCGAGGAGACGCGCCGAGCGTACGCGGCAGGGGTTGAGGGTTTCGCCCGCCGCTTGGCCGCAGGTGGCGAAGCGGACCTTGCCGCCGTCAGCACCATGGTCGGTGCGCTCCTGCTGTCGCGGGCGACCGCCGGCACCGACCTCTCCGACCGCATCCTGGCCGCCGCGCGCGATGCACTGACCCACCGAGATGGACGGGGGCCGGCGCGAGCGGACGGCGTCAGCTCAGCGGAAGGCCGTTCTGCAGCAGGGTCAGCGCCGTCTCCAGCCGCTGGTAATCGGCCGGTGTGACGCCGTCCACCTGGCCGCCGGAGGGCAGGACCGAGAGCATCGCACCGACCGCGGCCCCCGCGGTCACCCGGGCCGAGAAGTTGTCGGCGGGCAGGCCGGCCCGCTCCGCGATCACGCCGGCGACCAGGTCGATGGCATCGGTCATCT
Organism: Actinoplanes sp. NBC_00393; assembly: GCF_036053395.1. Classification (NCBI taxonomy): domain Bacteria; kingdom Bacillati; phylum Actinomycetota; class Actinomycetes; order Micromonosporales; family Micromonosporaceae; genus Actinoplanes; species Actinoplanes sp. NBC_00393. The sequence goes on along the minus strand of NZ_CP107942.1, from coordinate 741,876 downwards.
GCTGCAGCATCCGGGCGCGCAACTCGGGCACGCCCAGCACCAGCCGCTGCCGCCGCCGTTCGAACTCCCAGGTCTCCGGGCTCATGTCGGCGAAGACGGCACGCATCGCGCGCAGGATCGCTTCGACCGGCGGCACCTCGGCGGGCTGGGCGCGGATGCCCTCGATCAGGACGGCGTCGACGTCATCCACCAGGACGACATCCTCTTTGGTCGGGAAATAGCGGAAGAAGGTGCTCGGGGAGACCTCGGCCGCTTCGGCGATCTGGTCCACGGTGGTCTGCGCGTACCCCTGCTCCTCGAACATCCGCATCGCGTGCTCGCGGATCGCGGCGCGGGTCTTCGCCTTCTTGCGCTCGCGGAGGCTGGTCGGGGGCGCTGTCATACCCCCGATTCTGCCAGCACAGGCGCGTCATGCCGGGAGCGCGGCAGCACCACCAGCGCGAGCATCGCCCCGACCGCCGCCACCGCGCCGGCCGCCAGCAACGAGACGCTCATGCCGTGCGCGAACGCGTCGCGGGCCGCGTCGAGCAGCGCCGGATCACCGAACTGCGGTGCGGCCGCGACGCTTTCCCGGACCGCGTCCGGCGCCGAGGCGGGCAACGCGCCGCGGTACGCCGAGTTCAGCGCGGTGCCCAGCACGGCCACCCCGATCGCGCTGCCGACCTGCCGTAACGCCTGGATCAGGCCGGAGCCGACGCCGCTGCGTTCCGGGGTGAGCGCGCCGAGCGCCGCGTTCATCGACGGAGGCATGGTGAAGCCGAGGCCCACTCCGGCGACGGCGATCCAGGCCGCGACGTAGCCGTACCCGGTGCCGGCGTCGGTGGCCGCGCCGGCGAAGAGCGCGGCGGCCATCACGGCCAAGCCGGTCGCGATGACCGGGCGGGCGCCGAACCGGGCGGTGAGCCGGCCGGCGACGCGCGCCCCGGCCAGCAGGCCGCCGATCACCGGGAGCAGGCGCAGCCCGGTGCCGAGGGCGTCCGCGCCGCCGACCGCCTGGAAGAGCAGCGGCAACGCGAAGAGCAGGCCGAAGAACGCGAAACCGGCGATCGTGGCGAAGAGGGTCCCGCCGGTGAACGCCCGGTTCCGGAACAGCTCGAGGTCGATCAGCGGCGCGGCGGCACGCCGCTGCCAGAGGATCAGCGCGCCGAGCGCGAGCACGCCGAGGGCGACGGTGAGCAGGGCGCGCGGGTCGGTCCAGCCACGTTCGCCGGCTTCGATGATCCCGTACGTGAGCGCGACCAGCCCGGTCGCCGACAGCACGACGCCGAGCAGGTCGAAGCGGCGGCGCCGGTCGCCGTACGACTCGGGCAGCAGGACGGCGACGGCGATCAGGCCGAGGACCACGAGCGGCAGGTTGATGAGGAAGACCGCACCCCAGTGGAAGTGGTCCAGCAGCCAGCCACCGAGCAGCGGCCCGAGCGGTACGCCCAACGCGTTCGCCGTCACCCAGATCGACAGCGCACGCGGCCGCTCCCGCTCGTCGAACAGAACGGTCAGGACGGCGCCCATCAACGCCATGATCACCGCCGAGCCGAGACCGAGGACGGCCCGGGCGGCGGTCAGCTGTCCGGCCGTCTCCGCATACGCACAGGCGAGGGAGGCAGCCCCGAACAGCACGAGCGCGCCGAGCAGGAACTTCTTCCGGCCGTACCGGTCGCCGAGCATGCCGGCCGGCAGCAGTCCGGCGGCCAGCACCAGCAGGTACGAGTTGGTGAACCACTGGAGGTCGCCGGTGGACGCCTCCAGGTCCCGGGCCAGGGTGGGCAGCGCGACGCTGAGCACCGTGCTGTCCAGACCGATGGCGAGTGTGCAGAGGGAGAGCGCTCCGAGCGCGTACCAGCGCCCACTGAAAGTAGCCATGAAATGAGAGTAACTGTCAAAAGCAAGCAACTAGCAATTGATCAGGGTTGGGCGTGCCCTGTGCGCGGCGTTGCCGGCCTGTGCCACGATCTTGGATGGCGTCCCGGTAAGCGGAGGAGCTCGATGAAGAAGGTCATCGGTTGGATCGTGGTGTTCCTGCTGGTCTTCTGGATCGGCACGAACCCGGGACCGGCCGCCGACGTGACCCGCAGCCTCGGCGACGGCATTGCCGACATCTTCACCAACATCGGCACTTTCTTCGTCGACCTGTCCAACGGGTGACGTGCGGATCCTCTGTGTCGGCCTGGCCACGGTCGACCTGATCCAGCGTGTCGAGCGGCTGCCCGGCCCGGACGAGAAGGTGCAGTCGGCATCGGTCGAGGTCGCCGCGGGCGGTCCGGCAGCCAACGCCGCCGTCACCGCGGCCGCGCTGGGCGCCGAGGTAACCCTGGTCACGGCCGTGGGGGCTCATCCGCTCGGCGATCTGATCCGCGCCGATCTCACGGCACACGGCGTCACCCTGATCGACGCCGATCCGGACACGGCCGAACCGCCGCCGGTCTCCGCGGTGACCGTGCTGTCCGCAACGGGAGAACGCAGCATCGTCAGCCGCAACGCGGGGAACCGTGCGGTGCGCGTACCGGAAAGGGGTCTGCCGGAAGCGGACCTGACGCTGGCGGACGGACATCACCCCGTGCTGGCCGCCGCTGCGGCGCGTGCCGCGCGGCGCCTGCTGGTGGACGCCGGCAGCTGGCGCCCGATCTTCGCGGAGATCTTCCGGTACGCCGAGGTGGTGGCCTGCTCAGCGGACTTCCGTCACCCGGACGCGGCTGATCAGTCCGACGAGTCGACCGCCCGCGCCGTGGCCGCGCCCCATGTCGTGGTCACGCACGGCGCCGGCCCGGTCCGCTGGTTCAGCGACGCGACCACTTCCGGGTCGATCGAGGTGCCGCGCGTCACGGCCGCGGACACCGCGGGCGCCGGCGACGCCTTCCACGGCGCGCTCGCCGTCGCCCTGGCCGGCAACGACGATCTGAAAACCGCGATTGCGTACGCGATACGCGTCGCCGGCATCCGTGTGGCACACCCCGGACCGCGCGCCTGGCTGGCACATCTGCGCTGACCCGGCCCGCCGGTGAGGCGACGGGCCGGGACGCGGTGCTCAGACCGTGCGGGCCAGACGGTCGGCGAGCAGCTTGGCGAAGCGGGCCGGGTCGTCCAGGTCGCCGCCCTCGGCGAGGAGCGCGGTGCCGTAGAGCAGCTCGGCCGTGTCCGGCAGGGCCGGGTCCTCGGCGCCCCGCTCGTGCGCCGCCCGCAGGCCGCTGACCAGCGGGTGGTTCGGGTTGAGCTCGAGGATCCGCTTGACCCGCGGGCCCTCCTGGCCCATCGCCCGGTACATCTTCTCCAGCGCCGGGGTGATGTCGTCGGAGTCGCTGACCAGGCAGGCCGCCGACGTGGTCAGGCGGTGCGACAGGCGTACCTCCTTGACCTGCTCGTCCAGCTTCTCCTTGAGGAAGCCGAGCAGCGGACCGAAGTCGCCCTCCGGCTCCTTCTGCTCCTCGTCCTTCTTCAGGTCGACCGAGCCGCGGGCGATCGAGCGCAGCTTCTTGCCCTCGTAGTCGGGCACCGCGTCGACCCAGATCTCGTCGACCGGGTCGGTGAGGATCAGCACCTCGTAGCCCTCGGCCTGGAAGGCTTCCATGTGCGGCGAGTTCTCCACCTGGGAGCGGCTCTCGCCGGTCAGGAAGTAGATCTCCTCCTGGCCCTCCTTCATCCGCTCCACATAGGCGGCGAGCGTCGTCGGCTCGGTGCCGTGCGTGGTGGCGAACGACGCGATCTCCAGGATCGGCTTGTGGTTGTCCGGCTCGGCGAGCAGGCCCTCCTTGACCGCCCGGCCGAACTCGCGCCAGAACGTCGCGTACTTCTCCGGGTTGCCGGTCATCAGGTCCTTGATGGTGGACAGGACCTTCTTGACCAGGCGGCGCCGGATCATCTGGATGTGCCGGTCCTGCTGCAGGATCTCCCGGGAGATGTTCAGCGACAGGTCGGCCGCGTCCACCACGCCCTTGACGAAGCGCAGGTAGTCGGGGATCAGCTCCTTGCTGTCGTCCATGATGAAGACGCGCTTGACGTAGAGCTGCAGGCCGCGGCGGGCGTCCCGCTGGAACAGGTCGTGCGGCGCCCGGGACGGGATGAAGAGCAGCGCCTCGTACTCGAAGGTGCCCTCCGCCTTCATGTTGATGATCTCGAGCGGGTCGGTCCAGTCGTGGCTGATGTGCCGGTAGAACTGGTGGTACTCCTCGTCGGTGACCTCGCTGCGCGGGCGTGCCCACAGCGCCTTCATCGAGTTGAGGGTCTCCGCCTCACCACCGGAGGAGACCTTCTTGATGGGGAACGAGATGAAGTCCGAGTACCGCTTGACGATCTCCTTGATCTTCCACTCGTCGGTGTAGTCGTAGAGAGCGTCGTCCTCGTCCTTCGGCCGCAGGTGCAGGGTCACCGTGGTGCCGACCGGCGCGTCGGGCGCGTCGTCGATCGTGTAGGTGCCGCCGCCCTCGGACTCCCAGCGGGTGCCGTGGCCCTCGGTGCCGGCCTTGCGGGTCACCAGGCTGACCCTGTCGGCGACCATGAACGTCGAGTAGAAGCCGACGCCGAACTGGCCGATCAGCTCGGGGCTCTCTTTCGCCTCCTTGAGCTTGGTCAGCAGCTCCGCGGTGCCGGACTTGGCGATCGTGCCGATCAGCTCGACGACCTCTTCGCGGGTCATGCCGATGCCGTTGTCACGAACCGTCAGCGTACGAGCGTCCGCGTCCGCCTCGATCTCGATGTGCAGGTCGGAAGTGTCGGCCTCGAGGCCGTCCTGCAGCTTGGCGAGGCGCAGCTTGTCCAGCGCGTCGGACGCATTGGAGATCAGCTCACGCAGGAAGATGTCCTTGTTCGAATAGATCGAATGGACCATCAACTGCAGCAGCTGGCGCGCTTCGGCCTGAAACTCCAACGTCTCCATCGTCACCCGTTCCCGTCATGTCCTCCTGTTACAGGCCGATCGTATGACGTCCGGAGTCAGCACCCGGGACCGGCAGCGACCCCGTCGACGATCCGGTAGCGGGAGATGTCGCCGTCCACGTACTCCTTCAGCTGGCGGACGGTCTTGGGCGCCTGCCCGTGCTGCCCCACGTAGGCGACGATCGCGGTGTCCACGGTCCGGCAGGTGGCCTGGTTCGCCACGACCCGCGCGTCCGCCTCCAGCTTCTGCGGGTTCAACGCAGCGTAAGAAACGCCGGAAATACTCACCGTTACGGCCGCTGCCATGGCCAGCTCGATCATTCGCACCCGAGCAGGCTAGTCATGATCACTGCAAGTGGCTACCTGGCTGATCGGCCGAGAAACCGAATCCGAAGAGTGACGGCTCCCCCAAAGCGCGAATGAATCGCCGCGAACCTTTACGCGCCCCCTGCGCCCTTTGTACGGTGATTACTCGGTGCAACGGTTTCAACACGCTGGAGGATCCCATGCGTCGTGCCGCTGTCGTTCTCGCCCTCGTCCTCGCCGGTCTCTGGATCGCCTCCCCCGCCCAGGCGTTCGCCCACAACCGGGTGCACAGCCCCGCCCTGCACGCCCTGCTCGACGGCCTGACCCTGCTGGTCGTCTCCGCGCCGGTGTGGACCGCGCTGCTGTGGAGCGGCGGCCGCAAGTGGCTCCTGGCGTTGCTCGTCGGGGTGGTCCAGATCCCCGTGGCGGTCATCGCGTTCGTGCCGATCGCGAACCCGTACCTGCATCTCGCGCTCTTCGGTCTCGCCCTGACCCTCACCGCGGTCTCGCTGCGGGTGGTGCGCAACCAGGCCCGGGCAGTGGCGCCCGTCCACCGCTGACCCTCGCGCAAAGATCGGGAGCCCGGCCGGGAGGCCGGGCTCTCTCAGCCGGAACGTCATCCGATGTGATGTCCATTTAACGCGCCCGCAAGTGAGTCTCGCCACAATGGCTTCCGTGGTGACCGAGACGATGATGCCCGTCAACGGCATCGAGGTGTGCGTGGAGACCTTCGGCGAACCTACCGAGCCCCCGTTGCTGCTGCTGGCCGGGGAAGCCAGTTCGATGGACTGGTGGGACGACGAGTTCTGCCGGCGGCTCGCGGCCGGCGGCCGGTTCGTCATCCGTTACGACCACCGGGACACCGGCCGGTCGACGTGTTTCCCGATCGGGGTGCCCGGCTACTCCGGGACCGATCTGATGAACGACGCCCTCGGGGTGATGGACGCGCTGGGCGTGCCGGCCGCGCACCTCGTCGGGCTCTCGCTCGGCGGCGCCCTGGCCCAGCGGATCGCGGTGCAGCATCCGGAGCGGGTGCTCAGTCTGACCCTGATGTCGACGAGCGCGGGCGAGCCGGGCGAGGAGATGACCAAGGGCGGCGTGGCTCTCCTGGTCGAGACCCGTCCGGAGGTCGACTGGTCGAACCGCAAGGCCGCGGTCGCCGGTCTGATGGCCGAGGTCCGCGCCCGCGGCGGCCCGTTCACCCCGGACGAGCCGCAGCTGCGCCGCCTCGCCGAACGGGTCTTCGACCGCTCCGCCGACCTGGCCGCGGCCCGGCACAACCACCGCCTCGCCGGGTACGGTCCGCCGGTCCAGGACCGGCTCGGCGACATCACCGCTCCGACCGTGGTGCTGCACGGCACGCTCGACCAGCGGTTTCCCGCGGAACACCCGCGGGAACTGGCCCGGGCCATCCCGGGCGCCCGCCTGGTCTGGATGGAAGGGGTCGGCCACGAGTTCCCGCCCCGCGCCGTCTGGGACCAGGTCCTCGCGGAGATCCTGATCTGACATCATCACGCGATGCTGCTCCGCGTCGCCGTGCCCTTCGCCGTGCTGGTCACGGCGGTGTTCCTGTTCCACGGGCTGGTGCCGAACCGGATCGGTCAGCTGGGCAGCCTGCTCGAGGCCTTCCGCCCGTGGCTGGGCCTGGCCGCCCTTCCGCTGCTCGGTCTCGCCGTGTGGCGGCGTTCAGCCGGCATCGCGCTGACCGCCCTGCTGCCCCTGGTGGCCTGGCTCGGCGTCTACGGCGGTCAGCTGTTCCCGACGACCGGGCACGGGTCGTACCTCACCGCCGTTCAGCACAACGTGAGCGACGAGAATCCCGATCCGGCCGGGACGGTCCGCACGCTGGTTGAGGCCGGTCCGGATCTGATCGGCCTACAGGAGGTCACGCCGGAGGCGCTGCCCGCGTACGCCGCCGCGCTCGCTCCCGGCTATCCGCACCACACCGTGCAGGGCACGGTCGCCCTCTGGTCGAAGCATCCGCTGCGTGAGGCGCGTGCGCTGGACATCCGGCCCGCCGCCTTCGGCGCCGACTGGAACCGCGGGCTGCGCGCGATCGCGCAGACCCCGATCGGCGACGTGGCGGTCCATGTGGTCCACCTACCGTCGGTGCGTCTCGGACTGACCGGATTCGATTGCGTACGCCGGGACGAGAGCGCCCGCAGACTGGGAGCGGCGCTGCGCGCCGAACCCGTCGAGCGGGTCATCCTGCTCGGCGATCTGAACAGCACGATCGACGACCGCGGGCTGTCCCCGGTCACCGACCTGATGGCCACCGGCCGGTCGGCGTTCCCGTTCAGCTGGCCGGCCGCCGTCCCGGTGGCCCGGGTCGACCAGATCCTGGCGCGCGCACTGACGATCCCCGAGTTGTGGTCGCTCCCGCGCACCGGCAGCGACCACCTCCCGATCGCCGCCACCTTCGACATCTGACTAGGTGGTTGAGTCCGAATGCTGGGTTGGTGGGCGGTACGGTCACGCGGCAATGAGGAAGGGTGTTGTTGTCTGCGCGTGACTGCTGACATCAACACCCTTCTCACGCACTGTACGTGTTCGTCGATGATTACCTGATCCCGTGGGGGCGTCGGCGGCCCGGACGTCCGCGGCTGTTGTCCGATGCGGAACTGGTCTGCCTGCTGATCGCCCAGGTGCTGCTCGACTTTCCGCGGGAGCGGCACCGGATCCGCTATGCCCAGACCCATCTGCGGCATTTGTTTCCGTACCTGGCCACTGCCTCCGGCTACGGCAAACGCGTGCGGGCCAGCGGCGAGTTGATCACCACGGTGATCCGGGCGCTGGCCCGGGTTACCGGATCCGGTGTACCGGTCCTGCGGTTGATCGACTCCACGCCGGTACCGTGCGGCGCCTCCCGTGAGACCGTGAAACGCTCGGATCTGGCCGGCGACGCCGGGTACGGCTACAGCGCCTCGCACTCGCGGTTCTTCTGGGGCATGCGCCTGTATCTGCTGGCCACCGCCGAGGGCATGCCGATCCTGTGGTGTTTGGCCAACCCGAAACTCGACGAACGCGAGGTCATCACCGCATTGCTTGAGGCCGACCATCACCTGATCGACAGCGGGCAGGTGATCCTGGCCGACCGCGGGTTCGCCGGGCCCGAATTCGAGCGCTTCTGCGCCGAGGCCGGGGTGCATCTGGTTCGCCCGCAACGCGCCAATGCGAAGGCGGACGCTCCTCGTACCCCGGCCGAACGCGCGCTGCTGCGCTGCCGCCAATGGATCGAGTCGATTTTTCAAACCCTCAAGGGACGGCTGTCCCTGGAACGTCACGGTGCCCGCCGACCGGCCGGGCTGTTCGCCCGGATCGGTCAGCGGCTGCTCGCCCTGGCCGCGGTGATCTGGCACAACACCAACATCGGCGCACCCCACCCACGCTCACTCATCGCGTACGACCATTGACCAGCAAGAATTTAGGACTCAATCATCTAGGGCGTCGTGGGTCCGCGCAGCGCGACGAGCAGCGCCAGCCCCGCGACGATCGAGCCCACGCAGGCGCCCAGGTAGGCCACCAGCAGGAACAGCCCACCGCCGCCGCCGAGGCCCGCGATCATCAGGGCGAACAGCAGCGCGCCGGTGGCCGAGCCGATGGTCAGGATCCACGCGGCGCCCTTCTGCGCGGGAGTCCAGCGGGGCGATCCGGTGGCGATCAGCAGGCCGGCCGCCGGGCTGACCACCGGCAGCAGGAACGTCCCGCCCACCAGCAGCGCGATGGCCGCGTGCTCGGCGCCACCGCCCGGCGTCGGCGCCGGGGCGGCCGGGGCCGCGGTGGGAGCGGGCAGGCGCAGGTGGGTCGGCATCCCGCCGCGGCGGACGGCGGCGGCCAGGTGCTCCGGCGGTCCGAGGCGGCCGAGGATCAGGGCCGGGTCGTCGGCGAGGTCCTGGCGCAGCGCGATGTAGCCGGTCACGGTCCGCATCAGGTCGTCGCGGGACTCGGGCGGCAGGTCCTCGGAGGCCGCCCAGAGCGCGGCCAGGTAGTCGAGCACGAGCGTGTCGGCGTGCGCCAGCGGTGCCGTGGTCATGGTCCCTCCCGGATTCGGCGATGCCGTCAGAATCCCTGGACGGCACCCCGGCACGCATCCGTCCACGGTGCTATCCGTGCGGGCCGGACTACACCTTTAGGCTGACTGGATGCGCCTGGTCTCGCTGCTGCCGTCCGCCACGGAGATCGTGTACGCCCTGGGTCTCGGCGACGATCTGATCGGGGTGACGTTCGAGTGTGACGAGCCGGCCGAGGCCCGCGCCACGAAGACCGTGGTGGTCGGCGGGCGGGACACCAAGGGAATGACGCCGGCCGAGATCGACGAGTACGTGCGGACCGAGATGGCTGCCGGTGGGGACCTCTACACGCTGCACGCGGACGCGCTCGCCGGCCTGGAGCCGGAGCTGATCCTGACCCAGGACCTGTGCCGGGTGTGCGCTCTGCCGTCGGGACACGTCGACGACGCGCTGAGCCACCTCGGGTGCCGGTCGGACGTGCTGTCGCTGGATCCGCACACCCTGGCCGACGTGCTGGGCACCTTTGTCGAGGTGGCGGGTGCGGTGGGCGTACCGGAAAGGGGCCGTGACCTGGTCGCCTCGCTGAAGGAACGGCTGGCTCGGGTGGCCGCGGCGGTCGCCGGCCGGCCGCGGCCGAAGGTCGCCGTGGTGGAGTGGGTGGATCCGCCGTTCTGCGCCGGGCACTGGGTGCCGGACCTGATCGTCGCGGCCGGCGGCGAACCGGTCGCGGCCCGGCCGGGGCAGAAGTCGGTGGCGGTGACCTGGGCGGAGCTGGCAGCCCCGGCGCCGGACGTGGTGCTGGTGACGCCGTGCGGCTACCACCTGGACGGCGCGGTGCGCCAGGCCGAAGCGGTGGTCCCGCACTTCCCGGGCGCCGCGGTGTGGGCGATCGACGGCGACGGCCTGGTGGTGCGGCCCGGTCCCCGCCTGATCGACGGCGTGGAGGCGATCGCCGCGATCCTGCACCCGGACGCCGTCCCGGCGCCCTCGCCCGGACGGATCGCCCGCGTCGCCTAACGCGTCGCGAGGGCGTGGCGGCGCGGGGCGGACCAGCGGCTGCGGGCCACCTCGCGCACCCGCGAGGCCCTATACAGCCAGGCGATGTCGGTGCCGAAGGACCAGGTCAGGGAGCCGAGCGCGATGGCGAGGGCAGCCACGGCCAGCCAGGCCGGGAGCAGGCCGCTGACCACGACGGCCAGCATGATGCCCTGCTGAGCGGCGACCACCTTGCGGCTGAACTTGGGCGGCAGCGGCGCGGTGAGCCACGGCGCGACCCAGGAGGCGGCGACGAAGACGTAGCGGAACGCGCCGATGGCCAGGGCCCACCAGCCGTACTCGAGAGCCGCCGCGCCGCTGAGCACCAGGATCAGGAACGCGTCGATCTCCATGTCGAAGCGGGCGCCGAGCGCGGTGGTCGTCCCGGTGCGGCGGGCGATCTGGCCGTCCACACCGTCCATCGCGAGGGCGACCGCGGCGATCGTCACGACCAGCGCGGTCGGCGCGTCCGAGAGGACCAGGGCGGTGACGCCGCCGGTGAGGATGGCACGTCCGAAGGTGACCAGGTTCGCCCAGCCGAGGTCACCCATCCCGGTACGGTGCAGCGCCATCGCGAGCAGACCGCACAGGACGGTTCCGTAGCCGGCCCCCGCCACCCAGCCCCACGTGCTGAGCCCCACGAGACCGGCGAGCGCGGCGAGGAGGAGCAGATGGGCCGCGAAGCCGACCAGCGGAGCCCGGAGCGGGCTCGTCGTGGTCGTGGCGGTACTGATGGTCACCGTTCCTCCTGAGCGTAGGGACGTAGGGTTTAGCCGCTGTCCCCGATTGACACGCTCAACGGGGACTTTCGGTTCAGTGAAAGGACGGCTCTTGTCTGCGGATGCCCTGGCGTTCTGGTTGATTTCCCCGGGTTCGGGGGAGATACGCACCGAACGGGTCCCCGATCCCGGGCCGGGTGAGGTGCTGGTCCGCACGCTGCACTCCGGGGTGAGCCGGGGCACCGAGACCCTGGTCTTCCAGGGCCGGGTGCCGGAGAACCAGTGGGACAGCATGCGGGCGCCGTTCCAGGCCGGTGACTTCCCGGCGCCGGTGAAGTACGGCTACCTGAACGTCGGCGTCGTCGAGGCCGGCACCCCCGAGCTGGTCGGCAGGACCGTCTTCTGCCTCTACCCGCACCAGACCCGCTACGTCGTCCCGGCCGAGTCGGTGACCGTGGTCCCCGACGACGTCCCGACCGCCCGGGCCGTGCTGGCCGGCACGGTGGAGACCGCGGTGAACGCCGTCTGGGACGCGCACCCGCAGATCGGCGACCGGATCTCGGTGGTCGGCGGCGGCATGGTCGGCTCGTCGGTCGCGGCGGTGCTGGCCGGCCTCCCCGGCACCGACGTCCAGCTGGTCGACACGGACGCCACGAAGGCCGAGGTCGCGAAGAAGCTGAACATCCGCTTCGCGCCTCCGGCCGACGCCGACGAAGGCCGCGACCTCGTCATCCACGCCAGCGCCACCGAGCCGGGTCTCACCCGCGCGCTCGAACTGCTGGCCCCCGAGGGCACCGTCGTCGAGCTCAGCTGGTTCGGCGACAAACGGGTGGCGATCCCGCTCGGCGAGTTCTTCCACTCCCGCCGGCTGACCATCCGCAGCAGCCAGGTCGGCGGCATCGCGCCGGCCCGCGGCCGCTCCTACGCCGAACGCCTCGCGCTCGCCCTCGACCTGCTCAAGGACCCGCGGTTCGACGCGCTGACCACCGGCCACTCGGACTTCGCCGAGATGCCCGCGGTCCTCCCCCGGCTCGCCGCGGGGAGCCTGCCCGCGCTCTGCCACGTCATCGACTACCCAGCGGTGAATTGATCTTTCCGGACCGGGTACCCGTAATAACCGCACGTACCGACCCGAGGAGATGAGCCTTGTTCAGCGTCACCGTCCGCGACCACATCATGATCGCCCACAGTTTCTCCGGTGAGGTCTTCGGACCGGCGCAGCGGCTGCACGGCGCCACCTTCGTGGTCGACGCCACCTTCCGCCGCCCCGACCTGGACGACGACAACATCGTGGTCGACATCGGCCGGGCGAGCGAGCAGCTCAAGACCATCTGCTCCGGGCTCAGCTACCGCAACCTCGACGACGACCCGGAGTTCTCCGGCGTCAACACGTCCACCGAGTTCCTCGCCAAGGTGATCGCCGACCGGCTGGCCGTGCGGATCAAGGCCGGCGAGTTCGGCCCGGGCGCGAGCGGCCTGACCGGCATCGAGGTGAAACTGCACGAGTCCCACATCGCCTGGGCCGCCTACGAGCGCACCCTGTGATTTTGCATGCGGTGCTGCCGGGTTCGATCGACGACCCGGCGGCACCGAGCGGGGGCAACCGCTACGACCGCGAGGTCCTGCGGCGCCTGGCCGTTCCCCACCTTGCGCCCGGCACAGCCGGGCCTTCGGCAACCCCCTTCGAGGTACGCGAAAAGCTCGTCCCCGGAACCTGGCCCCGTCCCGCAGCATCCGGCCGGGAGGATCTGGCCGGCTTTCTCGCCGGGGTGCCGGACGGTTCGACCGTTCTGCTCGACGGGCTGGTCGCCGGCGGAGTCCCGGACGTCCTCGAGCCGCACGCGGGCCGACTGCGCCTGGCGATCCTGGTCCACCTGCCGCTCGGCGACGAGACCGGGTTGTCCGCCGCCGAGGCCGCCGAGTTGAGCGCCCTGGAGCGAGGATCCCTGCACCTGGCCACCACAGTGATCGCCACCAGCGCTCTCGCCGCCCGCCACATTTCCGACATATACGAATTGCCGGATGTGCACATCGCGGCGCCCGGGGTCGACCCCGCGCCCCTGGCCGAACCCTCCCCCGGCGGCACCCGGCTGCTCAACGTGGCCTCGTTGACGCCGCGCAAGGGCCAGGACGTGCTGCTGGCCGCGTTGACGCAGCTCGGCGACCTGGACTGGACCTGCACCATCGCCGGCGGCGGCCCGGTACCCGACCACGACGGCGAACGGGTGCGCTTCACCGGCCCGCTGGTCGGCCCCGCCCTCGACGACGCCTACGCGAACGCCGATCTCTTCGTGCTGCCGTCGCGCGCGGAGACGTACGGAATGGTGGTCACCGAAGCCCTCGCCCGTGGCCTGCCGGTGGTGGCCAGCAACGTCGGTGGCGTCTCTGAGGCCCTCGGCACCGTGCCCGGCAGCACCGAACCCGGCAGCGCTGGGCCCGGCATTTCCGCGACCACCGGCGGTCTCTCCCGCGGCGCCGTGCCCGGGCGGCTGCTGCCGGCCGGTGACCCGGATGCCCTCGCTGCCGCCCTGCGTGCCTGGCTCACCGACTCCGACCTGCGGGACCGCTGGCGCGCACGCGCCCGGGCCCGCCGCGCCACCCTGACCGGCTGGGACGAGACCGCTCGCCGCCTGGCCGACATCCTGCAAGGAGAGAAGTTGTGACCGGAGAATTCAGCCCCGACTGGCTCACCCTGCGCGAGCCCGCGGACGCCGCGGCCCGCGCCGCCGACCTGGTGGCCGAGCTGCCCGGCCCGGTACGCGTGATCCGCGACCTCGGCTGCGGAACCGGTTCGCTGGGCCGCTGGCTCGCCCCGCAGCTGCCCGCACCCCAGCACTGGATCATGACGGACCGCGACCCCGCGCTGCTCAAGCTCGCCGCCGACGGGATGCCCGCCGAGGCGACCGTCAGCACCCACCTGCGGGACGTCACCGAACTGACCGCCGCCGACCTGGACGGCACCGACCTCGTCACCTGTTCCGCCCTGCTCGACCTGCTCACCGCCGAGGAGGTGGAGAACCTGGTGGCGGTCTGCGCCGAGACCCGGGTCACCGCCCTCTTCACGCTCTCAGTCACCGGCGAGGTCAAACTCTCCCCCGAGGACCCGCTCGACCAGACCGTCCAGGACGCGTTCAACGAGCACCAGCGGCGCGAGGTCGACGGCCGGCGGCTGCTCGGGCCGGACGCGGCAGGGTTCACCGCGGCCGCGTTCGAGCGGGCCGGCGCCCGGGTGCTGACCCGGCCCAGCCCGTGGCGGCTCGGCCCGGCGCTGTCCACGCTGACCGACCAGTGGCTGCAGGGCTGGGTCGCCGCGGCCGGTGATCAGCGTCCTGACCTGGCCCTGGGCGGCTATCTGACCCGCCGGTCCGCGGCCGTGCCGACCGCTTCCGTGGGACATCAGGATCTTTTAGCGATCTTCAGGTGAACCGTGCCCGGCCGATCGGGCGTACTAGTCCCTGAAAGCGATGAGGGGACGGGAACGTGAAGCGATCGATCTGGGCTTGGCTGCGCCTGCTGGGCGGCGCCGCCATCCTGGCTCTGCTGCTGTGGCGGCTGGGCACCGGCGCGTTCGTGGACGGGCTGCGCGTGCTCGACGCGGGCGCGCTCGTCACGGCACTGGGGATCGGCGCCGCCACCACCGTCCTCAGTGCGTGGCGCTGGTGCCTGGTGGCCCGCGGCATGGGTATGCGCCTTCCGCTGCGGGACGCGATCGCCGATTACTACCAGGCGCTGTTCCTCAACGCGGCGCTGCCGGGCGGGATCCTGGGTGACGTCGGGCGCGCGGTGCGGCACGGCCGTGACGAGGGCGACCTGGGCCGCGGTGTCCGGGCAGTGTTCCTGGAGCGCACCGCGGGACAGCTCGTCCTGCTGGCGGTCGGGGCGATCGTGCTGCTCACCGTACCGTCGCCGGTGTTGACCCTGATCCAGTCGAACGGCGCCGGCATCGCCGTGACCGCCCTGACTGTCGCGGTGGCCGGCGGCCTGGTCCTGCTGGTGCTGCGCCGCCTGCGGCGCGGGCGTTCCCGGGCGGCCGGCGCGGCCCGCACCGGTCTCGCCGAGATCCGTTCCGGCCTGTTCTCCCGGCAGAGCGGGCCCGGCGTGCTGATCGCCTCGGCCGCGGTGCTCGCCGGGCACCTCGCCACCTTCCTGATCGCCGCCCGCGCCGCCGGCAGCGCCGCCTCGCTGCTCCAGCTGGCGCCGCTGCTGCTGCTCGCGCTGCTGGCGATGGGCCTGCCGATCAACGTGGGTGGCTGGGGGCCGCGCGAGGGTGTGATGGCGTGGGCCTTCGGCGCGGCCGGCCTGAGCGCGGCGCAGGGCCTGACGATCGCGGTGGCCTACGGGATCCTCGCGTTCGTGGCCGCGGCTCCCGGCGCGGCGATCGTGCTGGTCCGGGTCGTGGCGCGGCTGCGCGCCAAGCCCGTCTCCACGCCGCGCCTCACAGTGGTGGCCCCGGTGTCGCCGGCGCCGGTCATGGCAGCTCAGCCGCTGCACGTGCCCGCGCCGATCCCGCTGGTCCGCCGGACCACGGTGGTGCGCCGGCCCGCCTACTCCGGTGGTGTCGCGGCTTGATCGAACCGGTCGGAGAGGGCGTACCGCAGCAACACCACGTCACCGATCTGCCGCACCTCCGCGAGGGTGGCCCGGTTGCCGGGGCCCCACGGGAAATCTCCCTCGTGGACGAACCGCGGCGCCCGCGCGTCGCCCACGAAGAACGGCGCCACCACCAGTTGCAGCTCGTCGGCCAGGCCGGCGGTG
Source organism: Actinoplanes sp. NBC_00393 (assembly GCF_036053395.1). Classification (NCBI taxonomy): domain Bacteria; kingdom Bacillati; phylum Actinomycetota; class Actinomycetes; order Micromonosporales; family Micromonosporaceae; genus Actinoplanes; species Actinoplanes sp. NBC_00393. The sequence continues at coordinate 726,185 of NZ_CP107942.1, read as the reverse complement.
AGGAACTGGGTGTGCATCCGGCCGCCGCCCTCGACCATCAGCCGGCGCACCCCGCGCCGGGCCAGGTCGCCCGCGACCGTGCGGACGTCCACCGGGTCGCCACCGTCCACCACGACAGCCCGCTCGCCGAGCAGCTTCTCGGCGTCGCCGACGGCCGGCGTCGCGCAGTAGACCAGTTTCGCCGCGTCCCCCGCCGTGAAGAACGACGCCTGTGGATCGAGGTGGCAGCTGCTGGTTACGGTGACCTTCACCGGGTCCGGATCCGCACCCCGCGCGATCCGGGCGGCCCGGCGGGACGGGGAGCGCACCAGCAGTCGCGGATTGTCCTGGCGGATGGTGCTCGCCCCGACCAGAATCGCGTCGCATCCGGCCCGGACAGCGTCGACCCGGTCGAAATCGGCGTCGTTGGAGAGGAGCAGCCGTTCCGCACTGGCGTCGTCGAGATATCCGTCGATCGACATCCCACAGCTCAGCAAGATGTAAGGACGCTCAGCCACCGCCCCACGATAGTCCCCGGAATGCGGCAACGGATCTCCGGGCAGATCATCGGTGAGCGAGACGGGAACCAACGAGGAGGACCGATGTTCCAGGCCCAGGCCGGTACGGCGACCAAGGCGACGATCCGGCGGCAGGTCACCGTGCCGCTGCGCTTCCCGGACGGCTACGCCACGACCGCGCGGGTGATGACCTTCGACGGGCTTGCCGACGGCAAGGAGCACCTCGCGCTCGGCCTCGGCGACTGGCAACGGGCCCTGACCAAGTCGGCGGCCGGCGGCCGGGCGCCACTGGTCCGCCCGCACAGCGAGTGCCTCACCGGGGACGTCTTCGGCAGTCAGCGCTGCGACTGCGGTCCGCAGCTGCGCGAGGCGGTCGAGCGGATCGCCGACCAGGGCGGATTCCTGCTCTACCTGCGCCAGGAGGGCCGGGGCATCGGTCTCTACGCCAAGCTGGACGCGTACGCGCTGCAGGACGACGGTCTGGACACCTACGAGGCGAACGTGGCGCTGGGCCGCGGCGAGGACGAACGCGACTACACCGCGGCCGCGCAGATGCTGCTCGCGCTCGGTGTCGACCGGGTCCGGCTGCTCAGCAACAACCCCGACAAGGCCGTCCAGCTGACCGGTCTGGGCATCGACGTCACCCAGCGGATCCCGACCGGGGTGCACCTGTCCGCCGCGAACGTGCGCTACCTGAGCGTCAAGGCGACGCACACCGCGCACACGATCGACCTGCCCCTGGCCGAGTGACCTCGGGTTCCGTCTGGCGCCCTGTCCCACCACGATGAGATGGTGACGGGCGTGGACCTTCCAGGAGCGGACGAGCTGGACGCGATGGTGTCCGCGGTTGATCAGCTGCCGTTCATCGTCGCGGTGTGCGAGGGACCGGATCTTCTGATGGTCGCCGCCAACGCCGCGACCCGTGCGGTGCTGCCCGGCCGGGAGATCATCGGCCGGCCGATCCGCGACGTGCTCAGCGACCTGGCCGGCCAGCAGTGGGTCGACGCCTACTACGAGGTGTACCGGACCGGGGAGCCGATCACCGGGCGGCAGTGGCGGGCCCACCTGCAGCAGCCCGACGGGTCGGTGCTGGAGATGTTCGCGACCTTCACCATCGTGCCGTGGCTCGACGCCGCCGGTAACCGGCGTGGGGTGATCGGCGCCGGCTTCGACGTGACCGAACTTGCCCGCACCCGGCAGGCCGCCGAGGCGGAGGCCGACCGGCTGCGCCGCCGCTACGAGCAGAGCCGCGACGTGATCACGGCGCTGCAGCGGGAACTGCTGCCGTCCGGGCTGCCGGTGCTGCCCGGCCTGCAGGTGGCGGCGAGCTACCTGCTGGCCGAGACGGACACCGCCGCCGGTGGGGACTGGTTCGACGCGGTGTCCGGGCCGGACGGCCGGGTCGGGCTGGTCGTCGGGGACGTGGTCGGGCACGGCGTCACCGCCTCCGGAGTGATGGGCCAGCTGCGCGCGGTGCTGCAGGAACGGCTCGACGCGGGTGCGGACATCGGGCAGGCCCTGGCGGCCGCGGACCGGCTGGCGGGACGGGTGCGTGCCGCGCACGCGGCGACAGTCTGCCTGGTCCTGCTCGATCCGGGGACGGGCGAGTTCGCGTACTGCACGGCCGGGCACCCGGCGCCGCTGCTCGTCGCCGCCGACGGCCGGGCCCGCTACCTGCCGGGCAGCGGTGGCGTCCCGCTCGGCACCGGCGGGCACTTCCCGGTGCGGACCGGGCGGCTGGAAACCGGGGATCTGCTGCTGCTCTACAGCGACGGGATCCTGGAGCGGCCGGCCGTCAGCATCGACGGCGCGACCGGCAGCGCGACCGAGCTGGCCCAGGTGGCGGCGGCCGCGGCGGCCGGGCGCGCGCTGCACGATCCGAACGCGACGGCCGTCGAGCGGGTCTGCACGCAGGCCGTGGAGCTGCTGGTCCGCACCGGAGGGCAGGCGGACGACATCACGCTTCTGGCGGCTCAGCGCGTACCGATCGCTCCGGAACTTGTTCTTGATCTGGCGGCCGAGCCGGCCGCGCTGCGCGGCGCCCGCGCGGAGCTGGGTGCCTGGCTGGGCCTGGTGGGCGCGGCCGAGCACGACGTCTTCGTGCTGCAGCACGCGGTGGGCGAGCTGGCCACCAACGCGATCGAGCACGCCTTCGGCGGCAACTTCGGCAAGGACATCATCGAGGTACGCGCGAAGCTCACCCCGTCCGGCACGGTCGAGGCGACGGTGACCGACCACGGCGGCTGGCGTACGCCGGAGCGGCAACCCACCCGCGGGCGAGGACTGGCGCTCACCGCCCAGCTGGTGCAGAGCCTGCGGGTGAGCCCGGGCGCGACCGGCACCGTGGCGACGCTGCGGCACCAGCTCACCCGGCCGGCGCGGCTGCTCAGCCGCCTCGACGACACCCCGATGATCCGCCCCGCGGCCGGCACCCTGGAAATCACCGAGCTGCCCGGGGGCGACGAGGCCCGGGTCCGGCTGGAGGGGCCGATGGACGCCGCCTCCGCCGCCCAGGTCCGCCAGGAGCTGCTGCGCCGCAGCCGGGGCGGGACCGTGGCGATGACCGTGGACCTCTCCGGGGTGACCCATCTGGCCAGCGCCGGGGTGTCCGCCCTGCACCTGATCGCGGAGAGCCACACCGACGGCCGGACCGCTCTGACCCTGCAGGCCGCACCCGGCAGTCCGGCCCGGCAGATCCTCGACCTCGTCGGCCTGCCCGGGGTCACTCCATAGTTGTCGAGTTATCCACAGGCTGGAAGCCGGATGTCGGTGGGGCTCTCTACTATCGCGGGGTGACTTCGTCGGCTGACCCGCTCTCCGTGTCCAGCGCCACCGAGGCCCTCAACCGGGTCTTCGGCTACCCGACCTTCCGCGGGCAGCAGGGCGACATCGTCGAGCACGTGATCGCCGGCGGTGACGCCCTGGTGCTGATGCCAACCGGCGGCGGCAAATCGCTCTGCTACCAGATCCCCGCCCTGGTCCGGCCCGGGACGGGGGTGGTGATCTCGCCGCTGATCGCGCTCATGCAGGACCAGGTGGATGCGTTGCGCACCCTGGGCGTGCGGGCCAACTTCCTGAATTCGACGCAGGACTTCGAGGAGCGCCGCGTCGTCGAGGCGGAGTTCGTCGCCGGCGGGCTGGACCTGCTGTATGTGGCTCCGGAAGGCCTGGGGACCGCGGGTGTGCAGCGGCTGCTGGACCGGGGGAAGATCTCGCTGTTCGCCATTGATGAGGCGCACTGTGTGGCGCAGTGGGGGCACGACTTCCGGCCTGACTACCTCGGGCTGTCGATGCTGCACGAGCGGTGGCCTGATGTGCCGCGGATCGCGCTGACCGCCACGGCGACGCCGGCCACCCAGGCGGAGATCGCTACCCGGCTTCAGTTGACGGATGCTCGGCATTTCACGGCCAGTTTCGACCGGCCCAACATTCAGTACCGGATCGTCCCCAAGAGCTCGCCTTCCCGTCAGCTGCTCGAGTTGCTCCGCGCAGAACATTCCGGACATTCCGGAATTGTCTATTGCTTGTCGCGGGCGTCGGTGGAGAAGCACGCCACGTTCCTGACGGAGAACGGGATTCCTGCCCTGCCCTATCACGCCGGGCTGGACGCTCGGACGCGTGCGCTGCACCAGTCCCGGTTCCTGCGGGAGGACGGGCTGGTCATGGTGGCCACCATCGCGTTCGGGATGGGCATCGACAAGCCGGATGTGCGCTTCGTCGCCCACCTCGATCTACCCAAGTCGGTGGAGGGCTACTACCAGGAGACCGGGCGTGCCGGGCGGGACGGGCTGCCATCCACCGCCTGGTTGGCGTACGGGTTGCAGGACGTGGTCCAGCAACGCAAGATGATCGACAGCTCGGAGGGCGACCTTTCGTTCCGCCGCAACGCCGCCCAGCACCTGGACGCGATGCTGGCCCTGTGCGAGAGCGTCACCTGCCGGCGTGCGCAGTTGCTCGCCTACTTCGGCCAGGCCTTCGACCCCTCTTCCGGCGCTGCCCTTGCCAGCGCCTCGGCCTCCAGCGTTCCCCTCTCCAGCGCTTCCCCCTCCGACGCCTCCGTTGCCGCCGCCTCTCCCTCGGGCGCTTTCCCCTCCGGCGCGTCCCCTGTTGGCGCCTCTCCCTCCGGTGCTTTCCCCTCCGGCGCGTCCGCTGATGGCGCCTCTCCCTCCGGTGCTTTCCCCTCCGGCGCGTCCCCTGTTGGCGCCTCTCCCTCCGGTGCTTCCTCTGACGGCGCCGGCTGCGGGAATTGCGACACCTGCCTGAACCCGCCGGAGTCCTGGGACGGCACCGTGCCCGCGCAGAAACTGCTCTCCACGGTCTTCCGTCTGCAGAAGGAACGCGGCCAGAAATTCGGCGCCGGCCAGTCGATCGACATCCTGCTCGGCAAGCGCACCGACAAGGTGAGCCGCTTCCGCCACGACGAGCTCAAGGTCTTCGGCATCGGCGCCGACCTACGCGAGTCCGAGTGGCGCGGCGTGGTCCGGCAGCTGCTGGCCGGCGGCTTCCTGGCGGTAGAGGGCGAGTACAGCACGATCGCCCTGACCGAACGCAGCGCCGAGGTCCTGCGCGGTGAACGCAAACTGATGATGCGCCGCGAGACCGCCCCACCCCGCCCCAGCCGCACATCCTCCCGCCAGTCCACATCCGCGCGCGCAGCCGCCCCCGCCGACCTGCCCGCCGCCGCAGCCCCGCTGTTCGACCGCTTGCGCACATGGCGCGGCGCAACAGCAAAGGAACAGGGCGTCCCCGCCTACGTGATCTTCCACGACGCCACGCTGCGGGCGATCGCCGCGCTCGCCCCCACCACGCTGGACCAGCTGGGCACAGTAAGCGGCGTCGGCCAGAGCAAGCTGACCAAGTTCGGCACCCAGGTCCTGGAGGTAGTCGCCGGCGCCTCCACCGAGCCCAGCACATCCCCAACGCTCAGCGCACCCAGCGTTTCCTATGCACCTAGCAGCTCCCCGATGCCCAGCGCATCCTCCGCGCCCAGCACGTCCAGCACGACATCCGCGCACAGGACGTCCAGCGCGCCCCCCGCGCCCAGCATGTCCAGCGCGGCCTCCGCGCCCGGCATGTCCAGCGCGGCCTCCGCGCCCGGCGTGCCATTCGCGCGAGGCGCGTCCCCCGGGCCAGGGGCAACAGCTGCACCCACCGCGCGCGGGCCCTTCACCGCCGAGCCCGACGCCGAATTCTTCCCGCCCGAGCCCGACGACCCCGAGTACTTCCCACCCGAACCGGACTACTACGACGAGTAATCCCCGCGGCGCTGGGCTAGAGCGGGCTCCGGCCCAGCGCTGTCTCCGTGGCAGTGCCGGGCCGAAGCCCGCCAGCCACGCTGCCCGCCCGGCAGCACCGGGCCCGCGCCCGCCAGCCACGCTGCCCGCCCGGCAGCACCGGGCCCGCGCCCGCCAGCCACGCTGCCCGCCCGGCAGCACCGGGCCCGCGCCCGCCAGCCACGCTGTCCGCCTGGGGGCAGCGCCGCCCCAGAACCATCAGCCACAGCCCTGGCTGGCTGCGCCGGGCCGGGCCGGGTCCGGGCCCATGAGCCACGCCGTCTACCTGGCAACCCGGGCCCGAACCCATCGACGACGCCGCGCGGATGGCAGCGGCGGGCCGGAGCACGTCAGCCTTCGCGGATCGCTTCGCCGGCGATTTCGATGCGGATCTTCTTGCCGACCAGGACGCCGCCGCTCTCCAGCATGACGTTCCAGAGCAGGCCGTAGTCCTCCCGGTCCAGTTCGGCGGTTGCGCTGAAGCCGAAGATCTCCCGCTCGTACGGATCCTTGCGGGCCCCACCGAACTCCATCTGCATGTCGATGGGCCGGGTCACATCCTTGACCTTCAGCACTCCCTTGACCACGAACCGGCCCGAAGCCCGGGTCGCCGCCGGCGGCAGGTCGGCGATCGTGCCCCGCCGCCCGAGCGGGTTGTTGCGCAGCCGGGCCCAGTGGAAAATCGGGTCGTTCTCGGCCTCCCAGACGATGCCGGTGCTCCGGTACTCCAGCGTGGGATAGCGCCCCACGTCGAGGAAGTCCGGGCTGGACAGGTGCGCGTCCCGCTCCGGGTTGTGCGTGTTGATGCTGTCCGCGCGAATCGTCGCGCTGATCGACGACTGCAGCGGATCCGCGGCCACCACCATGGTCGCGCTTCCCTTGGCGAATTCACCGCGAATCGGGCTGACCATCATATGTTGCGCCACAAATCCAATGCGTTTGTGCGCTTCGTCCAATGTGTAAACGCCTGGATCCGGAATGATCAGGCCGTTCCACTCCCGGACCGGCCGGTCGACCTTCACGTAGTCCTCCCCCTCGGCACCATCGCGGCCAAACAGCGGCGCACGAGCCCCCCGGCTCGCCTGATGCTGGATTCGCGGAGATTCTAGGCTCCCCGTTGATCACGCTGTGACCCCAAGGAATGCAATACGTGTCGGCCACCACAGTTGACCCCATGTCCATGATCGGCGATTGCATCCCTTTTACGCCGACCGACAGACGCCCCGTTCACCCGTCCCGAACAGCGCGAACGCCGATACCTAAACGGTCGTTAGCGATGCACGCGTCATAATTTGGAAACACCTGTCGGAACGTCGACACGGCCCACCCGGTGCCACGCCAAATACGCAGAGTAACCACGGCATACAACGCAGCCGCGTGAAGCAATGCCGCCACAATTGCCTCCGGCCGCACGAGTGGGCCGCACGAGTGGGCCGCACGAGTGGGCCGCACGAGTGGGCCGCACGAGTGGGCCGCACGAGTGGGCCGCACGAGTGGGCCGCACGAGTGGGCCGCACGAGTGGCATACAGCACAGGACCGCGTTGCCACATCGTCCGGCCCGGCAGGTAACCGATCGCGGTATGCAGACCGCTCAGCGGATGGCAGCCGAAATCACCTCAATTCGGCGACGGACCGGACTGATCCTCGATGCGCCCACATTCCCAGGCCGGGGCACGACAAAGCGCAACAAGCAGCGTGACCGGAATGTCAGCCTGAAGGTGGTGGATCCTGAGCAGCGCGGCGCGGTGCCAACACCACCAGGCCATTCAGCGCATCACTACGCCTGGCCGATGTTGACCATCCAAGGCACGCCGAAACGGTCCACCAACTGGCCGAACTCGTCGCCCCACATCTGTTTCTCCAAGGGCACGCCGATCGTGGCGCCCTCGGCCAGCTTCTCCCAGATCTCGCGAAGGCCATCGCCACTGTCGCCGCTGAGGCTGACGGTCATCGAGTTTCCCGGCTGGAACTCCATGCCGGGTGGGCAGTCCGAACCCATCAGAGTGTTCCCGTCAGCCGCAGTGAGCTGACCGTGCATGACCTTGTCCTTGATGCCCGGGTCAGGCGTGCCGACATCACCGAAGGTGTTGATCGTCAGCTCGCCGCCAAGGACCGAGCGGTAGAACTCCAGAGCCTCACGCGCATTGCCGTTGAAGGTCAGGTAGGGGTTGAGCCGGGACGTCATGACAGCTCCTTTGCCGAAGGACGACTCTCCTTCGCACGCTAGTCCCACCCACCGACAGAATCCGCTGGTTCGGCCCGCCAATACCCGGTCGGGGACCGGCCACAGTGGCGCCACGCCGGTAGCATTCGCGACGGACAAGCAGCACAGCGGCAGGGCAAGCACCCGACAAGAGCACAGGCCACCAGCACAAACCGGTGATACGGGAACGCTAGGGGGGCGCATGGGGGCCACCGGCTTCGAGGATCTCGTCGACCGGCCGTGGCTGGCGGCCGCCGTCGAACGATCCGTCGCCACCTGCTCGATCACCCTGCTCAGCGGCGACCCGGGTACCGGCCGGTCCACCCTGCTCGCCGCCCTGGCCCGGGATCACCCCGATTGGCTGCATTTCTTCGTCCGCACCGACAGCCTCACCTCGCTCGCCGAGGCCGATCCCACCGGTTTCCTGCTCACCGTCGGCCACCAGCTGGCCCGGAGCCGGCCCGCATTGTTCGATCCGCACGGCGACTCCCCCTTCGACCGAACCGCGCAGACCGGGGTCGCGGCCGGTCGCCCGTACCTCGATCCCCGCCTTCTCTCCCCCGAAACCCTCCTGGAACTCGCCCTGCGAACGCCGGCGTCGCGGCTGACGGCCGCGGATCCGCACGCCACGATCGTGATACTCGTCGATCCCCCGGCCCATCCGCACGACGAACTCACCGACTGGCTGCTCCACCTGCCCCCGCTGCCGGGCAACGTCCGCCTCGTGCTGGCCACGCGCCCGGGCACGCCCCGCCCGGCACGGCGAGACCAGGCAGAAGTGCCAATTCAAAAGCCGCCGGGGTACGCGCGAAGCACCCTCACACCCGACGATTTCCCGTACGCTCAGGCCCGGCTACTCACTGCCTGCACAGACAGCGATCGATCGGTGCTGGGCCTGCTCACCGTGGCCCGCGCACCGCTCTCCCCCGCTGATCTCGCCCGGCTGGCCGGCCACCCGATCGACGTCGCCGCGATCCGCCGCCTGGAACCGCTGGTCCGCGAGCGGGACGGCCGGTTCACACTGACCCACAGCTCGCTCGGCGAGTTCCTGACCGCGCCGGAGACACACGCCGCGCACCCGGACCGGGCGATCGATCCGGTCGAGTGGCATCGCCGCCTGGTCCGGTCCTGCCTGGGCGACAACGACCCGGCCACGGTCGACTGGTCTGCCGCCGGCGACTACGAGCTGGTCCACCTAGCCGATCACCTGGTCGCGGCAGGCGAGGCCCGGCGGCTGCCCCAGCTGGTCTGCCCAGGGTTGCGGCGGGCGGTGCGCTCGCGGTTCGGTCACGACCTGTGGTTCGCGCGCGTAGTCGACCGGGCGCTGGCGGAGATCCTCGGCGAGAAGGAGGAGTTGGCCTCCGCACTGCCGGCCGTGCTCCGTCTCAGCGTGGTCCGTGCCGAGCTGGCCCGGGCCGCCGGCACCTCGTACGCTCCCGCGGTGCTCGGCCTCGCCGCCCGCCTGGGCCGCGCCGACGAGACATGGGGGCACGCCTGGGCAATGCCACCGTCGGCCCGGCGGATCGCCGGCCTTACCGAGATCCTCCGGTACGCCGAACGCCCCGACCACCTGGAACTCCTGGTAGAGCAGGCGACCGCACTCAACGACAGCACCGCTTTGCGGGACGCAGCCGTGGCCCTCGCTCGCCACGACCTGCCCCGCGCGCTGGCCCTCTGGGAACGAGCCGGGCCTGAGCTCCCACCCGACCCGGTGTATCGGGCGGCCGCCGACCCGGCTCTCTTCGCCCGGATGGCTGCCGGCCGGACCGCCGCATGCTTGGACGCCGCCGAAGACAACGCCGCGGAAAACGATGCGCAGGTCAGCGCCGCGCAGGCTAGCGCCGCGCAAACCCACGCCGGGCAAGCCGACGCCGCGGAGGGCACCGCGCAAACCAACGCTGCGCAGGCCAACGCCGCGCCCGCCGCGGAAGGCGATGCTGCCGCCGGGAACACTTCCTCGGGCCAGGCTTTGCTGCTGTTGCACGCCCAGTCCGGGTTGGAACTGCTCGACGCCCGGGATCGGGTGGTGGCGCTCGCCCGGCTGGCCCGCCTGGACCCGGCGGGCGTCGTCCGCTACCTGCCGGCGCTGCGCCGCGACGCCGTCCTCCTGGACGCCGAAGGCCACCGCCCGGACGCCCGCGGTCTGGCCGAAGCCGCGGGCTTGCTGGCCGGCATCGACGATTCCTTGGCCGAGTCCCTGCTGTCCCGCTGCGCCCGGGCCGAGCCGGAACGCGCCCGCGCGCTGATCGCCCTGGGCCACCGAAAGCAGGCCCGCCTGGTGCTGGCGGTGGGATTGACCGAGGCATCCAGCCCGGAAGAACGGCTGCGCATAGCCGAGGTCCTGGAACTGATCGACCCCCAGCGTGCCGCCGAACTCATCGACGAACTGGCTCGCGAGGCCGAATCAAGCCCACCCAGACCAGGCCGCGAAGCCGGTGCCGTGCCAACCCAGCGGGGCGTCGCCTCAGCTGATCGAGAAGATCGCTCGGCCCAACGCAGCACCGTCTCGGCCGACCGCGAAGCCGCAGGCAGCGAAGTCGTAACCGGACGCGAGTCCATGATCAGCGGCGGACACCGGGCCGGGCGTGAGGCTGGGCGCCTGCATGGCTCGGTGCGGAAGGATTCGCAGCGACGGCCGGTTCGGGCTGGGCTGGTTGCCTATCTGGCCGGGCGGGATCCGGAGCGCGCCGCAGCTCTCGCCCGCTGCGCGCCGCGCATGGAAGACCGGACGGCGCTTCTGGCGGCGCTCGGCCACCAGCACCTCGATGAGGGCCGTGCCGAGCTTGCGGAGGAGATTCTCGGCGAGCTGCTGGTGCAGGCGGCCCACTGCGAACCGCTACGCGATCCGGAACCCGGCCCGCGCGAACCGTTCCCGGGGCAGGCTGCTGGACGAACGGTTGGACAGCCCGGCAGCCGGCCTTCCGGAGATCACCGGTCCTACCTGGCCGATGTGCAGACGCAGTGGGCCGACCGGCTGCGTCGCCGCCTCCACACCGGCCCGGCCGAGGTGATGCGCGCCCTGTCGCCGGGCCCGTCTTCGGCCGGCAGCCCTCACTCGCTGGCCCGCACATTGCGTGCCTTCATCATCGAGCTGACCAGAGACGCCGAGCCGACCAAGAACGCCGAGCCGACCAAGAACGCCGAACCGGCCAAGGTCGCTGAGCCAACCCGAAGCGATGAGCTGGCCAGGAGCGCTAAGCCAGCCAAGCACGCCGAGCCTAGGACTGCCGAGCTAGGCGACGCTCAGCCAGCCGGGAACGCTGAGCCGACCGGAAGCGCGACTCGGAACGCTGGGCTGGCCGGAGGTGGGGAGCCTATACAGAGCAATGGGTCGCGGCGGGAGGGCCGGGCGGCCGGCACGGAGCGGGCGGTGGCCGGGGAGCTGGCGGGGCTGATCGAGGATCACGGTGAGGCGGCGGTTGCGCAGGCTGCGCTGGTGGCGGCTGCGATTCGGAGGCGGGATCTGGACGGTGAGGCGTTCGCTTGGCGGCAGCTTCGCAACCTGATCGTGCGGATGCCGCGCGGGGCCTGGCCGGCCGGGAGTGCCGAGGAGCGTAGCCGCCTGGACCGCAGCTACCTCGCCTTTCTGCGGCCGGATTACCGGGCTCGGTTCGAGACTGCGATCGGCGTGCTGCCGTACCAGCCGGATCTCGGGTCGGCGCTGCTCACCGATCTTCCGGCGTTGAGCATGGTGTTTCAGCTGGCGTTCGGGTGTGATGCGTCGACCCGGTACACCGGGCAGCGTCTCGCCGGGCGCCGGCCGGATCCGGAGGCGGCCCAGGTGCATGAGAGCTTGCGCCGGCAGCCGCCGGGGGCTCTGCCGGATCCGGTGCTGGGTGCGGTGGTGACCGCTACCGTCTCGGCCAACGAGCAGACGCTCGGTGGTGCCCCGCTGCGCGTGGAGGATCCGGTCTACCGGCTGTATGCGCAGGCCACCGCGCGTGCCCGGCGGGCCGGTCTGCCCGGTGCGGGGGCCGGCGAGGCGGTGCGGGCGGGGGCGCTCGATGTTGAGCGGCTTCCGGCGTACGCGGAGATTGTCCGCCGCAATGCCTGCGGCCCGGTGGTGGCCGCTCTGGCTGACCAGGTGTTTTCCGCGGCCGCGGGCCGCAGCGACGAGGCGCTGCTGATTCTGGCCGAGGCGGGGTACGGCGACCCGCGCGCCCTGCTGGCCGATGTGCTGCCGCGACTGTCCGGAATGTCCCCCGCGATGCACGACGATCTGCTGCCGGAGCTGTCCGTTCTGCTGTTCCGGCACGATCCGGCCCGCGCGCTGCGGTTCCTCAGCGACGCCGCGGTCCGCAGTTGGCCGGTCGCGGCGGCGATCCTGGAGTACGCGGCCGCCGAGCTGCTCGCCGCGGCCGGCCCCCGGATCGCCCACGATCTGCATGCCGCGGTGGTCAGCGCGATCGACTGCTGCGCCCCCGCCGACGACGCCCGCCCGGCAACGATCGACGGCACTGCCCGCGCGCCCCGCCGCCCCTGAACCAGCACCACTGCGCGCAGGGGCCGGGAATGGAAAAACCGGCACCGCCCGCGCCCGGCCGGCCGGAAAGGGAAGCCGGAACCAGCGTCGCCCGATCGATTCGGACTGCCGGCCTCGAATATCGGCACCACCTACGCCAGGCCGACCGCGAACCGAATCGGACGTGGAACGGGCGGCCCCATCCGCCGCGTGATGGACAGGGGCCGCCCGGACTTCAATGGGACCTCAGCGGTGGTCGGACCCCTCCGACTGCACTGCCGCGCGACCGGCCTCCAGGCGGGCGATCGGCACCCGGAACGGCGAGCAAGACACATAATCCAGCCCGACCTGATGGAAGAAGTGCACCGAGTCCGGGTCCCCGCCATGCTCGCCGCAAACACCCAGCTTCAGGCCGGGGCGGGCAGCCCGCCCCTCCTCCGCGGCGATCTTCACGAGCCGGCCCACACCATCGGCGTCGATGGACTCGAACGGGGAGATGCCGAAGATGCCCAGCTCGAGGTAGCGCCAGAAGAACGCGCCCTCGACGTCGTCGCGGGAGAAGCCCCAGGCCATCTGGGTGAGGTCGTTGGTGCCGAAGGAGAAGAACTCGGCGGCCTCGGCGATCTGGCCGGCGGTGAGCGCCGCCCGCGGTACCTCGATCATCGTGCCGATCAGGATTTCGACGCCCGAGTCCGCCACCGTCGACGCGATGATCTTCTCGGCTTCCGCGCGTACCGTCTCCAGCTCTTGGACCGCGCCGACCAGCGGGACCATGATCTCCGGGCGCGGGGTGCCGCCCTCGGCGGCCAGCGCGACCGCGGCTTCGGCGATGGCCCGGACCTGCATCGCGAACAGGCCGGGGATGACCAGGCCGAGCCGTACGCCACGCAGGCCCAGCATCGGGTTCTGCTCGTGCATCCGCCGGACCGCCGCAAGCAACTGCTCGTCGTGCTCGACGTGCTGCCCGTGCTCGTGCTGCACGGCGACCCGCACCGCGAGCTCCTCGAGGGACGGCAGGAACTCGTGCAGCGGCGGGTCGATCAGCCGGATGGTGACCGGCAGCCCGTTCATCTCCCGGAAGATCTCCAGGAAGTCGGCCCGCTGCAACGGCTGCAGCCGGGACAGGGCGTCGTCGCGTTCCGCGTCGGTCCGCGCCAGAATGAGCCGTTCCACCAGTTCCCGCCGGTCGCCGAGGAACATGTGCTCGGTGCGGCACAGCCCGATGCCCTGGGCGCCGAAGCGCCGGGCCCGCGCCGAGTCCACGCCGGTGTCCGCGTTGGTGCGCACCTTGAGCGCCCGCTTCTCGTCGGCGTGCGTGATGATCCGGTGCACGGCGAGGACCAGCGGGTTGTCGGTCGAGGCCGGGTCGAGTTCGCCCTCGAAGTACTGCACCACCTCGCTGGGCCGGACCGGCACCTCACCGAGGTAGACCCGCCCGGTGGTGCCGTCGATGGAGACGATGTCGCCCTCGTTGACGACCACGTTGCCGACCGCGAAGGAGGAGGGCCCGACCTCCAGTTCGTCGGCGCCGCAGACGCAGGTCTTGCCCATGCCGCGGGCCACCACGGCGGCGTGCGAGGTCTTGCCGCCACGGCTGGTCAGGATGCCCTGCGCGGCGATCATGCCGGGCAGGTCGTCCGGGTTGGTCTCCCGGCGGACCAGGATGACCTGCTTGCCCTCGGCGGCCACCTCGACGGCGCGGGCGGCGGTGAAGACCACCTCGCCGAAGGCGGCGCCCGGCGAGGCGCCGACACCGCGGGTGATGGACGACGGGTCGCCGGACAGGTCGAACCGGGGGAACATCAGCTGGGCCAGCTGGGATCCGGTGACCCGGGTGAGCGCCTCGTCGAGGTCGATCACGCCTTCGTCGACCAGTTGCGCCGCGATGGTGAAGGCGGCCGCGGCGGTGCGCTTGCCGACGCGGGTCTGCAGCATCCACAGCTTGCCGCGCTCGATGGTGAACTCGATGTCGCACAGGTCGCGGTAGTGGCCCTCGAGGGTGGCCATGATCTGCAGGAGCTCGTCGTACGACTTCTTGTCGAGGCGTTCCAGCTCGGTCAGGGACAGCGTGTTGCGGATGCCGGCGACCACGTCCTCGCCCTGCGCATTGGCCAGGTAGTCGCCGTAGATGCCCTGCTCGCCGCTGGCCGGGTCGCGGGTGAAGGCGACGCCGGTGCCGGAGTCGGAGCCGAGGTTGCCGAAGACCATGGCGACCACGTTGACGGCGGTGCCCAGGTCGGTGGGGATGCGCTCCTGCCGGCGGTAGAGGACGGCCCGGTCGGCGTTCCAGGACCGGAAGACCGCCTCGATCGCCTGGTCGAGCTGCTCGCGCGGGTCCTGCGGGAACTCGTGGCCGGTGTGCTTGACGAACACCTTCTTGTACGCGCTCACGAGCCCGCGAAGGTCCTCGGCGTCGAGCTGCACGTCGTCCTTGACGCCCTTGGCCGTCTTCGCCTTGTGCAACGCGTCCTCGAACTCCTCGCCCGGGACGTCGCACACGGTCTTGCCGAACATCTGGATGAGCCGCCGGTACGAATCCCACGCGAACCGGTCGTTGCCGCCGGCCTGCCGGGAGAGACCGGCCACGGATTCGTCGTTGAGGCCGACGTTGAGAACGGTCTCCATCATCCCGGGCATCGAGAACTTCGCACCCGATCGGACCGAGACGAGCAATGGGTCGGCCGGGTCGCCGAGCCTGCGGCCCATGTCGCGTTCGAGCGTGGCCAGGTGCTCGTCGACCTCCGCCGACAGCCCTTCGACGTGCGAACCGACGCGCAGGTATTGCTGGCACGCCTCGGTCGTGATGGTGAAGCCGGGAGGCACAGGCAGGCCCAGGTTCGTCATCTCCGCGAGATTGGCGCCCTTGCCACCCAGCAGATCTTTGAGGTCCTTGTTTCCCTCGTGGAAGTCGTAGACGAACTTCATGCCGCACACACCTCCGGTTACGAATCCGCGGGCAGACAGGTTTCCTGCCCCGGGATTCGTAAGGCTAAGCACGACTGCGGTGAATAGTTAACAGTCCGGTGGGGTTTTCCACACCCCTACGGAAGTCCCTGTTCAGATCACGCTCTCTGCGCGCAGAACCGCGCACGGAAGCGGAACACGGGGAAGTCAGATGCTGAACAGTCGGACATCACCGGGACGGCCGAGTCCCCATCGGACGGTCGGGGGAAAGTGTCCCGGTCCGCGGACTGTGCCGGGAAAAGAAGGGCGCCGCTGCGAATTCCACGGGGGAAGAACTCGCAACGGCGCAGAGCGAACAATAGACGAAGCTGGACCGGCTGTCTATCCCACCCGTTGCACGACGGTGCCCAGCAGACGCTGCCAGTCGTTCTCGAAGCCGGGGGACGCGCTGGCGTTGTCCAGGCGGTAGAGCGCGTAGGTGTCGACCAGCACGACGTTGCGGCTGTTCAGCACGGCGACCGCGGTGTCGGCGGTGCCGGGGTGCGCGGCCTCGTAGAGCTTGTGCCGGACGATCACGAACCCGGACCAGCCGCCCTCGTCGAGTTTCCGCACCTCGACGGTCTCGGTGTACGCCGGCTCGTTGCGGTCCGCGGTGACGGTCGCCGGCACCGAGACCGACGCCTGGCACTTGTCGGCCACCGCCTGCAGCAGCGCCTGACCAGCCTTGGCGGCGTCCTCGTCCGGATAGACCAGGGCGGTCTGGTGCAGCGTCTGGGCGCCCTTGCTGCCCTCGTCGGCGAAACTCGACGACACCACCTCGGCGCCCGGCGGCACCTGCGGGGCCGCATCGGTCCCGCCGCAGAAGCTCGGCAGCTGCTGCGGGTCGGAACTCTGCTGGGGGGCGCTCCAGGTGGGGCCGATCTCGGCGGCCTGCAGGAAGGCGCCGCGCATCGTGGTGACGCCGATCAGGCCGGCGTCCGGCGCCGGATCCGGCTCGTCCGAGCACCCGGCCGCCGCGGTCATCACCAGGGCAGCCGTCACCAGGGCAGAGGCGGCTCGACGGAAGGGGGCGGTCAGGACCATCCGGCCATCTTGACAGACCGTAGCGGAAACCAGAAAAGTGTCTACACCGTGTAACGACGCCGCCACCCGTCGCGCACGGCGTCGATCACCGTTAGCGTTGCAACCAGGCGGTAGGAGGTGTCGCACGATGAGCGGGATCGATGCGCTGGCGAGCCGGTTGCGGGCCGAACTGGCCCCGGACCAGGTGCTCACCGACCGGCAACAGCTGCGGACGTACGAGTGTGACGGCCTCGCCCACTACAAGGTGATCCCCGCGCTGGTCGCCCTGCCCCGGACCGCGGACCAGGTCGCCGCGGTGGTCCGCGCGTGTGCCGACGCCCGGGTGCCGTTCGTGGCCCGCGGTTCCGGCACCGGCCTGTCCGGCGGGGCGCTACCGCACGCCGACGGGGTGCTGATCGTGACCTCCCAGCTGCGGGACATCGTCGAGCTGCGCCCCGAGGACGAGCGGGCCGTCGTCCAGCCCGGCGTGATCAACCTGCACGTCACCCAGGCCGCCACCCCGCACGGCTACTACTACGCGCCGGACCCGTCCAGCCAGCAGATCTGCTCGATCGGCGGCAACGTGGCGGAGAACTCGGGCGGCGCGCACTGCCTCAAGTACGGGTTCACCACCAACCACGTGACCGGTCTGCGCGTGGTCACGCCGGACGGCGAGCAGGTCGACTTCGGCGGCGCCGCCCCGGACACGCCGGGCTACGACCTGCTCGGCGCGTTCGTCGGCTCGGAGGGCACGCTCGGCGTCGCCACCGAGGTCACCGTCAAGCTCACCCGGCTGCCGGAATCCGTCCGTACCCTGCTCGCCGCCTTCGCCTCCACCGACCAGGCCGGTGCCGCCACCTCGGCGATCATCGCGGCCGGGGTGGTGCCGGCCGCGATCGAGATGATGGACGTGCTCTCCATCGAGGCCGCCGAGTCCGCGGTGCGCTGCGGCTACCCGGCCGGCGCCGGCGCGGTGCTGATCGTCGAGCTGGACGGGCCCGCGGCCGAGGTGGACGCCCAGTTCGCCGAGGTGACCCGGCTCTGCGACGAGGCCGGCGCGTTCGAGACCCGGGTGGCCGCCGACGACGCCGAACGGGCGCTGATCTGGCGCGGCCGCAAGTCGGCGTTCGCCGCGGTCGGCCGGATCAGCCCGGACTACATCGTCCAGGACGGGGTGATCCCGCGGACCGCGCTGCCCGAGGTGCTGCGCCGGATCAACGAGGTGGCCGGCGAGCACGGCGTCCGGGTGGCCAACGTCTTCCACGCCGGCGACGGCAACCTGCATCCGCTCGTGCTCTTCGACGCGGCGGTGCCCGGCGAGACCGAGCGGGCCGAGACGGTCTCCGGCGCCATCCTCGACCTCTGCATCGAGCACGGCGGGTCGATCACCGGCGAGCACGGCGTCGGCGTGGACAAGGCCCGCTACATGCCGCGGATGTTCTCGGAGACCGATCTGGACACGATGCAGCTGGTCCGGTGCGCGTTCGACCCGGACGGGCTGGCCAATCCGGGCAAGGTCTTCCCCACCCCACGGCTGTGCGGGGAACGGCCGGGGCGCCGCAGCGGCGCTTTCGAGTACCAGGGCGCGGAGGTCTTCTGATGTCGCTGCTCGACGATCTCGCGGTCAAGGCCGGCGACGACGACGTGGTCGGCGGGGTGCCGGCCCGGATGGTCGCGGCGCCCACCTCCACCGAGGAGGCGGCGGCGCTGGTCGCGGCCGCGCAGGATCTCTCCGTGGTGATCCGCGGCGGCGGCACCAAGCTGCACTGGGGCAATCCGCCGCGCGAACTCGACCTGATCATCGACACCCGGCGGCTGGCCGGCGTCGTCGAGCACGCCGCCGGCGACCTGATCACCGTGGTCCGGGCCGGCACCCCGATGTCCGAGCTGCACGCCCTGCCCGGCCAGCAGCTCGCCCTGGACGCGCCGCCCGGGGCGACGGCCGGCGGCACGGTCGCGGCGAACGCCAGCGGTCCGCGCCGCCTGCGCTACGGCACGGCCCGCGACCTGCTGATCGGCATCACCGTGGTCCGGCCGGACGGCAGGATCGCCAAGGCCGGCGGCAAGGTGGTCAAGAACGTGGCCGGCTACGACCTGGGCAAGCTCTACACCGGTTCCTTCGGAACCCTCGGGCTGATCACCGAGTGCGTGTTCCGCCTGCATCCGGTCCCGGCAGCATCAGCATTCGTACGCGCGACGGCTCCCCCGGGCCACACAGCGCGGATCCTCGGCGCCCAGTTGGCGGCCACGGCGATCGAGGTCCACGCCGCGCCCGGAACCGACCCGGAGATCGCCGTGCGGCTCGAGGGCACGGCGGAAGGCGTCCGTGACCGGGCCGAGACGGTGGCCGGCCTGCTGGACGGCGGCGAGATCACCGACGAGCCGCCGCCCTGGTGGGGTGTCGCGCCGCCGGGCGACGTCACGGTCAAGCTGACCGGCGTCCTCTCCCAGGTACCGGCGCTGGTCGCCACCGCGGTCGGCGCGGGCGCCACGGTCAGCGGCTCGGCCGGCGCCGGCGTGCTCTACGCGGGTTTCCCGGCGGAGGGGTGCGACCCGCACAGCCGGGTGGAGCTGCTGCGGGCGGCCGCGGTCCGGGCGAGCGGCCACCTCGTGGTGCTGACCGCTCCGGAGGGCGTCCGCGACACCCTGGACCTGTGGGGCCCGGTGCCGGGTCTCGCGCTGATGCGCCGGGTCAAGGAGCAGTTCGACCCGGGTCACCGGTTCGCCCCGGGCCGCTTCGTGGGAGGGATCTGATGGCCGACATCGACGCCACGCACGGCACCGGCACTCCGCCGCCGGACGCTCTGCGCGCTGCCGAGCAGGCCGGCCGGCCCTCCGGAGAGCCGGCCTTCGACGGTGATCACCCGCCGCGCGCCGAACTCGTCTCGGACTGTGTACACTGCGGGTTCTGCCTGACGACCTGCCCGACCTACGTGCTGTGGGGCGAGGAGATGGACTCGCCGCGCGGCCGGATCCACCTGATCGGCCAGGGTCTCGACGGGGAACCGCTGAGCGACTCGATGGTCACCCACTTCGACCGCTGTCTCGGGTGCATGGCCTGCGTGACCGCGTGCCCGTCGGGCGTGCAGTACGACCGGCTGATCGAGGACACCCGCGCGCAGGTGGAGCGGCGGCACGAGCGGGGCGCGAAGGACCGGGCGCTGCGGGCGGCGATCTTCGCGCTCTTCCCGTACCCGAGGCGGCTCCGGCTGCTGCGGGGGCCGCTGTGGGCGTACCAGAGATCGGGTCTGCAGAAACTGATCGGCCGGACCGGCCTGCTCGAACGACTGGCACCCACCCTGGCCACGCTGGACAGTCTGGCGCCGAAGCTGCGCGGCGTGCCGCGGCCGCCGCGCCGCGTGCCGGCGCGGGGGACGCGGCGGGCGGTGGTGGGCATGCTGACCGGTTGTGTTCAGTCGGCGTTCTTCCCCGACGTCAACGCGGCGACGGTACGCGTGCTCGCCGCCGAGGGCTGCGAGGTGCTGATCCCGCCCGGACAGGGGTGTTGCGGGGCGCTGAGCGTGCACAACGGGCGCCGGGCGGAGGCGCAGCGGTTCGCCCGGAAACTGATCGACACGTTCGAGTCGACCGGGATGGATTACTTCGTGGTGAACGCGGCCGGCTGCGGTTCGTCGCTGAAGGAGTACGACGAGCTCCTCGTCGACGACCCGGCATATGCGGCGAGGGCCGCCGACTTCACCGCGCGGGTGCGTGACCTGGCCGAGCTGCTGGTGGAGCTGGGCCCGGTGGCGAAGCGGCACCCGCTGCCGGTGACCGTCGCCTACCACGACGCGTGCCACCTCGGGCACGCGCAGGGCGTCCGCGCCCAGCCGCGAGCCCTGCTGGCCGGGATCCCGGAGCTCGTCGTGCGGCCGATCGCCGAGCCGGAGATCTGCTGCGGATCGGCCGGCGTCTGGAACGTGCTCAACCCGGTCCCGGCCGCCGAGCTCGGCGACCGCAAGGCCCAGAAGGTCCTCGACACCGGCGCGGAGCTGCTGGTCACCGCGAACCCCGGCTGCCTGATGCAGGTCGCCGCCGCGGTACGCCGCCGGGGCGGCACCATCGCCCTGGCCCACACCGCCCAGGTCTTGGACGCCTCCATCCGTGACCTGGGCGGTGTGGGCCTGCTCCGGGAGCGATGACCCACCATCCGCCCCCGGCCGGGCGCGCGGAGCCGGAACCCGTTCCCACCTCCGCCTCCGCGCTGTCCCGGTGCCCGCCGAAGCCGAGTCCCGTTCCCCAACCTCGGCCTCCCGGATCCCGGGCCGCTTACGCCTCCCCGAAGAGTCAGCCGATCGCGAAGCTGGGGTGCGGCGGCTGGTTGTAGGCGGTGTTCTGCCAGGCCAGCGCGGTGCGGTTCTGGATGTCGTGGAGCAGGGTGATCGCCCGCAGGCCGGTGGTGGACGGCGTGCTGTAGATGCGCAGGCGGGTGTTGTCGGTGGTCGGCCAGATCACCTCCTCACGCCAGTCGCCGAGCAGGTCGCCGGAGAGCGACGGCGTGGCCTTCGTGCCGTTGTTGGAGTGCACGCCGACGTGCAGGGCGTCGCCGTGACCGTACGAGTCGCCCCAGCTGCTGACCGTGCCTCGCGGCGGGACGTAGTCGACGGTGGCCCGGACCGCGCCGGTCTGCCCGTTTAAGACGGTCAGGTACTCCGGTCCGTTCAGGACGTAGCCGCTGGAGTTGCGGTGGTCGGCGCTCGCGTTGCCGATCACCTGGCCGGTGCCGGAGGTGGTGCCGGCCTGCTCGACGCCGCCGATCACCGGGCGTACGGTGTACGCCTGGCCCGCCGCGGCGCCCGCGTCGAGGTGGTTGGTCAGCGAGGCGCCGGTGACGATCCGGGTCGTGCCGCGGTAGAGGTTGAACGTGACCGTAGCCGGGTCGGTCGCCAGCAGGCGCCAGCTGACCAGGTTGCCGCTGCCGGAGCGGACGCTGATCAGTCCACGGTCCAGCGTCTCGCGCTGTTTGCCGTCGGTCAGCGGCGGTGGAGGCGGCGCGGCCCCGGCCGGCGCCGCCGTCAGTGCGCCGGCCGCGAGCACCCGGGCTATTCGTCCTCTGCTGGCCATTCTCCAACCTCACATCGATGTGCGTTAATGGGAGCGCTCCCAGCGTGCGCCGTTCCCGCACGCTCGTCAAGAACGCCTCTGGAGGCATCCCATGCATCGACGAAGACTGGCCGCCCTCGGCGCCGCCAGCGCTCTCCTCGTGACCGGCGCGGTCGCCACCGCTACCAGGGCGGACGCGGCGGCCGGCTGCGCGGTGAAGTACACCGTGTCGTCCCAGTGGCCCGGCGGCTTCGGCGCGAACGTCGAAGTGACCAACCTCGGCGATCCGGTCACCGCATGGTCGCTGGTGTTCACGTTCACCGCGGGGCAGTCGATCTCCCAGCTGTGGAACGGGTCGGTCACGCAGTCCGGGTCGTCGGTCACGGTCCGCAACGCCGGCTGGAACGGGTCCCTGGGCAGCGGCGGGAAGGCTTCGTTCGGCTTCAACGGGTCGTGGACGGGGTCGAATCCGGTGCCGTCGTCGTTCGCCCTCAACGGCGTCGCCTGCACGGGAGGCGTGGTCCCCTCCTCGCCGGCGCCCTCCTCGCCTTCGCCCTCACCGTCCATCTCACCGTCCACCTCACCGTCGCCGTCGACGCCGCCCGGGGACGGACCCACCAAGATCATGGCGCTCGGTGACTCGATCACCGGTTCGCCGGGCTGCTGGCGGGCGCTGCTCTGGCAGAAGCTGCCGGCCGCCGAGGTCGACTTCGTGGGCACGCTGCCGGGACAGGGCTGCGGTTTCGCCTACGACGGCGAGAACGAGGGGCACGGCGGCTTCCTGGTGACGAACGTGGCCAACCAGAACCAGCTGGTCGGCTGGCTGTCGGCGACCGACCCGGACGTCGTGCTGATGCACTTCGGCACCAACGACGCGTGGAGCAACCTGTCGACGGCGACGATCCTGGCGGCGTACACCAGGCTGGTCGAGCAGATGCGCGCGTCCAACCCGAACATGAAGATCATCGTTGCGCAGATCATCCCGCTCGAACCGTCGACCTGCGGTGACTGCGGGCAGCGGGTGGTCAACCTGAACGCAGCGATTCCGGGCTGGGCGGCGTCGCTGAGCACGGCCGCCTCGCCGATCACCGTGGTCGACCAGTGGACCGGGTTCAACACCGCGACCGACACATACGACGGGGTGCACCCGAACGACGCCGGCAACGCGAAGATCGCGAACAAGTGGTATCCGGCGGTGGCCGC
Organism: Actinoplanes sp. NBC_00393; assembly: GCF_036053395.1. Classification (NCBI taxonomy): domain Bacteria; kingdom Bacillati; phylum Actinomycetota; class Actinomycetes; order Micromonosporales; family Micromonosporaceae; genus Actinoplanes; species Actinoplanes sp. NBC_00393. The sequence goes on along the minus strand of NZ_CP107942.1, from coordinate 703,537 downwards.
CGCGATCTCCTGAAGCCGTGCCGCGGGCGGGCAGGTCCCGTGCCCGCCCGCGGCACCCGTCACCCGACCCGCAGCTCGCCCAGCTCCGACCAGTCGTCCTGGTCGATACTCTGACTGACGATCTTCGGGGTGGCCGAGAGGTACTGCGGCAGATCCTGCTGGGCCTGCTTGAAGTGCGCCGAGCCGACGTGCGCGCCGCCGGCGTCACCGTCGCGGAACGCCTCGACCAGCACGTACTCGCGCGGGTCGTCGAGGCTGCGGGACCAGTCGAACCAGAGGCAGCCCGGTTCGGCGCGGGTCGCCTCGGTGAACGGGCCGGCGATGCGCGGCCAGTCGTCGGCATGCTCGGGCTTGATCAGGAACTTCGCGGTTATGAAGATCATCTTCGCAACCTTTCGCATCATTGGTCGGCCGGGTTCCTTCATCATGGTCCGGCACGCAGTCTGGGCACATGAGCGGCAAAGGGGCCGGATTGCTGCAATCCGTCGAGCGGGCGATGCGCGTCCTCGACCACGTCGCCGCGGCGGGCGGCCCGGTCGCCGCCAAGGACGTCGCCCGCGCGCTCGGACTCACCCTGCCGACCACCTATCACCTGCTCACCACGCTGGTCACCGGCGGCTATCTGGTCCATCTGGCCGAGGAGCGGGCGTACGCGCTGGGCCACCGGGTCGACGACCTGGCCCGGGCGCTGCACCGGCAGATCGCCGCGCCGCCCGAGGTGTGCCGGGTCGCCGCGGTGGTGCACCGGCAGGCGCACGCCGCCGCCTACTACGCCGCCCTGCGCAACGCCGAGATGATCGTCGCGCACGTCGACGAGTGCCCGGAACATCCGCGCATCCGGACCCTCGGCGTCGGCTTCCACGAGGCCCCGCACGCCACCGCGTTCGGCAAGCTGATGCTCGCCACCCTGGAGCCGGACGACCGGGAGGCGGTGCTGGACCGGACCGGCACACCGGAGATCACCCCGGCCACCGTCACCGACCGGGAACTGCTGCACCGCCAGCTCCGGCAGGTCCGCGGCACCGGCCTCGCCGTCGAGGTGAACGAGTTCCAGCCGGAGCTGAGCTGCATGGCCGCGCCGGTCAACGACGCGGCCGGCCGGTTCGTCGGCGCGGTCGCCGTGTCGATGCCCACCGCCCGGATGCGGTCCGACCGGTGGGCCGTCGAGCGGGTGGTCCGCCTCGGCGCCGTCCGGGCGAGCCGCGCCGTCGCCCTCGACAACGCGGCCCGCACCGGGCGGCTCAACGGCTGAGGCCGTAAAGGCGGCCCGCACCGGGCGGCTCAACGGCTGAGCCCGTAACCGGTCGCGCCGGCCCGGACGGCGTCGTCCCGGCCGGCGTCGTCCCGTCCCGCGCCAAGCCGTACCTCGTCTCCAGCAACCCCCGGCAGAGCGTGGCATTGCCGTCGACGCTCACCCGTACCGTCCGGGCGAAGCGCAACCACCCGGGCAGCCGGTCCGCCGGGATCCGCGCGCCCCGCTCGTCACAGAGGGCGGAATCGCTGCTCAGGCCGAGCCGCGCGCGGCGCCGGACCACCGCGGCGGTCGCGTCCGGCGCCAGGCGGGCCGCCTCCTCGAGGGTGACCTCCGGCAGCCGCTCCCCCACCAGCGGCGCGAGTGTCCTGGCCAGACGTTCCTGGGCGGCGGTGTGCGCCTTGCGGTCGAACGTCGCGCGCAGGTCGTCCAGGGCCGGATCGGCGCCGTCGGTCTCGAATCCGGTCCTGTCAAAACCGGTCACGGCCGCGTTGATCTCCTCGGCGGCGAAGTGGTCGAGCAGCACCACCTCCACCCGCCCGCCGCCGAGCGACGCCAGTTCGTCGTGCGCGTCGGCGACCATCAGCCACGCGAAGTTCGGCGCGCAGAAATACGTCGGCAGTTGCAGTTCGGCCCGGATGCGGCCGGGCTCGACGCGCAGGCTCGCGACGAAGCCGAGGTCGGTGATCGGCTGGTCCAGTTCGGGATCGCGGACCCGGCCGAGCGCTGCCCAGGCCGCCGCCGCGGCCGGGCTCATCGCGCGGCCGTTTCCGGGACCGGCCCGGAGCCGACCGCCGGACCGGTGTCCACCGGCTCGTCGGGGACGTCGAACTCGCCCGGCACCTTGATGTCGTAGAGCCGCGCCGCGTTGATCCCGAGGATCTTCTTCTTGATCGTCGGGGTCAGCGTCCCGTACTCGCCCTGCATGTCCTCCGGGATCTGGAAGTCCACGAACTTCTCGATCAGCCACTTCGGCTGCCAGATCGCGTAGTCGCTGCCGAACAGGATCCGGTTCTCGTCGAGCCAGTACAGCAGCTCGCCGATGATCTGCGCGAAGTAGCGTGGCCGGCTGTGGATGAACGGCATGGCGACCGCGAGTCCGCCGTACACGTTGGGTTCCTGCGTCGCGATCCAGCAGAAGTCCTCCAGCCGGGGCAGGCCGACGTGCTCGACGATGAACCGCAGTGAGGGGAACGCGGTGGCGGCGTCGTCCACATCGGCCACGTCGAAGGCGTCCCGGTTCATCGGGTAGACAGTCGGGCCCTTGTGCACGTGGATGTTGCGGATACCCAGCTCCTGGCACTTCTCCAGATACCGGTACGCCCACGGGTCGGAGAGCTTCCAGCCCTTGGAGTCGCCCTTCCACTCGGCGGTGTAGAGCTTCACCCCGCGCAGCTGCCAGCGTTCGTGGAGCTGCTCCAGCTTCTCCAGACCGGCCTCGCCGTCCCGCGGATCCCACCGGCCGTTGACGATGAACCGGCCGGGGTGGCGTTCGGCCAGCGCGCCGTTCTGCTCGGTGGTGTTGAAGCCGTTGACGTACCAGTCGGTCAGGTATGTCGACTGGAGGATCGCGACGTCGTCGTACCCGTTCTCGAAGAGGTCGCGGATCATCCGCTCCTCGCTGTAGCGCTCGAAGTCCTCGAGGCTCCACTTGTACTCGTCCGGCGACAGGTTCGCGTGGTAGTCGTAGAAGCACTTGATGAAGCCCTCGCCGTACCGGTTGATCTGGTTGGCCGGGCTGCCGTCCCAGAAGTGGGTGTGCGCGTCCACGACGAAGTAGTTCTGATACATCGCTCCCCCTTATGGGACGAGAATTCCGCGGCCGGCGAGACGGCCGGTCTCCAGGTCGTCGATCGCCTCGTTCACGGCGCTGAGCTGGTACTGCTTGGTGTGCAGGGTGACCTTGCCCTGCGCGGCGAGCGTCATCAGCTCGTCCAGGTCGGTGTACGAGCCGACCAGGTTCCCGACGATGTTGCGCTCGGTGGAGATCAGGTCGATGGTCGGGATGTTCACCGACCCGCCGTACCCGATCACGTAGTAGCTGCCGGCCCGCCGGGTCATCGCCAGCCCGGCCGCCTCCGCGCCCTGCTCCCCGACGAAGTCGAGCACGACGTGTGCGGAATCGGTCAGCTCGTCGGTGCGGTCGGTGACCTCGTGCGCGCCGAGCTCGCGGGCCAGGCTCTGCGCCCGCTCGCTCGGATCCACCACGATCACCTTCGCCGCGGTCATCGCCAGCAGGCACTGGATCCCGATGTGCCCGAGCCCGCCGGCGCCGATCACCACGCAGGTCGTCCCGGGATACAGCAGCGGCACCGCTTTGCGCACCGCGTGGTAGGCGGTCAGGCCGGCATCCGCGAGCGCGGCCACGGCGGCCGGTTCCAGCCCGTCCGCCAGCTTCACCACGGACCGGGCGTTGGTCAGCAGCAGTTCGGCCATGCCGCCGTCGCAGTCGATCCCCGGGAACCGCGAGTTCTCGCAGTGCACGTCGTCGCCACGCCGGCACGGCAGGCACAACCCGCACGTCACCAGCGGATGCAGGATCACCGCGTCGCCTTCGGCGACATTGGTGACGGCGCTGCCCACCGCGCGCACCCAGCCCGCATTCTCATGACCGATGACGTACGGCAGCTGTACGCCGGACTTCTCGGCCCACTGCCCTTCGACGATGTGCAGATCGGTACGGCAGAGACCGGCCGCCCCCACCTGAACCAGCACGTCCCACGGCCCGCTGACCACGGGATCCGGCACCTCGTCCACGCTCGGCCGCTTGCCGTAGGAGTGCACCCGGACAGCCTTCATCGCTTCTCCCCTCGCCTCGTCCGTCCCCCACCCGGACTCTGCGCGGGACCTTCAGCACCGGGAAAGCACGCGTTCAGACTGTGACAACGCGACCGGCCCCGGGACCGGGCCGGCCCCGGCGCTGGACGGCTAGTCCGCGGCCTGGCCGGTGAGGGTCGCCGGGGCCGGGGAGACCGGGGTCTCGCCGGGTGGCTCGTCCGGCACCCGGGCAAGCTTGCTGGGCCACCACATCCAGCGGCCGAGGTCCAGGTTCAGGGCGGTGACCAGCACCGAGCGCACCACCAGGGTGTCCAGCAGCACGCCGAACGCGACCGCGAAACCGATCTCGGCGAACGCCACCAGCGGCAGGCTGCCGAGCGCCGCGAAGGTGCCGGCCAGGACCAGACCGGCTGAGGTGATCACGCCGCCGGTCGCGGCGAGGCCGATCAGCGCGCCGCGGCGGGTTCCGTGCTGCCAGGCCTCCTCGCGGACCCGGGTCATCAGGAAGATGTTGTAGTCGATACCGAGCGCGACCAGGAAGACGAAGACGAACAGCGGGAACGCGGTGTCCTCCCCGGCGAACCCGAAGACGTGCCGGAACACCAGGGCGCTGACGCCGAGCGCGGCGGCGAACGACAGCACGACGGTGGCGATCAGGATCAGCGGCGCGACGACGGCCCGCAGCAGCACGCCGAGGATCGCCAGGACGACGAGCAGCACCAGCGGGATGATCAGCCGGTTGTCGTGCTTGTTCGCCTCGTTGATGTCCATCACCATCGCGGTCATGCCGCCGACCTTCGCGTCCGCGTCCGGCACCGCGTGCACGGCGGTGCGCACCGCTCGTACGGTGTCTTCTGCCTCTTCGCTGTCCGCTGCCGCCTGCAAGGTGCCCTCGAGCTGGACCAGGCCGTTGCGCTCGACCGGTTCGCTGACCGCGGTGATGCCGGGCGTCGCGGCGAAGGCCTGCCGCACGGGCGACGCCTGCGCCGCGTTGCTGATCACCACGACCGGCTGGCCCTCCCCGGCCGGGAAGTGCCGGGCCAGGACTTCCTGCCCGGCGGCCGACGGCTGCTCGGTGGTGAACGAGTCCTGCTGGGAGAGCCCGTTCGCGTTGAGCTGGAACAGGCCGAGCGCCATCACCGCGAGGGCCAGCGCGGTGCCGATCCAGACGATGCGCGGGCGGCGGGCGATCCGGGCGCCCATCCGGGCCCAGAGCCCGGTCGCGGTCGGCTCCGCGGACCCGAAGGCCGGGCGGACCGGCCAGAACAGCCACCGGCCGCCGATCACCAGCAGGGCCGGCAGCAGCGACATCATCGCGCACAGGGCCACCACGACGCCGATCGCGGCCACCGGTCCGAGGCCGCTGGTCGAGTTCACTTCGGCGAGCATCAGGCAGGACATGCCGATCGCCACGGTCGCGGCGCTGGCGATGATCGCCGGTCCGGCCCGGTGCAGGGCGAACATCATCGCCTCGTGCCGGTCGGTGTGCCGCCGCAGCTCCTCGCGATAGCGGGCGACCAGCAGCAGCGCATAGTCGGTGCCGGCGCCGAACACCAGCACGGTCAGGATGCCGGCGCTCTGCGCGTTGACGACCAGGCCGTTGTACTCGGCGAGCAGGTAGATCACCGCCTGCGCGGTGATCAGCGCGGCGCCGGCCGAGATGATCGGAAGCAGCCAGAGGACCGGGCTGCGGTACGTGATGAGCAGGATGATCGTGACGATCGCCAGGGTGGTGTAGAGCAGCGTGCCGTCGATGCCCTCGAACGCGGCGGCCGAGTCGGCGGCGTTCCCGGCCGGGCCGGTGACGTACACGGCGAGGCCGTTCTCACCCGTACCGACCTCGGCTTTGATCTCGTCGACGACGCCGGCGATCTGGTCCCAGCCCTCACTGTCGATCTCGATCGGGACGATGGTCTGCAGCGCCTGGCCATCCTCGGACGGGATCGGGCCGGTCACCTCGCCGGTCACGCCGCTCACCCCGCCGATCGCCTGCGCGTCCGCGGCGGCCGTGGCCTTGTCCGCGTCGGTGATGCCGGAGGTGCGCTCGTAGACCACGAACGCCGGCACGATCTCCGTCGGCAGGAACTGTTTCTGCAGCTCGGCCACCTGGGTGGCCTCGGCGTCACCGGGCAGCCAGGACGCGTTGTCGTTGCGTTCGGCGCCGCTCAGCTTGCCGGCGAGCGGCCCGGTCACCGCCAGGATCAAGATCCAAAGAGCAAGGACCACCCATTTGGTACGCCGCCCGCACACGAACCGCGCCAGAACTCCCGTCGCCATGATTCCCCCCGGATCAGATGCAACGACTGGCGGAGCGTATGCATGGCGAAAGATCGATCTGAACCCTGAAAACGGTCAGATCAGGGAATCGTCAGGGAAGATCCACGCGGGCGGCCCCGCCGGTGTCCGAAACGGACGGCATAATCATGCGGTGGACAACTGGGAATACGCGCGGCTGGAGTACCGCGCCGCGGGCACGCTGGGCTCCGACCGATTCATGGACTGGACCGCGACGTTCCATCATCCCGGCGGAACGCTGCGCTGGGGCACCGACGAGCGTTTCGACGACATCCGGCATCTGAACCGGGCGGGGGCGGCCGGCTGGCAGGCGTACGACCGGGCGGTGATCCACGTGCTGGGCGAGCCGCACCGGCTGAGCAGCGTGACCTACTCGATGCGCCGTCCGATTCCGGTCGAGCCGCCGGGCGTGCCCGGCGTGTCGTGAAACCCGGTGGGTCCCGGCGGGCGCCTTGGCCTAGATTCGCATCGTGCCCAGAGAGACCGGAATCAAGCTGATCGCCTCGAACAAGAAGGCGCGGCACGACTACGCCATCCTCAAGACGTATGAGGCGGGCCTCGTGCTGGCCGGCACCGAGGTGAAGTCGCTGCGCCTGGGCCGCGCGTCGCTGGTCGACACGTTCGCCCAGGAGCACGAGGGCGAGATCATGCTCTACGGGCTGCACATCGCGGAGTACGGGTTCGGCAGCTGGACCAACCACGCACCGCGCCGGACCCGCAAGCTGCTGCTGCACAAGGCCGAGATCATCAAGATCCTCAACCAGCTCGGCAACGGCACCGGGCTGACCCTCGTGCCGCTCTCGCTCTACTTCAAGGACGGCTGGGCCAAGATCGAACTGGGCGTGGCGCGCGGTCTCAAGTCGTATGACAAGCGCCAGGTCATGGCCGAGCGGGACGCCAAGAAGGAGATCGCCCGGGAGATGGGCCGGCGGCTGAAGGGGCGCCGCTAGGCTCGGCTGATGGAATTCGGTCTCGACACGTTCGGCGACGTCACCAGCGACACCTCCTACGCCCAGGTCATCCGCAACGTGGTCGAGCAGGCCGTGCTCGCCGACCGGCTCGGGATCGACGCGTTCGGCGTCGGCGAGCACCACCGCGACGACTACGCGATCTCTTCACCGGAGATCGTGCTGGCGGCGATCGCCGCGCGCACCGAGCGGATCACCCTGGGCACCGCGGTCACGGTTCTCAGTTCCGACGATCCGGTACGCGTGTACGAGCGCTTCGCCACTCTCGACGCGGTGTCGAACGGGCGGGCTGAGATCATCCTGGGCCGCGGCTCGTTCACCGAGTCGTTCCCGCTCTTCGGCTACGACCTGGCCGACTACGAGCGGCTGTTCAGCGAGAAGCTCGACCTGATGACGCACCTGCTGGACGAGGGTCCGGTGACCTGGGCCGGCTCGAACCGCCCGCCGCTGAAGGACCAGCACGTCTACCCGAAGACCGAGTCCGGCCGGCTGCGCACCTGGATCGGGGTCGGTGGCAGCCCCGAGTCGGTGGTCCGCGCCGCCCGGTACGGCCTGCCCCTGGTCCTCGCGATCATCGGTGGCGCGCCGGCCCGGTTCGCGCCGTACGTCGAGCTCTACCACCGCGCGCTCAAGGAGCTGGGCCAGGAAGAGCAGCCGATCGCCGTACACTGCCCGGGTTTCGTGGCCGCCACCGACCAGGAGGCGGTCGACGTGCTCTGGCCGCACGCCCGGCGGATGCTGGACCGGATCGGCCGGGAGCGCGGCTGGCCGGCGATCACCCGGGACCGGTTCGAGGCGGACATCACCGAGGGCGCCTGGCACGTCGGCTCCCCCACCACGGTCGCCCGAAAGATCGCGGACACCGTGCAGGCCCTCGGCATCGACCGCTTCGACCTGAAGTACTCGCACGGGACCCTCCCGCACGACCGCCTGATGACCTGCGTCGAGCTGTACGGCACGCAGGTGATCCCCCAGGTCAAGGAGATTCTGTCCTAAAGTCGGACCCATGACGGAGCGTCTGGACTGGATCGACCCGACGGTACGCGAGTGGGACTGCACGGTCATGTGGTCGGATCCGGCCGACCCGGAGGCCGGAATCGTCCTGGACCGCTCGGCTTTCTACCCGGGCGGCGGAGGCCAGCCGCCCGACCACGGCGTGCTGCTCTGGGAGGGCGTGCAGACCCGGATCGTCGACACGCGCAAGGCGGACGACCTCTTCCTGATCCCCGCGCCCGGCGATCCGGTGCCCGCGGCCGGGACGACGGTGCGGGGCGCGCTCGACGACGCCCGGCGCAGCAGCCTGATGCGTACGCATTCCGGCCTGCACATCCTCTGCGGCGCCGTGTTCCGTGACTTCGGCGCGCTGGTGACCGGCGGGAACATGCAGCCCGGCGAGGCGCGGATGGACTTCAACCTGCCCGAGGTGCCGCCCGGCTTCAAGCAGACCCTGGAGGACGCGGTCAACGCGGAGATCGCCGCCGACCGCAAGATCGTCGCCCGGGTGCTGCCCCGTGAGGAGGCCCTGGCCATCCCGACGCTGGTCCGCACCCAGGACGCCCTGCCGCCGCTGGAGAGCCCGGAGATCCGCGTGATCGACATCGTCGGCCTGGACGTGCAGGCCGACGGCGGCACGCATGTCGCCTCCACCGCGCAGGTGGGCCGGGTCGAGGTCGTCAAGGTGGAGAGCAAGGGCCGGCAGAACCGCCGGGTCCGGATCAGGATCGCCGACTGACGACTGAGCGGACGGGGCGGGCCTGCCGGCCCTGGTGAAGCGGGACTACCCGGTCACTTGATCCCGGCCTCGCGGCACAGCTGCTGGTACTCCTTGGTGCAGAGCGCCTGCTTCGTGACGAAGCCGTCGTTGATCACCGTCTTGATGTTCTTGACGGTGATCGCCACCGGCGCCTGGGACAGGAACGGCACGTAAGCGCCCGACTCCGGGTCCTTGATCTTGGGTCCCACCACCGGCTTGTTGCCCTTGTAGAGCTCGATGGCCAGGGTCGCGGCCGCGTCGGCCTCTTTCTTGATCGACTTGTAGACCGTCATGCACTGGTCGCCGGCGAGGATGTTCTGCAGGCCCTCGACGGTGGCGTCCTGGCCGGTGACCGGCACCCGCCCGTTGAGCTTCTTCTCCTTCAGCACCTCGATGACCGCGTTGCCGAGCCCGTCGTTGGCGGCCAGCACGCCGTCGATGTTCGGGAACTGCTTGAGCATCTGGGCGAAGATCTCGCGGCCCTCGTCGTTGTCCCAGTCCGGGACGAACTGGTCCGGGCCCTTGATGTACTGCGCGCTGTCGTACATCGGCTGCAGGACGCTGTCGTAGCCGTTCTTGAACAGGGTGGCGTTGTTGTCCGTCAGCGACCCGTTGAGCTCGGCGACGACCGGGGTGCCGCTCGTCTTCTTCGCCTTCAGGCACGACTTCAGGTGCGTGGCCTGCAGCTTGCCGACCTGCTCGTTGTCGAAGCTGACGTAGTAGTCGGCGCCGCCGTTGAGGGTCATCCGGTCGTAGTCGATGACCGACACCCCCCGCGCCTTCGCGTTGTCGATCACCGCCTTGCCGCTGCCCGAGTCCAGGTTCGCGATGACCAGCACCTTGACGCCGTCGTCCAGCAGGCCCTCGGCGAGGCGCTTGAAGTTCTCCTTGTCGCCCTCGGCGTTGACGATCTGGGCCGGCACCTTGGCCGCGTCGAACGCCGCCTGCAGGTACCGCGGGTCGTCGGTGCTCCACCGCTGCGAGCTCTTGGTGTCCGGCAGGATCACACCGATACCGCCCTTGCCGGACGTCTTGCCCGGGGTGGTCGCCGCGCCGTTGTCGCCGTTGTCACCGGGGTCGGCGCCGTCATCACATGCCGTGAGCATTCCGGATGCGAGGAGGCCGGCGGCGGCCAGAGCGACCAAAGACTTGCGCATCGCGATAGATGTCCTCTCAGGGGGTATCCCGAGCTGCGGTGGGCCGCTGAACGGTCCGCCAAGTATCGGCCAGGGCGCCACCGATGCAACCTCGGGAGGGGGGCCAGAGGACAAGATTATTCATTTATCACGCGTGACTGCCAAACATTCACCGTCCGTAGTCACCGCATGTCAGACCCGTCACCCCTTGTCCGCGCCGGCCGTCAGCCCCTCGGTGAGGAGGCGCTCGGCCGCGAAGAAGATGATCACAATCGGCAGGGTGAGGACGACGGAACCGGCCATCAGCACGGTCTTGCTCACCTCGATCCCGCCGGAGAGCTGCGCCAGGCCCAGCGAGACTGTCCAGTCGGCGCGGTCCTCGACCAGGAAGAGCAGGGCGAACAGGAATTCGTTCCAGGCGATCATGAAGACGTAGAGCGCGTTCGCCATCACGGCCGGAGCGGCCAGCGGCAGCACGACCTTGCGCAGCGTCTGGAGCCGGCTGTACCCGTCGAGCGCGGCGGCCTCCTCCAGGCTCTCCGGGATCGTGGACAGGTAGTTGCGCAGCATGTAGATCGAGACCGGCACGGTCTGCGCGATGTACACCAGCGTCAGCCCGCCCAGCGAGCCGCGCAGCCCGAGGCGCGTGAACAGGACGAACAGCGGGATCGCCAGCAGGATCGACGGGAACAGGTAGACGGCGAGGAACAGGAAGTGCACGTGGCGGCGGCCGACGAAGCGCATGCGGCTCACCGCGTACGCCCCGGGGATGGACACCAGCAGGGTGACCGCGGTGGCGGCCAGCGACACGATCGCCGAGTTGGCCAGGAACCGCAGGAAGCCCTGCCCGCCGCTGTCCGCGGAGGTGAGCACCTCCCGGTAGGTGCGCGTGGTCCACTCGGACGGCCCGATCCAGAGCCGGCCCGGGTTCTGCAGCAGCTCCTCGATCGGGCGGACCGAGAGCAGCAGCATGTACAGGAACGGGAAGACCGTGACGAGGATCAGCACGGTGATCACGATCGGTCGCAGCACCCGCAGCGCACGGGTCTCGACGGTGGCCCGGTCCATCAGTCCTGGTCCCCTTCCACCCGGGGCGCGAGGAAGCGCAGATAGATGGCGAGCAGGACGACCAGGCCGAGGGCCAGGACCAGCGCCTGGGCGGCCGCGGCGCCGACGTCGAACCGCGCGGTGAGGAACTCGTAGACGCGTACGCTCACCACCTCTGTTCCGGCGCCGCCGCCGGTGAGCAGGTAGACGTCGTCGAACTTGTTGAACGTCATGATGAACCGCAGCACGCAGAGCAGCGCGATCACCGCGCTCAGCTGCGGCAGCAGCACGTGCCGGAAGACCTGGGTCGGCGCGGCGCCGTCCACCCGGGCCGCCTCCTCCAGCTCGTGCGGGACCGCCTGGAGGCGGGCCAGCAGGAACAGGAACGCGAACGGGAAGTACCGCCACGACTCGAAGACGATCACGGTGAGCAGGGCGAGCGGGATGTCGACCTGCCAGCCGAGGAGGTTGAGGGCGTACTCCCGCTGGCTGAGGAAGGCGATCGGCCGGTCCCAGCCGAGGAACCGCACGCCCCAGTCGTTGGCCAGGCCGAACTGCGGGCTGAGCAGGACGTTCCACACGAACGTCACGGCCACCACCGGAGCGACGTACGGCAGCAGCACCGAAGCGCGCACCAGGGTGCGGCCCCGGAACGGGGCCCGCAGGGCGAGCGCCGCGATCAGGCCGAACACGATCGACCCGAACGTGGAGCCGACCGTGTAGATCACCGTGGTCCAGAGCGACGACCAGAAGCCCGGTGAGGTCAGCACCGTCTCCAGGTTCGCCAGGCTGTACTCGCCGAACACCCCGGCCCGGCGCAGATTGATCAACCGGATCCGCTGGAACGCCAGCATGACGGTCCACAGGATCGGCAGCACCACGACGACCAGGACCACGATCAAGGTCGGTGAGAGGTACGCCAGCCCCGCCCGGTTCTCCCGTTGCCGGGCGGTCAACTGCTTCTTCGCCGGCCGCTGACCCTCCTCCGGAGCCGGCGGCCGCTCGGTCGTGACGCTCACTCGAGGGACTTCTGGATCGTCTTGACGTCCTCCGCCGCCCGTTCCGCCGCACCGGCCGCATCGAGCTCCCCGCTCGCCAGGCTGTTGATCGCCTTCGGCACGGGCAGCTCGCCGAGGGTGGCGCCGACCAGCGCGCCCTGCTTCTGCGGGAAGCCCCAGCGCTGGAACGTGTCCGGGCTCTTCTGCAGGGCGGTCAGCACCTCGGCCGGGTAGATGCCGGCGAGCGGCTTCTTGGTGTCCACGCCGGCCGGCAGCTTGTTCCAGGCGGTGGTGAACTTCTCCGCCTCCTCGGCGGTGCCCTTGCGTACCGGGAACTTGCCCTCCGGGGCGATGCCGAGCCAGTCCGTGTAGCCCTCGTTCATCATGTAGGCCACGAACTTCTTCGCCGCGTCGGTGCGCGGGCCGTCCTTCGTGATGGTCCAGGTGGTGATCTCACCGAACTGGGCCGGCTGCCCCTGCGGCCCGGCGATCGCGGTGACCACGCCGGTGTTCTTCGCCAGCCAGGCCGGGTCGCTCTTGCACTGCGGGCAGGTGGGCAGGGCGTCGTTGCGCAGCCCGGCCAGCTCGTCGAGCAGGAACGACGACCAGATCACCATGGCGGCCTTGCCGGAGAAGTACGTCGCGCGGGTGGTGTCGACGTCCTGCGCGCCCGGCACCGACCAGTTCTTCAGCACGTCGGAGACGAGCTGGAAGGTCTCGACGCACTGCGGCGAGGCGAGCTGCACGTTCTTGGCGTCGTCGACCAGCTGGCAGTTGTTGCCGAGCGCCAGGTTCTCGAAGGTCTGCTGGGTGAACGAGTCGTTCCCGACCGTGGCCAGCGTCATCCCGGCGACGTCCTTCGAGTTCAGCTTCTGCGCGGCGGCGCGGATCGCCTCGTACGTCTCCGGGGCGGCCAGCCCGGCCTGCTCGAACAGGTCCGTGCGGTAGAAGAGCAGCTGCGCCCAGCCGTCCGACGGCACCGACAGCTGCGCGCCGTCCTGGGTGGTCAGCTCCAGCGCCCGGGCGGAGAACGTGCCGGTGCCGAGCTGATCGACGACGGCCTTGTTCGCGTCGGTGTCGACCAGTTCGTTCGTCGCCATCTGCGCGACCGCCGCCAGCGGCAGCGCGCCGATCACGTCGGGCAGCGTCCCGGCCGCGGCCGCGGAGGTGATCAGGCTGCTGAACTGGTTCTCGTCGGTCGCGACCAGCTTCACCTGGATGCCGGTGGCCGCGGTGAACCCGTCGATGATCTTCTGGGTCGCCTGCACCCGGTCGGTCAGGTTCTCCAGGCTCCAGACGGTGAGCGTGCCACCGCCCTCGTCACCGCCGCCGTCGTCGCCGCACGCCGCTGTCGTGGTGGCGAGCAGCAGAGCGGCGGCCGCCGCTGCCCATCGTGACCTCGTCGTCATGATGACCTCCCCGTTACGCATCGATGACGGAGAACTTGTACCGACGGTAAGCCCGCCACCCGGGGCGCGCGACCCGAGACGAGAATGAGCGCATGACGTTGACCATCCGGGTGGCCACCCACGACGACCTGCCGCGGCTGCGGGAGCTGATGGCCGCGGCGATCGCCGTGCTGCAGAAGGACTTCCTCGACCAGGCGCAGATCGCCGCGAGCCACGCGATCATGGGCATGGACACGCAGCTCGTCGACGACGGCACCTACTTCGTCGTCGAGGACGGCCGGACGATCGTCGGCTGCGGCGGCTGGAGCCGGCGGGCCACCCTCTACGGCGGCGACCACTCCGCCGGCCGCGACGCCGCCCTGCTCGACCCGGCCCGGGACCCGGCGAAGGTGCGGGCCATGTACACCGACCCCGGGCACGCCCGCCGCGGCATCGGCCGGATGATCCTGGACGCCTGCGAGAAGGCGGCGGCCGAGGAGGGCTTCACCACGCTGGAGCTGATGGGCACCCTCTCCGGGCAGCCGCTCTACACCGCGGCCGGTTTCGAGGTCGTCGAGCACCTGGCAGACGACCGGGGCGGGGTGCCGGTCCCGCTGGTCCGCATGCGCAAGCCGATCCGCTAAGGGGCGAGCCAGGCGGCGGCGTCGCGGGCCAGCAGACCGTCCGCGGTCAGCGGCTCGCTAGCCAGCAGCAGCGTGCCGGGCGGCAGCGGCACCGGGCCCGAACCCATGGCCACCACCAGCGTCAAGTTCGGGCGGCGGGCGAGCAGCCGGTCGTCGCCGTCGACCGACCACTCCACCGGGTCGCCGGACCGCAGCACGCCGTCGGTGTGCAGGTGTTTGCGCAGCGCCACCGCCTCCCGGCACAGCGCGAGCGTGGGCGAGGTCAGATGCTCGTCCCAGCCGGCCGGGACCGGCAGCCACGGCGGCGCGGCGCCCGGTGGGGAGAAACCGCCGGGCCAGGGCAGCGGGACCCGGCAGCCGTCCCGGCACATGCCGGAGCGCTGCCACGCCGGGTCCTGCCGGGCGGCCTCCGGCACGTCCACCTCGGGCAGGCTGAACTCCTGGCCCTGGTACAGGTACGCCGCGCCGGGCAGCCCGAGGACCGTGAGCAGGGCTGCCCGGGCGCGGGCCACGCTGCCGTAGCGGGTGGGTGTCCGGATCACGTCGTGGTTCTCCACGACCCAGGTGACCGGTGGATGGCGCAGCAGCCGCTCCCCGGTCTCCCGCCAGGCACGGGCGTCCCACGGGGCGATCACGAAGCCGAAGGCGAACGCCTGGTGCAGCCGGTTCGGCGCGACGTAGCGGGCGGCCCGCTCCGGGTCCAGGTTCACCTCGCCGATCAGGGCGCGGGGCGGATCGTACGCGTCCGCGAGCGCCCGCCACCGCTCGAAGAGCACGGGTGTCTCCGGCTGGTCGCAGGCGTACGGGTTGCCCCGCAGCCGGCCCGGCTCCGGCTCGACGCCCGCCGGCAGCGACGGCAGGCCAGGTGCCTTGAACAGACCGTGCGCCACGTCGATGCGCATCCCGTCGACGCCCCGGTCGAACCAGAACCGCAGCACCTCGTCGAAGAACGGCGCGGTCCGCGGGTCCCGCCAGTTGAAGTCCGGCTGCTCCGGCGCGTACAGATGCAGGTACCAGGCGCCGTCCGGCGCCTGACTCCAGGCCGGCCCGCCGAAGACGCTGGGCCAGTTGTTCGGAACGTCGGCGAAATGGAAACGGGCCCGCGCGTCCGGGTCCCCGGCCAGCGCCTTCTGGAAGAGCGGATGCTCCGACGAGCAGTGGTTCGGCACCACGTCGATGATCACCCGCAGGCCCAGCTCGTGGGCCCGGGCCAGCAGCGCGTCGAAGGCCGGCAGGTCACCGAAGAGCGGATCGACGTCGGTGTAGTCGCTCACGTCGTACCCATGATCTTTCTGGGGTGAGCGCTGGAACGGCGTCAGCCAGATCGCGTCGGCGCCCAATCCGGCGATGTGCCCGAGGCGGGCCGTCAGGCCTGCGAGATCGCCCACCCCGTCCCCGGAAGCGTCCGCGAAGGAACGCGGATAGACCTGATAGACGACCCCGTCCCGCCACCAGTCGGTCACGGGCTCGGCCATCAGCTCAGTGTGCCCGATGCGTGGCGGGCCGGGGAGATCCGGAGAATGCTAGGGGCGGAACCGATCTGAGGGAGCTGCTGTGGAGACCGAACTGTTCATCGGTGGCAAGTGGGTGCCGGCCTCGGCGGGCAGCCGTTTCGACGTGCTCGATCCGGCGACCGGCGACACCATCGCCTCGGTCGCGGACGGCAGCGAGGCGGACGCGATCGCCGCGGTGGACGCGGCGGCGGCAGCGGGCCCGGCCTGGGCGGCGACGCCCCCGAGGGTACGCGGAGAGGTGCTGCGCAAGGCGTTCGAGCTGATGACCGAGCGGGCCGGGGAACTCGCGAAGATGATCAGCCTGGAGAACGGCAAGGCCCTGGTCGACGCGAAGGGCGAGGTGACGTACGCGGCCGAGTTCTTCCGCTGGTTCGCCGAGGAGGCGGTCCGTGGCGAGGGCGTTGTCGCGACCGCGCCGTCCGGCGCGAACCGGATCATCGTGGTCCGCCAGCCGGTCGGCGTGTGCGTGCTGGTGACGCCGTGGAACTTCCCGGCCGCGATGGCCACCCGCAAGATCGGCCCGGCCCTGGCCGCCGGCTGCACGGTGATCCTGAAACCGGCCAGCGACACCCCGCTGACCGCGCTGGCCATGGCCGCGATCCTCGCCGAGGCCGGGGTGCCGGAAGGCGTGGTCAACGTGCTGCCGTCCCGCAGCTCCGGCAAGGTGGTCGCGACGATGCTGCGCGACCCGCGGGTCCGCAAGCTGTCGTTCACCGGCTCCACCGAGGTGGGCCGGATCCTGCTCGCCCAGGCCGCCGAGAACGTGGTGAACACGTCGATGGAGCTGGGCGGCAACGCGCCGTTCGTGGTCTTCGGCGACGCCGACCTGGACGCCGCCATCGAGGGCGCGATGATCGCCAAGATGCGCAACGGTGGCGAGGCGTGCACCGCGGCGAACCGGTTCTACGTCGAGTCGACGGTCGCCGAGGAGTTCTCCCGCCGGCTGGCGCAGCGCATGTCCGGCCTGGTCGTCGGGCCTGGCACGGACGAGAAGACGCAGGTCGGCCCGCTGGTCAACGAGGACACCGTGGCCAAGGTGGACGGGCTGGTCCGCGGCGCGCTGGACGGCGGCGCGGTCGCGGTGACCGGTGGCAGCCGCCCGGACGGCGCCGGCTTCTACTACCCGCCGACGGTGCTGACCGGCGTGGCGGCGGACGCGCCGATCCTGCGCGAGGAGATCTTCGGGCCGGTCGCGCCGATCGTGACGTTCAACAGCGAGGACGAGGCGGTCCGGCTCGCCAACGACACCGAGTTCGGGCTGGTGGCGTACGTCTACACCGGCGACCTGGCCCGCGGCCTGCGGGTGAGCGAGGCGATCGAGGCCGGCATGGTCGGTCTGAACCGGGGCCTGGTCAGCGACCCGGCAGCGCCGTTCGGTGGCGTCAAGCAGAGCGGCATCGGCCGTGAGGGCGGGCACGACGGGCTGCTCGAATACCTCGAGTCGAAATACATCGCCGTCAACTGGTGAACGCGGCGCAGATCTCGGCGAGATTCGGCGGCTCCAGGCGGTCCGGCAGCGAATTCAGATCGGCGGGCAACACCCACGCGTGTTCCAGGAGCTCGCTCTGCTCGTACGCCAGCAATCCCTCCCGGACCACCTGCGGCCGCGACGTGCCGTAGCGGGCGGTGAAGAATTGTTCGTCGCCGGCGAAACGCCGGCCTTTCCACCAGGTGTCGCGATGCACGTCGACGAAGTCCGGGCCGATCGCCGCGGGATCGAGCCCGGTCTCCTCGGAAAGCTCGCGCCGGGCCGTTTCCAGCGGCGTCTCCCCTGGTTCGATGCCGCCGCCGGGCGGTTCCCAGAGCCGGGAACCGTTGGACGGATCCTCCCAGTGCATCAGCAGAATCCGTCCGTCGGCGTCGAAACAGATCACTCGGACGGCTGGCCGGTAAACGGGGTCCATGATCAGACCCTAAGCTGGTCCGAGTGGCGAAGTATTTCGACGTGCACCCGGACAATCCGCAGCCGCGGAGCATCCACCAGATCGTGGACCTGATTCGCGCGGACGGGCTGATCGCCTATCCGACCGATTCGTGTTTCGCGCTCGGCTGCCGGATGGGCAACAAGGACGGGCTGGACCGGATCCGCGCGATCCGGCATCTGGACGACCGGCACCACTTCACCCTGATGTGCCACGACTTCGCGCAGCTCGGACAGTTCGTGCAGATCAACAATGCGCTGTTCCGCGCGGTGAAGGCGTCCACGCCGGGGCCGTACACCTTCATTCTGCCGGCCACCAAGGAGGTGCCGCGGCGGCTGCTGCACCCCAAGAAGAAGACCGTGGGGGTACGCATCACCGCGCACACCACCGCCCAGGCGATCCTGGCCGAACTCGGTGAGCCACTGGTCTCCAGCACCCTGCTGCTGCCCGGCGAACCGGAGCCGATGACCCAGGGCTGGGAGATCAAGGAGGCCCTGGACCACTCGGTGGACGCGGTCGTCGACTCCGGCGAGTGCGGCACCGAGCCGACCACCGTGATCGACCTGTCCGAGGGCGCCGCGGAGATCCTGCGGGTCGGCGCCGGCGATCCGGAACGCTTCAGCGGCTGAGCTTGGCCCGCAATGTGGCGGCCCCCGGGTGGTCGAGCTTCTCCAGCAGCGCGAGCGCCTTGCGCCACTGCCGGCCCGCGGCGTCCCGGTCGGCGGCCGCGGCGTGCGCGTCGCCGAGGTGCTCCCGGATCTCCGCCTCGTTGAGCAGGTCCCCGGCGGCCCGGTACAGCTCGAGGGCCCGCCGGTAACCCGCCACCGCCTGCTCGTGGTCGCCGAGGTGGTGGTGCGCCCAGCCGATGCTGTCCCAGGCGGCGGCTTCGCCGTACCGGTCCCCCAGCTCGTGCTGCAGTCGCAGCGCGGCCCTGCAGTGCCGCAGGGTGAGGTCGTAGCGGCCGTGATGCCCCAGATACCAGCCGAGCGCGTTGAGCGCCCGCGCCTCACCGACCCGGTGCCCGGCCGCCCGGTACAGCTCCAGCGCCCGGGTGGTGTGCCGCAGACAGTCGTCGTAGCGGCCCTGCTGCTCCCGCATCCAGCTGATGCTGAACAGCGTGTGCGCCTCCCCGACCGGATCACCGGTCGCCTGATAGAGCCGGTCCGCCTCGGCGTAGTGCGGTTCCGCCTCGTCGTAGCGGCCCAACTGCACGTACCCGCGCGCCAGCACCCGCTGGGCGAGCGCTTCCGCGCGGGCCTGCCCACGGCGGCGGGCGGCGGCGACGGCGATCTCCTCCACCGCGATCCAGTCGTCCCAGTGCCCCTGCCGGTCCAGGAAGTCGATCAGCACCCAGGGCAGCTGCCAGCCGTAGTCCCCGACGTCGCCGCACGTCCGGATCAGCGCCATCAGGTTGTCGTGCTCGGCGCCGAGCCATTCCAGCGCGGCGGCCTCATCGACGATCGGTTCCGGCGTCACGCTGGGCGGCGGCAGCGTCAGCGGTTCCCGCTGCGGGTCGAGCCGCAGCGCGGCCGCATGGCCGGTGTGCAGATGGTGGTCCAGCAGGCGGTTCAGCGCGAGGCCGCGTTCCCCGGGCGTCAACAGACCGGCGGCGTACGCCCGAAGCAGATCATGCATGACGAAACGGCCGGGCCGGTGTTCGCTGATCAGGTTGGCCGCCACCAGCTCCGCAAGGCTCTGCCTCGTCCCTGCACGTCCGGCGCCTGCACCGTCCGCGGCTTCCGCTGCCGCTCCCTCTGCGGGCGCTTCGTTTGCCGCCGCCGTCTCTGCCGCGGCTCCCCCTGCGGGCGCTTCGTTTGCCGCCGCTCTCCCTGCCTCCTTCTCCTCCTCTCCTACCACTCCCCCTGCGGCCAGCTCCTCTGCCGCCGCTTCCCTTGCCGCCACGCCCTCTCCCGGCACTCTCTCCGCCGACGCTTTCGATGCTTCGCCGGCCAGGGAGCTGAGGGCCGCCATGGAGATGTCGGGGCCGGGGAAGGCGCCGAAGAGCCGGAACAGGCGGGCGGCGGCCGGGCTCAGTGCCCGGTACGACCAGGAGAAGACGCTGCCCGGGTCGGTCGCCTCGTCCGGGCCGCGCAGGCCGTCGAGCCCGGCGCCGGAGATCTCGGCGGCCAGCTCGGCGAGCGGCTGGCCGGCCCGCAGTGCCGCCCGCGCGGCCACGGTGACCAGCGCGAGCGGCAGGCCGGCCGTCGCTTCGAGCAGCGTGGCCACCGTGCAGGGGTCAGCGGCGAGCCGGCCGGCGCCCAGTCGCCCGGCGAGCAGGTCCGTCGCCTGCTCGTCGTCGAGCGCCCCGAGCGAGACCGGCAGCGCGCCGTGCGAGGCGACCAGGCCGGTGAGCCGGTCGCGGCTGGTCACCAGGACCGCGCAGCCGCCGGTTCCGGGCAGCAGGGGCCGCACGTGGTCGGCGTCGCGGGCGTTGTCGAGCACGAGCAGCACCCGGCGGCCGGCGAGCAGGCTGCGCAGCAGGCCGGTCCGGGCGTCGAGGCCGGCCGGGACGGGCCGGTTCGGGGCGAGTGTCACGAGCAGATTGCGGGCCGCCTCGGCCGGGCTCATCACCTCGCCGGAGCGGTCGAAGCCGCGCAGGTTGAGGTAGAGCTGACCGTCCGGGAAGCGGTGCCGCGCCCGATGTCCCCAATGGGCAGCCAGGGCCGATTTGCCCACCCCGGGCGGGCCGGTGACGACAGCAACCCGCACGCCGCCGGACGCCGGCTCCGGCAGCGACCCTGCTCGCGGACTCGGAAACAGCGGCCCGGGCGGCAGCGCGGAATACGAGGGCGCACCGGCCGACAGCGCCGAATGCGGCGGCGATGCGGGCGGCGGCACCGGAAACGGCGGCTCTGAGGACAGCAGCGCTCGGTCCAGGTCGGCGAGCTGGGGGGCGCGGCCGGTGAAAGCGACGGCGTCGGCCGGGAGCTGGGCCGGCGCGCCCGGCAGTGGGCGCCACGGCTCGGGTGCCGGGGTGGTCGCGTCCCGGCCGTCGCCGCGGAGGATGCGGGTGTGCAAGGTGGTGAGTTCCGGGCCTGGTTCGCTGCCGAGTTCCTCGGCGATCGCGTCGCGGGTGCGGGCGAACAGTTCCAGAGCCTGCGCCGGACGGCCCGCCGCGACCAGGGCGTTCATCTGCACCGTGATGAGGGCTTCGACGGTCGGGTGCTCGGCCGCGTACGGGGCCAGCCGTTCAGCAGTCTCCTCAGCCCGGCCCAGTCGCAGCGCGGTGCGGCCCAGCCGGGCGAGCACGTCGAGTTTCTCCCGGGCGAGGGTGTAGCGGACCCGTTCGGCCCAGGCGCCCGGCACCCCGGTGAGCGCCTCGTCGCCCCAGTCCTCCAGCGCCTCGAGCAGCAGCGTTCCGGCTCGCTGCAGGTCGCCGGCCTCCTCGGCGGCGCGTGCCTCGAACACCCGGCGGCGGGACCGGTGCAGGTCCACCAGGTCGGGTTCGCAGTCGATCAGGTAGCCGCCGGCCGCGTACCGGAGGGTGTCCGGGCCGAACACCGGGTCGAGGATGCGGCGCAGGCGGGTGGCGTACGGGGCGATCGGTGTGCGGGAGAGCGGCGGCGCCTCACCCCAGACCCGGTCGATGAGGGTGCTCACCGGCACCACCTGGCGCGGGGTGAGCAGCAACGCGGCGAGGACACACCGCTGCTTGCCCGGACCGAGATCAAATCCGGACTCGGCGCCGGCCTCGTCGACCAGCCGCATGTGCCCCAGCAGCCGCCACCGCATCCGTTCGTCCCCCGTGAACCTCTGTCGGAGGTGACACGATCACCCACGATGCAATCGTTTTGCAAACCGTTGTCGGCAACATGGTCCGGCGTCCACGAGCACCACGGGGATTCGTGGGCGCCACAGCGTCCATGGGGGGCGATGCCGGGGGCGGCCGATGGTCGTTCCCGGCGCCCCGGACCCACGTTCCCCGTCCTCGCGCCAATCAATCCCGCTCCGGCCTAAATCCGGCCAGCCTCGCTCCCGCTCAAGCTCAATCCAGTCCGGCCGGCCCGCTCCCAGGCTCAAGATCGCCCGGCCGTCCGCTTGTTCCGGGGCCGTCCGCCTGGCTTCGCTCCCACTCGATCACTTGTCACGCAGGCCGGCCCGTCTCGCATCTCGCCCGGCCACCAGCCGCGGTGGCGGGTCCTTCCTGATGGCCCAGGACCACGCCTGGGTCCTGCCCCGGGAAACCCGCTCTGCTGGCGGCTCGCACTGCCCAGCCGCCGCTCAGGCATGCTTCCAGGGGGCGGTGAAGCGTGCGTGGGTGGCGGCTCGCACTGCCCAGCCGCCACTCAGCCACGCTTTCCCAGCCGGGAAACCCGCCCCGCCGGCGGCTCGCACTGCCCAGCCGCCACTCAGCCACGCCTACCCACCCGGGAAACCCGCCCCGCCGGCGGCTCGCACTGCCCAGCCGCCACTCAGGCACGCTTCGCGGATCAGGCAGGCGTGGGCGGCGGCTCGCGCAGTCCGGCCGCCGCTCAGGCCCGCTTCGCGGATCAGGCAGGCGTGGGCGGCGGCTCGCGCAGTCCGGCCGCCGCTCAGGCCCGCTTCGCGGATCAGGCGGGCGTGGGCGGCGGCTCGCGCAGTCCGGCCGCCGCTCAGGCACGCTTCGCGGGTGGCTCAGGCCCGCTTCGCGGGTGAGGCGGGCGTGGGCGGCGGCTCGCGCAGTCCGGCCGCCGCTCAGGCACGCTTCGCGGATCAGGCGGGCGTGGGTGGCGGCTCGCGCAGTCCGGCCGCCGCTCAGGCACGCTTCGCGGGTGGCTCAGGCCCGCTTCGCGGATCAGGCGGGCGTGGGCGGCGGCTCGCGCTGTCCGGCCGCCGCTCAGGCGTGCTTTCCGGCCCGGCGGACCCTGCACTGCCGGCGGCTCGCACTGCCGGCGGCTCCGCTGCTCGGTTTGACCGGCGGTGCCGGGAGTGGACGTGACGTCGCCAGCGCGCGGCTGACGCCGCGTTTCGGGCACGGTTGATCACCCGGCCGCGCGGTCATGCTGTCCCATCGCCCGGCAGACAGCGCTGCCGGGCGGCTGAGTGATCGAAGAGGCCGAAACAGCGGCCTCAGCCGCGCGTTGGCGCTGTCACCCGCTGATCATCAGCTGAGACAGCGCTCACGTCGGCCGGTGGAACTCACCTGGCTCCGGGGGTGTGGTCAGGCGAAGAGTGCCAGCGGCACTGCCGCGGCCAGCGCTCCCATGCCGGCGTCGTTCGGGTGCAGGTGGTCACCGCAGTCGTAGGCCGCGAGCATCCGCCGCGGGTCCCGCGGGTCGCGGATCGCCGCGTCGAAGTCGATCACCGCGTCGTACTCGCCCGAGGTCCGCATCCAGGTGTTGAACCGCTCGCGCTCAACCCGGTTGCGCGCGTTGTCGTACGTGCTGCGGGCCCCGCCGAACGGCAGGAGGGTGCCGCCGTAGACGCGCAACCCGGCGCGGCGGCCGCGACTGATGATCTCCCGGTGCCCGGCGATCAGGTCCTCAGCGGTGGTGCCCGGCGTCTGGCCGAGGTCGTTCACCCCGATCAGCGTGATCAGGTAGCGCACCCCGGACTGCTCCAGCACGTCACGTTCGAGGCGGCGGACCGCGGACGGCCCGGCGTGCGCGCGTTCCCCGGAGCGCCCGGTGGGCTGCTCGAACCCGACGAGCAGACGGTTGCCGCTGAGCCCGAGGTTCAGCACGCCCCGCTGCCGGAGCAGGCCCGGCTTGCGGACCTGGCCGTGCTGCGCGAGCCGGCCCGCCGGGACGGAGCCGGACCCCGCACCGGACCCGGCGACGGTCTCCGCGCCGGTCTCCGCGCCGGTGAAGCGTACGTCGTTGATGCCCGGATCGTCGCGGTCCGGATCGTGCAGGCGCAGCCGGGTGGCGAGCAGGTCGGTCCAGCGGTGGTTGGTGTTGAGCTGGGTCCGCACGCCCACGGTGATCGAGTCACCGAGCGCGGCGATCGACGCGGCCGAGCGGCTGGCCCGCACGGTGACCCCGGAGAGCAGCAGGTAGCGGCCGACCCACGAGCCCGCGAACGGCTCGGTGGCGAAGGTCATGTCGCCGTCGCCGATCAGCGTGGACTGGAAGGACTGCGGGCTGACCGTGCCGATCGGGGCCGGCTCCGGCAGGTACAGGCTGATCACCAGGTCGCCGCCGGGCGGCAGGATCAGGTCGGCGGGGTCGCTGGTCAGGGTGCCGCCGGCCGGGAGAACAGCCTCGGTACGCCCACCGAAGGTCAACTGCCGTCCGGTGCCCGGGACGGTCGCGACGCTGTCGAAGGTCCCCCGCCGCAGCGCGATCCGGGCGGTGGCGATGCGTACCGCGCTGGTGCCGAACGTGTTGGTCAGGGTGACGCAGGGCCGGTCTCCGCCGACGCTGAGGTGGACGACCTGCCGTATCGTCTGGTTCGCCACCGTGATCACCTGGCCGGGTTTGACCGCGGTCGGCGCGGTCGCCCAGGTCGCGACCCGGGTCGGCGCTTCGCGGACCGGGTTGCGCTGACCGGCGGCGCCGGGTGTGGCGGCCAGCAGGACAGTGCCGGCACCGCCGAGCAGCAGGGCTCGCCGGGAGGTGGCCCGGCCGAGGGCAGCCCAGCTGCCCGGCCCGGGTACGCCCCCGCTCCCCGCCATACCGATGAGAAAGTTATTTCGCTTTATGGCGACAAATTAAGGAACGGCCGCTCGCGCCGTCAAGCCGCTGAAAGGCGTACCGGCCCCCGGTGGTGTGACGGTTGTCGCACCACCGAGAGCCGGTGATCAATACCCGAAGGTCAGGCAGTTGTGCAGGTCAGGTTGTTGACTTGCGGCGCCGTCGCCCCGGAGGCGAGGAACCCGAACGTGACATGACCGTTCGCCGGGACCGAGGCGTTCCACGACTCGTTCGTCACCGTGACGAGCGAGCCGCTGGCGGTCGCCTTGCCGCTCCAGGCCTGGGCCAGGGTCTGGCTGCCGGGGAAGGTCCAGGAGACGTTCCAGCCGTTCACCGGCGTGGAGCCGGCGTGGACCATCACCTCACCCTGGAACCCGCCCGACCAGGCGGACGTGATCGAGTACATCGCGCTGCAGCCCCCGGTACCCGGGTTCGGGTGCGAGGGCGAAGGGCCCGGGTTGGACGGGCTCGGGCTGGACGGCTGCGGGTTGGACGGGCTCGGGCTGGCCGGGGTGCTCGGGCTGGGTGACTGGGTGCCGCCGTTGCCGATCCCGGTGACCTCACCGTTGCCGCCGTCGAAGACCACGTCCGAGCAGCCGTAGAAGGTCTCCGTGCTGTCCGAGCGGGACCAGACCGAGTAGATCAGGTGCTTGCCGGTCTTGCCGGCGGGCAGCCGGCCGGTCCAGTAGTAGTGGCCGTCGTCGGTGCCCGGCCCGCCGTTGGCCGGCGGGTTGGTGACCTGGTCGAACGGGGTCGGCTCCAGGTCGCTCCACTTCAGCGGCTTGGTCGGGTCGTACCCGTCCTTCGTGATGTACAGGTAGAACGTGCCGGGGTGCTTGGCCCAGTTGTTGTACTTGACATTGATGTTCGCGCCGGCCGTCAGGTGGGTCGTCGGCCAGTCGTTGCGGGCCAGGTTGAACCCGGTGAAGTTGTACGGCCCACCGGTCCCCCCGCTGCACAGCGTGCCGTCCGGGAGGAATCCGTTGACCCGCCCGGCGCCGTCCGAGCGGAGCACGGCGAACCAGTTGTAGAGCGAGTTCACGCCGCTCTGCGCCACCGCCGCGGCACAGGCCGCGTTCTTGGGCTCGATGGCGCCGGTCTGCGGGTTGCGCCCGTCCTGGTAGCAGAACCAGGTACGGCTACCCGGCACCTGGATGGCGCCGTGCGCCTGAGCGGGCGAGCTGGGTAGTGCCAGGATCCCGGCTGCCGCAGCGAACAGGGCCACGGCAGCCATGCGTACGAATCTCATCTGATCACCCCTGGGGGAAGAGCCGGGCGTAGTCGGCGTAGCCGGTGGCGACGTCGACCTGGGCCCAGAACCGGTGATAGTTGAACGTGGGCGCGGGTCCGCCCTTCAGGTACGCGTCGACCTTCGGGAACTCCGGGTCGCTGCGGTAGAAGGAGCGGATGTCGAGGAACGACACGCCCGGCTGGATGACGTCGCCGTTCGGCATCTCGCCGCGCCAGCCCTGCGGGATGTAGATGCCCTGGCCCGTGGAGGCGTTGTAGGCGTCGTCCATCCGGTTGTAGTCGGCCCGGGTCTCGGTCACCGAGACGCCCTTGTCGTCCTTGTACGCCCAGATCGCGTCGAGCAGCCCCTTGGCCGCCGTCTTCGCCTGCGCGTTGCCGGACTTCGCGGCGTAGTAGGTGAGCAGCTTGGCGAACGAGCCCGCGATGCCCAGGTCCTGACCGTGGGCGGTGACCCGGACGCGCAGGTTGGTGTTCGGCTGCGGGCTGGACGGGTTCCACGTGGCCGGAGCGCCCGACCACTCCATCTCGGCGGGGATGGAGAAGCTGTCCGCCTCGATGGTGGTGTTCGCCAGCGCCCACGGCACCCACTTGTCGAGCACCGCCTTGGCCTTGGCGTTCCCGGTCACGTAGTACAGCTCGGCGAGCCGTTCCAGCGACCAGGTCTGCATGCCGAACCAGCGGTTGGACGGCGGGTCGGCGTAGACCGGGGCTTCCACGTACGCGAGACCGTAGAAGGTCGGCGTGCCGGCCGGCCGCGCCGAGTAGTTGCCGTTCCAGCTGTTCGTCGCGCCGCCGGCGATGGCGCCGTCGGCGGACTGCAGCCACTGGTAGAACTCGAGCTGCCGGTCCAGGCTGGCCTGCCAGTCCGCCTTCGCGGTCGGCGACTTCGGGGTGAACGCGCTGACGTTGGACAGGATGTACGCCGCCATCGGGTTCTGGTAGCCGAAGTGGCTGGTGCTGGAGCCGATCCGCCACGCCCAGCCGGCGCTGGTGTCGTACGCGCCGCCCCAGGCGTAGTACCAGGACATCAGGTTGCTCGACGCGTTCTTACCGGTGCCCGCGGGGCACGAGGTGGACGCGCAACCGGGCTGCTTGAAGTACTTGTCGTAGAACGAGTACCGCAGGTAGTCACCCATCTTGGCGGCCTTGGCCACCGCGTCGGAGATCTGCGACGCCTTGCCCTGCTCGGTGGCCCACTGGTGCGCCCAGTACGCCACCTGCACCGCACGCGCGTCGGCGTCCGGGGCGTTGGTGTACTTCCACTGCTTGGCGTACGAGGCGTCCTTGGTGAACAGGTCGAGGAAGCCGTTCGGGCCGCCGTGCGCGAAGGTGTCGCAGGACGGCTGCGGCACGGTCTCGAACACCGACTCCTGCGGGCCGCGCTGGAACGTGTTGATGTACGTGACCCGGGTGGTCCCGTCACCGCAGTGCCCGAAGCCGTACGTGTTGTCGACGTCCAGCAGCCAGTGCATGCCGTAGATGTCGTCGGTGCCGTACGCCGCCTTCAGCTCGGCCGCGAGCGGGTCAGTGCCCACCGAGACCGACGAGTCCAGCTGCGACGGGTACTGCGACGGCTGCGGGTACTCGGCCGCGTACGTCGCCGGCTTCTGCGCGTTGTAGTTGGCGTTGGTCGGCTGGTCGGCGTGCGACGGGATGATGTACTTCTCCATCGTCGCCCAGGCGCTGTTGAACGGCGCCCACTCACCGGTGATCTGGCCGTGCTCGGCCTCCAGCCAGAGCCAGTAGCTGAACGCCTCACTGGTGGTCTCGTGGCCGTGGTCGGGCGCCTCGTTGATCAGCGTCTCGATCGAGTGGTACGGCACGCCCTCCGGGCTGAAGTACCCGTTGGCCGGGTTCTTCAGGTCGTTGTAGAGCTGGGTGAACCGGGCGTCGACCGAGCCCTCTTCGATGATCGTGACACCGAGCTGGGCCGCGGTGTGCCCGGTCGCGGTGGCCGCGATCGTGGCGGTGGAGCCGACGGTGGCCGAGGTGGCCGCCGCGACCGACACGTTCTGCGCGGTGTTCCAGTTCGACGGGGTGAAGGTGAGCGTGGCCGGGGTGGCGGTGACCGCCGTGGTCCCGGCGGTGCGGGCGACCGCGACGCTGACGTTCGCCGTCGGCGCCTTGCTCAGCTTCAGCTGCCACTGGCCGCTCTTGCCGGCCGCGAGGGCCAGCGAGGTGGCGCTGGCGACGACCGACGGGGTGGTCGCCGCGTCGACGAAGACCGGCACGTCGGCCGTGCTGCTCTTCAGCCCGGCGCCGTCGTAGGCCACGGCCTGGAGGTGGTAGGCCGCGGACTGCGCGGGGACGCCGTCCCAGGTGTACGCGTACGGGGCGGTGGTGTCGCTGCCCAGCAGCAGACCGTCGTGGTAGAACTCGACCCGGCTGATCGTCTGCCCACTGGCCGCCGCCGCGGTCGCCGCGATCGGGATGGACGCCGGTGCGGTGAACCGGGTGTTCGCGGCCGGGCTGGTGATCTGCACGGTCGGCACGTTCGCCGTCTGGTTGCAGGCCGTCCCGT
Source organism: Actinoplanes sp. NBC_00393 (assembly GCF_036053395.1). NCBI lineage: Bacteria > Bacillati > Actinomycetota > Actinomycetes > Micromonosporales > Micromonosporaceae > Actinoplanes > Actinoplanes sp. NBC_00393. The sequence continues at coordinate 675,456 of NZ_CP107942.1, read as the reverse complement.
TCAGCGTGAACGCGGTCGGCACCGGGTTGGCCGAGCCGAACGTGCCGTTGAAGCCGGTGCCGACGCTGGCGTTGGTGCCCAGATTGCCGTTCCAGGCGGCGTTGGCCACGGTGACGTGCTGGCCGCTCTGGCTGTAGACGCCGCTCCAGCCCTGGCCGGCCTTCTGGCCGGCGTCCGGGAAGTCGAACTCCAGCTTCCAGCTGGTCAGCGGGTCACCGGTGTTCTTGATCTGGATGTCGCCGGTGAAGCCGCCGGGCCATTGGCTCTGCACCTTGTACACGACGGTGCAGCCGGCCGCGGCGTAGGCCGGGGCGCCGGCTGCCAGGACCGCGCCGGCGCCGAGGACGGCGACGCCGGTGAGGGCCAGCCTGCGTCGCAGGCGTTGACGGAATGGTCTCACGGTGTTCCTCTCCGCCGGACCGGCGACGCTCAGCGCATCGCCGGCCCGGCCCGCGGGGACGGGGTGGTGCTCAGGTGGTGGAACAGGTGATCGGGGACGGAACGGGGTTGGTGGTGCCGGTGTTGCTGCCGAGGAATCCGAAGGTCGTGGATGCCCCGGACGACAGCGCGCCGTTGTACCCGGCGTTGACGACGCTCACGTTCGCGCCGGACTGGGTGGCGGTGCCGCCCCAGCTCTGGGTGACGGCCTGGCCGCCGGTGTAGGCCCAGGTGACCTTCCAGGCGGTGGTGGCGGCCGTGCCGGTGTTCTTGACGGTCACCTCGCCCTGGAAGCCGCCGCCCCACTGACCGGTCACCTTGTAGATGGCGGTGCAGGACGCAGTGCCCGTGGAAGGAGAAGGGCTCGGTGAGACGGAGACCGACGGCGAGACCGACGGCGAGACCGACGGCGACGGAGAAGCTGAGGAGGAACTGGCCGAGGGCGACGGGGAGACCGGGCCGCCGGCGCGATCGGCGTAGAGGATTCCGCGGCCGTTGGTGCCCAGGTACACCCGGCCCCAGATCCGCGGGTCACCGGCGAGGGCGTCGCCCGCGTTGCCGTACTGATGCTGGTCGTCGTTTATCCGTACCCAGCTCGCTCCGGTGTCGTCGGACCGGTAGACCCCGGCCGTCCCGTCGACCGTGCCCACCAGGAAGATCGCCGGGCGGGTCGCGCCCGGCGCGGCCCTGCCGAAGGCGACGTTGATGCCCTTGCTCACGCCGCTGACCGCGGTGAAGGTCGTCCCGGAGTCGGTGGAGCGCAGCAGACCGGTCTCCCCCGCGAGCCACACCTCACCCGGCGCGCCGGGCACCGCACGCAGGTTGACGCGTCCGGTCGCCGGCATGGCAGCAGCCGACTCCGCGAAGGTCGCCCCACCGTCCGTGCTCGTGTAGAACTTGCCCGCGGCGTACGCATAGAAGGTCTTGGGGTTGACCCGGTCCGACTCCACCTTGGCCCCGGCCGGGATCCCGGTCGAAGCGGTCCACGAGCTGCCCCGCGTGGTCGAGTAGTGCACGCCGGTGCCGGCCGGCGACCAGACCACCGCGTTCGCGTCGGCGCCGACCGCCACGGTGCCGCCGCCGGTGACCCCGGACGGCTGTTGCCCCTGGTACCAGTTCTTGCCGCCGTCGTTGGAGATGCCGATGTGCGGAGCCGCCGAGTTGTTGCCGACCCGCACGAAGAACTGCGGGTTGAGCTCGGCGAAGTCGAGGCCGGTGTTGCTGCCCAGGTTCGGGCTGTCGTGGTAGCTCGCCGGCACCGTGTCCAGATCGGCGTGGTAGAAGCCGCCGACGTCGAAGAGGGCGCTGACCAGCGGCGCGCCGGTCGGTGGGCTGGCCAGGTCCTGGACCGCGGTCTCCTCCAGGCCCTTGGCGAACGGCTTGATGGTGAACGTGGTGTTGCGGTCCCAGTTGGTCAGCTGGGTGGTGCCGTAGACGGTGGCGCCGGTGCCGTAGAACAGGCGGTCGGAGTTGAACGGGTCGATCGCGAGGGACTCGTTCATCCAGCCGAGCTTCGGGGCCTCCTCCGGCGGTGTCGGGTTGCCGTTGAAGTCCAGCCACGGGTTCGCCGAGATGTCCATGGTGTATCGCTTGGTACGGCTCGGGTAGCCGTTCCAGTCCCAGATCCGGGTCCAGGTGGCGCCGTAGTCGGTGCTGCGGAAGAAGATCGCGTCCGGGAACCAGGAGATCTGGGTGGCGACCATCAGTGTGCCCGGCTTCTGCGCGTCGACCGTCAGGCCGGAGTAGCCGTAGTACCGGTCGGCGACCGGGGTCGGCGAGATGTCGGTCCAGGTGCCGGTCGTGGTGTCCAGCCGCGCGACCTGCCCGGCCGTCCCGTCGTACGGGCCTCCGGTGTCACTGGTCGCGATGAACAGGTACCTGCCCTGCACGACGCCCTTGTGCGCGAGATAACCGGTCGGCTGGCCCGGGATCCGCTCCCACGTGGCCCCGGAGTCGAGCGACCGGTAGACCGGGTTCTCCTTGTCCGCCACGCCGACGTAGATCGCCGGCGAAGCGGAGTCGAAGGTGACCCAGGTGAGTCCTTGGTTCTGGCTGAGGTAACCGTTCGTGTCCGACGGGTCCTGGACGTAGTTGCCGGCGTTCGGGAATTGGGACACCTTGCCCCACGTGACGCCGTAGTCGGTGCTGCGCCAGAGCCCGTTTCCGCCCTCGGCGGCGAAATAGACGTTCCGGTTGTTGCGCGGGTCGACCGCGAGGCGCTCCCCCATGCCGCGCCCGGGCATGTTGCCGCCGACCTTGAACGGCAGCGCGGTCCGCTGCCAGGTGTTTCCCTTGTCCGTCGAGCGCAGGATGGCGCCGTTGTTCGGGTCCCAGCTGTTGGTGTACATGCCGACCGCGGCGTAGACCCGGTCGGTGGCGACCGGGTCGGGCGCGATGCTCAGCACGCCGTTGTGGCCCCAGTCGTCCTGTCCCACCCAGTCCAGCAAGGGTGTCCAGGACTGGGCCGTCTGGTTCCAGCGGTAGGCGCCGCCGATGTCGGTGCGCGCGTAGATCAGGTTCTTCTCGCCCGGGTTGAAGACGATGCCCGGGACGAAACCACCGCCGTCGATCCGCACGTTCTTCCAGGTGTACGGCTCGGCGGCGGCCGCGGTGGCGGCGCCCGGACCGGCCACCACGGCGACCGCCGCGGCCGCGGTCAGCAGGGCGGCGACCAGCGCGCCGGCGGGGGACCTTCGCATACGGGCACCTTCCATCGACGAACGTTCATGTGGGAGCGCTCCCAGCAGCGTCGTTCCCCGTCATCGGTATGTCAAGAGCCGGAAACACCGCGCACACGCTTCGTGGCCGCGCGTGAAAACCGTCGCGATTACGGAGAGCAGCGGCCGATCACGGGGCGTTGCGGGCTTGGGGTTACCTGGGTAAAGAGAGGCTGCTGAGGTCGGCAGCGTAGGACGAAGACGGCATCCAGGGACAAAAGTACGGGTCTTCGGCTGTGTATCATTCGGCCCGGAACACGCAGGCCGACGCCACCGCACGTCGTCCGGCCGGCCCGGCGAGAGCCGGGGACGCGGTCGGCAGCACGTGGCGTAACCGCGGCCCGCGAGCGGTGGAGGAGATTGCATGAAGGTTTGCGTTGTCGGTACCGGCTACGTCGGTCTGACCACCGGCGTCAGCCTCGCCTTCCTCGGGCACGAGGTGACATGCCTCGATCTCGACCAGGCGAAGGTCGACATGCTGCGGGCCGGACGCTGTCCGATCTACGAGCCCGGCATGGAGGAGTTGCTCGCCGAGGCGGCGCCGAACCTGACGTTCACCACCTCGTACGAGGACGCCGTCCCCGGCTCCGACGTGGTCTTCGTGGCGGTGCAGACGCCGTCGGCCGAGGACGGCAGCCCCGACCTGCGGTACCTGCGCAGCGCGGCGGAGAGCGTGGCGCAGGCCCTGGACCACGACTTCACCGTCGTCGTCAACAAGTCGACCGTCCCGATCGGCAGCGGCAACTGGGTGGACGCCATCCTGCGCGACTCGTTCGTGCAGCGCGCGGAGAAGAACGGTGAGTTCGCCGTCGCCTCCAACCCGGAGTTCCTGCGGGAGGGCAACGCCATCGCGGACACCCTCTACCCCGACCGGATCGTCATCGGCTCGGACAACCCGCGCAGCCTCGAGGTGCTCAACCGCCTCTACCGGCCGATCATCAACCAGACGTTCACGCCGCCGACCTTCCTGCCCCGGCCGGAGGACGTCAACGCGGTCCCGCTGGTCTCCACCGACCTGGCGTCGGCCGAGCTGATCAAGTACGCGGCGAACGCCTTCCTGGCTCTCAAGATCAGCTACGCGAACGAGATCGGGCAGCTCGCCGCCAAGGTCGGCGCGGACATCACCGAGGTGGCCCGCGGCATGGGCCTGGACCAGCGGATCGGCTCCCGGTTCCTGCAGTCCGGCGTGGGCTGGGGCGGCTCCTGCTTCGGCAAGGACACCAAGGCCCTGATCGCGACCGCCGCCGAGTACAACCTCGAGATGCCGATCGTGCAGGCGGCCCGCGACGTCAACCAGCGCCAGCGGGCGATCGCCGTGGAGCGCCTCCAGGACGAGCTGCGCATCCTCAAGGGGCGCAAGATCGGGCTGCTCGGGCTGGCGTTCAAGCCGAACACCGACGACCTGCGCGACGCGCCGGCACTCGACATCGCGAACTCGCTGCTCGCCCGGGGCGCCCGGGTCAAGCTGCACGACCCGGTGGCGACCGAGCGGTTCCGGGTGGAGCAGCCGGAGCTGGCGGCGTACCTGACCGAGACGATCGACGAGCTCTTCGCCGACTGCGACGCCGTCGTGCTGGTCACCGAGTGGGCGCAGTACCTCGAGCTGGACTGGTCGAAGTTCGTCGGTCTGATGCGTACGCCGGTGGTGCTGGACGGCCGCCACGTGCTCGACGCGGAGCGCATGCGCCGGCTCGGTTACCGCTACCTGGCGGTCGCGCGCTAGCGCGCCGCGACGTTACAACAGACCCGCCGCGGTGGCCCTGTGCCACCGCGGCGGTTCCTTTTTGCGGCTGAACCGCCGGATGCGCCCCTTGCCGACTGAAGCAGCTTCCCGCGAACGCCAACAAAACCGACTCACTCTTATCCATACGCCGGTTTAAGGCGGAGATTTCGGGGTATAACGGTGCAAGTTGTGTGCCTCTTTCGCCAATCTTCTTAACCGGTTAAGGTTCCGAGGTATCGCAGCGATATCGTTACCGACTCGATCACGGCGAAATCATTGCGCAACTTGCTGGTTACCTCTTGACTGTTGGTCAAGAAGCGCTTCGGACGGCGGCGTCATCATGACGCCGGAGGCGCTATATGACATAGGGAGCGGTATGTTCGGTCAACGTGGGAGTTCGCGATCCCGGGTCGCGCTCGCCGGTGCCCTCAGCGTCGGGCTTGCTTTCAGCCTGACCGCTTGTGGCGGGGACAGCGACTCGGAAGGCGGATCCACCGACACTCAGGCAGCGTCGATCGACTGCGCGCCGTACAAGGCGTTCGGCGACCTGACGGGCAAGACGGTCACGATTTACACCGGAATCGTCACTCCGGAGGACACTCCCCACAAGGAGTCGTACAAGCCCTTCGAGCAGTGCACCGGCGTCACGGTTAAGTACGAGGGCGACAAGGCCTTCGAGACCCAGATCCTGGTCCGCGCCAAGGCCGGCAACCCGCCGGACGTGGCGTTCGTGCCCCAGCCGGGTCTGCTGCAGCAGCTCGTCGCCACCGGCAAGGCGGTCGAGGCCCCGGCCGAGACCGCGGCCAACGTCGACAAGTGGTTCGGCGAGGACTGGAAGAGCTACGGCACGGTCGACAACAAGTTCTACGCCGCGCCGCTCGGTGCGAACGTGAAGTCCCTGGTGTGGTACTCCCCGAAGGAGTTCGAGGAGGCCGGCTACACCGTTCCCACCACGCTCGACCAGCTGAAGACGCTGACCGACAAGATGGTGACGGACGGCAAGAAGCCGTGGTGCGCCGGCATCTCCAGCGGTGAGGCCACCGGTTGGCCGCTCACCGACTGGATGGAGGACTTCATGCTCCGGACCGGTGGTCCGGAGACCTACGACAAGTGGGTCAAGCACGAGATCCCGTTCAACGGCCCCGAGGCCACCGCGGCCCTCGACGCCGTCGGTGCGTACCTGAAGAACGACCAGTACGTGAACGGTGGTCTCGGCGACGTCAAGAGCATCGCCAGCACCACGTTCCAGGACGCCGGTCTGCCGATCCTCGACGGGCAGTGCTCGCTGCACCGCCAGGCGAGCTTCTACGCGGCGAACTTCCCGAAGGAGACGAATATCGCCAAGGACGGCGATATCTACGCGTTCTACCTGCCGGGCAAGGACGAGACCAGCAAGCCGGTTCTCGGCGGTGGCGAGTTCGTTCTCGCGTTCGCCGACCGTCCCGAGGTCAAGGCGTTCCAGACCTACCTGTCCAGCGACGTGTGGGCCAACGCCAAGGCCAAGCTGTCGTCGGGCTGGGTCAGCGCCAACAAGGGCCTCGACCCGAACAACCTGAAGAACCCGATCGACCAGCTGTCGGCGACCATCCTGCTCGACCCGAACGCGACCTTCCGGTTCGACGCGTCGGACCTGATGCCCGCCGCGGTCGGCTCCAACGCGTTCTGGAAGCAGACGACGGCCTGGATCGCCAGCGGACAGGACACCAAGACGACTCTGGACAACATCGAGAAGGCTTGGCCGCAGTAATGCGCTAGCACCACCGCGGGGCCGGTCGGGATCTTGCCCGACCGGCCTCTAGCAGTTCGGCCGTCTTTGCACTTCACTAGTCTTCTTGCTGGGAATCCGCCCTAGGAGGAACGGGACGCGTGTTCACCACCGCCTCCACCACCACCGACAAGCTCGTCCAGATGTTCGCGGCGATCTTGTTGTTCGCCGCTGTCGTCGGCGTGCTCCTGTTCATCGCCGGTCGTTTCGGCGGTAAGCGCGACCGCGTGGTCGCCTATCTCTACCTCGCCCCCGTCGTGCTGATGCTCAGCGTGGGCCTCCTCTACCCCGGCGTGCGCACCATCTACGAGTCGTTCTTCAACGCCGCAGGTGACGCGTTCATCGGGATCGACAACTACAAGACCATCTTCACCGACTCGGAGCAGTTGGTCGTGCTCCGCAACACGGCGTTCTGGGTGCTGCTCACGCCGTTCGCGGCGACCGGCGTCGGCATGCTCTACGCGATCCTGGTCGACAAGGCCAAGGGCGAGGCGTTCGCCAAGGCGCTGATCTTCCTGCCGATGTCGATCTCGTTCGTCGCGGCGTCGGTGATCTGGAAGTTCATGTACGAGTACCGCCCCGACCAGGGCAACGTGAAGCAGATCGGTCTGGTCAACCAGATCATCGTCTGGCTCGGCGGCAAGCCGGTCCAGCTGCTGATCGACTCGCCGCTGAACACCTTCCTGCTGATCGCGGTCATGATCTGGATCCAGGCCGGCTTCGCGATGACCGTGCTGTCGGCGGCCATCAAGGCGATCCCGGACGACATCATCGAAGCGGCCCGTCTCGACGGTGTCGGACCGTGGGGCATGTTCCGCTTCGTCACGCTGCCGGCCATCCGCCCGGCGGTGATCGTCGTGATCACCACCATCGCGATCGGCACGCTCAAGGTCTTCGACATCGTGCAGACGATGACCGGCGGCCGGTTCAACACGAGCGTGATCGCCAACGAGTTCTACAGCCAGAGCTTCCGCAGCGCCAACCAGGGCCTCGGCGCCGCGCTCGCGGTCGTGCTGTTCGTTCTCGTGATCCCGATCGTCGTGTACAACATCCGGCAGCTTCGCCGTTCGGAGGCGTGATGACTACCGCTACTCCCCTCACCACCACGCCTCCGGTCGCCGTGGACAAGAAGGAATCCGCCGCGTCCAAGGCGAAGAAGAAGCTCACTTCGCCGTGGGCGTCACTCGTCGCGATCATCATCGCGGTGCTCTGGACGCTGCCGACGTTCGGCCTGCTGATCTCCTCGTTCCGGCCGGAGCGGGCGATCAAGACGAGCGGCTGGTGGACGTGGTTCTCCGACCCGACGTTCACCCTGGACAACTACCGGTCGGTCTTCGACCCGGACGCCATCAACCTGGCCGACTTCTTCCTGAACTCGATCGTCATCACACTGCCGGCAGTGATCATTCCGCTCTGCCTGGCGTCACTGGCGGCGTACGCGTTCGCCTGGATGAAGTTCCCCGGGAAGAACTTCCTGTTCATCGCGATCTTCGCCCTGCAGATCGTGCCGATCCAGGTGACCCTGATTCCCCTGCTGACGCTCTACGTCGACATGGGCATCGCGAACACCTTCTGGACGCTGTGGCTGTCGCACTCGGCATTCGCACTGCCGCTGGCGATCTACATCCTGCACAACTTCATCAAGGAAGTGCCGTCCAGCCTGATCGAAGCCGCCCGCATGGACGGCGCCGGCCACGTGGCGATCTTCTTCCGGGTGCTGCTGCCCCTGCTCACCCCCGCGCTCGCCGCGTTCGGCATCTTCCAGTTCCTCTGGGTCTGGAACGACCTGCTGGTCTCGCTGACGTTCGCCGGCTCGCCGGAGATCTCCCCGCTCACCGTCCAGCTGTCCAACCTCAGCGGCACCCGCGGCACGGCCTGGCACCTGCTCTCCGCAGGCGCCTTCGTCTCGATCATCGTGCCGGTCACGGTGTTCCTGCTGCTTCAGCGCTACTTCGTCCGAGGCCTGCTCGCAGGCAGCGTCAAGGGGTAGCTGTATCCGCGTCACCAAGGGCCGCATCCAGCTTCGGATGCGGCCCTTGCGCTTCACCCCGCTTGCCGCCGCACGCTCGACCCCTCCTGCTCACCTCCGCGCGCTTCACCCCTCCCGCTTACGCCTTCCTTCCGCTTACCCCTCCCTTCCGCTTACCCCTTCCTCCGCTTACGCCTTCCAAGATCAACATCCTCCCCGGTACGGGCATTCGCCGCCCCGCCGAAACCTGCCCGTCCCGCCGAGCCGCGCGGCCACCTGCCATTCAAGGCCGAAGCGCGACCACCGGGAAACGCCACGGCTGCCGCCCAGGCCCCAGCCCTCAGCTGTCACCCAGCGCTGCTTCACGAAGGCCGAAGCAGCACTCACCGTCAGCCAGGATGATCCAGCTGACCACGAACGCTGCCTCAAGCCCGCCGAAGCAACACTCACCGTCAGCCGGGGTGGTTTGGCTGACGGCGGGCGCTGGCTCGAGCCCGCCGAAGCAACGCTCACCGTCAGCCGGGGTGGTTTGGCTGACGGCGGGCGCTGGCTCGAGCCCGCCGAAGCAACGCTCACCGTCAGCCGGGGTGGTTTGGCTGACGGCGGGCGCTGTCTTGAGCCCGCTGAAGCAGCGCTCACGGTCAGCGTGGTGCGTGGGCGGGGGTTCGGGCTGGTTTCGGGTGCAGTGACCGGGCTGCCAGGGTGACGCTCAGCGTCAGGAGGACGACCGGCACCAGGTAGGTGGCGCCCACGGCGGCTGCCAGTCCGGATTGGGCGGCGTCGCGGGCGGCCTGGTCCAGGGCGAGCATCTCGGCTACCCCGCCCTCCCCGGGCATGCGGGCGGTGATCAAGGCGCTCAGCGTGACGGCTACGGCAGCGCCGCCGAGGGCTGCGGCCAGTTGCTGCGCCAGCGCGAGCAGGGTGGTGCCGCGTGGGGTTTCGGCGTTGTCCAGGTCGCGCAGCGCCACGGTCATGGTCGGCATGATGGTGGCGCCTGAGCCGGCGCTGACCAGGACCGAGGCTGTCACGATCCAGGGGTAGCCGGCCTCGGCGACGGTTGTCACGGCGAGTCCGGCGGCGCCGGTCAGGGTGAGCAGCGTGCCGGTGAGCACGATTCGGCGCGGCGGCACACGGTCGACGAGCCGGGTCGCGATCTGGGCCGTCACGCCCACGGCGATCGCGGACGGCAGGGTGAGCAGACCGACCAGGCCGGCGCTGTCTCCCCGGACGCCCTGCACGTAGAGCGGGAGCACCGCCATCGAGCCGAAGTAGGCCGCACCGAAGAAGACGAGCACCGCCAAGCCTGCCCGGAACGGCCGGTGGGCGAGGAGCCGCAGGTCGACGAGCGGTTCCGGTATCCGCCGCGCCCGGCGGACGAAGGCCGCGATCAACAGCAACCCGAGCACCAGTAGCCCGGCCGCCGGCCACATGACGGCGCCGGGCCGGTCGAGCAGGGTTCCACCGAGCACGACCAGCACTGCTCCCCCGGCCAGCTGTGTCAGCCCGATCCAGTCGACCCCGCCGGGACCGGCCGAGGCCGTATTCGGGGAGGGCGCGGCAGGAAAAGAGGCGGCCGGAGGTGGTCCCGCAGCGGGAGGCCCTGCAGCTGCGGAGGCAACAGCCGGAGACGGCGCCGTAGCGGGAAACCATGCGGCCGGGGAGGAGACGGCCGGAGACGGCGCTGCAGTGGGAGGCCGTGCGGGCGGGGAGGAGGCGGCGGGAGGTGGTGCGGGGTCGGCGGGGAGGATTCGGGCGCAGACCAGGAGGGCTATGAGGCCCAGCGGGATGTTGATCAGGAAGATCCAGCGCCAGGAGGTGGTGTCGATCAGCCAGCCGGCCAGTAGCGGGCCCAGCACCGGGCCGATCATCAGCGGGAGCACCAGCAGGCTCATCAGGCGGCCGCGCTGGTCGCGGGGTGCGGCTCGGAGGCCGATGGCCTGGCCGACCGGGTTCAGCAGGCCGCCGCCCAGGCCCTGCAGGACCCGGAACACCGCGAGGGCGGCGGCGCTCCAGGCGAGGCCGGCGAGGGCCGAGAAGAGGGTGAAGGCCAGCAGCGCCGCCAGGTAGACGCGGCGGGCGCCGTAGCGGGCCGACAACCACCCGGCCAGCGGGATGACCGCGACTATGCCGAGCAGGTATCCGGTGGTCACCCACTGGACGGCGGGCAGGGTGCTGTCCAGGCCGGCGACGATGGCGGGCAGGGCCACCACGGTGACGGTGGTGTCGACGACGACCATCAGGCCGCCGAGGGCGAGCGTGAGACCGATCCGGCGGACGCTCATCGGCGGGCGAACGGGGTCTCGCGCCGGGCGCCGCGCAACACCCCGGCCCACCAGGTCAGCTCGTGCAGCGCGGCGTCGAAGGCCGCTTCCACGCCGGGCGGCGGCGCGTACCCGGTCGGTCCGAGATCGTTCCACGGGGTCCGCAGGCCGACGACCCGGCGGGTGGTGACCATGTGCAGTTCCGCGAAGACCCCGCGCAGATGCTCGGTGGCGAGCAGCCCGCCCTGGACCCCGTAGGAGAGCACCGTCGCCGGCTTGAACATCCACTCCCGGTAGTGCCAGTCGATGAGCCGCTTCAGGCTGGCCGGATAGCTGTGGTTGTACTCCGGGGTGACGAACACGAAGGCGTCGGCGGCGTCGATCCGGGCGGCGACCGGCGAGCCCGAGCTGCCGCCGGGGCGCAGTTCGGCATCGTCCGGCAGCACGCAGTCGGCGCAGTCGACGAGGTCGACCTCCAGATCACCGGCGGCCCGGAAGGCGGCCCATTCGGCGAAAGCACGGCCCATCCGCTGCTCGCGGACACTCGCGGCGACCACGACGAGACGCAGGGGCGGGCCGTCGTCGGCCGCGGGGACGGTGGGCAGGTCGGTAACGGTCGTCTCAGTCATGCCGCCAGACTCAGCGTTCAACATATGTTGAAGTCAAGGCAGAACCGGAGGGAGCATGGGCCGATGACGGTTACTCAGCAGACTGGCACCTACACGCTCACCGTCGGGGAGGTCGCCGCCGACGCCGGGGTGGCGCCGTCCGCGGTCCGCTTCTACGAGCAGCACGGCATCATCCGGGCCGAGCGCACCGCCGGTGACCAGCGGCGTTTCGACGAGAGCGCGGCCTGCCGGATCCGGGTGGCGAAGGTGGCCCAGCGGGTCGGCCTGACGGTCCGCGAGATCGCCGAGATCTTCGCCGACCTCCCCGAGGACCCGGGCCCGCGGGACTGGGGCGGCGTCGCCGAGCAGCTGATCACCGAGGCCGAGGAGCGGACCGCCGCCCTGAAGGCGTACCTCGGTGAGATGCGCTCCGGCGCCAAACTGTGTGAGCTCTAGACCAGCCGCCCGTCGCGCAGGGTGAGGACCCGGTCGGCCCGGTCGATCAGGGCGGCGTCGTGCGTCGCCACCAGGGCGGTCATCCCGCGGGCGTCGACCACCGCGCGCAGCAGGTCCATGATGGCCCGGCCGGTGTCCGAGTCGAGCTGGCCGGTCGGTTCGTCGGCGATGAGCAGATCCGGGTCGTTGGCCAGGGCGCGGGCCACCGCGACGCGCTGCTGCTGGCCGCCGGAGAGCTCGCCGGGACGCTGCGCGGCCTGCCCGCCCAGGCCGACCAGTTCGAGGAGTACGGCCACGCGCTGGTCACGTTCGGCCGGGTCACGTCGGGCCAGCCGCATGGGGACGCTGACGTTCTCGGCCGCGGACAGGATCGGGACCAGGCCGAACGACTGGAACACGAAGCCGATCACGTCGCGCCGCAGCTCCAGCAGCTTCTTCTCACCCGCCCCGGTGACCTTGTGGCCGGCCACCGCGATGGTCCCGGCGTCCGCCCGGTCCAGCCCGCCGATCAGGTTCAGCAGGGTGGTCTTCCCGGCGCCGGACCGGCCGCGGACCGCGACCAGCTCGCCTTTCGCCACCTCGAACGAGACGTCGGTGAGCGCGTGCACCTCCCGGTCACCGCTGCCGTAGACGCGGCTCACCCCGGCCACCTCGACGACGTTCATGCCTGCTCCTCCTGCACGTCGGACGATTGAGAGGGCCGGACCTCGACGTGGTCCGGTTCCAGGTTGAGGCGTACCCGGTCGCGCAGCGAGAGCGCCTCGACGAACGCGGCCGGCAGTTGCAGACGGCCCGCCCGGTCCAGCACCGCGTACTCCTCGGTGACGTGCTGCTCTGTCCCGTCCGCACCGATGCGCGCGCTTCGGCGTACCTCTGATGCGGTCTTCCCGTCGCGGATGGCGACCGCGCGCCGCACCTGCCCGGCCACGTTCATGTCGTGCGTGACCACCACGACGGTGACCCCGAGTTCGGCGTTGACCGTGCGCAGCGCGCCGAAGACCTCGTCGGCGGTGGCCTCGTCGAGTTCGCCGGTCGGCTCGTCGGCGAAGAGCACCTCGGGGTCGTTGGCCAGCGCCACCGCGACCGCGCAACGCTGCTGCTCGCCGCCGCTCATCTGGTCGGGGCGGCGATCCGCCCGGTCGGCGACGCCGACCATCTCCAGGAGCTCCATCGCGCGGTCCCGCTTGCGGTTGCCGGCCAGGCGCATCGGCAGTTCGACGTTCTCCCGGGCGGACAGGTACGGCAGCAGGTTGCGGGCCGTCTGCTGCCAGACGAACCCGACGATCTGCCGCCGGTACTCGAGCCGTTTCTTCGCCGACATGCCGAGCAGCTCGTAGCCGGCGACCCGGGCCATGCCGGCGGTCGGCTCGTCCAGCCCGGAGAGGATGTTGAGCATGGTGGACTTGCCGGAGCCGGACGCGCCCACCACGGCCAGCAGTTCACCCCGGTCGACGACCAGGTCCAGGCCCTGCAGGGCGACCACCTCGACGCCCTCGGTGCGGAAGATGCGGACCAGGCCGTCGCAGACGATGTGGCCGCTCAGCCGGTCCTGCCCGCCGGCGCGGGCCGCGGCCCGTTCCGCCGCGCGACGTTCCAGGTCAGCGAGCTCCATCATGGCTCCTCTCCGAGCCGCAGCACCGTACCGAGGCGCAGGCGGCGGTTGGCGACGTCCTCGACCACGAGCGCGGCGGCCACGGCCAGCGCCGCGATCAGCAGCACTCCGGCGGCCAGCAGGGGGTCGATGCTGATGCCGGCGGGCAGGCCCGCGGTGAAGGTGCTCAGGCCCAGGGCGGACCCGATCAGCGCGGGCAGGGCGATCCCCACCAGGCCGCCGACCAGCACGGCGACCGAGATGAGGGGTACGAGTTCGAACACGAGCAGCCGTCTCCCCTGCCGGGTGGACAGTCCCAGGGTGCGCAGGCGCGACAGCGTCCGGCCGCGGTCCGGCGCCCCGGCCAGGACGGTCAGCGCGACCGCGAGCAGGGCGAGCCCGGCCGACGCGGCCACCCCGGCGGCGAAGGTGAAGGCGAGCACCCCGTCGACCCCGCGGTTGTCGAGCTCCGCGCGGTACGCCTCCCGGGTGGTCAGGGTGGCGGGCATGGCCAGCTCGAAGGTGTCCTGGGCGGTGCCGGTGGCGTCCTCGGCCTGCCGGCTCTGACCGAGGTCGGCGGCCTTGCGGACTGCCTGCGGGTCGTAGCCCTCGCCGTCGATCAGGATGCGGTTGGGCACGATCGGCTGGAAGTCCGGGATCGGCATGGCCTGCGCGGGGAGGGCCACGAAGTCCCGGATGCCGGTGCCGAGCCCGGGCACAGTGTCCTGGACCGCCGCGACCCGGAACTTGTATTGCCGGGACTGGATGTCGATGATGCCGCCGGCGCCGATGCTCGCGGCGAGCTTCGGCGACACGACCGCCGGCACCGGATCGGCGCCGGGACGCGCGCCGGCGAGCACCGCGGGCATGCCGGGAATCGCCGAGGCGTCGGCCACCAGCGCCGGCGCCTGGGTTAGCAGCGGGCTGGTGTCGCCGCGGATGGTGGCGGCGGACTGGATCAGCACCGGCACCGCGGCGGTGACGCCGTCCACCGCCGCGACCTCACGGTCGGTGCCCGGGGCGAACAGGAAGCCGGTGACCATCGCGTCGGCCGGGATCGCGAGCTCGGCGGCGCGGTCCCGGGCGTGGCTCACGGTGGTCAGCACAGTGCTGCTGAAGATTCCGGTCGCGATCGCCACCACCAGCACGGCGAGCGGTCCGGAGCGCAGCGGGGCGCCACGGCCGGCGCCGCTGAGACCGAGGAAGACCACGGCGCCGCGGGCCCGGGCCGCGAGCCGGCCGAGCCGGCGCAGGGGGAACGGCATCAGCCGCAGCGCCACCAGGGAGGCGGCCAGGGCCAGCAGGACCGGGACCACCACGAGGTACGGGTCGACGCCCGCCCCGGCGTCCAGCCCGCGACGGCGTACGAGATAGGTGCCGCCGAACGCCAGCGCCACGATGAAGATCTCCGCGGTGAGCCGGCGTGGGGTCGGCCGGTCCCCGGCCAGGTCCCGCCGGTGCCCGGTGAAGTCCGGCCGGCGGGCCACGGCCGCGGCGTACCCGGCCGGCGCCGCCACCGCGAGCAGGACGATCGCCGCGACCAGCAACGGTTCTCCAGCGTCCGGCCGTCCCCCGGTGAGGAAACCGGCGAGCCAGCCGGCCAGACCGGCGGGCAGGGCTACGAGCACGGTCTCGGCCAAGGAGCGGGCGCCGATCGAGCGGACCGAGCCGCCGCGGGCGCGGATCAGCGCGTACTCGTTGCGGCGCCGGTCCACGGCGAGCCGGGCGGCCAGCAGGATCAGCCCGGCGGTGGTGGCCAGCAGGCCGGCCTGCACCACCGCGAGCAGCGCCCGGACGCCGCGCAGCCGCTCGTCGAAGTCGGCGAGAGTGCTGTCCACGCTGCTCAGCAGCGAGGTGTTGGCCGGCGGGGCGCGGCGGGCAGCGGCCACCGCGGTGGTGAGCTCGCCGATCCGGTCGGCGGTCAGTTTCCCGGCGTCGATCCGGTACCGCCAGCGTTCCTTCAGCTCGCCGGCGCCGATGCCGGCCGCCTCCGCCCCGGCGGCGTCGGTCAGCAGGGTGGCCCGGAACCGGGTGCCGTCGTCCACGCTCGGGCAGGAGACCCGGGTCAGCTTCATGTCCGCCCAGAACGGGTCGGCGGGGTCGACGACCTCGTAAACGCCGACCACGCGGACCGTCGCGACGCCCCACCGGCCCAGGACGCTCAGTGTGTCGCCGATCTTCAGGTTCAGAGCCTTGGCCTCGTCCCGCCCGGCGACCGCCTCCGCGACCTTTCCGGATTTCGGCATCCGGCCCTCGGTGATCCGGACGGCCTGCTCGGCGCCGGTCTGCCGGCGGACCGCGGCCAGCGGCGGGCAGCTACCGGGATCGGCGTTGCCGACGGCCGCGTTCGCCGGGCCCACCTCGGAGACGAACCAACCGTTCTCGATCAGCCCGGGCAGCGGCGCCGGCAACTCCCGGCGGATCTTGTCGAGCTCGCCCGCCTTCCAGTCGGCCGACGGGCCGAACTCGGGGTCGAAGAACGACAGCGAGAACGTCAGGTCCCGCTGGCTCGACTCCAGCCGGCCGATGTCGGATCGCAGGCCGGCGTCGGTGCGGTCGTTGGCGATCCGGGGCAGGCCGGAGGCCAGGAACGCGGCGAGCACCACCAGGGCGGCGATCAGGCCCAGCTGAGCGGCGTAGGTTCGGACGCGGTGGAGCGTACCCCTGAGGTTGTTCACTGGTCCGCTCCCAGGCGCAGGCGCGCGGCAGGCAGGCGGCGTGCTGCGGAGGCCGCGCTCGCGGCGCTGAGCGCGAGCGCGATGCCCACCAGAAGCACCACGCTGCCCATCGTCGGCAGCCAGCCGACCTCGACCACCGGCTCCGGAACCGGCCGCACCGCGGCCGGGGTGAGCACCAGCAGCGGCGCCATCGCGCCGGCGACCAGCAGACCGACCGCGAGCCCGGCGAACGCGCCGACCCCGGCCAGGAACGCCTGCTCGACCACCAGCGACCGGGCCAGCAGCCGCGGCCCGGCGCCGAGGGTGTGCAGAACGGCCAGCTCACCGGCCCGGCGGCGGGCGGTGGCCCGGGAGTCGGCGGCGATGCCCGCGGCGGCCAGCAGCACCGCCCCGAAGGCGGCAAGGAAGAGCGCGACGCGTGCGCCGGCGCCGAACGGATCGCGCGAGGCGGCGTCGGCCAGCTGCCGGCGATCGAGTACGCGCACCCCGGCCAGATCGCCCGCCCCGGCCGGCGCACCGCTCAGCCACCACTCGCCGGTCCCCTGCACGAGCCCCCAGCCCTCGAAGAGCGCGGCGTCGAGAGCCGCCCGGTCGGCGAGGATCGCCTCGCCCCCGGCGGTGCCCGGCACCCGCTCGACCACCGCGACCAGCCTGATCGGCACGCCGGCGTTGCCGATCTTGAGGAAGGTGGTCTTGCCGGCCTCCGCGTTCAGCTCGGCCAGCGCGCCCGGGGTCATCGCGACCGGAACCGGGGACCGGCTCGGCGACCGCGCGACGGCGAACCGGCCGGCGAACTGCACCGAGCCGTCCGGGAGCGCGGCCTGCCCGGTGCCGGTCGGGCCCACCGCCCACCAGCTGCCGTCCTGCCCGCTGACCCGCCACGTCACCGTGCCGGCGCCGGGGTCCGTTCCTGCGCCGGGATCCACGATGAAGCCCAGGAGACCGGGTCCGGCGGCGGTGAAGTCCAATGGCCGGTTCCGGTCGCTGAGTCCGAGTTCGATCCGCCGGCCGTCGGTGAAGATCGCCGAAGTACGGGCCGGCCCGCTGGTGACGATCCGGCCCGGCTTCAACTCGCCGGTGCGCTGTCCCGGGGCGCGCGCCGCGACCAGCCGCTGGAACAGCTGCTCCGGCGGTCCGCCGGTGGCGTCGTCGCGGGCCCGCACCACCTTCGCGGCGGCCTCGGCGTCCAGCGCCAGGAACTCGGCCGGCTCCTTGCCGGCGGTCAGCGGCATGCTCTCCCGCCAGGCCGGGACGATCGTGCCGGCGCCGGGCAGCGCGGCGAGCTGCTCCAGCCGGCCCGCCGGCGCGACGCCACCGGTCTCGACCAGGCGCATGTTCGCGCCGACCTGCTGCTCGGCCTGATCGTTCAGCGAGGCCCGGGCGGTGCCGGCCAGTCCCCAGGAGACCGTGGCGGCGGCGACGGCGAGCGCGAGCATCACCATCGGGCCGGCGTGCGAGCGGCGGCCGGCCTGCCAGGTGCCGAGCAGCCGGGCCCGGGTCACGCCCCGGTCCAGCCGGGCCGCCGCGAGCCGGGCGATCGGCGGGAGCAGGCGGATCGCGACGACCGCGCCGGTCAGCACGCCGAGGGTGGGCGCGGCGGCGAGCAGCGGGTCGATGCCCAGCCCGGCGCCGACCGGCGACGAGTACTGGCGCAGCTGCAGCCAGCCGAGCACGGCGAGCGCGATCACCACCAGGTCCAGGCCGGCGCGGCGCAGAATCGGCAGGCGGGCGCGGGTCGCGGTCTCGGCCACATAGGTGCGGCCGCGGCTCAGCGCGGGAAGGGTGAGCGCGAGGATCCCGCCGGCCACGGCGAGGGCCGCGATCAGCCACACCGAACCGTCCAGGCGGGCGTCGACCTGCAGGCCGCCGGGGAGCGGGACGGTCCGGACCAGGAACACCGCGAGCGGTGGGGCGAGCAGGGCAGCCGGCAGCATCAGGACGAAGGCTTCGGTGGCGGCCAGCCGGGCGAGCTGGCTGCGGGCGGCGCCGCGGGCCCGCAACAGCGCGGTCTCCGAGCGGCGCGCCTCGCCGAGCAGCAGGGCCACCAGGGTCAGCGCGTACAGGCCGAGGACGGCGAGCAGCAGCATCGGCGTGACCAGGGCGGAGCGGCGCACCAGGTCGGCGCGGTCCAGGCGGGCGGACAGGCCCGGCAGGCCGGAGGTGATGGTGGCCGACGAACCCAGGCCGGTGCGTTCCGGCACGGCCGCAGCGGTCGAGGTGGCAGCCTCAGCGGTACGCGCAACCTGCGCCAACGACACGTCAGCGAGATCCGGCCGCGCCAACCAGCCGGCCGAGGCGCCGGTGGCGAACACCCGGTCGAAGACGGCCCGGTCCACCACGATCGGGCCGTGCGTGCTGGTCTGCGGCGCCCGGCCGGCGAACACGTCCGGGGTGAGCAGCCAGTACGGGTCGGTGGCGTCGGCCGGGCGCCACAGCCCGGAGACGGGCACCGGGACGATCCGCTGCGTGCGACGGTCGACCAGGCGCAGGGTGTCGCCGGTGGTGACGCCGAGCAGAGCGGCGACCGGCTCGGCGAGCGCGGCTGATCCGGTGCTCGACGCCCACTCGCCGGACACCAGGGTGGCGTGGGCGGGCAGGTCCTCCAGGGCCACCACCGAGGCGTAGGCCACCCCGTTCGAATCGGTGACCGCGCCGGCGCCGGGCCGGTCGATCGACCAGCCGGAGCCGTAGACCGCGCCCTGGACGGTGACCGGCGTACCGGCCAGGCCGTCCGCATAAGCCTCACGCACCGCCCGGTCGTGATCGGCGCCGCCGGTGCCGCGAACCAGGACAGACCGTTCCTCCGGCGCCGCCGCGGCGACGGCAGCACCGACTCCCGCCTCGCCGGCCGCGCCCGCGTACGCGGTGAGGCCGGCCAGCAGGAGCACGGCGATGAACATGACCGCGGCTCCGGCGGCCAGCAGACCCTTGGTGGCAGCGGCGCGCCGGACCAGCAGAAGCATTTTCCGGATCTTGCCATATGGACAGCGGGCCGGTGGTCCCCCACCGGCCCGCTGATGATCACGGTTTGCTGCGCGGGCTGTGCGGGGCCAGCGAGTCGATGAACTCGTTCGGCTCGTTGGCCTTGTCGGAACGGGCGGCCGCGCCCTCCGCCTTCAGCGTGCTCGCCACCGAGCCGGTGTCCACGCCCGGGATGGCGGCCACCTTGTCGTAGGCCTTCTCCGCGAGCGCGTACGCCGCCCGGTACTCATGCGCGGCGAACGCCTTCGCCGCCAGGGCGAGCAGACCGTCCGCGGCCAGCAGCGCGGTGCGGCCCTTGCCCTTCGGCACGGTCGCGGCGAGCCGGTTCGCCGCCTCCCAGTACGCCGCGGTCAGGAACCGGTCGCTGTTGTCCCGGTCGAACTGGCTGAAGTCCCAGTTCAGGTCGATGTAGCTCATGATCGAGTTGCTCTCGTCGCCGGCGTTGGCGAAGTAGAAGTCGCCGACCGCCTCATAGGCGACACCGGTGGTGCTGTCGTAGCCGTCGTGCGGGTGGCTCAGCCCGAGGTGGTGGCCGACCTCGTGGATCTGGGTGGTGGTCAGGCCGTAGCCGGCTTCGACGATCTCCGGGGAGATGAAGTTGAAGACGTACGTCTGGTCGCCGGTGGTGTAGTCGTCGTCGGCGAAGCCGAGCAGGCCGCTGCTGAGGTTCGGCCCCACCGCGTAGTTGAAGATCGGCAGCTCGTAGTCGACCTTGCCGGTGTCGTCCAGCACCCGCTCCAGGTTCTCCCGGTTGTACAGGTACAGGTTCGCGAACGCCGGGTAGCCGGAGTCCGGATAGCACGACTCCTCGGCGAGGAAGCCCAGGTAGCACGTCTCGGCCTGCCCGGTCAGCGGCAGGTCTTGCTTGTCATGGCTGAATCTGTTGCGCCAGCGCAGCTCGGAGAGCTCGTCGACCAGCAGAGACGGGGTGATGTACTGCTCCGAGGCGTCCACCCCGGCCCAGCCCTCGTACGTGTTGTTGTCGAGGTTGATGGTCTTGGGCGGCTCGGGGGTGGGCAGTTCCACCGGGTAGTACGGCGAGCTGGTGAAGAGCAGGTTCAGCGCCACGTACCGGGTGATCTTGCCGAGGTCCCCGGCCAGCGCGTCCGGGGAGCGGTAGCCGTCCGCCGTGTACTCCCAGGTCGGCGGCATCCGGTAGTCGGGCACCCCGTCGCCGTCCACGTCCGGGTTGTCCACGTCGTAGTTGCCGGTCCACGCCTCCGGGCCGGCCGACAGGTCGTGGAACCAGACCCGCCGCGTGCTGCCCAGACCGGTCTCCTCGTCGTCGGCGGTGGTGCCGCCCCACGCGATGACCTTGCGGCTCTCCCGCTGGACGCCGAAGTCGTAACCGGTGTCCGGGTCGGGCTCGCCGGTCTTGGTGTAGACGTGGTGCTTGAAGTCGGACCGTCCGTACCAGTTGATGAAGAAGACGGTGTTGCGCCGGGTGTCGACGCCGGCGGGCGCGTGGTAGGCGAGCCACTTCTCCACGCTCGGCGCGTCGATGGTGTGGTTGCCGGCGACGTCGAGGACGTTGTTCTGCTGGTCGTTGTAGGCCTGCTGGTACTGGGTCAGCGCGGCCGGCTTGGCGAGCTTCGACAACTGGCCGAAGAAGGCGTTCTCGTACGATTTGTTGGCGTAAGTGAGCCGGTAGTCGTACTTGTAAGTGATCCCGATCTTCTCGGTGATGTCGTAGTAGAGCCGGGAGCGCACCACCGGCTGATACGACCCGGCAAGCTCGGCGAGGAACTTGCTCTTGGCGACCTGTGCCGGCTCATAGCCGACGAAGACGACGTTGACCGGCACCTTCTCCACCAGGCGGGGCTGGCCGCCGGGGTCCAGATAGCCGAATCCGGGTGCGGCCGTGGCGCCGGCGGGTCCCGCCGAAGCAGCCACCAGCGCCGCGACGAGCGTCGCGATGAACGGGCTCTTCCATCTCATGTGGACACGCTGCCATCAACCGCTACCGATGGCTACCCCCATCGATACGGAGAGGTCCACTATGCTCGCCGCGTGGGTGCCGCTGCGTTGGAGATCCGTGGACTTTGCAAAACATTCGGGACATTCCAGGCGGTGGATGGCGTTGATCTGACCGTTCGGGCGGGCACCTTCCACGGCATCGTCGGGCCCAACGGGGCCGGCAAGTCGACGACCATCGGCATGACCGTCGGCCTGATCACCCCCGACGCCGGCGAGATCCGCATCCTCGGGCACGACGCGCTCGCCGACCGCGGCCGCGCCCGCGCCCTCACCGGCGTCCTCCCCGACGGCCTCGACCTGCCGGAACGGCTCACCGGCGCCGAGCTGCTGCGCTACAGCGCCGGCCTGCGCGGCCTGCACCGGACGGCGGCGGCCGGCCGGGTCGCCGAGCTGATCGAGGTCCTCGGCCTGGCCAAGGCGGCCGGCACCCCGCTCGCCGACTGCTCCACCGGCACCCGCAAGAAGGTCGGCCTCGCCCAGGCTCTCCTCCATGCACCCCGGCTGCTGGTCCTCGACGAGCCGTTCGAGGCGGTCGACCCGGTCTCGGCGGCCACCATCCGCCGGGTCCTGCGCCGCTTCGTCGACGGCGGCGGCACGACCGTCCTCTCCACCCACTCGATGCTGCTGGTCGAGCAGATGTGCGACGACGTCACCGTGATCCACCAGGGCCGGGTGGTAGCCGCCGGCGCCGTCACCGAGGTCGCCGCCGGCTCGGACCTTGAGGACCGCTTCGTCCAGCTGGTCGGCGCCGACACCCCTGGCACCGACGGCCTGGATTGGCTGACCACGCCCGGAGCTCCCCAATGACCGCCCGCCGCCACCCCATCACCGCCACCGCCGCTCCCGCTTCGTCTGCTGGTTTCGCTCCTCCTGCTTCGTCCGCTTTCCCTGCTGCTCTCGCTTCTCCTGCTTCGTCCGCTTTCCCTGCTGCTCTCGCTCCTCCCGCTTCGTCCGCTTTTCCTGCTGCTCTCGCTTCTCCCGCTTCTTTTGCGGCCACCGCGCTGATTGGTTCCATCTCCTTGGGAGGGTCGCGGTGAGCGCCGGAATCCTGGGCCCCGGACCGCTGGTCACGCTGGGTGCGAAGGTCGCGGTTCCGGCCCGGATGCGCGCCGCCATGCTCCGCCGCTCGCTGCGCGAACACCCCGGGCCCGTGGTGGCCGGCCTCTGCGGTCTGCTCGCGGCCGCCTGGCTGATCCGGTACGCCGTACGCGGCGACCAGCACACCCTGTCCATCCTGGCCGGCACCTGGGTGCTCGGCTGGATCGTGCTGCCGCTGCTGCTGGGCGGCGGTCGCGGCCGGGTCCGCCCGGCCCACCTGCGCCTGGAGCCGATCGGCGGGTTCACCGCCGCGGCCGGCCTGCTGGCAGCCTCCGCCGTCGGCATCGGCCCGGCCGTCTCCCTGCTCGCCCTGGCCGCCCTCCCCGTCCACGCCGCCCGCTACGGCCCGCGCGCCGTCCTGATCACCGCGTTCGGCGCCCTGCTGCTGTGGCTGATCGGCCTGATCGGCTCCGCAGTCGCCCTGGAAGCGGTAGGCCACGCAGGCGGCCCCACCGGAGCCGTGCTGACCGGCGTCTTCACCGGAACCGTGATGGGCGTGCTCGGCTCCATCTGGGCAGTCGCCCCCTGGCTGACGTTCCTGCTCGTAGTCGGCCCACCCGGCGAGATAGTGCGAATCATGCCGTACGTCCCGAGCAGCTGGCCGATCTCCGCAGTCCTCGGCCCACCCGACCGCCGCGTCTGGATGCTCACCGGCCTCGTCGCTCTCGTGGCGCTGAGCGCTGCGGCGTACATCGCCCTGGTCCGTCGGTCCCTGACCGGCACGGTGACGTTCCGCCCCCACCGCTCCAAACCGGTCCCACTCCCCCACCGCACCACCCCACCGACGCTGAGCCCGACCGCAACCACCAGCCCTACGTCGCCTCGCGTCGCCCCCACCTCCCTGGCCAAACCCAGCTCACCGTCACCAGCCACCGAACCCGCCTCGCCACAACCGGCCGCCACTTCCATCGCCAGACCCGCCTCGCCGCTGTCGGCCGCCACTTCACCCGACTTTCCTGCGCCGGCCGCCATACCAGCCGCCTCGCCCCGGCCGGGTAGCGCCTCGCCCACCGGACCCGCGTCGCCTTCGCCGCTGGCCACCTCAGTAGCCGACCCCGCCGCGCCTTCACCGAGTGCCACATCACCGGCGGTGGCCCCGAGACCGGGCGGACCCGTCGGCCCCGCCCCAGCCTCCGGCGCTGTCCCGGCCGCCGGCACCGCCGGCCGGATCCGGCTTCTTGATCGGGTGCCCGCCCCGGTGCGGGCCGTCACCGGCAGAGAGCTGCACACCTGGTTGCGGCACCCCCTCCGGCTGCAGTACCTGGCGTTCGCGGTGGTCTACGGTTCGCTGCTGGCCGGCCTGCCGCTGCTGGCCGACGTGGACCTCCTCGCTCCCTGGGCCGGAGCGCTGACCGCGCTCTGGGCAGCGGCGATGTCAGCCGGGCTGGTCGGTCTCGACGGCACCGCGCTCTGGCTGCCGTTCACCACACCCGACGGCGAACGCGCCGAAGTCCGCGGCCGCGCCGTCGCCTGGCTCGCGCTGATCACCCCGATCGCGCTGCTGCTCACCGCATCCGGGCTGCTCGCCGCGCCCGGCGTCGACCCGCTGCCTGCGCTCACCGTTCTGCCCGCGGTACTCGGGGCCGGCGCAGCGTTCCCGGTCTGGGTGTCGCTACTACGGGTACGCCCGGTGCCCGACCCCCGGCATCCGACCGCCGCCGACAACCCGACCGACATCATCAGCGTCCTGGTCGCCACCGGCGCCGGCCTGATCGCCGCAGCCCCCGGCTTCGCCTTGCTGATCTGGGGCCCGGACGACCTACGCTGGCTCGCTCCGCTGGTAGGCCTGGCGTCCGGTGCGGCCGCCTGGTGGGGCGGCACCTGGCTGGCCGACGACCGCCTGGCCCGGCACCGAGCCGAGGTACTCACCGCCGCCGGTCAACGCACCCGTCCACCGGAAGCGCCGATCCCCCTCACCTGGGACGCCGACTGGTACCGCGAGAACCGCGCAACGGCCTGGGCCCTGATCCTGCTCACGCTCGGCTGGATCCCGGTGATCCCACAAGGCTTGATGGTCCTGGCCTTCGGCATCGACGGCGGCTGGATCATCGCCTCCCACCTGGAGGGCGCCGCCCACACCGGCACAGCTCTGGCCATGGTCACCCTGGGCGGCGCCATGCTGCTGACCGGCCTGGTCCTTTGGGGCCGCCGCCCCACCCCGAACTGATCACCGCGCACGACGGGATCACCGCCCTGCACGATGGGCCCGCCTGGCCACGGCCCCACGCCACGGCCACCCAGCCTTCGTCCTAGACCACGGCCCTGCCTTCGTCCTAGACCACGGCCCTGCCTTCGTCCTAGACCACGGCCCTGCCTTCGTCCTAGACCACGGCCCTGCCTTCGTCCTAGACCACGGCCCTGCCTTCGTCCCAGGCCACGGCCGCGCCTTCGTCCCAGGCCACGGCCGCGCCTTCGTCCCGGGCCACGGCCGCGCCTTCGCCTCAGGCCGGGGCCCTGCCTTCGTCCCGGGCCAGGGCCGCGCCTTCGCCCTGGGCCACGGTCGTCACCCGATCTTGGAAAGCCAACCACTCAACGGCAAGACGGCGTGCACGGAGGCCCAAGATCTCCCCCGCCAACGCCAGGCCCGCAGATCTTGGGCCGACAACCACCCCTCGGGGTGCATACAAGCCCAAGATCGCCGCCGCGGCGCCACGGCCCGCAGATCTTGGGCGAATTGCCACATCACGAGGTGGTCAAACACCCAAGATCGGTTAGCGCCTTCCTATGTGCAGAGCGCGCACACCGGGGAGAGTCCGACGCCGCAGGGGCCAGCCCACTACACATCGCTCGCCCACCGCGGAGAGTGCGCCGCAGAAGGTGCATACCATCGCATATCACCCGGCCACTCACATTGCCAGCCGTCGCGGAAGGCGCCACCGAGCGAACACCATGTAAGAGGCCGCCGACCGCGGGTTACCGGCCAACGTGGACTGGTCGCCAACCGCACAAGGCCCGCTCCCGCGCAATGCCCGACCGCCGAATAAGACCCGCCCCGCGCAAGGCCCGCCCCCGCGCAATGCCCAACCGCCGAACAAGGCCCGGCCGCCGCGCAACGCCCTCCCAACACGGACGCCCAACCAAACACGCCAACGCCGGCCCGCCCGGCCGCGGCGCGTCAGGCGGGGAGTAAGCGCGCCGCCAGCAGATCCACGCCCGGCCCACTGAGCTGGGGCAAGGCGACGCCCCGCCCGCAGCACACCAGCAACAGCGCGGCGGTCGGCCCGCGCACCTCAGGCCCATCCCCGAACGACCACGCCGTGTCGGTGGCGGCGAGGTGGAGGCCGGCGATGGCGCGTACCGATGGGGGTGGCGGTGGGATCCGCATGGTCAGCGTCCGCTGGGCGCAGACGGCGGCCGCCGTCGGCGGCATCGGGTGGTCGCGGCAGAGGGGCAGTGCGATGTCCTGGCTGTGTACGAGTAGGTCGGTCAGCGTCTCGACCGGCGTGACCCCGAAGTTGCGCCGCCGCAGGCCGGCCGTATCGCGGATGTCGGCGATGATCTGCCGGGGGCTGAGTTCTGCAGCGCGCCGCTGGGCCGCGGCCTGGATGGTCCGGTCCATGCTGCCTTTCCAGTGGCGTGGCATGCGGAGTACGTCGCGGAACCGCAACTGCTGGAGGGTGAGGTGGGCGGCGACATCGTGGATGGTCCAGCCGTCGCAGAGGGACGGCCGGGCCCATTCGCCGGGGTCGAGGGAGTCGAGCAGGTCGGCGACGGCGAGTCGTTGACGGTGGATCTCGGGCCACGGGTTCATGTCGGCACCTCTGCTCCGAAGACGGCAGTGACGAGGGACGTGAGCTGCTCGGACGGGTCGAAGGCCGGGTCCGGCACGGCGAGTTCGTGCAGGACGACGCCGGTCCAGTAGTTCATGATCAGGGGGGCCTGGCGGTCCGGGTCGGTGGAGCCGGCGAGGCGCAGCCAGGCCATGAAGTACGCGTTCACGCGCGCGCCGGTCGTCAACAGCCGGGCGCGCAGTGACGGGTGGATGCCGGCTTCGACGAGAATCGCGTACCGCGCGAGGGTGAGGGTGCGGTGCGGGCCGACGGCGTCGTGCGCCATCCGGGTCAGGACTTGCGCCAGCTCGGCCGGGCCGTGGGGCACCGACTCCATCAGGATCGCCTCGAAGTTGTGCCGTTCCCGGTCGGCGAACCGCTCGACGACCGCTTCGAGCAGCGCGTCCCGCGTGCGGAAGTGGTTGGAGCAGGAGCCGGCCGGCAGGCCCGCGGCCGCGTCGACGCGGCGATGGGTGAGCCCATGCATGCCGGACCCGCCGAGGACTTCGATCGCGGCGTCGAGCAGGTCGTTTCTCCTGTTCCCCACACTTCGACACTACCATCGTAGTCACGATAACTACACCAGTAGTGCGACGGGCAATCGCGGGAGGATGTCGCGCTCGACGGTGAACGCATGCGCCCCGGTGCTGGTCGAGGACGGCCGGATCGCCGCGGTCGCGCCGCCCGGCACGGAGCCGGGTTGCCCGGTGGCCATGAAGGCACCCAGGACGAAGGGCCGCACCCCTCGCGGGATGCGGCCCCTGAGAACGAAGCCGAAGCTCAGTTCTTCTTCCAGTCGTTGCTGTGCTTCTGGCCGTGCCAGTTGCGGTCGCCGCGGTTGTTGGTGTGCTTCTGGCCGTGCCAGTCGCGGTCGCCGTGCTTGTTGCCCTGGTGCCAGTTCCAGCCGTAGTAGACCTTCAGCGCCCAGTCGCCGCGGTGGAATCCGCGCCAGACCTGGAAGCACTGGTAACGCTCCCAGTTGTCCTTCCAGACGCCGACCCGGCCCAGCTTGTGGCAGGTGCGCGGGCTGCGGTAGAAGCCGACGATGCGGTCACGCCGCTGCACGTCCTGCTGCTTGGTGGCGGCGGGCTTCGCGCCGGCCTCGGCGCCCGACGGGGCGGTCGAGGTCGCCGCGGCCGGGCCGGCGGCCATGGTCAGCCCGGCGGCCACCGCCACGCCCGTCATGACGAACGAACGCGTCAACTTGTTCATGAAATCACCGCTTCAAGAGCAATGGTAAATCCGGACATCAGGGACTCTAGGTCATAAATCGGGCAAGGCCAGCAGCGACGCGCTCAACCGGAAGACACAACAGCAGAGGTACGGGTTCTCGAAGGAGTACCGCCGAGCCGCGCGAGCCTCAGCGAAAGCCGGGGCCCCAGCGCGACCGCCGGGAAACGGCACGGGGACGGCCCGGGCGCGCTGCGCGCACCCGGGCCGGAAGGGACCAGAATCAGACCGCGATCTTCGTACGCGCTGCCGGCCGCAGATAGACCGCCCAGGTGACCAGCACACAGAGCGCGTAGAACGCGATGAACCCGATGTACGCCGCGTCGGCGTCCTTGTAGGTCAGGAACGACTGCCGGAACGCCAGGTTGACCAGGACGCCGCCGACCGCGCCGATCGCGCCGGCGATGCCGATGACGGCTCCGGAGATGCGGCGGGCCTGATGCTCGTCGCCGGCGTACTTCTGCTTGAAGATGGCCGGGATCATCTTGTACGACGAGCCGTTGCCCAGACCGCTCAGGACGAAGAGCGAGATGAACCCGACGAGGTAGAGCGGCAGCGACCGTTGCTGGGCCGCGACCAGGACGATCGAGGCGCCGACCGCCATCGCGATGAAGTTGACGAAGGTGACCTTCGCGCCGCCGAGCCGGTCGGCCAGGGCACCGCCGAACGGGCGGATCAGCGAGCCCAGCAGCGGGCCGAGGAAGGTCAGGTAGGCGGCCTTGATCGGGGTGTTGAACGTGTCCGCGAACTGCACCTGCAGCACCTGGCCGAAGGCGAACCCGAAACCGATGAACGAGCCGAAGGTGCCGATGTAGAGCAGCGACATGATCCAGGTGTGCGACTCCTTGGCGGCGTCACGCATGCCCCGCTTCTCGTTGCGGGCCTGGGACAGGTTGTCCATCTTGAGCGCCGAGAGGACCACCGCGATCACGATGAACGGAATGTAGATGCCGGCCACGATGCCCGGGTTCCCGGCGCCGAAGACGGCCAGGACGAAGAGGCCGATCAGC
This sequence comes from Actinoplanes sp. NBC_00393, assembly GCF_036053395.1. Taxonomy (NCBI): domain Bacteria; kingdom Bacillati; phylum Actinomycetota; class Actinomycetes; order Micromonosporales; family Micromonosporaceae; genus Actinoplanes; species Actinoplanes sp. NBC_00393. The sequence continues at coordinate 647,183 of NZ_CP107942.1, read as the reverse complement.
TGCGCGACGGCCACACCGAGGTTGCCACCGCCGGCGTTGATACCGAGCGCCCAGCCCTTGAGCCGGTCCGGGTAGAAGGCGTTGATGTTCGCCATCGAGGAGGCGAAGTTGCCGCCGCCGACACCGGCGAGCGCGCCGAGGATCAGCAGGGTGGAGTACGAGACGCCCGGCTGGATCAGGAAGGCCGCCGCGATCGACGGGACGAGCAGCAGCGAGGCGCTGATGATCGTCCAGTTCCGGCCGCCGAAGGTGGCGACCGCGAACGTGTACGGGATCCGCAGCGCCGCGCCGACCAGCGCCGGAACCGCGGTGAGCAGGAACTTCTGGGCCGGGTCGATGCCGTACTCGGGGCCGAGGAAGAGGACCAGCACGGACCAGAGCGTCCACACCGAGAAACCGATGTGCTCGGAGAAGATCGAGACGATCAGGTTGCGCTTGGCGATCGCCGCGCCGCCGTTGTCCCAGAACTCCCGGTCCTCGGGCCGCCAGTCGTCGATCCAGTGGCCCTTCAGGCTCGCGGCTGCCGGCCGGGCCTCGGTAACGGTCGGGGGAAGAGTCGCAGTCACTATCAGTCTCCCAGGATGATCTGATCGCCGTCGACCCGGACCGGGTAGACGTCGATCGGGGGCTGGCCGGACTGGGAGCACCCGGTGGCGAGGTCCCATGCGTACAGGTGCAAGGGGCAGACGACAACCTTGTTGTCAATCTGGCCGTCCGCGAGCGGGCCGCCCTTGTGCGGGCAGACCGCGGACACCGCGCGAAGGGAGCCGTCGCGGAGGCGGAAGACTGCGATCATTTCGTCGCCGACGGCGTAGGTGCGTCCTTCGCCGAACGGGATCTCTTCGAGGGGGCCGAGAACGGTCTTCTCGACAGGAGCGATAGTCATGCGCGCACCGGAACCTGGGGGAGAACGGTCAGGGGAAGGGAGGTACGGAACTGGCCGGGCGTGGCCGGGACGGCCCGCTCCTTCCAGGGGTCCTTGTAGGACTGCACGGCCTCTTCGACCGCGGCATCCAACTCAAGGGCGATGCCGTCGGAGTCCTCGACGACGATCTCCCGGATCCGCTCGATGCCGACCCGCGGGACGAACGCGTACGTCCGCTCCAGCCAGTTCGCGTTCTCCCGGTAGTACTGGAGGAACCGGCCGGTCAGCTGGATGACCTCTTCGGCGGAGCCGACCGTGGCGAGCAGGTCACCCTTGCGGATGTGGGCGCCGGCGGCACCGCCGACGTAGATCTCCCACTTGCCACCGTCGATCGCGACGACACCGAGGTCCTTGACGTACGCCTCGGCGCAGTTGCGCGGGCACCCGGTGACGGCGAGCTTCATCTTTCCGGGGCCTTCGAGGCCTTGGAACCGCTCCTCGATCGCGATGCCCAGGGCGGTGGAGTCGCCGACTCCGAACCGGCAGAAGTCCGAGCCGACGCAGGTCTTCACCGTGCGGAAGCTCTTCGCGTAGGCGTACCCCGAAGGCATGTCCAGATCTGCCCACATCGCCGGAAGCTGTTCCTTGGGAATGCCGAGCAGGTCGATGCGCTGGCCGCCGGTGAGCTTGACCATCGGCACCTTGTACTTCTCGGCGACCTCGGCGATGCGCTTGAGCTCGGCCGGGGTGGTGACGCCGCCCTTCATCTGCGGGACCACCGAGAAGGTGCCGTCCTTCTGGATGTTGCCGTGCACCCGGTCGTTGATGAAGCGGGCGTCGCGCTCGTCCTCGTACTGATCGGCCCACATCATCTTGAGCAGCGAGGCCAGGCCCATCTTGCTCTTGGCGTCGTGCTCGCCGCCCGGCACCAGCTTCTCGAAGACCGCGGAGACGCTCTTCAGCTCGTACTTGCGGATGGCGGCCATCAGCTCGGGCTTGGGCATCGGTACGCCGGGGACGTACCAGGACGCCGCCGGGTCCTCCTCGGCCTCGCCGCCGGCCGCCCACTCGACGATCCGCTGGACCAGGGGCTTGCACGTGCCGCAGCCCTTGCCGGCGCGGGTCTTGTCCATCACGCCGCTGACCGTCTTGCAGCCGGCGTTGACCACTCCGCAGATCGCGCCCTTGCTGACGCCGTTGCAGTTGCAGACCTGGGCGTCGTCGGGCATGTCCGCGGGCGCGACCTCACCGGCCGGGCCGCCGATGTCGAAGAGCATCTCGGCCCGCTCCTCCGGCAGGGCCTGGGCCCGGTCGAAGGCCTGGATCAGGTTGGCGGCCTTGCGGTTGTCGCCGACCAGGATCGCGCCGGCCAGCACCCCGTCGCGGATGATCAGCTGCTTGTAGACGCCCTTCTTCGGCTCGTTGTAGATGATCACCTCGTCGTCGGTCTCGGGTTCGATGAGACCCATCGAGGCGACGTCGATGCCGGCGACCTTGAGCTTCGTGGAGAGCTTCGAGCCGGTGTAGGCAGCTTCGACGTCCCGCCCGGTGATGTGGTCGGCGAGCACCTTCGCCTGGTCCCACAGCGGCGCGACCAGGCCGTACAGGTTGCCGCGGTGCTGGGCGCACTCACCGACCGAGTAGATGTCGTCCTGGCCCTGCACCCGCATCTGGTCGTCGACCACGATGCCGCGCTCGACCGCCAGGCCGCTGTCCGCCACCATCTGGGTGTTCGGCCGGATGCCGGCGGCGATCACCACGACGTCGCACGGGATCTCCCGGCCGTCGGCCAGCTTGACCCCGGTGACCCGGTCCTTGCCGAGGATCTCGGTGGTCATCGCGTTGGTGACCACCTCGATGCCGAGCTTGCCCTCGACGCTGGCCTGCAGCATCTTGCCGGCCCGCTCGTCGAGCTGCCGTTCCATCAGGTGGCCCATGGCGTGCAGCAGGGTCACGTGGCTGAGGTGGTTCTGCAGGCCGCGTGCCGCCTCCAAGCCGAGCAGGCCGCCGCCGATCACGACCGCCCGCTCGTGGTCCCGGGCATAGCGGATCATGCCGCGGGTGTCGTCGAGCGTCCGGAAGGCGAAGACGCCCTGGTGGAAGCCGCGCTTCGGGTTGTGGATGTTCTTGATCGGCGGTGTCCACGAGCTGGACCCGGTCGCGATGATCAGCTTGTCGTACGGGGTCTTGGTCCCGTCCTCGGCGATCACGAACTTCTTCGACCGGTCGATCTTCGAGATCCGGACGCCGGCGTGCAGCGTGATGTTGTTGTCCGCGTACCAGCTCAGGTCGTTCAGGAAGATCCCGGCCTCGTCCTCCACCCCGGCGAGCAGGTTGGAGAGCATGATCCGGTTGTAGTTGCCGTACGGCTCGTCACCGAACATCGTGATCTGGAAGTCGCCGTTGCGGGCGAGGATCTCCTCGACCGTACGGGCGCCGGCCATGCCGTTGCCGATCACAATCAGCCTTTGAGTTGAAGAACGCTGGGTCATCCGAAAGTCCCTTCCGGCACGCGCGTGATCGCCACCGCGCACACCTTGAAAGCGGGCATCTTGGAGTGGGGGTCCAAGGCCGGGTTGGTCAACGCATTGGCTCCGGGCCAGTGGAACGGCGCGAAGACCGTGTCCGGGCGGATGCCGTCACTGAGCCGGGCGCGCAACGTCGCGACGCCCCGGCGGCTACGGAGTTCGACCAGGTCGCCGTCGGCGATGCCGTGGCGGCGGGCCAGGTCGGGATGGATCTCGGCACGGGGTTCGGGCAACGCCACGTTGAGCGCCTTCACCCGCCGGGTCTGGTTGCCGCTCTGGTACTGCTGCATGTTGCGGCCGGTCGTCAGCACGTACGGGAAAGAAAGATCGGGAAGCTCGGCCGCGTCGCGGTGATCGACCCGGATGAACCTGGCGCGGCCGGAGGCCGTCGGGAAGCTGTCGGCGAACAGCCGAGGCGTGCCCGGATGATCGAGCGACGGGCACGGCCAGAAGACGCCCTGCTCGGCCTCGATGCGCTCGTAGGTGATGCCGGCGTAGTCGGCGATCCCACCGGCGCTGGCCCGGCGCAGCTCCTCGAAGACGGCCTGCGGCTCGTCGGTGAAGAACTCGCCCCGGCCGAGATGCGCTGCCAGCTCGGTAAGAACCTGCAGGTCGGTCTTCACCAGAGGCGGCGGCGGAAGAGCCATCTTGCGGCGGATGACCCGGCCCTCGAGGTTGGTCATCGTGCCCTCCTCCTCCGCCCATTGGGCGGTGGGGAGGACGACGTCGGCGAGCTCCGCGGTCTCCGAGCGGAAGATGTCCGAGACGACCAGGAAATCGGTGCTGCCGAGGCGATCGCGGACCCGGTTGCTGTCCGGCGCCGAGACGACGATGTTGCTGGCCAGGACCCAGAGAACCCGAACGCCACCTTCGGTGCCGAGACGATCGATCATTTCGTACGCCGAGAGCCCCGGCTGCGGTAGTTCGGCGGGGTCGATCCCCCACACCTTCGCGACGTGCTCACGGGCGGCCGGGTCGTCGAGCTTGCGGTATCCGGGCAGCTGGTCGGCCTTCTGGCCGTGCTCGCGGCCGCCCTGCCCGTTGCCCTGGCCGGTGATCGTGCCGTACCCCGAGTAGCGCTCGCCGACCAGGCCGAGCGCGAGCGCCAGGTTGAGCCAGGCCTGCGCGGTGTCGGTGCCGTTGCTGTGCTGCTCGGCGCCGCGTGCGGTGAGGATCATGCTCGGGCGGTTCTCGGCGAGCAGCCGGACCGTCTCGCGCAGCTGGGCCTCGGGAATGCCGGTGATCCGCTCGACGCGCTCCGGCCAGTAGGAGTTCGCTTTGTTGAGGCTTTCGAAGCCTTCCGTTCTCTTTTCTACGAATTCTTGATCAACGTATCCCGCACGGATCGCGATGTGCAGCATCCCGTTCGCGAGAGCCAGATCCGTGCCGGGCAGCGGCTGCAGGTGCAGGTGGGCGCCGTTGGCGGTGTTGGTGCGCCGCGGGTCGACCACGATGTGCTTGGCGCCGTTGGCCCGGCCGGCGTCCAGGTACTGCATGGACGGCGGCATCGCGTCGGCCGGGTTCGCGCCGACCAGCAGCACGGTCCGGGCCTCGGCGACGTCGGCGAGCGGGAACGGCAGGCCCCGGTCGATGCCGAGCGCCCGGTTGGCCGCGGTGGCCGCGCTCGACATGCAGAACCGGCCGTTGTAGTCGATCGCCGACGAGCGCAGCGCCACCCGGACGAACTTGCCGAGCGCGTACGCCTTCTCGTTCGTCAGACCGCCGCCGCCGAAGACGCCGACGCTGTCCCGGCCGTACTGTTCCTGGCTGTCCCGGATCGCTCCGACGATTCGCTCGTACGCCTCTTCCCAGGAGGCCTCCCGCAGCGGGCTCTCCCGGTTGCCGGGCTCCTTGCGGACCAGCGGCGTCAGCAGCCGGTCCGGGTGGTCCAGCAGGTCCGCCGCGGTGAAGCCCTTGGCGCACAGGCCGCCCCGGTTGACCGGGAACTCGGCCGGCTCAAGCCGCACCCGGGGGATTCCGGGCGTCAGCGTCATCCCGCACTGCAAAGCGCAGTAGGGGCAATGCGTCTGGGTCGCCGTCACGGGTTGTAGCTTTCCGGCGGCCCGTTAACCCTTTCGACAACCTCTGGTGACGCTGTTGTCAGGAAATCCCTACAACGCGCCGGCGGCCATTGTGAGCCGGGCGGCATCGAAACGACGCAGAACCAGATCGGCGATGGCCGGATCGTGGCACAGCGGCGGGGTCACCGAATCGGCGCCGGACGCGTGCAACGTACGGTAGAAAAGTCCTTCGGCCAGCAGATACGCAGCGACGGCCACCTTTTTCGCACCGTCCGCGCGCAGCCCTGCGACCACGTCGGCCACCCGCGGCCCGCTGCCGGAGGTGTAGCCGACCGCGGCGGCGCCGAGCTCGGCCGCGACGTTGTCGACGTCGGCGCGCCAGAGCGGATCGGAGGAGCCGGCCGCCGCGAGCACCACCGCGTCGGCGTCCGGCAGGTTGCGGCGCATGCTCTCCAGCAGCACCGGGTCCGGGCCGAGCGGGCCGGTCACCGGGAAGTTCCTGCCGGTCACGGCCTCGGCGATGTCGACCCGCACGTGATAGCCGCAGGAGAGCAGCAACGGTACGACCACCGCGTGGCCGGCCGTCGGCACGATGTCGGCGACCTTCGGCTCCTGCACGTCGACGTAGCAGAGCCGGACGTCGAGGCCGGGCCGGCGCCGCTGCACCGCGGCGGCCAGCTCCTGGATCTGCCGGCGGCCGACCGGCGAACGGGTGCCGTGCGCGACAGCTATCAATGTCTCGGTCACGATGTTCTCCTCGGGTGCGGTATCTCCGGTAACGAGCGGCCCGGCAAGACATCAGGCACCACTCGGCATCACTGCCGGCATTTCTCCGGGCGGAGTAATCCGCTCAGGCGGTACGCCGTATTCTGCAGTCGCCGTGTTTCCGGCCGACTCCGAATTGAGTCCGCCGTGTTTCGTCGCCGCTGTGTTCCGGGTCTCCTCGATACCGGAGCCACCATTTGTTTCCGTGCCGTTTCGGAATGCTCACGGCCGGCGTTGTGCCGATCGGCGCCGTGCCGGATCGGCGCTATGCCGCGTCGTCTATCCGCAGCCGGTAGCCGCGCTTGATGACCGTCTCGATGTGCTTGCCGGAGCCGAGCGCCGCCCGCAGCCGAGCCACCGCTACGTCCACCGCGTGCCCGTCGTTGCCCCGCGGCAGCGCCTCGGCCAGCAGATCCTTCGACACCACCGCGCCCGGCCGGCGGGCCAGCGCGGTCAGAATCGCCATGGCGGCCGGCGCGAGCGTGTGAATCGTCCCGTCGATCAGCACGGCGTGTCCGCGTACCTCGAGGGTGGAACCTGCCACCTGGAGCTTCACCGCCCGCTTGGGCAGCTCGTCGGTGACGGTCTTGATCAGCGCGCCGAGCCGGTACCGCTCCGGCATGACCACCGGGATACGCCGGTCGATCAGCGGGGCGGCGGTCACCGGGCCGACGCAGGCGGCCAGGGTCCGGCAGCTGAACGCGGTGTTCACATCCGCGCCGGCCTCCTCGGCGATCTGCAGGAACGCCTTCACGGCCGGCGCGCTGGTGAACGTGACCGCGTCGATCTGCCCACCGGCCACCTGCTCCGCCAGCCTTTTCACCGGCGCAGTGTCCGGCGGCATCGCCCAGCGGTATACCGGCACCTCAACGACCGCCGCACCGGCCGCACGCAACGCGTTCACGAACTCGACCTGCGGCTCGCCGTGCTCCTGCACCACGATCCGCCGCCCGGCGACGCCCTCGCTCAGCAGCCGCTGCAGGATCTCCTCGTTCGCCTCGGTCTTGGCGGCCCACTCCTCGGTGAGGCCGGCCGCCCGGATGGCGCCGCACGGCTTCGGGCCGCGGGCCAGGATGCGGGCGCCGCGCAACGAGGTCCGGAGCGTCTCGCCCATCCCCCAGCCCTCGGCCGCCTCCAGCCACCCGCGGAAGCCGAAGCCGGTGGTCGCCACGACCAGATGCGGTTCCAGGCCGATGCAGGCCGCGGTCGCCGCGTGCAGCGCCTCGTCGTCGATCAGCGGAATGATCGTGATGGCCGGTGCGCTGACCACGCGCGCGCCGCGGCGCTCGAGCAGCGCCGCCATCTCGTTCCGCCGCCGCTCCGCGGTCACCGCCACGGTGAACCCGGCCAGCGCGCCCTCGGCCAGCGATCCCTCGGTCATCCGGTCCCCATCCTGTGCCGCCGTCACCGAGGCCTGCTCACGTGCCGTGTGCAACAAGCCCCGACGCTAGAGTCCTAAGACCTGATTTCGGGACCGGCAATGCCATGTTTCCGCCAGAATAACGGCCGGTCACTTGCCCACCGCCCGCCGATGTGAATTGTTGATCATGCCCCGGTCACACAGTGGCCCTGGTCACAGCCCGACATCCCGCCGGGCCGCCCACCCCGATCCGCTGCCGCCGGGTCCGCTGCCGCCGGGCCACCCACCCCGATCCGCTGCCGCCGGGCCGCCCGCCTCGGGCCGCTCCCTCGCCGGGCCGTTTACGCCGGGCCGTTTACGCCGGGCCGTTTACGCCGGGCCGTTTACGTCGTCGGGTCGTTCGTAGAGCGAGCCCTCCACCCCCAGGATCCGCCGGATCTCGGCAATGTGGTGGAAAGCGGCGATCCGCCCGTCCAGCAACCCGACCCGGTAATCGGCGCCGACCTCAGGGTCCTCAGCGATCTGCGGATCCCGGAGCCCAGCAGCCCCGTCCACCCGGCCCGCGTTGTAGGCCACCAGAGCGTCGTCCATCGATTTCTCTCCCCATACCCGCCGAACGTCGCGACAGGTTCCCACGCGCGACACCCCGGGCCCACCGGCCGACCGGGCGGATCACACCTGTCCGTCGGGCACCACGGGTCACCCACCCAGCGGCCAACCACCGGCAACTCCGCCGAAACCACCTCGCACCCCAGCGATCTCCGTCACCCGATCTCCACAGCTGGCACTCACGGCTGTTTCCCGCGCCCGCAAACAACCCTCACCGCCAGCTGGATCACCACGGCTGGCTCCCACGGTTGTTACCCACGCCCGCGAACAACCCTCAGCGCCAGCTGGATCACCACGGCTGGCGCTCACGGCTGTTTCCCGCGCTCGCAAACAGCCCTCAGCGCCAGCCGGGACAGCGTCGCAGAGGACGACCGGCGCGAAGATCAGCCGCGGTGACAGCGGGGAGGCAAGCGGCTGCGCGCGTTGTCCGTACCGCTGCGGGATTTGAACTGTGGGGATGCGGGCGGGACCGGCCGGGCTGGGCGGGACCACCGGCCCGGCCGGCGTCAGGGGTCAGGCGGGCCGCGGCAGCAGGCCGGAGGCGCGCCACAACGCGGTGCCCGGCCCGCCGATCAGGTCCAGGTCCTTGAGGAACGTGACCACCCGCTCGCCGGCCCACCGCATGGTCTCCCGGTGGTACGGGTTGGCCCGCGCCGCCCGCCGCCCCTCCTCCGGGTCGATGCCGACCGCGGAGTAGACGCGCGGGTCGACCAGCCGGGTCCCGGTGAGGTACGCCGCCCGCCCGATCACCAGCTTGTCGAAGGCGAGCCGCCCTTTGCCGGCCACCCGGATCTGCCGGGCGAGTTCCTCCCGGGCATAGCGGACGTGGCGCGCCTCCTCGACGACGTGGATGCGGGAGACCATGCGGACCAGCGGCTGCACGTCCTCGTCGGCCATCGCCTCGCGCTGCAGGGTGTCCAGGATCTCCTCGGCGATCAGGATGGCCGCGTACATCCGTGGGCCGACGCCGGTGTGCGCGATCCACTTGCCGAGCCACTGGTTGAATCCGCCGGGCTGGTACACCGGAGTACCGAGGCGCGCGATCATCCGGCCGAACATCACCGAGTGGCGGCACTCGTCGCCGATTTCGGTCAGCGCGTACTGCGCGTGCGGGGCGGTCGGGTCCTGCTTGAAGTACTCCCGGACGAGCAGCTGCATGAGGATGGTCTCGAACCAGACGCCGAGCCCGGCGATGCTCGCCACCTCGTGTTTCGTGAGCTCGATGCGCTGCTCGGGGGTCATCCGGTCCCACAGCGCGGTGCCGTAGAGGCTGGACCGGTGCGGGGGCACGAAGTACTTGCCCTCGGCGAACGGCGCCTCCCAGTCGATCTCGACCTCCGGATCGTACGAGTGCTCGGCGGACGAGCGGAGCAGCCGGGTGGCGGTGCGGTCGCGATCGGACGGAGTCACTGTGGTCATTTTTCCAGCCTCCGAAGCCTTGACGTTACCGGCGGTAACAGTTACTTCTAGTACTATGAACTCGGTCACTCCCCCCGTCAATCCCGATCGATCGGACGGCCGCCGCGGCCGCTGGGACGGTCACCGTGAACAACGCCGGGCGGAGCTGACCACTGCGGCGATCGAGGCGATCCGGATGCACGGGCCGGACATCGGCATGGAGGCGATCGCCGCCCACGCCGGGGTCAGCAAGCCGGTGCTCTACCGCTACTTCGCCGACAAGTCCGAGCTGTGGCTCGCCGTCGGCCAGCAGGCCGGAAACATGGTGATCGAGGCGATGGTCCCGGCCGTCGCCGCGGTCCGCGAGGAGCGGGCGATCATCGCCGCGGCGATCGACGTCTACCTCGCGCACATCGAGGGCGACCGCAACCTCTACCGGTTCGTCGTGCACCAGCCGGACATCGCGCGGCACCGCGACGTGGTCGCCGACGTGATGGACACCGTGGCCAGCGGCCTGGCGCGGATCTTCGGCGATCGGCTGCGGGCCCGCGGGCTGGACTCCGGGGCCGCGCTGCCCTGGGCGTACGGGGTGGTCGGCTACGTACAGGCGGTCGGTGACTGGTGGCTGCGGCAACAGCAGCCGATCAGCCGGGACGCGCTCGGCGAATACCTGACGACGTTCCTCTGGAGCGGTATCGCCGGCATGCGCCGCGCCGCCGACATTCCCGGAGGACTGGCGGCACACGAAGGGTGGGCGGACAGGGCGTGAGCACCGAAGAGGAGGAGTACCGGGGGCCGGCACAGTTACGGCTGGACGACGGGACGGTCTCGGTCGAGGTCCGGATGTCGGCCCGCTTCGAGCCGATCGAGGGCCGGTTCCGCTGGGCCGGCCGCACCGGACCCGATGAGATGTTGCGCGAACGCGTCGGCAACGGCCTGCGCAAGGCCGCGCTCGTCATCGACGAGCGCGAGACGCCGGTGAAGCTCGGTGATCCGGACCCCTGGGGTGGCGTCCGGATCACCGGCACCGGCACACCCCCGTGGTTCCGGGAGGTCCGCGATGCCGGCTGACCGCGACTTCGACGTGCTGATCATCGGCGCCGGTCTGTCCGGGATCGGCGCCGCCTGGCGGTTGCAGAAACAGCGCCCCCGCGACACGTACGTGATCCTCGAGGCCCGCGACGCGATCGGCGGCACCTGGGACCTGTTCCGCTATCCCGGCGTGCGATCCGATTCGGACATGTTCACTCTGAGCTACCCGTTCCGGCCGTGGCGCGAGCCGGAGGCCCTGGCCGGTGGCGACAAGATCCGCCGGTACATCGAGGAGACCGCCGAGGAGGCCGGCATCGACCGGCACATCCGGTTCGGCACCCGGGTGGTACGCGCGGACTGGTCCTCCCCGGACGCCCGCTGGACCGTGCGCACCGCCGGCGGCGACGTCTACACCTGCAGGTTCCTCTACGGATGCGCCGGCTACTACCGCTACGACGAGGGCTATCAGCCGGACTTTCCGGGTCTGGACGAGTTCCAGGGGCGGGTCGTGCATCCGCAGTTCTGGCCGGCGGATCTGGACTATCGCGGCAAACGGGTCGTGGTGATCGGCAGTGGCGCGACCGCGGTGACGCTGGTTCCGGCGATGGCCGCCGACGCGGCACATGTGACGATGCTTCAGCGCTCCCCCACGTACGTCACGCCTCTCCCCGACCGGGACGTGATCGCCGACCTGGCCCGCAAGCTGCTGCCGCCGAAGGCGGCCAACCGGGTCGCCCGCGCCAAGAACATCCTGCTCACGCAGACCTTCTATCAGCTGGCCAGGCATCGGCCGCGGCTGGTCCGCCGCGCCCTGCGCGGCATTGCGTTGCGCTACCTGCAGAATCCGGGGTACGTGGATGAGCACTTCAAACCGTCCTACGACCCCTGGGATCAGCGACTCTGCGTGATCCCGTCCGGTGATCTGTACACCTCGATCACGTCCGGCCGGGCGTCGGTGGTGACCGACCACATCGAGACGTTCGTGCCCGAGGGCATCCGCCTCAAATCGGGCACGGTGCTCGACGCGGACGTCGTGGTCTCCGCGACCGGGCTGACCCTGCTGCCGCTCGGCGGAATCGACCTGGCCGTGGACGGCGAGCCGATCGAGGTCGGCGGGCGGGCCACCTACCGGGGGTTGATGCTCGCCGGGGTGCCGAACTTCGCCTACTGCATCGGCTACGTCAACGCCTCCTGGACGCTGCGGGCCGATCTGTCGCACCGCTACCTGCTGAAACTGCTCGACCACATGGAACGGCACGGCTACGCAAGCGCGACCCCGACGGCGCCGGCCGGCATCGGCCGGCCTTTGCTTGATCTCTCTTCCGGGTACGTGCAGCGTGCCCTCGACAAGTTCCCGGTCCAAGGCGATCGCGACCCATGGCTGGTCCGCCAGAACTACATGCGCGATGTGCTGACGACCCCACGAGCCGATGTCACCCGCGACATGGCGTTCATCCGGCGTGCTGCCGGTGACTCCGCTCTTGGCGCCGGCCCCGCTGCGGGCCTTAATGCCGCTCCCGCTGCCGGCCCTAGCACCGCTCGCGCTGCTGCTCCTGTCGCTGCTTCCGTTGCCAGCCCTAGCGCCGCTCCCGCTGCTGCTCCTGGCGCTGCTTTCGTTGCCAGCCCTAGCGCCGCTCCCGCTGCTGCTCCTGGCGCCGCTCCCGCTGCCGGTCCAGCCCTCGGCCCTGAATCCGCTTCCGGTCCCGAACCTGGCACAGGTTCCGCTCCTGGCTATGCCACTGGCTCCGCTTCCGCTCCCGGCCGTGACACCAGCCCCCGACCCGGCGTCGGCGTTGGCGTTGGCTCTGAACCCGCCTCCAGCGCCGCTGATCATGCCGTCACCCCCGGCCTCGGCGCCGCTCATGGCCCCGACCTTGGCCGCGACCGCAAAGAAGAGGTGATCCGATGAGACTGCCCGAATACCGGTTCGCCGGGCAGACCGCTGTGCTCACCGGCGCGGCAAGTGGGATCGGCGAGCAGCTCGCCTACGGTTTGGCCCATCGCGGCAGCGACCTGGTCCTGATCGACGTCGACGCGGACCGGTTGAAGCCGGTGGCCGACCGGATCCGCTCAGCCCATCCCGGCCTCCCTGTGCAGGACATCGTCGCCGACCTGTCCGAGCGGCCGGTCGTCGAGGGCCTGGCCGATCGGATCATGGCCGAGCATCCGGCGATCGGTCTGTTGATCAACAACGCCGGGATCGCGCTGGGTGGACGCTTCGATCAAGTCAACATTGAGCAGTTCGAGCACGTCATGAACGTCAACTTCCGCGCACCCATGTTGATGACGCACATGTTGATTCCCGCATTGACTGCATCGCCGGGCAGTCATCTCGTCAACGTGTCCAGCCTGTTCGGGTTGATCGCGCCACCAGGACAGAGTGCGTACAGCGCCAGCAAGTTCGCTCTGCGCGGGTTGAGTGAATCGCTGCGCAGTGAGCTTCTCGAGAACGGCGTCGGGGTGACCACGGTTCACCCCGGGGGCATCCGGACGCGGATCGCGGAGTCGGCTCTGGTGGGCTCACGCGTACCGGAAGAAGAGATCGAACCGAATCGTAAGCTCTTCGCCGCGCTGCTCAGCTATCCCCCGGACAAGGCCGCGGAGCAGATTCTGCGGGCCGTCGCGAAGCGAAAGGCACGGCTGCTGATCGCGGCCAGCGCCAAGGCGCCGGACCTGCTGGCCCGGCTGATGCCGGTCGGTCACGCACGCATCGTGCGCGCGCTCACGGTCGCCCGTGGCAGCCGCACCCCCAGCGCCACCGCCCACGGCACCGGCTCGGCGGCGGTCGAGCGATGAATTACGTGGACGTTCGGGGCACCCGTATCCGCTTCCATGAGACCGGCGACCCGGCCGCACCGCCCGTCATCCTGCTGCACGGCATCGGCCGCAGCCTGGAGGACTGGTGGCCGCAGCACGAACTGCTCGGCGCCGAGTACCGGGTGATCAGCTTGGACATGCCCGGCTTCGGCCTGTCGCAGCGGATGCCGTCGCCGACCACACTGCCGGTGCTGGCCGAGGGCGTGTGGGCGAGCCTCGACACGCTCGGCGAGACCCGCCCTGTGCACTTGATGGGCAACTCGCTGGGCGGCGCGGTGTCCATGGAGATGCTGTCCAGTACACCTGAGCGGGTGTCAACGTTGACGCTCGTCAACAGTGCAGGCTTCGGCAAGGAGGTCACCATCGCCCTGCGCATGCTGGCCGTCCCCGGCCTGGGCCGGCAGATGCTGCGCCGCATCGACCGGTGGACCGCCCCGCGCGTGGAACGCAACCTCTTCGCCGACCGCGCCATGGTCACCCGCGAGCGGATCGAGATGGCCATCAAGATCGCCCGCCAGCCGGACTTCGCCCCGGTCTACCTGGAGATCGCCCGCGCGCTGGGCGGTTTCCGAGGCGTAGCCGCAGCCTGGCGCACCGACCTCCTCGATCGCGTGTCCCCCCACGTCAAACCCACAATGATCATCTGGGGCGATCGCGACATGATCCTCCCGTGCACCCACATGGCGGCGGCGCAGGCAGCTTTCCCACATGCCCGGTCTCATCTGTTTCCCCGGACCGGCCACATGCCCCAGATCGAACGCCCGACGGAGTTCGCCAGCCTGGTCAAGCCAATCCTTGCGGAGGTCGCTGCCTAGCCTTCACACGCCACGGCGCCCAGCCCGCGACAGTGCCCAGCTTGGGCGGAACCTCCCAGCGGTGCCGCGATCCGCGGTCCTGCCTCGAACCGCAGGTGGCCATGAGCCGCAGGTCAGCCTCAAGCCGCAGGTCGGCCTCAGCCGCAGGCCAGCCTCAAGCCGCAGGCCAGCATCAAGCCGCAGGCCAGCATCAAGCCGCAGGCCAGCCTCAAGCCGCAGGCCAGCCTCAAGCCGCAGGTCGGCCCCAAGCCGCAGGTCGGCCCCAAGCCGCGGGTCCCAGGTTGAGCAGGAGATACACGTTGAGCAGCACGGGTCCATATTGAGCAGCACGGTCTCATGTCCCGGGTTGAGCCGTGCGGTCCCAGGGTGTGCAGCGCCGACCCACGGTCAGCAGCAAGGCCCTCCTGGGACCGCCAGGTTCGGGAGCCCACCTGGAGGGCCCACTGGGAGCCAATCGAGGGCGCGCCCTGTGGCGCACACAAAGCCCGGCCCGGGCGGCGGTCAAGGGGGGTCGCCGCCCGGGCCGCCTCACCCCGCCCCGAAGGCCTCACCCCCACCACCCCGAACACCGACGTGCCGGTGGCTTGCGCTGCCGCTCGGCACCGCGCTTCTCGGTCTTCGAAATCAGAGACCGGCCGCTGATCGTGGTCCGCCACCTGGCCGTCGACCTGGTTTCGTCTGCAGGGCGACAGCGGCACGGCTCGGACGCAGCCGCGCGGCTGACCATCAGTGCTCGATCCCGCATCCCACCAGATCCAGCGAGAGCTCAGTCTTGGGTGATCGACCAACTTGAGCTGGACTGCCAAGATCTCCGGTGGCCGGTGGCCGGTGGCCGGTAGCCGGTAGCCGGTAGCCGGTAGCCGGTGCTCTGTAGCCGGTGCTCTGTAGCCGGTGCCCTGTAGCCGGTGCCCTGTAGCCGGTGCCCTGTAGCCGGTGCCCTGTAGCCGGTGCCCTGTAGCCGGTGCCCTGTAGCCGGTGCCCTGTAGCCGGTGCCCTGTAGCCGGTGGCCCGTGGCCTGTAGCCGATGGCCGGTGGCAACAGCCGGTTGGCTCAGGCGTTGCGTTGTAGGGCTGCGGGCCAGCCGGGAACGTCGGTGGCTGCGCGTTCGGCTGGGCCTACGTAGTCCGCTGACGGGCGGATGATTTTGCCGAGGCGTTTCTGTTCCAGGATGTGGGCGCTCCAGCCTGCGGTGCGTGCGCAGGTGAACATTGCGGTCAGCATTTCGGCGGGGACGCCGGCGAAGTCGAGCACGACTGCGGCCCAGAATTCGACGTTTGTTTCCAGGACCCGGTCCGGCTTTCGTTCGCGCAGTTCGGCCAGGGCGGCCAGCTCCAGTTCGCGGGCCACCTCGTAGCGCGGGGCGCCCAGATCGCGGGCGGCGTCTCGCAGGATGCGTGCTCGCGGGTCTTCGGCCCGGTAGATCGCGTGACCGAAACCCATCAGCCGACCGCCACCGTCCAGGATGCGCCGCACGTATGCGCGGGCGTCGGCGCCGCGTTCGACGGCCTCGACCATGCCGAGTGCGCGGGCTGGGGCGCCGCCGTGCAGCGGGCCGGAGAGGGCGGAGATCGCGGCGGTCAAGCAAGCCGGAGCATCCGCGCCGGTGCTGGCGACCACCCGGGCGGTGAAGGTGGAGGCGTTCATGCCGTGTTCGGCGGCGCAGATCCAGTACCGGTCGATGGCGGCGACGTGGCGTGGGTCCGGCTCGCCCTGCCAGCGGATCATGAACTGTTCGGTGGCGGTGCGACCGGCATCGATCAGATTCTGCGGGACGGCGGGGGCGTTGTTGCCGCGGGCGGCCTGAGCGACGTACGACAGGATCGCAGCGGACGTCCGCGCCAAGTCGTCGCGCGCCTGCTCCTGGCTGATGTCGATCAGCTGCCCGAGTCCCCAGCGCGGGGCCAGCATCGACACCGCGGCCTGCACGTCGACGCGGATGTCCCCGGACTGCACCGGGATGATCAGCGGCTCGGCGGCCGGCAGCGCGGCTTCGAAATCGCCGTCGGCGAGCAGGCCCCACACGTCGGCGAAGGAGACCGTGCCGGCGAGCGAGCGGATGTCGACGCCGCGGTACCGCAGCGACCCGCCGTCCCGGTCGGGTTCGGCGATCTCGGTGTCGAATGCGACGACACCGGCAAGCCCTGGATTGACAGTCAACATGAAATCAATGTGAAATCAACACGTCCCAGTGTCAATGTTGATTCAGTCAATATGAGAGCATGCGCACATGGATCCGGAACTGCTGACAACCGAGCAAGTTGCTGAGCGGCTGGGCGTCAAGCCGGCGACTGTGTATGCGTACGTCAGCCGCGGCCTGCTCAACAGCCACCGCAACGCTGACGGCAAAGGCAGCCTGTTCACAAAGGGCGACGTGGATGCCTTCGTATCCAGTCGCAAACGCACGACCACGCCGAACATCCAGACCGGCATCACGTTGATCAAGGACGGTGGCCTGTTCTACCGCGGGCGCGACGCGACGGTGCTGGCCAGCACGTCCGGCTACGAGGCGGTCGCGAGCCTGCTCTGGACCGGCGATCTCGAACCGGTCCCGTTCCCGCTCAACTACGAGCTGATCCGGCTGGCCGGCGCGGTGACCCGCCCGCTGCCGGAGAGCGCGCGCCTCACCGACCGGCTCCGGGTCACGGTCGCCGCGGTGGCCGCCGCCGACCCGCTGCGGTTCGACACGGCCCCGGCAGCGGTGGTCGCCGCCGGTCGCCAACTGCTGGTCACCATGGTGTACGCGTTACCGCCACGAACCGGCGTCCCGGTCAACACTTCATCACTCGCCGAGTCCTTCTGGTACCGATTGACGGCCACCCCGCTGACCGAATCCGGCCTGCGCGCCCTCGACGCCGCCCTGGTCCTGCTCGCCGACCACGATCTCGCCGCGTCCACCCTGGCCGCCCGGATCGCGGCGTCCACTCGCGCCCACCCGTACGCCGTGGTCAGCGCCGGTCTCGCCGCTCTCGACGGACCTTTGCACGGGGCGGCGAGCGCTCTCGCGTACCCCCTCTTGGCCGAAGCCGTCAACGGCCTGGACCCGGTTGCCGGCATCTCCGACCGCCTGCGCTCCGGGGTTCCGGTGCCCGGTTTTGGTCATCCGCTGTACCCGGACGGCGACCCGCGCGCCACCGCCCTGTTCGCGTTGCTCGACGACGGGCCGGTGCGCAAGACCGCAACCCGGCTGGCCGAGGCGATGCGCGCGCGGTCCGGCATCGCCCCCAACATCGACCTCGCGCTGGCGGCGCTCGCCCTGCACTACGGCATGCCAGCGGACGCCGGCGAGGCGATCTTCGCGGTGGCGCGCACGGCGGGCTGGCTTGCGCACGCGTTGGAGGAGTACGCCGACCGGCCGAGCCGCTTCCGCCCGAGCGGACGCTACGCGGGACGCTCGCCGGCCTGACCACCCGCGCAGGAAGGTGATGAACCGGCCGACCGTACCCATGTCCACTGCCTTACCGCCTGTATCGATGCGGCCATTACGCCGGCTGCCAGGGTTACCGCGTGCGGACCGCCGGATCGGGCTCGCCGCCACTTTCCCGCCGCAGGCCCAGGGCGCGCCGCACCGGCTCCAATCGGCCGCCCAAGCCCGCCAAGCCGCCCGGCACGAAGTAGACCGCCAGGATGAACAGCGTTCCCAGTACGAACAGTGGCTCGCCCAACGGTCCCGGCAAGGAGCCGCCCAGGCGGGCCAGCCGCTGGTCCAGGTAGGCGTAGAGGATGCCGCCCAGGACCGCGCCCCAGCGGGTGCCGGCGCCGCCCAGCACGGCCATCACGATCAGTGACAGTGTGAGCTCTGAGGACGCCACGTGCGGTGACGCTCCGCCGACCACCACCGCATAGGTCACACCGCCCAGGGCGGCTAGGGCGCCGGCCAGGACGAACGCCAGCAATTTGAGACGGTACGGGGAGAGCCCCAGCACTGCGATCCGCCGCTCGTCGTCGCGTAGGCCGGTCAGCGTTCGGCCCAGCGGGGCGCGGTCGATCGTGTGGACCACCAGGACTACGACGGTCAGGAACGCCAACGCCAGCCAGTAGAGGTTGACGGTGTTGGCTACGCCTACGAAGGCGGCCGGCAGGCCTGCGCTGGCCAGGGGCAGGCCCTCTTCGCCGCCGGTCAGGCCGCCGGGATCCCGGTTGATCACGATGTGGCCTACCTGGGCGAAGGCCAGCGTGACCATGGAGAACGCGATGCCGGAGGTCTGCAGCGCCACCGAGCCGAGCAGGGCCGCTAGCAACGCTGCGGCGAGGACGGTTGCTGCGGCTGCGGTCCACAGTTCCCAGCCGTAGTGGCTGACCAGGATGTCCACGCCGTAGGCGCCGGCGGCGATGTAGAGCGCGTGGCCGAAGGAGAGCAGCCCGGCGCGGCCGAAGAGCAGGTCGTAGCCGAGTGCCAGCCCACCGAAGACCAGGCAGAGCGCTAGCAGTTGCAGGGTGCCGGGCGAGTTCAGCGGGCCGTCGAACAGGCCGGGCAGGCTGAGCGTCGACCACGGCAGCAGGACCGCTACCAGGAGCACCAGCAGCGGCGCGGCACGCCGCAGCCGGGAGGGCCCCGCAGAGGAACCGGCCCCAGGGGAAGCAGCGGGCAAGGCTGGAGCAGCCGCCGGAGCGGCCGGCGAAGGAGATGAAGAGAAAGCGGAGGCCGGAGCATCCAGCGGGACGGAACTGCGCTCACTCATGCCGTAGCCACCTTCCCAGCGAGACCGGCCGGGCGAAGCAGCAGCACCGCAGCAAGCAGCACCACCACGCTCACATCCCCCGCCCCGGCCGTGCCGTAGTAGTTCACGAACTGCTGCAACAACCCGACCGCGACCGCCGCACCGGCCGCCCCGGCCACCGAGCCGAGGCCGCCGATCACCACCACGATGAACGCGAAGATCAGCAGCGAGGCGCCTTGACCCGGCGAGATCGAACTGAAGTACGTGCCGGCCAGGATCCCGGCCAGCCCTGCGAGGGCCCCACCGATCGCGAAGACCAGCGTGAACGCGTTGCGCACGTCGATGCCGAGCGCGCTGACCATGTTGCGGTTCTCCACCCCGGCCCGGATCACCAAGCCGTACCGGGTGAACCGCAGGAACGCCAGCAGACCGAGCAGCACCAGGACGGCCACGCCGATCAGCAGGAACCGGTCGGCCGGCACCTGCGCGCCGGCGACGCTGACCACCGACGACGTCCAGGCCGGCCGCGGGAAGACCCGCGCGTCCGCACCCCAGACCGATTGGAGCAGCGCCACGCCGGCCAGGGAGAGCCCGACCGTAACAAGCACTTGCTCGGTATGCCGTGTGTAGAGCGGCCGGATCAGCACTAGCTCGACCAGCGCGCCGGTCGCCGCGCCGGCCGCGACGCCGAACAGCAGCGCCGGCAGCCAGCCCCAGAGCGGGGCCGCCCACCAGGTCGCGTACGCGCCGACGGACAGGAACAGGCCGTGCGCGAAGTTGAGGACCCCGGCCAGGCCGAAGACCAGGGACAGGCCGGAGGCGATGAGGAAGTACAGGGCGGCCAGGCCGAGGCCGGTCAGGGTCAGCAGGACCACGGTGGACATCAATGCCTCCCGGCGGTGGATCCGACGCCGAGCAGCGACTTCGTCGCTTCGGCATCTCCGAGCAGGTCGGCGGCGCGGCCACGCCAGGCGGTCCGCCCGGCTTCGAGCACGACCGCGTCGGTGGCGAGCCGGCGGACCACCGCCAGGTTCTGTTCGACAAGCAGGATCGGTACGCGTGACGCGACCCGTTCCAACACCCCGGCGACCGCCGTCACCACGGCCGGCGCCAGTCCCTTGGTCGGTTCGTCGACGAGCAGCAACCGGTTCGGGTTGAGCAGCACCCGGGCGATGGCGACCATCTGCTGCTGCCCGCCGGACAGCGTCCCGGCCCGCTGGGCGGCACGTGCCTTGAGCTCGGGAAACAGCTCGTACACCAGGTCGTAGTCCGGCGACGGGACCCGGACGGCGAGGCGCAGGTTCTCCGCCACGGTCAGTCCGGCGAAGACACACCGGTCCTCCGGCACGTACGCCAGCCCGTCCCGGACCAGCTTGTGGGTGTGCCGGCCGAGCACCGGCCGCCCGTCGAACGTCACCGAACCGGCGGCGGGCACCTCACCGAGGATCGCCCGCAACGTGGTGGTCTTGCCGACGCCGTTGCGCCCGAGCAGCGCGGTCACCCCGGTCTCGGCGACGTCGAAGGCGACACCCTGCAGGATGTGCGAGCCGCCGAGCCGCACGGACAGATCGGCTACTTCGAGGATCACAGGTCCTCCCCCAGGTACGCCTCCTGCACGAAGGGGTCGCTCATCACCGCGTCCGGCGTGTCGCAGGCGAGCAGCGCGCCGTGGTGCAGCACTGCGACCCGGTCCGCCACGTCGAGCACGACGTCCATGTGGTGTTCCACCATGAGCACGCTGCGCCCGGTGTCGGCGGTCAACTCCCGGACCACCGCGACCAGGGCCGGAACCTCCTCGGCGCTGACTCCGGCCATCGGTTCGTCAAGCAACAGCACCCGCGGTTCGCCGGCGAGCAGCAGGGCGATCTCCAGTTTCCGTTTCTCGCCGTGTGCCAGGGAACCGGCGAGCCGCATTGCGCGTTCGGTCAGGCGTACCTCGGCAAGGATCTTGTCGGTGCGAACCGCGATGTCGCGGTCGGCGCGCTTGCGCCACGCCCGCATCGCGCCGCCCTGCCGGGCCTGGACCGCCAGGGCGACGTTCTCGGCCACGGTGAGGGAGCCGAAGACCGCCGAGGTCTGGAAGGTGCGGCCCAGGCCGAGGCGGGCCCGCCGGTACGGGGCGAGCGTGCTCACGTCGTCCCCGCCCAGCAGAATCCGCCCGGAGCTGGGCCGCCGCAGCCCGCTGATCAGGTTGAACAGTGACGTCTTGCCGGCGCCGTTGGGCCCGATCAGCGCCATGAACTCGCCCGGTTCGAGGCGCAGTGTCACGTCGTCGACGATCGGCACGGCCCCGATCCGCCACGACACCCCGTCGACCGCGACGGCCGCCATGGAACTCAACCCTTCATCGCCGCCGCGGGCGGGGCGGCGTCCTCGGCGGACACTGTGCCGGCCGGGGTAGCCGTCTCGGCGTCGGTGAGCTTGGCCTGGAACATCGGCTGCAGCAGGGCGTGGTCCTCGGCGCGGACCGTGAGCTTGCCCTTGACCGAGTCGAAGCTGTGCCCCTCGAGCGCGCTGACCATCTTGTCGACATCGTCCGGGCTGCTCTGCAGCGCGTGCACGATCATCTGCGCGGCGGCGAACCCGTCCGGGTGGAACAGGTCGGTCTTGCCGCCCGGCACCGCGGCCTTCAGCGCCTGGTAGGCGGCGTTGTCGGTGGCGCCGTCGAAGTAGTGCGCGAGCAGGTTGAGCTTGGTCGCGCCGGCGCCGAAACCGGCCCACGAGGCGCGGATGTCCAGACCGGTGACCACCTTGGTGGAGGCGAGCACGCCCTGCTGGTCGAGGGCCTGCCACATGGCGCCGGCGGTGGTGCCGGCCCAGGCGACGAAGACCAGGTCGGGGGCGGCGGCCTTGATCTGGCTGGCGAACGGGGTGAAGTCGGTGGCGTTGGCGGGCACCGCGATGTTGCTGACGGTCGCGCCGGCGCCGCCGAGGACCGCGGTCACGGCGTCGACGTTCGACTTGCCGAACGCCGAGTCCGGCGCGAAGACCAGGACCTTCTTGCCACCGCCGAGGTACGACTTGGCGGTCTGCACATCCTGGTACGACTGCCGCCCGGACCGGAACGTGTACTTGTTGACCCCGGTGATCCCGTCGGTGGCGGCCGGACCCGAGACGAACAGCACCTTGTTCTCCGCGGCGAGCGGGGCGACCTGCAGCGCGACGCCGGACGAGGTGGACCCGCCGAGCACCTGGTAGCCCTTGCCGATCAGGTCCTTGGCCGCCGACACCGCCTTGACCGGGTCACCGGCGTCGTCGGCGTAGGTGACCTCGACCGCCCGGTCGCCGATCTTGCCGGTGCCGCCGGTCGCGTAGGCGAGGCCGGCCTTGAAACCGTCCGCGTACTGCGCGCCGTAGGTGGCGAGCGGACCGGACTGCGAGTAGACGATGCCGACGCGGATCGGGCCGGAGCCGTCCGTGGCCGCCTGTGGGCTGCCGCAGGCGGCGAGGAGCAGGGCAGCCGCCGCGACGACGGCCGTGGTGAGAGGACGATTCATGGGGCCACACGCTAGGAGCTGGGGTGTGGCGAAAACCACGGCCTTCGATCACATGAGGTGGCGCCCGGTTGTGTGTCCCGGACACATATCGATGACGGGCGGCGGTCCGTACGTTCGGCGCCATGACGACGGAACCAATGAACCTTTTTCAACCTGGCATCGGGCCGACGGCGTCAGGGCCGTCGGCCGGCGCCGGGCCGCACGTCCCTGGCCACGTTGAAAAAAGTTCAGTGGTCGACCTTGATCTGACGGGCCGCACCGCGATGGTGACCGGCGCGGGCAGCGGCATCGGGCGTGCGTGCGCCGAGCGGCTGGCCGCGGCCGGCGCCGAGGTGGTGGCGGTGGACATCGACGAGCGGGCCGCGAAGGAGGTGGCGGCCGCGATCGGTGGCCGGGCCATCGCCGCGGACCTGTCCGATCTCGACGCCGTGGACGCGCTGCCGGCGACGGTGGACGTGCTGGTCAACAACGCCGGACTGCAGGTGGTGGCGCCGCTGGGCGAGTTCCCGGTGGACAAGTTCACGCTGATCCAGCGGGTGATGGCGGAGGCGCCGTTCCGGCTGATCCGGCTGGTGCTGCCGCACATGTACGAGCGCCGCTGGGGCCGGATCATCAACATCTCCTCGGTGCACGGGTTGCGGGCCTCGCCGTTCAAGGCCGCCTACGTGACCGCCAAGCACGCCCTGGAAGGCCTGTCCAAGGTCACCGCGTTGGAGGGGGCGCCGTACGGGGTCACCTCCAACTGCATCAGCCCGGCGTTCGTGCGCACGCCACTGGTCGACAAGCAGATCGCCGACCAGGCCGCGGTCAACGGCATCCCGGCCGCCGACGTGGTCGAGAAGATCATGCTGGACCGGGCGGCGATCAAGGAGCTGGTCGAGCCGGAGGACGTGGCGGAGATCCTCGCCTACCTGTGCGCGCCGCCGGCCCGCCTGATCACCGGCTCGTCGATCACCATCGACGGCGGCTGGACGGCACACTGACGGTCATGGAAGAGATCGACATCAAGGTTGCGGGCGGCAAACTGCGGGTGCTCAGCTGGCCCGCGGACGGCCCGGTCGTGCTGGCCGCGCACGGGATCACCGCGAACGGGCTGTCCTGGGCCGCGGTGGCCCGGGAGCTGCGCGGACGCGTACATCTGATCGCCCCGGACCTGCGCGGACGTGCCGGCAGCGCTCACCTGCCCGGCCCGTTCGGCATGTCGGCGCACGCCGACGATCTGGTCGCGGTCGCCGACCACTTCGGCGTCGAGCGGGCGCCGCTGGTCGGGCACTCGATGGGCGCCTTCGTGGTGGCCGCGACCGCGGCCCGGCACCCGGAGCGGGTCGGCCCGGTGCTGATGGTCGACGGCGGCGTGGCCCTGCCGGTGCCGCCCGGCATCGACGTCGACGCCGCCCTGCTCGCGGTGATCGGCCCGGCCATGACCCGGCTGTCGATGACCTTCGCGTCGCCGGACGCCTACCTGGACTACTTCCGGGCCAACCCGGCGCTCGGCCGTTACTGGACACCGGACTTCGCGGCGTACGTGCTGCGCGACTTCACCGGCACCGGATCGTCCTGCAACATCGAAGCCATCCGGGCCGACGCCGCCGACATGCTGACGAAGCCGGTGCCCGCGCCGTACCCGCTGCTCTGGGCGCCGCGCGGCCTGATGGACGAGGACCGCGGCCTCTACACCGCTGACCAGCTCACCGGCGTCGACCACGAACTGGTCCCGGACGTCAACCACTACACGATCATGCAAGCTCCGCGGGTCGCGGAACGGATCGTTACGCTCCTCCCATGACCGACCAGCCGCAGGATCTTGGCCTGCTCGAGGCGCTGCACTCCACGCCGGCCCGCCGTTACCTGTCCACCGAGCCGATCGACGACGACGTGATCCGGGAGATCCTGGACGCCGCGATCCGCGGCCCGTCGGCCGGCAACGGCCAGTTCTGGGCGTGGATCGTGGTCCGCGACCAGGACACCAAGCGGCAGATCGCCGAGTGGTACCGCGAGGGCTGGGAACGCCATTACGGCTCCCGGCGCGAGCAGATCCTGAACGCGCCGCCCGGCAGCACGATGAGCAAGGCCAGCTTCCTCGCCGCCGACCACCTCGCGAACCACCTGGAGGAAGCCCCGGTCTGGATCATCCCGGTGCTGCTCGGTGCCGCGAAGTCCACCAACCCGCGGCTGGGCTCCTCCATCTACGGCGCGGTGCAGCACCTGATCCTCGCGGCCCGCGCACACGGCCTCGGCGCCACCCTCACCACCCTGCACATCGGCCATGAGGAGGACGTCCGCAAGCTGCTCGGCCTGCCTGACGACGCGCTGACGATGGCCCTGATCCCACTCGGCCACCCGGCGAAGGGCCGCTGGTCGCAGCCGAAGCGCCGCCCACTCGACGAAGTCGTCTTCTACGACCGCTACAGCTGAGCGGGCACCGGGGAATGTCACCCCGGGTCAGCCGCTCCGCTGCAGCTGAGCCGGGATTGGGAAGGTCACGCCGGTCAGTCGCTCGGACTCGGCCCAGAGCCGGCGCTGAGCCGCCTCGTCGTGCGACGCGGCGGAGGAGTCGACCTTGACCGGATGGCCGGTGAACTGGAACCGCCCCGGAGGCCCGAAGAAGTCACCACCGCGCGCCTCCGGGTCGGTCGCGGCCCGCAGCACCGCGAGCGCCGCGACCTCGGGGCTCTGCATGAGCCACCAGGTCAGCGGGCGGGCGCGTGGGCTCATCAGGGCTCGCGCGACCGGGCTCAGGGCGCGGCCGAACTCGGTGCGCGCGTTCCCGGGGTGGGCGGCGACGGCGATGGTGCCCGCCCCGGCGGCGGTGAGACGGCGCTGCAGCTCGTAGGTGAACAGCAGATTGGCCAGCTTGGACTGGAAGTAGGCGGGGCGATCAGGCCCGCGCGGCTCTGGGGCGTCGCTGAAGTGCAGGTCGTCGAAGTTGATCGTGCCTGCGCCATACCGATGACCGATGCTGCTCACGGTCACCACCCGCGCGTCGGGCACCGCGAGCATCGCGCCGAGCAGCAGGCCGGTGAACGCGAACGGACCCAGGTGGTTGGTGGCGAGGGTCAGGTCGAAACCGTCCTCGCTGGTGGAGCGTCGTGGCATCAACGCGCCGGCGTTGTTGATGAGCAGGTCGATCCGTGGGTGCCTGGCACGCAGCCGGCCGGCCGCTTCCCGCACCGACGCCTGCGAGGCGAGATCGACGTGAACGATGTCGACGGTGCGGCGGAGCGGAGTGTCGCCGATCTGGGTGGCGGCTGCCGCCGCGCGCTGTGGGTCGCGGCATGCCAGCACCACGGTGGCGCCGCGGACCGCGAGCACCTGGGCGGTCTGGAAGCCCAGCCCGGTGTTGCCGCCGGTGATCACCGCGGTGCGGCCGTGCAAGTCGGGAACGTCTGCTGCGGTCCAGTGCCGTGCCATGCTGTCCCTTCCTGACGATAGAATCGGGACGAGTGTCCCGCTTATTCGAATATACGGGATGCTCATCCCGTTTAGCAATGGAGGACGGGTTGCCGAGAGAGCTGCGTGCTGACGCCCGCCGCAATCGCGCGCGCGTGCTGGAGGTCGCCGCCGAGGTGTTCGCCACGGAAGGGCTGGGCGTGCCGGTGCACGAGATCGCCCGGCGGGCCGGGGTCGGCACCGGCACCGTGAGCCGGCACTTCCCCACCAAGGAGTCGCTGTTCGCGGCGATCCTGCTGGAGCGGATGGCCGGCCTGACCGCGGAGGCCGACGCGCTCGCCGCAGAGGAGGAGCCCGGTGAGGCGTTCTTCCAGTACTTCGGGGCGCTCGTGCACGCCGGCGCCGGCAATCGCGGACTCGCCGAGGCGCTCGCGGGTGCCGGCTACGACCTGGACACGGTCGGCGCCGAGGCCGGGCACGACGTGGCCGGCCGGCTCCGCGACCTGCTCACCCGCGCCCAGCAGGCCGGCGCGGTCCGGCTCGACATCGAATATCCCGACCTGAAGGCGCTGATGGTCGGCTGTCAGGCGCACCCGGCCGGGAGCACCGACGCTGCCGCACTGGACCGCATCATCGCCGTGGTCACCGCGGGCCTGCGCAATCCCTGACGGCTTGGGCTTCGTTCCGCTTCCCCGGGGGTACGGGCTACACGGCCTCAGCGAAGTCATGTCCGTTATGCGCACCACGCGATCCCGGGCATCGGGTCACAGCCCCGGCGCAACCGCCGGACCCAGTCGCGCCACAGCCCCGGCGCGACCACCATACCCAGTCGGATCACAGCCGCGGCGCGACCGCCGGCTCAGGCAGCCACGCTCCGGGCCACCCTCGTGCCTGGCGGATCTCCTCCCAGGCCGGGCAGCAGCGCACAGGGGCAGCCGGCAAGCAAGCACCGACGCTGGGCCGGTGAGGTCGCTGACGCGCGGCTCGGGCCTTGTTTCGAGCCCGGTTGATCACCCTGCCGCTCGGTAGCGCTGTCTCACCGCCCGGCAGGGAGCGCCAGCGGACGGCTCAGTGATCGAAGAGGCGGAAATAGCAGCCCCGGCCGCACGCCAGCGCTGCCACGCCAAAGAGGAGCAGTCAGGCCAAAGGAAGGTTGCCACGCCAGGGAAGGAGCTGTCAGGCCAAAGGAAGGCTGCCACGCCAGGGAAGGAGCAGTCAGGCCAAAGGAAGGCTGCCACGCCGGGGAAGGCGCTGTCAGGCCAAAGGGCTGCCGCGCCGAAAGGAAGAGCACTCACGGCCGAACCAAGACCTGAATGGTTCGAGCGCAACCAACAGAACAAGCCTGGCGATCGCGCCAAGGCAGCCGGCGAGCGCGGAACGCCGGGAACGGCCACAACGTCGGCGCGACAAGCTCGCACGTACCCCTGAAACACAAGCCGCTACCGGGCCAGCATCGCGTACCGCCCACCGTCACGCACCAGCGAATCATGCGTGCCGGACTCCAAGATCCGGCCGTGATCGATGACCGCGATCTGGTCCGCGTCGCGGACCGTGGACAGCCGATGCGCGATGGTCACCGTAGTCCGCCCGCGGGACAGCTCGTCGAAAGCGCGCTGCACAGCCCGCTCCGTCTCGTTGTCCAGCGCGCTGGTCGCCTCGTCGAGGACCAGGATCCGCGGGTCGCGCAGCAGCGTCCGGGCGATCGCGATGCGCTGCTTCTCGCCGCCGGAGAAACGATGCCCGCGCGAGCCGACCATGGTGTCATAACCGTCCGGCAGCGCCTCGATCAGCGAGTGGATCTGGGCGGCGCGAGCGGCCGCGACGATCTCGGCGTCGGTGGCGTCCGGCTTGGCGTAGCGCAGGTTCTCCCGGATCGTCGTGTGCAGCAGGTAGGTCTCCTGGCTGACGACGCCCACGATCGAGGCCTGCTGCGAAAGCGAGATGTCGGTGATGTCGACGCCGTCGATCGTCACCCGGCCCGACGTCGGGTCGTGCAGGCGGGCGATCAGGGCCGCGATCGTGCTCTTACCGGAGCCGGTCTCCCCGACCAGCGCCAGTGACGACCCGGCGGGGACGTCGAGGTTCACTCCGGCGAGGGCTGCTGTGGGGCTTCCCTCGTACGCGAAAGTCACGTCCTCGAAGCGCAAGTGGCCACGCACCGCGGAAAGCCGCACCGGGCTGGCCGGTTCCTTGATCTCGACCGGCAGGTCGAGGTATTCGAAGATCCGCGCGAACAGCGCGAGTGAGCTCGTCAGGGTGACCCCCACGTCCAGCAGGCTCATCAGCGGCCGGAACAGGTTGCCCTGCAGCGCGGTGAACGCGACCAGCGTCCCGATGCTCATCCCCCCGGCCGCGAACGGCAAGCCGGCGGCCAGGTAGATCGCTGCCGGAATGGCGGCGAACACGATGCTCATGGCGGCCATCCGCCAGCGCCCAGCCAGCTCGGAACGCAGCTCGAGGTCGATCAGCCGGCGCGACGACGCGGTGAAGCGGTCGATCTGCGCGTCCCCGGCGCCCATCGTCTTGCTCAGCTGGATGCCGCTGATCGACAGGCCCTCCTCGATGATCACGTTGAGGTCGGCGAGCTCGCGCTGGCGCTGGGCGGTGATCTTCTGGCGCATCCGGGCGACCCGCCGGGTCAGGATGATCGCCGGCGGCAGCGCGACCAGCGAGACCAGCGTGAGCTGCCAGGACAGCGCGGTCATCGCGGCCAGCGTGGCGACGACGGTGGTGAAGTTCGAGGCGACGGAACTCGCGGTGGACGTGACCACCTGCTGCATGCCGCCGATGTCGTTGGTGATGCGGGACTGCACCTCGCCGGTGCGGGTCCGGGTGAAGAAGCCGACCGACTGCCGCTGCAGGTGGGTGAAGACGTCGGTGCGCAGCCGGTGCATGACCTTCTGCCCGACGCCCGTGGAGATCCAGGTCTGCACGACGCCGAGCGCGGCGGTCACCGCGGCGACCGCGACCATGCCGGCCACCAGCCAGATGAGCAGCCGCAGGTCAGCCTGCGGCAGCGCGACGTCGATCACCTCGCGCAGCAGGAACGGCGAGATCATCGCCACGCCGGAGGAGATCACGATGACGGCCACGACGACGGCGAGCTGCCGGCGGTGGCCGCGGAAGAGTGCGCCGATCCGGCGCAACGAGACGGATCGGGCCTGCGCCTTCTCCGCCGGGGTCACTGTGGGTGCCGCGCCGCGGCCTTGTCCTTGAGCCAAAGAGCCCTCCCTGTACGGGCTACGCGTGCCGCCCCGCGAAAGAGGCGATCAATTGATGAGGTTACCTCAACATGAGGTAACAACGCCAACTCTTGGTAGCTTGTTCCCGTGGAGGACGAAAGCCTGCTCGAGTCGTTCTGGGCCGTTACCCGCCGGCTGCGTCACCGAACCCGGGTCGCCCTGGAACCGTGGAACGTCTCACCGTCGCAGTCCCGCGCGCTGGGCGTGCTGATGCACCACGGCGAGATGCGCCTGAGCGCGCTCGCCGAGCATCTGCGCATCGCCCCGCGCTCCGCCACCGAGGTCGTCGACGACCTGCAGCAGCGCGGCCTGGTGGAACGCCGGCCCGACCCCGCCGACCGCCGGGCCACCCTGGTCGCGCTCACCCCGCAGGGCACCGACACCGGCGCCGCGATCCGCCAGGCCCGCGCCGCCGAGGGCGAACGCCTCTTCGCCGAGCTCAGCCCCACCGACCGCGCCACGCTGTCCCGGATCCTGCGCAAGCTCCACGACTAAACCGCGCGACAGGGTGCGCTCCGAAAGCCAGAATGGCCCGCTGTGGAGTACGGAACAGCAGCACCCGAGCGACTCGGCAGCACCCGGTTACCGGCCGGACGACGGCTCGGCTGGGCGGAGTGGGGACCCCTCGACGGCGTACCCGTCCTGCTCTGCCCCGGCGCGGCCACCAGCCGCTCCCTCGGCTTCGGCAGTCATCTCGTCGCCGGGCTCAACGTCCGCCTGATCTCGGTGGACCGGCCCGGGCTCGGCGCCTCCGATCCGGATCCGGGCCGTGATCTGCTCGACTTCGCCACCGACATGGCCGACCTGTGCCGCCTGCGGGAGCTCACCGGCGTACGCGGAGTCGGCTTCTCCCAGGGCGCCCCGTTCCTGCTGGCCTGCGCCGCGGCCGGCGTCCTCACCGCGGCGGCGGTCGTGGCCGGCACCGACGAACTCGCGCATCCCGTGCACGCCGCGGCGCTGCCCGCCGATGTCACCGCGATGATCGAGGCGGTACGCGCCGATCCGGCCGCCGCCGAGCGGTTCTTCGCCGGGTTCGGCGAGCCCGGCGAGTTCTGGCAGCGGATCCTGACGATGGCCGGGGAGCGGGACCGCGGCGTCTACACCGACCCGGCGTTCGCGGGCGCCTACCAGCACGCCATGGCGGAAGCGCTCGCGCCGGGCCCGGAGGGGTACGCCCGGGACACCGTCCTGGCTTCCGCCCGCTGGCCGTTCGATCCCGCGGGCATCACCATCCCGGTGGACCTCTGGTACGGCGCCGCCGACACCAGCCCGGTGCACTCCCCCGACTTCGGCGCCGCTCTGAGCGCCCGCCTGCCGCAGGCACACCGGCATGTGCTGCCTGACGCGGGCGGCGCGCTGCTGTGGACGCACGCCGGCGAGATCCTGCGGACCCTGCTGAGCCGGTAGGCGTAACTGCGGGTCAGGCCGAGGGCGGCACGTGCAGGCGGACGACCGGGAACTTGCGGTCGGTCTTCTTCTCGTACTCGGCGGCCTCGGGCCAGTAGTCGCGCCAGATCGCGTACTGGTCGGCCCAGCGCGGGTCGCCCGGCCGGATCACCTCGTAGTCGGCGGTCAGCGTGGCCGCGCCGAGCTCGATCGTGGCCGGCCCGTCGGCGGCTTCCAGGTTGGCGACCCACTGCGGGTCCTCCGCGGCGCCGCCGGCACTGGCGCAGACCACGTAGGCGTCGCCGTCCGGCGCCGCGACCAGGGGATTGACCCGCTCCGCGCCGGAGCGCCGTCCGATGTGGTGCAGCAGCAGGAGGGTCTTGCCCTCCCAGTGCATGCCGACCACCCCGTCGTTCGCCCGGAAGATGTCGATGATGTTGTCGTTGAAGGACGCCATCACCTCACGCTACCGAGTTCCGGTCAGCGCAGCCGGGTGAAGTGGTGGACCAGGCCGGCGCCGGTGGTCGCGCACAGCAGTCCGAAGTAGATGTTCTCCGGAACCGTGACGAGGCTCGTGACGTCCAGGGCCGCCACGACGCCGAAGGCGGCCAGGAACCAGATCATCGAGACACGGGCCACGTGGGCGAGCGCGTCACGGCGCTGCGACGGGCGGGTCACGAGGTGGCTGCCGGGGTGGACGCGCAGTGACTCGGCGAAGTCGTCCGCGGCCTGGGCCAGGGACGGGGCGTCCACGACGCCGCGCATGGCGGCTTCGATCCGGCTCAGCGCGGTACGGGCGCCGGCGTGTTCCGGGTCGAGGTTGAGCGCCCGGGCCACCGCCTCCCGCGCGCTGAGCGGGCGGCCGATCGCGAACAGCGCCAGCCCGTAGGTGACGTACAGATCAGGGTCGTAACCGGCCAGCTCGACCGCGATGCGCAAGCCCTCGGCCGCGTCGGCGGTCAGGCCGGCGGCCAGCTGGGCCTCGGCGAGCCGGTTGTGCATCCGCGGGTTGCCCGGGTCGTCCTGGCAGGCGCCGTACGCGGATTCGATGGCCTCGGCGTGCTCCCCGAGCGCCGTGCAGGCCCGGCTGACCCAGAACAGCGCCTCGGCGCCGTCCGGGTCGAGCTGCCAGGCGGCGCCGGCGGCTCGCAGGGCGCCCGGCGCGTCACCGAGGTCGAGCCGGGCCCGGGCCATCCGGTGCCAGGCGCCGATGTTGCCCGGCTCACGCCCGACGAACGGGGCGAGCAGGTTCGCGGCGTTGCCGGCACGGCCGCGGGCCAGCAGGGCGTCGGCTTCGATCAGGAGAGGCTCGGTAGGCACGCCGCCTTGATCGGCGACCGCGGCCGTGACTTACGAAGGCGGCCCGTTGCGCTCCGGTTGCACCGGTCGGCCGCGCAGCTCGTCGCGGTAGCTGACCAGGGCCTCGCCCATGCCGGCCAGGAACCGCTCGACGGCCTGCAACTCCTCGACGCTGAACTTCTCCATCACCGCGTCGGTGTGCGGGCGCAGCGGGGTGAAGAACGCCATGGCCAGGCTCATGCCGGCGTCGCCGTAGCGCAGGTGCACCACCCGCCGGTCGTTGCTCTCCCGGGTGCGGCGCAGGTGCCCGCCCCGCTCCAGCCGGTCGATCAGCGCGGTGGTGGCGCCGGACGAGAGCCCGATCGCCTCACCGAGCCGCCCGGGCGTCAGCGGGTTGCCGTGCCGCTCGGCGTGCATCACCGCCAGCAGGGCGTGCATGTCGGTGGCATGCAGATGGTTGCGGTTCGCGAAGGCGTGCCCGATGTGCTGCGCCTCGCTGCTGTACGTGTTCAGCAGGTCGACGAGCGCCCTGCGTAACCGCTGCCGTTCCGCGGTCTCGTTCCCTTCCACGGGGGTAAGTGTTGCAGATCCGTCCTCGGTCGTGAACAATCTCGATAGTAAAGATTCTCAGTCTTGGAGGCTTTCATGAGACGGGCTTGGGCAACACTGTTGCTGGCCCTCGTGCTCGGCGGGTTGGTTTTCGCCTTCGCCGGGACGACGAAGACGGACAACGACGCCACCTCGTCGCTGCCGTCCTCGGCCGAGTCGACCCGGGTGGCGCAGCTGCAGAAGGAGTTCCCGTCGGGCCGGACCAACCCGGCCCTGATCGTGATCGCCAAGGGCGGCGAGGCGCTGACCGACGCCGACCTGGCGAGCGTTCAGGACCTGGGGCAGCCGATCCTCTCCGAGGACCGCAAGGCCGCGCTGATCACCGTGACCCTGCCGGCCACCGGTGACAGCGACGAGACCATCCGCGTGGTGGACGAGCTGCGCGCCAAGGCCAAGGACGGGCTGCCGGCCGGGGTGACCGCGCAGGTCACCGGCGGCGCCGGGTTCGGCGCCGACCTGGCGAACAGTTTCAGCGGGGCGAACACCCGGCTGCTGATCGTCACCGTGGTGGTGGTGACCGTGCTGCTGTTGGTCACCTACCGCAGCCCGATCCTGTGGATCGTGCCGCTGTTCGTGGTCGGATTCGCCGACCAGCTCGCGGCGAAGGCGATCTCGCTCTACTCCGAGCACACCAGCCTGGCGATCAACGGCTCGACGACCGGCATCGTCACCGTGCTGGTGTTCGGCGCCGGCACCAACTACGCGCTGCTGCTGATCTCCCGCTACCGCGAGGAGCTGCACAAGTACGAGAATCGCTTCGAGGCCATGTCGAAGGCGCTGCGCGGGGCCGGCCCGGCCATCGCGGCGAGCGCCGGCACGGTCATCCTGGCGCTGCTCACCCTGCTGCTGGCCAGCCTGAAGACCAACGCCGCGCTGGGCGTCACGGCGGCCACCGGTGTCGCGATCGCCATGGTGTTCGCCCTGGTCGTGCTGCCGGCCGCGCTGGTGGTCTGCGGCCGCGGCCTGTTCTGGCCGTTCATCCCGCGGGTCGGCCAGGCCGGCCCGGAGGACGGCAAGGGCTTCTGGGCCAAGGTCGGCCGCATGGTCGTGCGCCGCCCCACCGCGGTGACCGCCCTGGCCGTGGCCATCCTCGCCCTGCTGTCGCTGGGCAGCCTCGGCACCAAGGTCGGCCTGTCGCAGACCGAGCAGTTCCGGGTCGAGAGCGAGTCGGTCGCCGGCCTGGAGACGCTGAGCAAGTACTTCCCGGCCGGCGCTGCCGGACCCGCGGTGGTGCTGGCCACCCCGGACAAGGCCGAACAGGTCCTCACCACGGTCACCGACACGCCCGGCGTCGCCCAGGCCCGGATCGGCGAGCGCACCGACACGCAGGTGAGCATCAGCGCCGTGCTGGAGGCCGCGCCGGACACCGCTGAGGCGTTCGACACGATCCGCGAGCTGCGGGACCGGGTCGGCGACGACGCGCTGGTCGGCGGCAGTGTGGCGACCGCCCTGGACACCCGCGACGCCGCCCGCGACGACCTGTTGACGATCGTCCCGGTGATCCTCGCGGTGGTGCTGATCGTCCTGATCGTCCTGCTCCGCGCCCTGGTCGCCCCGCTGCTGCTGATGGCGACCGTGGTGCTCAGCTTCATGGCCTCGCTGGGCGCCGGCTCGTGGCTGTTCCGCAACGTGTTCGATTACCCGGCCCTGGACAACTCGGTGCCGCTGTTCTCGTTCCTGTTCCTGGTCGCGCTCGGCGTGGACTACAACATCTTCCTGGTCACCCGGGCCAAGGAGGAGACGCCGAAGCGTGGCACCCGGGAGGGCATGGTGCACGCCCTGGCGGTCACCGGCGCCGTCATCACCAGCGCGGGCATCCTGCTCGCGGCGGTGTTCGCAGTGCTCGGGGTGCTGCCGGTGGTCACCCTCACCCAGATCGGCATCATCGTCGGTATCGGAGTGCTGCTGGACACCCTGCTCGTGCGTACCGTGCTGGTGCCTGCCCTGGCCACGCTCACCGGTGACCGATTCTGGTGGCCGGGCCGTCCGCAGGCCATTGAGGCCGAGCCGTCGTCCGCCCACCGCCCGCGCCAGGACTGGGAAGCGGTGGACCGAGCGAAGATCACCGAGTCCGCGGACACCAAGTAGGCATCACTCACCGCCAGGAGCCCGGTCGCGCTTTCCGCGCGGCCGGGCTCAACCCTGTCAAGAAGAGGCAGGCAGGGGTACGCCGGCGAAGGGAATCGCCGCCGGCGCAGTGTTCTTGTCCCCCGCCGGATGCTGCCAGACGCCACGGCGGCGCAACTCCGGCAGGACCCCTTCGCCGAACCAGTACGCCTCCTCCAGGTGCGGATAGCCGGAGAGGATGAACTCGGAGATGCCGAGCGCCGCGTACTCCTGGAGCCGGTCGGCGACCTCGGTGTGGCTGCCGACCAGCGCGGTGCCGGCGCCGCCGCGGACCAGGCCGACCCCGGCCCACAGGTTCGGCGAGACGACCAGGCCGTCGCGCTCGCCGCCGTGCAGCTCGAGCATCCGCTGCTGCCCGACCGACTCGCTGCGCCGCAGCCCGGCCTGCACCTCGGCGATGTCGTCCGGGGAGACGTTCTGCAGCAGGCGGTCGGCCTCGGCCCAGGCGGCGTCGGCGGTGTCCCGGGTGATCACGTGCAGCCGGATACCGAACCTCATCTCCGGCTTGAGGGTGCGGATCCAGGCCAGCTTCTCGGCGACCTGCGCGGGCGGTTCACCCCAGGTCAGGTAGACGTCGGCGTGCGCGGCGGCGACCGGCCCGGCCGCCTTCGACGACCCGCCGAAGTAGATGCCGGGCTTCACCTCGGGGACCCGGGACAACCGGGCGTCCTCGACGTGCAGGTGCTCGCCCTCGAAATTGACCGTCTCGCCGCGCAGCAGCGCGTTGACGATGCTCAGGAACTCCCCGGTCCGGGCGTAGCGGGCGTCCTTGTCGAGGAAGTCGCCGAACTGCTTCTGCTCGTGGGACTCGCCGCCGGTGACCACGTTGAGCAGCAGCCGGTTGCCGGAGAGTCGCTGGAAGGTGGACGACATCTGGGCGGCCAGGGTGGGCGAGATCAGCCCGGGCCGGAACGCGACCAGGAACTTGAGCCGCTCGGTGACCTCGGTCAGCATCGCGGTGGTCAGCCAGGCGTCCTCGCACCACGCGCCGGTGGGGGTGAGCGCGCCGACGAAACCGAGCTGCTCGGCGCTGCGGGCGATCTGGCCGAGGTAACCGATGGTCAGCGGGCGCACCCCACCGGCCGAGCCGACCGGTACGCCGTGGCCGCCCGAGACGATGTCCCGGCTGTCACCGTTGGTGGGAAGAAACCAGTGGAAGTCCATGGCCGGAAGACTACCTACAACTCCCATCTACTCGATAGGATCCCTCGACATGAACGAGGGTGAATACGATGAGCGCCGCCTGCGGGACTTCGTCGCCGGGCGGGCACGCGGCTTCTCACGGCGCGAGCTGCTGCTTCTGACCGCGGCCGTCGGCGTCGGCGCGGCCGCCGCGACCACCGGGGCGCGCCCGGCCGCCGCAGCGTCGCCGATCGTCAAGCCGTTGCCGCCCGAGCTGTTCAAGGTGCACGGCACGAACGCGGAGACCCGCTGGTCGGCGCTGAAGGGCCAGGGCTACCACGTGCCGATCGACCGGTTCTTCGTCCGCAACCACACCAGCACCCCGATCATCGACCCGGCGACCTGGAATCTGGAGGTGTTCGGCTCGGGCCTGCGCGGCGCGGCGGAGCACTTCACCCTGCGGGACCTCAAGCGCCTGCCGAGCGAGACCCGCGACGTCGCGGTGGAGTGCGCGGGCAACGGCCGCAGCTACTTCACCAGCCAGCAGGGGCAGACCGTCTCCGGCACCACCTGGGGTCTGGGCGCGGTCGGCGTGGCCCGCTGGCGGGGCGTACGCCTGTCCACCGTCCTGCGGCACGCCGGCCTCAGCCGCGACGCCGTCGACGTGCAGCCCTCCGGCCTGGACGCCGACTTCGTCAGCGGCGGGGTCGACCTGGGCCCGGTGCGCCGGCCGTTCCCGCTGCGCAAGGCCCTCGACGACGTGCTGCTCGCCTACGAGATGAACGGCGAGCCGCTGCCCGCCGACCACGGCGCCCCGGTCCGCGCCCTGGTGCCCGGCTGGGTCGGCATCGCCTCGATCAAGTGGGTGGGCCGCATCGAGGTCTCCGCCGAGCCGCTCTTCTCCCCGTGGAACACGCAGTTCTACCGCCTGTTCGGCCCGGAGTTCCCGGCCGCGGGCCTGCCCTTCGACCGGCAGGTGATCAAGAGCGCGTTCGAGCTGGACCCGGGCACGACCCTCCCATCCGGGGTCCGCACCCGGCTGACCGGCCGCTCCTGGTCGGCGAACGGCCCGATCCGCAAGGTCGACGTCAGCACCGACGGCGGCACGACCTGGCGCCGGGCCCGGCCGTACGGGGCGACGCCGGGCGGGGTCTGGCAGCGCTGGGAGCTGGACTGGACGCCGGCCGCCGGATCGCACGTGCTGCTCGCCCGGGCCACCGACGTGCGCGGCAACACCCAGCCGGACGTCACCCGCCACAACACGCTGGGCTACGTGTTCGACGCCGTGGTCCGGGTGCCGGTGACCGCGGTCTAGAACGTCTCCACCCGGAGGCGGGTCAGCCGCAACGTGGTCACCATCGGGGCGACGGTCCGCAGCCGGGTACGGATCACCACGGTGAACGACCGGCGTTCGGCGTGCCGGTGCAGCGCCACCAGGCAGCGGTGCGTGATGAACTCGAGCCGCTCGGCGTGCACCGTCACCTCGCCGCCGGCCGGGCACAGTTCGGCACGCTCCAGGACGGTGGTGAACAGGTCCTCCGAGGTGTTGTCCAGTTCGCCGGCGAGCACGGTCTCCGCTGCCGTGCGGCCGGCGAACAGCTGGAACGGCAGCCCGGCGTTGGAGCGGCGGTGCACGCACGCCAGTTCCTCGACGGCCCGGTCGCCCAGCACGGTCCGGTCGTAGACGCAGATCGCCCGCAGCGGCGCGGTGCGCATGTAGCGGCCGACGGCGTACTCGTACCGGACGAACGCGTCCAGCCGCGGCCGGGTGCGGACCATCTCGGTCGCGTCGGCGACCACCCGCAGCCCGCGGAATCCGGCGCTCACCGCGTCCTCGGTGGCGGCCACGTACGCGGCCATCTGCGCGACCGGGTCGAAGTGCCCGTTGCGGGGATAGACCTCCGCCGGGTCGAGGACGCGCACGGCACCCGCCGGCCAGGCGGCGCGCCGTCGAGCAGCCAGCCGGTGACCCCGCTGGAGCGTTGCCCGGGGACGTACCAGACCCGCTCCCCCGCGGACAGCCCGGCGTGCAGGAAGGCCCGGGCTTGCAGCACGAACGACCGATGGTCGTCGTACGACCAGCAGGTGTGCTCGGGCGCGGGCACCGCGCGCGTCATGACCTCAGCGTGCCACGGCACCGGGTGTCCGGCGGTGTGCCGTCGCCCGTCCGGGGGATCGACGGTCCGGACCGGCGGTTACGTTATGGTGGGTCCCCGACCCAGGGAGCGCGCATGCCGTCCAGAAGGGCCAGCGGCAAGCCCACGTCCAGCGATGTGGCGGCGGCTGCGGGCGTCTCCCGGTCGGCGGTGTCGTTCGCGTTCAACAATCCGCAGCGGATCTCGCTGGCCACCCGGGAGCGCATCCTGGGCGTCGCCGAGCAGCTCGGTTACACCCCGAGCACGCTGGGCCGGATGCTGCAGGCCGGCACCACCAACTCGATCGGGGTGCTGCTGCCGCAGCGGCTGGCCCGGGTGCTGGAGAACCCGTACTACTCACGGTTCCTGATGGGCGCCGGGCAGGTCTGCGACGAGCAGGGTTACACCCTGCTGCTGACGCCGCCGCTGCAGGACTCGGTTCTCAAGGCGATTCCGTACGCGGCGGTGGACGGTTTCATCGTCTGTGGGCTGGAGGTGGATCGCGGCGAGGTGGCCGAACTGGATCGTCGCGGCATCCCGTTCGTGCTGATCGACAGCGACCGGCACGAGGGCGCGCCGAGCGTCGAGGTGGACGACCGGGGCGGCGCCCGGGAGGTGGCCCGGCACCTGCTCGACCTGGGACACCGGCGGCTGGCCGTGCTCTCGATCGGCCCGGAGCACCAGGCGCTGGAACGGGGCAGTTACGGTCCGCTCGCCCGGCGTCTGACCGGGATCGAGGACGCCCTGGCCGAGGTGGGGATGAGCCTGTCCGACGTACGGCTGGCCAAGGCGCCGGTGACCCGCGGCGACGGGTATCGTGCGGCGCGCGAGCTGATGGCCGGGGACGACCCGCCCACCGCCATCCTGGCCCTCTCGGACGTCCTCGCGTACGGGGCGGTGGAAGCTTTGCAAGAACTTTCCATCGACGTGCCCAGAGAGGTCTCCGTGACCGGGTTCGACGACCTGAGCGAGTCGGCTTGGTTCCGCCCGCGGCTGACCACTGTCCGGCAACCGATCGTCACTAAAGGGCGAATCGCCGCAGACTTTCTGATCTCAGCGATCCGGGGTGAGGATCAGCACCCGCACCAGACGCTCGGCACGTCATTGGTTCTTCGCGAATCCACCGCAAAAGCCGCATAACACTGCGTTGCAAGAACTTGCAGCAAGAAAGCAACCGTTGAGCTATGTAACACGAGTTAGTTGCCTGCTACCTTCCTCGCCATGACAGATGCACTGATCGCACCGCCCGCCGTGGAGGCGCCGCCCGCATCCTGGTGGCGCAACGCGGTCATCTACCAGATCTACCCGCGCAGCTTCGCCGACTCGAACGGCGACGGCATCGGCGACCTGCCCGGCATCCACAGCCGGCTGCCGTACCTGCGGGATCTGGGCGTCGACGCGGTCTGGCTCTCCCCGTTCTACGCCTCTCCCCAGGCGGACGCCGGTTACGACGTCTCCGACTACCGCACCGTCGATCCGATCTTCGGCACCGTGGCCGACGCCGAGAAGCTGATCGCCGGCGCCCACGAATTCGGACTGCGGGTCATCGTCGACCTGGTCCCCAACCACTCCTCCGACCAGCACGAGTGGTTCCAGAAGGCGATCGCCAGCGGGCCCGGCTCGCCGTTCCGCGAGCGCTACCACTTCCGTCCCGGCAAGGGCGAGAACGGGGAGCTGCCGCCGAACGACTGGCCGTCGATCTTCGGCGGGCCGGCCTGGACCCGGGTCGCCGACGGCGAGTGGTACCTGCACCTGTTCGCCCCCGAACAGCCGGACTTCAACTGGGAGCACCCGGCGGTCCGCGACGAGTTCAAGACGATCCTGCGGTTCTGGCTCGACCTGGGCGTCGACGGCTTCCGGGTCGACGTGGCGCACGGCCTGGTCAAGGAGGACGGCCTGCCGGACGTCG
Source organism: Actinoplanes sp. NBC_00393 (assembly GCF_036053395.1). Lineage (NCBI taxonomy): Bacteria > Bacillati > Actinomycetota > Actinomycetes > Micromonosporales > Micromonosporaceae > Actinoplanes > Actinoplanes sp. NBC_00393. The sequence continues at coordinate 607,599 of NZ_CP107942.1, read as the reverse complement.
GCTCGGACGCCGAATGGCACCTGCTCGGCGTCGGCGAGAGCCCGTGCTTCGACCGCGACGGGGTGCACGAGGTCTACCGCGACTGGCGCAGGATCCTCGACGAGTACCCCGGTGAACGGATCGCGGTGGCCGAGGCCTGGGCGCCGAACCTGGCCCGCGTCTCGAACTACGTCCGCGACGACGAACTGCACCAGGCGTTCAACTTCAGCTACCTGGGCACCGCGTGGAACGTACACGAGCAGCAGCAGATGATCGAGGACTCGCTGGCCGCGATGCGTACCGTCGGCGCCCCGACCACGTGGACGCTGTCCAACCACGACGTGGTGCGGCACACCACCCGGCTGATGCAGACCGCCGAGGGTGAGGTGGCCGGCCGCAAGGCGACCGCGGTGGACGAGGTCGCGGGTCTGCGCCGGGCCCGGGCGGCCTCCGCGCTGATGCTCGCCCTGCCCGGCTCGGCCTACCTGTACCAGGGTGAGGAACTGGGTCTGCCCGAGGTGCTCGACCTGCCGCCGGAGGCACGCCAGGACCCGGCGTTCCACCGGGCGACCGGGCAGGACGGCTACCGCGACGGCTGCCGGGTGCCGATCCCGTGGAGTGGCACGGTCGCACCGTACGGATTCGGGCCCGACGGTGGTGGCAGCTGGCTGCCGCAGCCGGACTCGTGGGCCGCGCTCAGCGTGGCCGCGCAGGCCGGCGTGCCGGACTCCACCCTGGAGCTGTACCGGTCCGCGCTCGCCGTCCGCCGCTCGCACCCGGCGCTGCTGCCCACCGACAACCTGAGCTGGGTGTCCGCCCCGGCCGGAGTGCTCGCCTTCGAGCGCGCGGTCGAGGGCGCGCCGGTGTTCCGCTGCACAGTCAACATGAGCGGCCAGCCGGTCGCGATCGGCCGCCCCGGTGAGCTGCTGCTGGCCAGCGGCCCGCTCGAGGGCACCCCGGACAACGTGGTGCTGCCGCCGGACACCACCATCTGGTGGTCGATCTGAGGTAAGCGTCCCGGCCACCCTCGGACGGTGGGGGTGGCCGGGCACCGTCCTGATTGGATCATGAACTCGGGGCGTATGCTCTGGGTCCATGACCGACAGCGACGCCGTGAAGCTCGACACCAGCGTTCCGCACTCCGCGCGGGTCTGGAACTACTGGCTCGGCGGCAAGGACAACTACCAGGTGGACCGGCAGGTCGGTGACGACTTCGCGGGGTTCTATCCGGACATCACGGTGGTCGCACGCCAGTCGCGGGCGTTCCTCAAGCGCGCGGTCACCCACCTGGCCACCGACGCCGGGATCCGCCAGTTCCTGGACATCGGCACCGGCATGCCGACCGCGGAGAACACCCACCAGGTGGCGCAGGCCGCGGCGCCGGACTCGCGGATCGTCTACGTCGACAACGACCCGCTCGTGCTGGTGCACGCCCGGGCCCTGCTCACCGGCACGCGTGAGGGCCGCACCGAGTACGTCGACGCCAGCCTGCACGAGCCCGAGAAGATCATCGCGGCGGCTCGCGGCACGCTGAACTTCGACCAGCCGGTCGGCCTCATCCTGATGAACATCCTCGGCCACGTGCCCGACCTCGACGACGCCGTGTCGATCGTCCGCCGGCTGCTCGCCGAACTGCCGTCGGGCAGCTACCTGGTCACCGCGGACGGCACCAACGTCCTGGACGGCCCGGCCTTCGAGGAGGCGATCGGCGTGTGGAACGCGAACGCCCCGCTCAGCTACCACCTGCGGCACCCCGACCAGCTCGCCCGCTTCCTGGAGGGCCTCGACGTGCTGGAGCCCGGCCTGGTGCCGTGCGCGCGGTGGCGTCCCGCCGAGGGCGCCACCGCCGAGGAACTGCGCGCAGTGGACGAGTACGGCGCGGTCGGCCGCAAACCCTGAGCCCGGCGACTCCCGGACCGCCCACAACGGCCGCGAAACCGGCCTGACCGGCGGCCCGCACCCACCAGCCGCCACTGAGCCACCCAACAACAACCGTGAAACCGGCCTGACCGGCGGCCCACACCCACCAGCCGCCACTCAGCCACCCAACAACGACCGCGAAACCAGCCTGACCGGCGGCCCACACCCACCAGCCGCCACTCAGCCACCCAACAACGACCGCGAAACCAGCCTGACCGGCGGCTCGTGGCCACCGGCCGCGCCGCTAGGGCGCCCTAGGGCCGAGCGGCAACCGGCGTGGTGGGCGGGCGGCTCGAGGGCGGGCGGCAACCGGCGTGGTGGGCGGGCGGCTCGAGGGCGGGCGGCTCGTGGGCTGCTGGTGACGGCCAACGCCGGGCTGCCCTCGTCGGTCCTCAGCTGCGGTGGGGCAGCGTCCGGGTGGCAGCGGGCATCTGGGGCATTGGGCTCGGCGCCACCCGGGCCGACTGCTTTACGCGGTGACCTCTGCTTTGCGCGGTGACCCCGGCTTTACGCGGTGACCTCGGCCCGGTCGCGGATGGCGTGGCCGACCTCGGCCCGCAGCGCGGCGAACTCCGGCAGGCCGCGCAGTTCGGCCGGGGCGATCCCGGTTCGCGGCAGTTCGATCGGCAGGTCCAGGGCGATCTGCCCGGGTCGGGGCGTGAGGACCACGACCCGGCTGCCCAGGAAGACCGCCTCGTCGACGCTGTGTGTGACGAAGATGCTGGTCCGCCCGGTCTCGGCGCTGACCCGGCGCAGGTCCTCCTGGAGCCGTTCGCGGGTGAGCGCGTCGAGCGCCGCGAACGGTTCGTCGAGGAGCAGCAGCGGGTTGTCCACCGCGAGGGCGCGGGCGATCGCGACCCGCTGCTGCTGGCCGCCGGAGATCTGCCAGGTGCGGCGGTGCGCCACGTCGTGCAGGCCGACCTGGGCCAGCAACTCGTCGACCCGGGAAGGGGTCGCCGGCAGGCCGGCGTAGCGCAGGGCGAGGGCGACGTTGCCGCCGACCGTCTTCCACGGGAACAGCCGCGGCTGCTGGAAAACCAGGCCCGCACCGCGCCCGGGCACCGGCGGCGAGCCGGCCGCCAGCACGCTGCCTGTGGTCGGCTGCTCGAATCCGGCGATCAGCCGCAGCAGCGTGCTCTTGCCGCACCCGGACGCGCCGACCAGGACCAGGAACTCCCCCGCCGGGACGGTCAGGTCGACCGGCCCGACCGCGGTCACGTCGCCGTAGGAGTGCGACACCCCGGCAATGGCGACAGCGTCAGCCGAGGACACTGGGCAGACCCTTCACGTAGATCGACTTCTTGACCTCGTCCAGCGTCGGCACAGCGTCCACCTTCTGCTGGGACTTGAGGAACTCGGCCGCGCTCACCAGGTTGTCGGCGATCTTGCCCACGTTGTTCTCGGTGCCGAGCCACTCCGGCGAGGAGATCTCCGCCGGCTTGAGGAAGACGCCCTGCTTCAGCTGGTTCGCGGCCTCCTCCGGGGAGAGATTCAGTTCGGTGCCGACCGCCTTCGCCGCTGCGGACGGGTCGGACGCGATGATGTCCAGGGCCTGCGCCTCGACCTTGCGCCAGGCGTCCACCGCCTCGGGGTGAGCTGACGCGAACGCGGTGGAGACCACGCCCAGGTCCAGGGTCGGCTTGCCGCCGGCGGCCAGCTCGCGGCTGGTGATCAGGACCTTGCCGGTCTTCTTCAGCTCGTCCAGCGAGGGCAGCCAGCTGTACGCCGCGTCCAGGTCACCCCGCGTCCAGGCGGCCAGGATGTCCTGCGGCTCCAGGTCCACGATGGTCAGTTCGGATTCCTTGACGCCGGCCTTCTCCAGGGCGGCGAGCAGGCTGTAGTGCGCGGTCGAGGCGAACGGGGTGGCCACCTTCTTGCCGCGCAGCGAGGCGATGTCGGTGACACCGCTGCCGTTGCGGGCGACGAGAGCCTCGTTGTCACCGGCGACGTCGAGCACGAACGCCACCTGGTACGGGATGTTCAACGGCGCGGACAGCCCGCGGGCCACCGGGCTGGAGCCGATCGCGGCGATGTCGATGCTCTTGGCGACGAAGGCGGTGTTGATGCTGGCGCCGGAGTCGAACTTGGTCCAGGTGATCTGGTAGTCGGGCAGCGCCTTCTCGAGCAGACCCTGGTTCTTGACGATCAGGTCGCCGCTGGGGAAAGCCTGGTACGCGAGCCGGATGGTCTTCTTCTCCGGGTCCGCGCCACCGCTGGCGGCGCCGTTGCCGCAGGCCGCGAGGAAGAGAACGGAGACAAGGGCGAGGAGCTTCTTCAACTTGGTTTCCTTAACTACGGCCGCGCCACGGGATCAGCCGGTTCTCGGCGATCCGCAGCAGGGCGTCGATGAGCAGGCCGGAGAGGCCGATGGCGAACAGGCCGAGGACGACCACGTCGGTCTGGGAGTAGCGCTGGGCGTCACGGACCATGCCGCCGATGCCGGGCACGCCGTTGATGGTCTCGGCGGCGACGACCGACGAGTACGCGACGCCGACCGCCAGCCGGATCCCGGTGAAGATCTCCGGGAGGCCGGCGGGCAGCACCACGTCCCGGATCGTCTGCCAGCGCCCGGCGCCGAGAGCCCGGGCGGCCTCGACCAGGCCGGTCGGAGCACCCTGTACGGCGGTGGCGGTGGCGACCGCGACCGGGGGCAAAGCGGCGATCGAGAGCAGCCACAGCTTCGGGGTCTCGTCGATGCCGAACCAGATGATGAACAGGCTGAAGTAGGCGAGCGGGGGCAGCGCCCGGATGAACGTGACGACCGGCTCGGTCACCACGCGCAGCCAGCCGATCGTGCCCATCAGCACCCCGAGGACCAGGCCGCCGGCGATGCCGATGACCGAGCCGATCAGGATCCGGCGCAGGCTCACGCCGAGGTGCTCGATGAGCAGGTGGCCGCTGTATCCGCGTACGCCGTCGTGCACGGTCGAGGTGGTGATCAGCTGATCCCAGACCGCCGAGGGTGAGGGAATGAAGGTCGGGTTGCGCATGACGCGCGCGGTGACCTCCCAGAGCAGGTACAGCGCGAGCAGCGCGAGAAGCCGCAGCGCGATGCGGCGGCGCAGGCCGCCGCCGGGCGCGAGCGCCGAGGCGGGGCCGGCCACAGCGTTGGCCCGCTCGGCAGGCGGCGCGGGGGCGACGGAGGTGGTCACAAAGAAACTCCAGGCCAGAGGTACGCGTAAATGCCCGCTATTCCTATCGCATCTATGGGGTTACTGGCAATCACCATCTCGCAGGCCGGACCGGAAACCCTGTTCTGGGCCGGCCTCGGCTACCTCTACGACCGACTGCAGATGTCCGGCGGTCCGCCTGTACGAGTCGATCGGTTTCGCGCCGCGGCGGCGCACTGACTTCACCGCGTATCAGCGCCTACCCTGGGGCGCGTGGCGTTCAGCGAAGAAGAGATTGCCTACCTGCGTTCCCAGCCGCTCGCCCGGCTGGCCACCGTCGGCGCCGAGGAACAGCCCGACGTGGTCCCGGTGAGCTTCGAGTTCGACGGCGCGGTCTTCTGGGTGGGCGGCCCGGGCGAGTCCGTGCTGCACACCCGGAAATTCCGGAACGTGACTGCCGGGCGGGGCCGGGCCGCCCTGGTCATCGACGACATGGTTTCCTTCGAGCCGTTCATCGCCCGCGGCATCCGCGTCTACGGCGACGCGGCCGGCCCGATCCAGCGCGCCGGCATCGTCGGCCCGGGCTTCTATCTGCGCATCACGCCGACCGTGTCGTGGAGCTGGAATCTCGCCGGCGACCCGGTCGGCGACCAGTGGTACCCCGCCCACCGCACCGACCACCACCCCGCCGGCTGACCGCTCCAGCCGATGCCGATGCGCAGCCGCTAGGAGCGCTCGCAGACGGGGTGGAGCTAGAGCGGCCGGCCGCCGGTCGAGGTGCGCAAGGCGTGCAGGGCCCAGCGGTTGACGGCGGCCGACACGGCGAGCGCGGCCGCGAGCAGCGGGTGGCCGGTCAGGAGCAGGGCGATCGTGGCGCCGCCGAAGACCAGCCACTCCGGGAGCAGGCGCTGCGGGTCGGGCAGGGGGTGGCTCGCCTTCGGGGCCACCCAGCGGCCCCAGACGATCGCGGCCACCACGGGCAGGGCGGCCGCGGCCGCGATCCGGGTCCAGAGCGGCCCGGGCGTGTGCCAGCCGCCGTACGCCAGTGCGGCCAGCGCGCACAGCTCCAGCACGAACCGCAATCCCAGGTTGAACGCGCGCATGACGTACGGATCTACCAGAGCGCAGACCGCAGGACCAGTAGATATCCCGGCCAAAACCTACTTCGCCTGTAGGTTTTATTGACTTCATCGGGGAGGTGGATCAGAGTGTTTACATGACGCACCTCTCCACCCGGACCCGCCTGGCCAGCCCGGTAGACACCGCGACCTACGGCGAGTACCGCACCGCACCCGAGACCCGCTTCCACGCCCGCATCACCGAGGACGGGCCCTACACCGCGCGGCCGTTCCGCTACCACTGTTACGGCGGCTGGTTCTGTCCATGGACCCACCGCGTCGCGATCACGCGCGAGCTGGCCGGCCTGCACGACATCGTCACGATGTCGTACGTCGACGATCACCGGGACGCCCGCGGCTGGGCGTTCCGCGAGACCTACGGCCCGGACCCGGTCAACGGTTTCACACTGCTGCGCGAGGCGTACGAGGCGACCGAGGACGACTTCGACGGGCACGTGGCCGTGCCGATGCTCTGGGACCGCTTCTCCAGCCGGGTGGTCAGCACCGACCCCACCGGCATCGGCATCGACCTGGCCACCCGCTTCCGGCATCTCGCCGACACCCCGGTGGACACCTACCCGGAGGCGCTGCGCGACGAGATCGAGCGGCTGGACCGCTGGATCGGCCCGGCCGTCAACCACGGCGTCAACACCGCCCGGCACGATGCGGCCGCCCGCTCCGCCCTGCTGGAGGCGTTCGAGCTGCTCGACGGCCGGCTCGCGCACACCGACTTCCTGATCGGCGGTGTCCTCACCGAGGCCGACATCCGGCTCTGGGTCACCCTGGTGCGCTACGACACCGGGCCGAACACCGGCCGCGCCATCAACCCGGGTCTGCACGTCTACCCGCATCTGCTGCGCTACGCGCGCCGGCTATGGGAGGTGCCCGCCTTCCGCGTCACCACCGGCACTCCCCCCGCCTGGGCCTGATTCGGTGCGATGGCTGGGGTCGGGCCGGCGGCCGGCCACCTCGACGAGATGATGCCGGCAGGACTGCGCGGCCGGGCTGAGCGGCCGGTCCCGGCTGTGCATCACCCCGATCGGCGGGTGCACCGGCGTCGGGTGCAGGTGCCGTACGGCCACCGCCGGCCCGGGCGCGTCCTCGGCCGCCGCCCGGGACAGCAGGCCCACCCCGAGCCCGGCGGCGATCAGTTCCCGGATGCCGGCCGCGCCGGCCGCCTCGAACTCCACCCGCGGCGCGAACCCGGCCGAGCGGGCGGCGTCCTCGAGGATCCAGCGCAGCCCGAGGCCCCGCGGCAGGCTGACGAACGGCTCGTCGCGGGCCTCGCCCAGGGTGAGCCGGCCGGCCCGGGCCAGCGGGTGGCCGAGCGGCAGCGCCAGCAGCAGCTGCTCGTCGACCAGCGGCAGCGCGTCGAAGCGGGCCGGCAGGTCGGCGTACAGCGGCCCGACGACCAGGTCGAGTTCTCCCTCGTCGAGAGCCCCGAGCAGGCCGGTGAGCAGCCCGGACCGCAGCCGCAGCGCGATGCCGGGGAACCGGTCGCGGAACCGGGCCAGCGCCTGCGGCAGGTCGTACGGCCCGAGCGCAGCGGTCGCCCCCAGGCTGACCCGCCCGTTGACCACCGAGGTGATCTCGTGGATCTCGGTGCGCGCCCCGTCCAACTCGGCCAGCACCCGCCGCGCCCGGGCCACGAACAGCTCCCCGGCCGGGGTCAGCGCCACCTTGCGGGTGGTCCGGGCGAACAGCGCCAGCCCGAGTTCCGCCTCCAGCGCCCGGATCTGCGCGGACACCGCCGACTGCGCGACGTGCAGCCGTTCCGCGGCCCGGGTGAACCCGCCGTACCGGGCCACCGCCTCGACGTAGCTGAGCTGCCGTAACTCCATTCCGCCGATCTTGACGAAATCGACGCCCTCGGTGCCGGAGAACTCCGCAAGATCGGCCGTTAGAGAGAAAGCTCCTTGGCTGCGCGGCGAGCTCCCGGCCGCCGGTGGAGTCGCCGGCCTGCAGCACCACCGGATGGCCCTGCGGGCTGCGCGGCACCGCTCCGGACCGTCGTGTTGTTTACGCCCGGGAAATGCGCGGCGCGGATGATCTGCTCAGGCACGGCCGCCCTCCCTCGGCCAGCGGCCCTCCGCCGTCCCGCAACCCTCCGTCTGCCTGCGGCCCCCGCCGGTCAGCGGTCCGAAGCTGTCCTCGAACGTGACGAAGTCCAGCTGGGCCTCGTCAGCTTCCCGCGCCAGATCGACCCCAGCGATCAGCGGTGAAGCAGCGCCCGTCCAGGGCGACCGCCAGAGGACGATGACGCAGGGCTCAGTGCTTCTCAGTCAGGAAGCAGCAATCCGGGCGGCTGGCTCTTCAGCTTGCAGACCACGGCAGCGAAGAACAGGGCCGGCACGGTCACCCAGAGCCAGAACGAACCGGGCACCAGATCAAGGACGAGGGCCGCGAACAGGCCGGCAGCTCCGGCCAGGCAGCCGATCGCCCAGAGCACATAGACCTCAGGGCGAAAACGACGGATCGGTACGCCCTTCGCGACGATCTGCACACTCCCCGGGTTGAGCCGCAACCACTCGTGCGCGACCGCTTCGGGCAGGTCCGGGATCCGCACCACCCGCCCGGCCTCGGTCACCGGGTCCTGCTTGGGCCGCCATCGCTGCCGGGTCGAGGTGGAAATCAACAGGAGGATCAGCACGGCGAGGCGGGCCCAGATCCAGAAGGTCTCCCCCGGAAAGAACTCGGGGTCGACGAAGACCGGCACGGCGGTCAGCACCAGAAGCGGCAGGACGATCAGGTCGACCGGCCTCAACCGCAGGTATCGGCGGGCTTTGGCCGCGCTCGCCGGGTCGTAGGGCAGGCGCACGACCGGATGACGCTGGAAGGCCAGCGCGCCACCCGGCATGTCGACCCAATCGACTTCCGGGCCGCCCGTGGTCACGGCGAGTGGCGGCACGATCAGATTCGGCACCGACTCCACCGGCACGACCACGTCCACCCGCTGATTCATGATCGACACGGTAAGGCATTTGGTCACCACGCTGAACCGAACCGGCGGACCATGCGTTCCCCATGACGTGCAGCCGACAGACCTCGCCGATCCGACGCCGACCCCGGACGAGCCGCAGACCCCGGACGACGCTCAGCATGAGCCGGACCGGGCAGTCTCGGACACCGCTCCCGACGAGCCGGACCGGGCGGTCCCGGAACCCGCCGCCTCCGCGGACGAGCCGGCGACCGAACCGGCCGCGGTGCAGCCTGGGCGCGTACGCCGGCTGTTGAACCAACCCAGGGTCGCGCTCACCTTGACCGTCCTGGCATGCGTGATCGTGTTCGCCGCGCTGCTCTACCCGAACGTGCTCAAGCGCCTCTCGGCCGGCGGGTTCGCCCGCATCCCGATCGAGGCCGCCCTCGGGATCGCCCTGCTCATCGCGGTGCCGCGCCGCCCCCGCCTGATCCTCGCGTCGATCGCCGGCGTCGTCCTGGGCTGGCTGGTCATCGAGAAGTCCCTGGACATGGGGTGGTTCGAGATCCTGGCCCGGCCGTTCGACCCGGTCCTCGACTGGGTGCTCTTCGACGACACCTACGGCTTCATCCGCGAGTCGTACGGCCAGACCGCGGCCTACGGCGCCATCGCCGGGGTGGCGGTCGGCGTCGTCGTGGTCCTCGCCGTCACCACCTGGTCCGTCCTGCGGGTCACCGCCCTCGTCGCCCGTCACCGCAGGACCTCGGCGTACACCGCGGGCGGGATCGCTGTCGCCTGGCTGGCCACGTTCCTGCTCGGCGTACAGATCGTCCCGAACGTCCCGGTCGCCGCCCGGACCACCGTGACCTACGCCTGGGATCGCGCCCATCAGGCACGCGCCGGCCTCGCTGACGAGGCGAAGTTCGCCAAGGAGGTGGCCGCCGACCCGTTCCGGACCGCCACCGGCGACCAGCTGCTGACCGGTCTGCGCGGCAAGGACGTGATCTTCACGTTCGTGGAGAGCTACGGCCGCAACGCCCTGGAGGCGCCGGAACTGGCGCCCGGCGTCAACGCTGTCCTGGACGAGCGGGCGCCGCAGCTGCAGCAGGCCGGCTTCGGGGCCCGCAGCGGCTGGCTGACGTCGCCCACCTTCGGCGGCAGCAGCTGGCTGGCCCACTCCACCCTGCTGTCCGGCCTGTGGATCAACAGCCAGAGCCGGTACCGCAACCTCACCGCCAGTGACCGGCTCACCGTCACCAGCTCGTTCAAGCGGGCCGGATGGGACACCGTGAGCGTCATGCCGGGCGCCACCCGGGCCTGGCCGGAGGGGGCGTTCTACGGCTACAACCGGGTCTGGGACTCGCGCAACCTCGGCTATCAGGGTCCCAAGTTCAGCTGGTCGCCGATGCCCGACCAGTACACCCTCAAGCAGTTCACCGAGTTGGAATACAAGAAGGCGGACCGGCAGCCGCTGATGGTCGAGATGCCGCTGGTCTCCAGTCACACGCCGTGGGCGCCGATTCCGTCGTTCATGGACTGGGAGAAGGTCGGTGACGGCTCGATCTACCACGAGACCGTGGCGAACGCGCCGAAGAAGGCCGACATCTGGGGCAGCTCGAAGAAGGTCCGGGCCGAGTACGGCAAGTCGATCCAATACTCGCTCACGTCGCTGCTCGACTGGGCGCAGACGTACGGCGACGAGAACCTCGTGCTGGTCTTCCTCGGCGACCACCAGCCGTCCAAGGTGGTCTCCGGGGAGGACGCCAGCCACGACGTGCCGATCACCATCGTGGCCCGGGACCAGGCGGTCCTCGACAAGATCAGCAGCTGGAACTGGACCGAAGGACTGAAGCCGGCCACGGACGCGCCGGTCTGGCCGATGAACGCCTTCCGGGACCGCTTCCTGACCGCTTTCGGTTCCACCGCCCACTAGCGCGGTGTGTGGCGCCCGGCCCGGTCACTCCGGCGCCACACACCCGACAGCTGGCTCTCAGTGCTGTTTCGCGGCCCGGCGAACAGCCCTGAGAGCCAGCCGGTGTGGCCTTGGCTGACCGCTAGGGCTGCTTCCGAGCGCTTGAGGCAGCGCTGACCGTCAGCCGGGCTAGCGAGGGGTGCGCAGGACTGGGCGCAGGGCCTCGAGGATGTCGGGGTTTTCGATCGTGGAGGGGATCGGCTCGTCCCGGCCGTCGGCGATCCCCCGCATGGTGCCGCGCAGGATCTTGCCGGAGCGGGTCTTCGGGAGAGCGGCGACGACGTCGACCCGGCGTAGCGCGGCCACCGGGCCGATCCGCTCCCGCACGCGGGCCACCAGCTCCTCCTCCAGCCGGGCCGGATCGGCCGGCACCCCGCTCTTGACGACGACGAAACCGCGCGGCACCTGGCCCTTCAACAGGTCACCGACGCCGATCACGGCGCACTCGGCGACCGCGGGATGGGCCGCCAGGACCTCCTCCATGGCACCGGTCGACAGGCGGTGACCGGCCACGTTGATCACGTCGTCGGTGCGGCCCAGCACGTACAGGTAGCCGTCGGGGTCGAACCGGCCGCCGTCGCCGGTCAGGTAGTTGCCCTGGAAGGCGGTCAGGTAGGAGCGCACGTACCGCTCGTCGTCCTGCCACAGGGTCGGCAGGCAACCCGGCGGCAGCGGCAACCCGATGACGATCGAACCCTCCTCGCCCGGCGGCACCGCGGTCCCGGACTCGTCGACGACCCGCACCCGGTAACCGGGCATCGGCACCGACGGGGAACCCGGACGGGTCGGCAGCTCCTCCAGCCCGCGCGGGCTCGCGGCGATCGGCCAGCCGGTCTCGGTCTGCCACCAGTTGTCGATCACCGGGATGCCGAGCAGGTCGCCGGCCCACGCGTACGTCTGCGGGTCCAGCCTCTCCCCCGCCAGGAAGAGCAGGCGCAGGCTGCTCAGATCGCGCCCCTCCAGAAGTTTGCCGTCCGGATCCTCCTTGCGGACCGCGCGGATCGCGGTCGGCGCGGTGAACATCGCGGTCACCCGGTGCTCGGCGGCGACCCGCCAGAACGCGCCCGCATCCGGGGTGCCGACCGGCTTTCCTTCGTAGAGGATCGTGGTCGCGCCGGCGAGCAGCGGGCCATAGACGATGTACGAGTGGCCGACCACCCACCCCACATCCGAGGCTGCCCAGAAGACTTCGCCCGCGCGTACCCCGAAGATCTTCTCCATCGACCACCGCAACGCGACCGCATGGCCGCCGTTGTCGCGAACCACGCCCTTGGGGCGCCCGGTCGTGCCCGACGTGTAGAGGATGTAGAGCGGATCCGTGGCCCGCACCGGCACACACTGCGCCGGTTGCGCCCCGGCGATCGCATCCGACCAGCTCAGATCGCCGTCCCGGAGCGTCGCCGGCGCCTGCGGGCGCTGCAGGATCACCCGGTGGCTCGGCCGGTGCGCGGCCTCGGCGAGCGCGGCGTCCAACATGGGCTGATAGGGCACCACCCGGCCGGCCTCGACACCGCACGAACTCGCCACGATCACCTTCGGCCGGGCGTCGTCGATCCGGACGGCCAGTTCCCGCGCCCCGAACCCGCCGAAAACCACCGAGTGCACCGCGCCGAGCCGGGCGCAGGCGAGCATCGCGACGACCGCTTCCGGCACCATCGCCATGTAGATCACCACGCGGTCGCCGGCCTCGACCCCCAGCCGCCGCAGCGCTCCCGCGAAGATCGCGACTTCGTCGCGCAGTTCCCGGTACGACCAGGTCCTTGTGGTCCCGGTGACCGGGCTGTCGTAGATCAGCGCCGCGTGGTCACCGCGCCCCTCCCCGACGTGCCGGTCCAGGGCGTTGTGGCAGGTGTTCAGCTCGGCATCGGGAAACCAGCGGAAGATCGGCGCCGCGCTGTCGTCGAGGATCCGCTCCGGCGCCCGCTCCCACTCGATCGCGGCGGCCGCCTCCCGCCAGAACCCGTCCGGGTCGGTGATGCTGCGCTCGTACGCCTCCCGATAAGCACCCATGATCTGACGCTGCCCCCATCAGGCCACTTTGTCCACCCACTCGGCGCGCCCGCCACCCGCGCTTCGCCCTCAGCCGCCCCGCCGCGAGCCCACCGGATGCCCCGGGGACGCCGGGTCAGCCCGCCGATTACCTGCGTGAGCGCCAGCCGAGCGGGGCGAGCTGGCGCTGGCGCAGGTCATGCGTGCCCGATTACCTGCGTGAGCGCCAGCCGAGCGGGGCGAGCTGGCGCTGGCGCAGGTCATGCGTGCCCGATTACCTGCGTGAGCGCCAGCCGAGCGGGGCGAGCTGGCGCTGGCGCAGGTTATACCTGCCTGATTACCTGCGTGGACGCCAGCCGAGCGGGGCGAGCTGGCGCTGGCGCAGGTTGAACGTGGCCGAATACCTGCGTGAGCGCCAGCTGAGTGGGGGGCCGTCGCTGCGGTAGGTGTCGGCAACCTCGGATTGCCTGTGGTTGAGGCCGCCACCCGCAGGGCGTCCTAGGAGGCTAGGTGGAAAGGTGGACCGGAGGGTCCGGGGAGGGGACGTTCCGGTCCGTGGGCCGAGGGCGTTCCGGTCCGTGGGCCGAGGGCGTTCCGGTCCGCCGGCGGGGAGGGGACGCTACGGTCCGTTGGCTGGGAGGCGTTTCGATCCGTCAGCGGGCCTGAGGGAACACCTGTTCCACCATGGTGAGCAGCGTCGTCGAGAGCAGCGTGTGGACCTGGTCGCGGGTCAGAGCTCCCCGCTGCAACCACTCCCGCCCCGTGTAGATGGCGAGGCCGACGTAGGACCGGGCCATGCCGCGCAGCGCCTCCGGCGGGGAGTCGCCCAAGCCGAAGGCGGCGAGCACACCGTCCGCAGCGACATCAACGGCCTCGGAGATCACTTCGTCGACGTCGGTGTCGCCGGACATGCCGCCGGCTGAGATGGCGGCCAGCCAGGTGGTGCTGTGCCGGGAGACGACGTCGAGGAACCAATTCACCATGGATTCGACTCGTTCGCGCGGTTCGCCCCCGGCAATGCGCTCCACCGCCACCGCAGGCACGGTAAGCATGACTCTTACGACTTCTAGGTATAAATCCTTTTTAGTCCCGAAGTAGTGGTTGACGAGGCCGCGCGCCACTCCGGCGCCCCGGGCGACATCGGTCGTGGACACCTCGGCGTACGGTCTCTCCCCGAACAGCCGGATCGCCACCGAGAGGATCTGTTCGCGCCGGGCGTCCGGTTCCAGCCGGCGCCGCCGGGTCGCCTCGACATCCACCACCCCGTGACCTTACGACACGTCGATTCATCACCTGCTGAGATCGGCAGGTTGTCGATGCGTTGATCGGATCTAACGATGAATGGCGAGAATTCATATCGCGCTTATTGACACATCGCCAATAGTGATCGAGGGTGGGTCGATGCCGACGCCTGGAATGGATGGCTACGCCGAGCCGTGGCGCAAGCCGGAACACGACGACCTGGCCGAGCTGGCCCGCACCTTCTTCACGAAGGAGGTGCTGCCGCACGCCGGCCGCCTGGAGCAGCAGGGCCATCCCGACCGCGAGCACTACCGCCGGGCCGGCGAGCTCGGTCTGCTCGGCCTCTCCGTCCCCGAGCAGTACGGCGGTGGCGGCGGCGACTTCACCCACGAGGCCGTGCTGCTGCACGAGCAGACCCTCGCCGGCGAGGGCAGCCTCGGCCTGGCCGTGCACAGCGGCATCGTCACCGGTTACCTCACCGAGTACGGGACCGAGGAGCAGAAGCAGCGCTGGCTACCCGGCCTGTGCAGCGGCGAGCTGATCGGCGCGATCGGGATGACCGAGCCGGACGGCGGCTCCGACGTCCAGGCGATCCGGACGCGGGCCGTCCGGGACGGCGAAGATTACCTGGTCACCGGGGCGAAGACATTCATCACCAACGGCGGACTTGCGGACCTGTTGGTCCTTGCGGTGAAGACCGATCAGTCCGCCAAGGCGCACGGCATCTCGCTGCTGGTCTGCGAGCTCTCCGATGACCTGCCCGGGTTCCGCCGCGGCCGCAATCTGGAGAAGATCGGCCTGCACTCCAATGACACGGCAGAGCTGTTCTTCGATGAGTGCCGCATCAGAAGCGACAACCTGCTGGGCACCGAGAACGCCGGCTTCTTCCAGATGATGCAGCAGCTGCCGCAGGAGCGGCTGGTGATCGGGGTGGGCGCGGTCGCGTCCATGCAGCGTGCGATCGAGCTGGCCACGGCGTACGCGAAAGAGCGCACCGCCTTCGGCAAGCCCCTGCTCGGCCACCAGAACACCCGGATGGTGCTGGCCGACTGCGCGACCCGGACCAGGGTGTCCCGGATCTTCCTGGACGACTGCATCCTGCGCCACGCCCGTGGTGAGCTGGACGTGGCCACCGCCGCGATGGCCAAGCTGTATCTCACCGAGGGGCAGTGCGACGTGGTCGACCGCTGCCTGCAGATCTTCGGAGGGTACGGCTACACGACCGAGTACCCGATCGCCCGGATGTATGCGGACGCCCGGGTCCAGAAGATCTACGGCGGCACGAACGAGATCATGAAGGAGCTGATCGCGCGTGTCCTCTGAGCCCCGCCCACCGCTGGCCGGGATCAAGGTCGTCGAGCTGGCCGGCCTGGCACCCGGACCGTTCGGTTGCATGGTGCTGGCCGACCTCGGCGCCGACGTGGTGCTGGTGGATCGGCCGAGCGGTTTCGGACCGCTCGTTCCGCAGGCCGGCCCGCTGCAGCGCAACCGCCGCACGGTCGCGCTCGACCTCAAGTCCGAGGCCGGCCGCGCCGATCTGCTCAGCCTGATCGAGCAGGCGGACGTGCTGGTCGAGGGCTATCGCCCGGGCGTCGCCGAGCGCCTCGGCTTCGGCCCGGCAGAGACCGAGAAGATCAACCCCAGACTTGTGTACGCGCGGATGACCGGATGGGGCCAGCAGGGTCCCCTCGCCCCGGCCGCCGGCCACGACATCGACTACCTCGCGATCGCCGGCGCCCTGGAACCCCTGGGCCGCCCCGGGCAGAACCCGCACGCGCCGATCAACCTGCTCGCCGACTTCGCCGGGGGCGGGATGCTGCTCGCCGTCGGGGTGCTCGCCGCCCTGCTGGAACGCGAGCGGTCCGGGCGCGGCCAGGTCGTCGACGCCGCGATGGTGGACGGGTCGGCGCTGCTCACGACGTTCCTGCACGGCATGATCGCGGGCGGGATGTGGCGCGGCGGCCGCGGGGAGAACCTGCTCGACGGCGGGGCGCCGTTCTACGACACCTACCGGACGTACGACGGCGGGTACATGGCGGTCGGCGCGCTGGAGCCGCAGTTCTACGCCGCGCTGCTGAGCGGTCTGGGCCTGGACGACGAGAGCCTGCCGCACCAGATGGACCCGTCCGGCTGGCCGGAGCTGCGGCGGATCTTCACCGAGAAGTTCGCGAGCCGGACCCGGGACGAGTGGGAGCAGGTCTTCACCGGGGTGGACGCCTGTGTGAGCCCGGTGCTGACCCCGGCCGAGGCGCCGGCCCATCCGCACAACCGGGAACGGGGCACCTTCGTCGAGGTGGACGGGGTGCCGCAACCGGCGCCGGCGCCGCGCTTCGGGCGTACCCCGGCTGCTCTGCCCTTGCCCCTGCGACCGGCCACCGTCGCTGACGTGCTCGAGTCCTGGAAGTAGGCGTCGCGACGCAGCCCTGTTGATTAGCCAGGGTTATGCGGCGCGCTTGTCCTGGTACATGGCGGCGTCGGCTTCCGCGCTCAGAGCGTCGAGGTCGGCGTCGCCGCCCGCCGGCCGCATGGCCACGCCGGCGCTGACGCCGACCGTGACCTGGTGGCCGTCGCCGATGTCGACCGGGCGGCGGATCGCGTCGCGGATCCGCACCACCGCACGCGCGACCACCGCGGTGCCGGCGTCCGGGAGCAGGACCAGGAACTCGTCGCCGCCGATCCGGCCGGCCATGCCCTCCGAGCCGAGCGCGGTGGTCAGCCGGGCGCCCACCTCGTGCAGCAGCCGGTCCCCCGCCGCGTGCCCGTACGTGTCGTTGACCTGCTTGAAGCCGTTGAGGTCGAGCAGCAGGACGCCGAGGGGACGGCCGGTGAGGCGTTCGGCGTACCCCGCAAGGTTGGCCCGGTTGGGCAGCCCGGTGAGGCCGTCGTGGGTGGCCTGGTGCTGCAGCGCCCGGCGGGTCTCCTGCAGCGCGGTGAGCTGGCGGGCGAAGGCGGTCGACTGCGTTCCGGCGATCACCGCTGTCATCACGTTGACCCCGATCACGAAGGCGAAGTCCGGTGAGTCCGGCACCAGCAGCACGAACGACACCGAGGTCGCCAGCAGGACCAGCAGCGCGCCGGTGAGCCGGTGCCGGATGGCGGCGATCGAGATGGCGAGGCCGAGCAGCGGCCAGGTGGTCTGCCCGCCCTGGTGCTCGGCGGCCGCCACGAACGCCACGATCGCCGCGGTGTCCAGCACGACCTGCCCGGCGCTGAAGGCTTGGTAGAACCGGGAGGCGGGCCGGCGGCGGGCGAGGACGCCCAGCACGTTCGAGGCGGCCATCGCGCCGATGCACGACGCGCAGACGAGCATGGTCAGCTCGCTGAGATCGCGGGGCGCCAGATCGGTTAGGCCGCTGATGTAGAGGACAGCGCAGAGCATTCCGAAGGTACGCGAGACGAGTTGCGCCGTCTCGATGGCCCGCCGCCGGGACAGCAGCGAGTCGTCGACCGCGCCGGTGCTCACGCGGCGAGGGCGCGGCTGCGCTTGTCGCGGTACATCGCGGCGTCGGCCTCGGCGGTCAGCGCGTCCAGTCCGGCAGTACTGTCGGCCGGCCGGTGTGCCTGCCCCACGCTGACTCCGATGGTCACCTCGGCGCCACCGATGTCCACCGGCTGCCGGACGGCGTCCCGGATGCGATCGGCGATCGGCGCGATGGCGGCCGGGTCGGCGTCCGGGAGCAGCACCACGAACTCGTCGCCGCCGAGCCGGCCGGCCAGTCCGTGTTCGCCGAGCGTGGCCTTCAGCCGGGTGCCGACCTCGTGCAGCAGCCGGTCACCGGCGGCGTGCCCGTACGTGTCGTTGACCTGCTTGAACCCGTTCAGGTCAAGCAGCAGGACGCCCAGGGGACGGCCGGTGAGGCGTTCGGCGTACCCGGCGAGGTTGGCCCGGTTGGGCAGCCCTGTGAGGCCGTCGTGCGTGGCCTGGTGCTGCAGCGCCTGCCGGGTCTGGTGCAGGGTGGCCAGCTGGCGCGCGAAGGCCAGCGACTGGAAGCCGGTGACCAGTGCGATCAACAGGTTGATCAGGCCGGCGAAGACGACTTCGCGCATGGTCGAGCTGCCTGCCGTGCCGGGAATCGCCGCCGCGAAGGCGATCGTGGTCGCGGCCCAGGCCAGCAGGGCGCCGGTCAGCTGGTGCCGGACCGCGGCGACGACGACCGCCACCGTGAGGATCGGCCAGGACATCTGATCGAGGTAGTGCTCCGCGTAGCCGACCAGACCGCCGATGACGAGGGTGTCGAGGGTGACCTGCGCCGCGCTGAGAAGGGTGTAGCGCGGGGAGGAAGGACGGCGCAGGGCGGCCACGGCCAGCACGTTCGCCACGGTCATCGCCGCGATCCCGATCCAGCAGATCACGTGCAGCCCCGGCGGGCCGGCTTCGAGGTCGATGGCGCCGACGCCGATCACGGACAGGACCGTGGCGACGATCCCGAGTCCCCGGCTGAGCAGCGCGCTCTTCTCCAGGGTGCGGCGACGGGTCAGCGACGTCTCGTCGACCGATGCGTCCCCGGTCCCGGCCTGCCAGCGCATATGTCCCTCATCGGCATCCCGGGGCCGATCGTGAGAAATGTGCGTGGGGCCGGGCACCTTCCGGCGCCCGGCCCCACGTGGTCGATCTCTGATCAGAACTTGAAGGCGCCGACCAGCGTACGCAGCTCCTCCGCGGTACGGGACACCTCGGTGCTGGCCTCGCGGGTCTGGTTGACGCCGCCGACCGTGGCCGCGCTGGCCTCCGACACGTCGCTGATGTTCGCGGCGATCCGCTGCGAACCGGCGGCGACCTCGGCGATGCTCCGGCTCATCTCACCGGTGGTGGCGGTCTGCTCCTCCACCGCCGAGGCGATGGTGGTCTGGAAGTCGTTGATCTGGGCGATGACCTCGGAGATCCGGTTGATCACGTCAACCGCGCCGCCGGTGTCCTGCTGGATGGCGTTGACCCGCGCGCCGATGTCCTCGGTGGCGCGGGCGGTCTCCTGGGCCAGGTCCTTGACCTCGCTGGCGACGACGGCGAAGCCCTTGCCGGCGTCGCCGGCCCGTGCGGCCTCGATGGTGGCGTTCAGGGCGAGCAGGTTGGTCTGCTCGGCGATCGAGGTGATCAGCTTGATGACGTTGCCGATCTCGGCGGACGACTCGCCGAGCTTGCGGATGGTCTCGGTGGCGCTGGCGGCCTCGGAGACCGCGATCGAGGCGACCTGAGCCGCGTCGGCCGCGTTGCGGGAGATCTCGCGGATCGACAGGCCCATCTCCTCGGAGCCGGCCGCCACGGTCTGCACGTTGCGGGAGATCTCGTCGGCCTCGGTCGAGGCCGAGCTGCTCTGCCGGTCGGTGTTGTCGACCGCCGTGGCGATCTCGCCGGAGACGGCGGCGAGCTCGGTCGACGCGGCGGCCAGGCTGTCCGCGTCGTGGGCGATGGTCTGCATGGACTCGCGCAGCTTGTCCAGCGAGCTGTCGAGAGCCGTGGCCATCTGGCCGAGCTCGTCGCGGCTGGTGATGCCGCTGCGTACCGTGAGGTCCCCGCGGGCCAGCGCGTCGATCACCGAACCGAGCTTGCGGATCGGGCCGAGGATCGAGCGCACCATCGGGATGGCGAGGCCCATCAGGAGCAGCAGACCGGCGAGCGCGACCATGATCGCGGTGTTGCGGGTCGAGCTGACCGTGCTGGCCATCTCGGCCTTCTGCTCGGCGACCCGGGCCTCCACCTCTTCGGTGATGCCGTCGAGTACGTCGTCAGTCTTGTTGTTGCGCTCGGCGATCTCGTCGGTGCGGTCGATCACCGACTTCGGGTTGGCGACGCCGGCGGTGACGAACTCCGTGATGAAGTCGTTGAAGGCGTCGAAGTCCGGCCGGGAGCCGTTGAAATCGGCGACGATGTCAGCGGGCAGGCCCGAGGTGACCACGAGGTTCGCCGCGTTGACCGACGACTCGACATCGTCCTTCACGTCACCGCTGACGTCGTGCCCGAGCGCCGCCCGGTACGCGTCCACCTTCAGTTCGCTCTGCCGGTTGTTCAGGTGGTTGAGCGCGGCGAGCCCGGCTTCCAGGCTCCGCATCTCCTCCGCCTGATCAGCCAGCCGGTCCTGGCCGACCAGGGTGATCGAGGCCATCGCGCCGAGTGCGACGGCACCGGTCACCACGATGGCACTCAGCCGTTTGGCTGTGCCGATGTTCTGTAAGCCGCGCATCTGCCCTCCATGACTCTCCGACGTAGGGTCCATCGACCAGGCGGAGACACACTTGAGGCAGTGAACCTTTCAGCAACCATTACGTTCTGTAGCAGACGATTTCCAAGCAGATCAGCGGTTGAGTCTGCTGCGCCAGTCGGACGGAACAGCGCCTGACGGGCCGGGCACGGTCTGGTCGTCCGGCCGGCTGGTCGGCGGGGCCAGTTCCGGCCCGGAGGCGGCCTGCTCGGTGGTGTAGTCCCAGTACCAGTCCTCGCCGGGCTCGAAGGACTGGATGACCGGGTGGCCGGTGCTGCGGAAGTGGGCGGTCGCGTGCTGCGAGGGCGACGTGTCGCAGCAGCCGACGTGCCCGCACTGGGCACATCGGCGCAGGTGGAACCACCAGCCGCCCGAGTCCAGGCACTCGGCGCAGCCGGGGCCGGAGGGCGGGACGTCGACCTGGATCGGGGAGTCGGCACTCATGATCGGAACCTATCAGCGGGCGCGGTCGTACTCCGCCTGTGCGACGCGTACTTGACCGATCTCACCTTCGAGCAACTCGATCAACTCGATCAACTTGCCGGCGACCCGCTCGCCGAGCTCGGTCAGGCTGTACTCCACCCGCGGCGGGATGGTCGCCTGCACCTCGCGGCGGACCAGACCGTCGCGCTCGAGCGCCTGCAGGGTCTGGGCCAGCATCTTCTCGCTCACGCCGTCGACCCGGCGGCGCAGGGCATTGAACCGGTACGCCCCCTCGTGCAGCGCGGCCAGGGCGAGTGTGCCCCAGCGGCCGGTCACGTCGGTCAGCACCGACCGAGACGCGCACTCGCGGGCGAAGACGCTGGGGATCAGGTCGTCGTCCGGTTCGCTCATGCCCCGACGATACCCAGCGGCACAGTGCTGAGTCTCGTGACTGCACTCACTGAAGGTTGGCACTTTCGAAAAGTTAGTGCAGTCTCGGTGGCAAGCACCCCGATCCCCTCAAGGAGTCGTCATGACCATCGCCGTCACCGGAGCCACCGGACACCTCGGCCGCCTCGTCGTCGAGGCGCTGATCAGCCGGGGCGTGGCGCCGGGCGAGATCGTCGCCGCGGTCCGCGACACCGCGAAGGCCGCCGATCTGGCCGCCCGGGGCGTGGAGGTACGCCTGGCCGACTACGACAAGCCGGAGACCCTGGCGCCCGCCTTCGCCGGCGTCGACCGGCTCCTGCTGATCTCCGGCAACGAGGTCGGCAAGCGGGTTCCCCAGCACACCGCCGTGATCGAAGCGGCCCGGGTCGCCGGGGTGGGCTTCCTGGCGTACACCAGCATCCTGCGCGCCGACACCACCAAGGTCGGGCTCGGCCCCGAGCACCTGGCCACCGAGCAGGTGATCGCCGGCTCCGGCCTGCCGTACGCGCTGCTGCGCAACGGCTGGTACATCGAGAACTACACCGGCCAGTTCGGCACCGCGCTGAGCACCGGCGCCTTCCTGGGCAGCGCCGGGGACGGCCGGATCGCCGCGGCCACCCGCGACGACTTCGCCGAGGCCGCGGCCGCGGTGCTGCTGTCCGGCGAGCCCGGGGTGTACGAGCTGGGCGGCGAAGCGTTCACCATGGCCGAACTGGCCGCCGAGGTGGCGCGGCAGACCGGCACCCCGGTGGAGTACCGCGATCTGCCCGTCGCCGAGTACCAGGCGGTCCTGGTCGGCGCCGGCCTGCCGGAGGGATACGCCGCGCTGCTCGCGGACACCGACGCCAAGATCGCCGACGGTGAGCTGGACACCGACAGCGACGACCTGACCCGCCTGATCGGCCGCCCGGCGACCCCGCTCGCCGACGCCGTAGCCACCGCCCTCAAAGCCTGAAACCCGGCTGACCGCCAGGGTCCCTTCCGCGCCCCGGAGGGGACCGTGGGCGTCAGCCGGACCAACCGGCTGACGCCCAACGCTGCATCCCAGGCCCGGAGACAACGCTCAGCGTCAGCCGGACCAACCGGCTGACACCCAACGCTGCATCCCAGGCCCGGAAACGACACCCGGCGTCAGCCGGACCAACCGGCTGACACCCAACGCTGCATCCCAGGCCCGGAAACAACACCCGGCGTCAGCCGGGGGGTGGGGCTACTTGACAGGCTGTTTCCGCTTAGTGGGAACAGCCCTGTAAACCAGCCCAGGAAATGCTTAAGCCCGGCGCGGGCGCTGGGGCCGGGAGTGGGCTCGTGGCCGCCGTGGGTGAGCGGGGACTTTTCGTCACCCGTACTGATAAAGGGTTTTATTCCGTGACGTCGGCGAATCGGCCGCCCAGTGCCGAGACCGCGGCGTCGGCTCCGACGCGCAGCGCGACGCCGCGCTCGCCGGCGCCCAGGCTGATGGTGCGGCCGCGGGTGCGCTCGTCGGCGATGACCGGCCAGGGCTTGGCCGAGCCGAACGGCGTGATGGTGCCGCGCTCGTAGCCGGTGGCCTCCAAGGCCCCGGCGGCGTCCGGCATGGAGAGCCGGCTGACACCGAGCAGGGCGCGCAGTTTGGGCCAGGAGATGGAGCGGTCGCCGGGGACGAGGACGAACAGGAACTCACCCTCGGCGCGGCGCACGACGAGCGTCTTGACCAGGTCGCGGACCTCGACGCCCTGGGCGGCGGCCGCCTCGGCCACGCTGTTCACCGGGCCGTGCCGCAGCACGTCGTGCTCGATCCCGGAGGCCGTCACCGCATCGATCGCAGAGGTCGTCACGCGCTCACCCTAGTAGGCTCGGCCCATAGATCGAGGAGGGAATCCGATGGCAATGAAGCCCCGGTTGCAGCCCGGACCGGATCATCCGATCACCGTCACCCCGACCGGCAAGCGCGTCGTCGTCACCGTCGCCGGCAAGGTCGTGGCGGACACCCGCAACGCGCTGACCCTGCAGGAGGCGAACTATCCGCCGGTGCAGTATGTGCCGTTGCTCGACGTCGACCAGGACCTGCTGGAACGGACGGAGAGCCAGAGCTACTGCCCGTACAAGGGTGAAGCGAGCTACTACTCGATCCCGATCGGCGGGGAGCGTTCGGTCGACGCGATCTGGGAGTACCGGGAGCCGCACGACGCGGTCGCGCCGATCCGCAACCACGTCGCCTTCTATCCGAACCGGGTGGACGAGATCGCGCTCGGGTCAGCCGCGGAGAGCTGACCGGACGGCAGCCATCTGGTAGCGGTCTGCTTCGTAGGGCGTATATAGCGAGATCCGATCAATCACCCGGCCGAACCGGGCGCGCAGACCGGCCGCGACCGTGGCCGGGTCGCCGGAGACGGCGAAGGCGTCCAGCACGTCGTCGTCGATCTCGGCGGCCATCTCGGCCCAGGCCTGCCGCCGGGACAGCAGATTGAGCCGGTCCGCCAGCTCGCCCCAGCCGTGCAGCTCCAGGACCGGGCGGTAGGCCGGGGTGGACGCGTAGAACGCGATCTGCCCGCGGACCGCTTCCTCGGCGCGGGCCCGCTGCTGCGGGTCCGCGCCGAGCACCACCATGGCGCTCATCTCCAGCTGGAAGCCGTGCAGGTTGCCGCGGGCCGAGCGCAGGGCCGGCAGGATCCGCTCCCCCAGGTACGCCGAACTGGTCAGCGGGTGCACCAGCAGCCCGTCCGCCACCCGCCCGGCCGCCGTGATCATCCGCTCCCCCACCGCGGCGAGCGAGACCGGCGGGTTGCCCCAAGGGTTGGGCCCGGGGCTGAAGAACTCGGTCATCAGGGTGTGCTTGTAGAACTCGCCGCGGAACGCCAGCCGATCCCCGGTCGCCCAGGACTTCCAGATCGCCCGCAGCGCGCCGACGAACTCCTCCATGCGCGCGGCCGGCCGGCTCCACGGCATCGCGAACCGTCGCTCGATGTGCGGCTGCACCTGGGACCCGAGCCCGAGCCGGAACCGCCCCTCGGAGATCAGCTGCAGGTCGTTGGCGAGGACCGCCACGGTCATCGGGTTGCGCGCGAACGCCACGGCGATCCCGGACTGCAGCGAGATCCGGGAGGTGGCGCGGGCCACCAGCGCGAGGGTGGTGAACACGTCGTGCCGGGTCTCCGCCGCCGAGAAGCCGTCGTAGCCGACCTGCTCCGCCGACACCGCCGCGGCTTCCGCTTCGGCCGGTGACGCCGCGACCGGGGCGGAGTAGTCAACCAACATCCCACAGTGATACACCAATGATCCTCAGCCGGTGACAGCGGACCGGATCGCGTCGGCGGTCACCTCCGCGGTGACGGCGCGGAGCAGGTCGATGTCGGCGTCGCCGGCCTCGCCGGTGGCCAGCGCGACCACCGCGTCGCCGTCGAAGCGGGAGTGCGCGGGGTGCAGCGCACGGGCGTAACCGGTGTGGCCGCTCTGCGCGAGCAGGAAGCAGTCGGTCTTGGTGAGCCGGGCGTCGGTGAGGACCACGGCGATCGTGGTGTTCTGCATGCCGAACGGGTTGTCGACCCGGGCCGGTGAAGCGCCGCCGGACAGCGGCCGCCCGTCGCCGCCGAGCACGTCACCCCAGGCGTTGACCACGGCGATCACGGCCACCCGGGCCGAGCCGGCCTGCCCCTGGGCCATGCCGATTCCGCCCGGCACAGGTTCGCCGCGCCATTTGCCGGTGGTGGCGCCGGCGCCCGCGCCGACCGTTCCGGTGCCGAAGGGATCTCCCCGCAGCGCCGCCAGCGCGGCCTCGCGCCCGGATGCGGCGCCGGGCGGCGTGCCGGCCACCGAGAGGTCGAAGACCGACATGCCCACGACGATCGGCACCGGGCCGACCGGGGTGGGAAAGCCCTGCTCCCGCTCGCGCAGCAGAGTCATCACGCCGTCGCCCGCGGCCAGCCCGAACGCGGACCCGCCGGAGAGCACCACCGCGTCCACCCGGTCGACCAGGCGGGTCGGGTCGAGCAGGGCGAACTCGCGGGTGGCCGGGGCGCCGCCGCGAACCTCGCCGGAGCCGACCGTGCCGGGCGGCGGAAGGATCACGGTCACCCCGGTGCCGTCGCCGGTCCAGTGTCCGGCGTACGCGGAGAGCAGCTGTGGCGCGGTCATGGCGAAACGGTATCGGCCGTCCACGTTCTGGAGGGAAATGCCGGGGTATGCAACCGGCTCGTTCCCGTAGTCAGACAGATCGGAAGAACCACATGGCCTCGTCGCGCAAGCCGGAGCCCACCGTTCCCAGCCCGGCGACGCTGGATCCGGCGGCCTCCACGCCGCTGACCGCCTCCCTCGCCCCGGAACGGGGTCTGCAGACCGGTGACTACCTCACCTCGGGGCAGGGGGTACGCCTGCCCGACACCGATCACTCGCTGAAGGCCGGCCCGCGCGGCCCGGCGCTGATGGAGGACTTCCACCTCCGCGAGAAGATCACGCACTTCGACCACGAGCGGATCCCGGAGCGGGTGGTGCACGCCCGCGGCTCCGGCGCGCACGGGGTGTTCCAGGCGTACGGCAACGCGTCCTCGGTCACCCGCGCCGGCTTCCTCGCCGAGAAGGGCAAGGAGACCCCGGTCTTCGTACGCTTCTCCACCGTCCTGGGTTCCCGCGGCTCCGCCGACACCGTCCGTGACGTGCGCGGGTTCGCCACCAAGTTCTACACCGACGAGGGCACGTTCGACCTGGTCGGCAACAACATGCCGGTCTTCTTCATCCAGGACGCCATCAAGTTCCCGGACGTGATCCACGCCGCGAAGTGGCACCCGGACCGGGAGATCCCGCAGGCGCAGACCGCGCACGACACGTTCTGGGACTTCGTCTCGCTGCACACCGAGGCCACCCACCACGTGTTCTGGGCGATGTCGGACCGGGGCATCCCGCGTTCGTACCGGACCATGGAGGGCTTCGGGGTACACACCTTCCGCCTGGTCAACGCCGCGAACGAGTCGGTGCTGGTGAAGTTCCACTGGAAGCCGGTGGCCGGGGTGCACTCGCAGGTCTGGGAGGAGACCCAGATCACCGCCGGCGTCGACCCGGACTTCCACCGCCGGGACCTGGCCGACTCGATCGACGCGGGCCTGTACCCGGAGTGGGAGCTCGGCATCCAGGTGATGCCGGACAGCCCGGACGAGTCGTTCGAGGGCATCGACCTGCTCGACCCGACCAAGATCGTGCCGGAGGAGCTGGTCCCGGTGCAGCGGATCGGCAAGCTCACCCTGAACCGCAACCCGGACAACTTCCACGCCGAGACCGAGCAGATCGCCTTCCACATGGGCAACCTGGTGCCCGGCATCGAGGTCACCAACGACCCGCTGCTGCAGGGCCGGCTCTTCTCCTACCTGGACACCCAGCTGAGCCGCCTGGGCGGGCCGAACTTCACCCAGCTGCCGATCAACCGGCCGCACGCGCCGGTGAACGACAACTTCCGGGACGGCATGCACCAGAGCGTGGTGCACCGCGGCATCGCGCCCTACCTGCCGAACAGCCTGAGTCAGGACGGTCCGGTGCCGGCCCCGGCGGAGGAGGGCGCCTACGTGCACCTGCCGAAGCCGGTGCAGGGTGACAAGGTACGCGCGAACCCGGTCTCGTTCGACGACCACTACTCGCAGGCGGCGCTCTTCTACGCCAGCATGAGCCCGATCGAGCAGGACCACATGGTCGAGGCGTTCACCTTCGAGCTGAGCAAGTGCTACGAGCAGGCGATCCGGGAGCGGCAGCTGAAGGTGCTGGCCGACGTGAACGCGGACCTGTGCGAGCGGGTGGCGGCCGGGCTCGGTCTGCCCGCGCCGAAGGGCACGCCGCCCGCGGAGGTCGTGCCGTCCCCGGCTCTCTCCCAGGTCACCGACAAGGTCTGGCCGATTGCCGGCCGGGTGGTCGGGGTGATCGCCGGCCCGGGCGCCGACCTGTCCGGGATCGCCGAGCTGCGCGACGCGCTCAAGCCGCTGGGTGTGGTGCTGCGGGTGGTCGCCCCGATCGGTGGTCAGCTCACCGACGGCAAGGCGGTGGAGATCGTGGAGCGGACCTTCCAGACCGCCCGCTCGGTCGAGTTCGACGCGGTCGTAGTCGCCGGCGGAGCCGGCAAGCTGTTCGACTTCCAGCTGGTGGTGCTGCTGCAGGAGGCGTTCCGGCACGCCAAGGCGCTCGGCGCCTGGGGCGACGGCGCCGACCTGCTGCGCACGGCCGGCATCGACCCGGCGGCGCCGGGTGTGCTGCACGCCGAGGAGGCCGGCAAGGGGTACGGCGAACTGCTGGCCGCCGCACTCGGCAAGCACCGGGCGTGGGAGCGGATGCCGGTCCTGCGCCCGACGGTGTCGTCGCAGGGAAGCTGACCGGGCGACCGGCCGCAAGACGCCGGCGCGGCGGAGGGCCACCGCCGCGCCGGCCCCGGCAATCGGAGAATCAGCTGGTCAGGGACTTGTCCTGGGACGAGCCCTCGATGACCTGGTGACCGCTGCCGCCGGTGGTGATCTCGATGCGCCGCGGCTTCGCGGCCTCGGCCACCGGGATGGTCACGGTGAGCACGCCGTCCTGCCAGGTCGCACTGATCTTGTCGAGGTCGAGACCGTCACCGATGGTGAGGCGCCGCTCGAACGTGCCGGTCACCCGCTCGCGCCGGACCCACTGCACGTCGGCGTCGGTCCGCGCGGACCGCTCGGCCCGGATGGTCAGGACCCGGCCGTCGACGTCCACCTCGACCGAACCCGGGTCGATGCCGGCGAGGTCGCAGTGCAGCACGAAGTGGTCACCGGACCGGTACAGGTCCATCGGCATCGCCGCGACGGCGGGGCCGCCGGCGACTGCGGGGGTGCCCAGCATCTGGCCGGCCAGGCGGTCGAACTCGCGGAAAGGATCGAAAGTCAGCACCACGGATGCACCTCCTCGAGACAGCCGCCGGCCTGTCCGACGGCTCGTGGCGCTCGGCTCACAACCATTGCCGAGGTCGGCTGTCAGATCTCTGACCAGCGCCGACAAGACATTTTTTAGCACTGTCGGCGAGCGAGTGCCAGCCCCTTTTCAAGATTTTTTCGAGGCCGTCCGGAAGCCCGTGTTGCCGGTCGAGGAGTCCGGCGTGTTCGACGAGCGGGCGGCGTTGCGGTAGCGATTGCAGTACGAGTCGTGGCACAGGTACGACCCGCCGCGGATCACCTTCGCGGCGCCGGTGGAGGGCCCGCGCGGGTCGCCGGCCGGGGACTCGGCGTAGTAGGTGGGCGAGAACCAGTCCGCGCACCACTCCCACACGTTGCCGACCGGCTGCCACAGCCCGTACGCGTTCGGCTCGAACGAACGCACCGGCGCGGTGGTGACGAACCCGTCCGCGGCGGAGTTGCGGACCGGGAACTCGCCCTGCCAGATGTTGACCGCGTGCCCCTCCGCGGGCAGGTCGTCGCCCCACGGGTAGCGCAGCGACGGCAGGCCGGCGCGGGCCGCGCACTCCCACTCCGCCTCGGACGGCAGCCGGCGGCCGGCCCAGGCGCAGTACGCCTGCGCGTCGTTCCAGCTCACGTGGACCACCGGGTGGTCCTCGGTGGCGGTGTCGGACGGGCCGCCCGGGTGGGCCCAGTCGGCGCCCTCCACACCCAGCCACCAGGGGGTGCCGTGCATCCGGCCTACGACGTGGTCCGGGTCGGTCAGCGCCAGGTGGAAGACGGCCGACCAGCCGTGCTTCTCGGCGTCGGTGCCGTATCCGGTGTCCGCCACGAAGGCGCGGAAGTCGGCGACGGTCACCGAGGTCGCGTCGATCTCGAAGGCGGGCAGGCGGACCTCGTGCACCGGTTGTTCGCCGTCCGCGCGTACCCCGTCGTTGTGGGCGTCGCCCATCGCGAAGGCCTGCGAAGGCACCCGGATCTGCTCGATCCGGTGGTTGCCGGCGCCGGTGATCGGCGCCGGCAGCGCGGTGGCCGGCCGGCCGGACGAGGGCGTGCAGCAATCCATAGCCGATAGGATAGGTATAGATTTCGGCCAGCAGGTGAGCGGGTCGGATCGACGGTAGGTTGAACCTCATGAGCATGCGTTTCGGGGTTTTCGTGCCCCAGGGCTGGCGGATGGACCTGACCGAGATCGCCGATCCGGTGGAGCAGTACGAGGCGATGACCGCGGTGGCGAAGCTCGCCGACGCCGGCCCGTGGGACAGCGTCTGGGTGTACGACCACTTCCACACCACGCCCGAGCCGACCATCAACACCACCTTCGAGTGCTGGACGGTCAGCTCGACCCTGGCCCGTGACACCAGCCGGGTGAACATCGGGCAGATGGTCGGCTGCAACGGCTACCGGCACCCGTCGCTCTACGCCAAGATCGCTTCGACCGTGGACGTGGCCAGCCACGGCCGCCTCTACGCGGGCATCGGCGCCGGGTGGTACGAGCACGAGTGGAAGGCGTACGGCTACGAGTGGGCCGAGGTCCCGGAGCGGATGGCCGCGTTCAAGGAGGCCGTCCAGATCGTGCACCGGATGTGGACCGAGGAGCGGCCGGTCTTCACCGGCAAGCACTACCGCATCGACCAGCCGATCAACGAGCCGAAGGGCGTACGCAAGCCGCACCCGTCGTTCTGGATCGGCGGCGGCGGCGAGAAGGTGACCCTCAAGCTGGTCGCGCAGTACGCCGACGCCGCCAACATCGGCGCCGGTGACCCGGAGACGATCAAGGCGAAGCTGGCGGTGCTGAAGGCGCACTGCGACCGGCTGGACCGCGACTACGACCGGATCATCAAGTCGACCAGCTACAACCTGAACCTGGCGGATTCCAGTGCGGAGAACGTCCGCAAGCTCGAGGCGATCGCCGAGGCCGGGGCGGATTACGCGATCGTCTACATCCCCCGCGTGGCGTACGACCACGAGCCGCTGCTGCGCTTCGCGGAAGAGGTGATTCCCCAGTTCTCGTAACGGTTCCGGAACGTGGCATGATTTCGGTGCCGGCTCCGAAAGTTCCAGCCGAGATGGCCGGCCGTAAGGAGCGCTCCCATGGCCATGGCCAGGCAACGTGTGACCATCGCAGCCATCGCTCAGGCTGCCGGCGTCTCGGTTCCCACGGTGTCGCGAGTGCTCAACGGACGCTCTGACGTGTCCCCACAGACGCGTGAGCTGATCGAGCGGCTGCTCCGGGAGCACGATTACCGGCCCCGCAACTCTCGGCATTCCGGCCGGGCCCGCCTGGTGGACCTGGTTTTCAACGACCTGGACAGCCCGTGGGCCCTGGAACTGATCCGCGGTGTCGAGGACGTCGCCCACGCGGGCGGCGTCGGCACCGTGGTCTCCCAGGTGCACCGGCGCACCACCGCGACCCGGCAGTGGCTGCAGAATCTGCGGGCCCGGGCCTCGGACGGGGTCATCTTCGTGACCTCGGACGTGGCCGAGCCGGTGCACAACGAGCTGCACCGGCTCAAGGTTCCCGTGGTGATCATCGACCCGGCCGGCGGGGCCGCGTCGGACGTGCCGACGATCGGCGCGACGAACTGGTCCGGCGGCCGGACCGCCACCGACCACCTGCTGTCGCTGGGACACCGGCGGATCGGTTTCGTCGCCGGGCCGAAGGAGCTGCTGTGCAGCCGGGCCCGGCTGGACGGTTACCGGGCGGCCCTGGAGGCGGCCGGTCTGCAGGCCGACGAGGCGCTGATCGAGACCGGCGACTTCCGGCACGAGTCCGGGTTCGTGGCGGGCTGCCGGCTGCTCGATCTGCCCGACCCGCCCACCGCGATCTTCGCCTCCAGCGACCTGATGGCGCTGGGCGTCTGCGAGGCGGCCCGGCGGCGGGGCATGCGGGTGCCGGAGCAGCTGAGCGTGATCGGCTTCGACGACCTGCCCGAGTCGCGGTGGGCGTCGCCGCCGCTGACCACAGTCCGTCAGCCGCTGGCCGAGATGGGGGCGCTCGCCGCGCGTACCGTGTTGCGGTTGTCGCGCGGCGAGACCATCGAGACCCCTCGGGTGGAGCTGGTCACGAAACTGATGGTCCGGGAGAGCACCGCTCCCCCGGCCACCACCTCACTTGCCGAAACCGGCCGTTAGGCCGCTGACCAGCTGCCGGCGGCCGATCGCGTAGAGCAGCACGATCGGGATCGTGGTGAGCGTGACCGACGCGGCGACGGCCGGGACGTTCACGCCGAACTGGGTCTGGAAAGTGGCGAGCGCGAGCGGGATGGTCGCCTGGTCCGGGCTCTGGGTGAGGATCAGCGGCAGCAGGAAGCCGTTCCAGATGCCGACCGCGTTGTAGATCATCACGGTGACCAGGGCCGGGCGGGTGAGCGGGAACGCCAGCCGCCACATCGTGCCCCACTCGGTGGCGCCGTCCATCCGCATCGACTCGAAGAGCTCCTTCGGGACGTCGCGGATGAAGTTGGACAGCACGAGCACCGACAGCGGGATGGCGAACGCGATCGACGGCAGGATGATCGCCTGGAGCGTGTCGTACAGCTCCATCTTGATGATGATCAGGTAGACCGGGATGACCACCGCCTGCAGCGGAATCGCCAGGCCCATCAGGAAGATGCCGTTGACCGTCCGCAGGAAGCGGTTGCCCGCGCCACGGACGATCGCGTAGGCCGCCATGAACGAGATCAGCGTCGCCGGGAGGATGGCGCCGGCGGTGACGATGACGCTGTTCGTGAAGTACCGGACGAAGTCGCTCTCGATCACCAACTGGTAGTTCTCGAAGGTGAACTCGGTCGGCGGCTTCAGCGGGTTGGTGAAGAAGTAGTTCGCCTGGGTCTTGAAGCTCGTGATGACCAGCCAGTAGAGCGGCAGCATCACGATGAGCAGCCAGATCCAGCCGAAGCTGCCGCCGATCCAGTTGGACTCGCGCAGCCGTCGCCTGTTCGACGGGCGGGCGGCGTGCGCCCCCGGCGTCTTGGTGGGCCGGGTGCCGGCCGGGGTGGGGGTCAGGGTTGCCACCTCAGGCTCCTTCCAGCTGGCTCTCGTCGGAGCGGCCGCCGAGTCGCCGCAGCAGCAGCGAGAGGGCGAGGCCGGTCAGGACCAGGATGACGGCGATGGCACTGGCCGGACCCATCAGGCTGGCCTGGAAGCCTTGCTGGTACATCTGCACCGCGAGGGCGCGGGTGGCGTCGCCGGGGCCACCGGCGGTGAGCACCCAGATCAGGTCGAAGAACGTCAGCGAGCCCACCACCATCAGCGTCGACGACGTGATGATCGTGTACTTGAGCTGCGGCAGCGTGATGCCGAAGAACTGCCGGACCCGGCCGGCGCCGTCGATCTGCGCCGCCTCGTACATCGAGTGCGGGATCTGCCGGACGGCGCCCTGGTAGATCAGCGAGTGGAACGGGATGAACTGCCACGAGACGACGAAGATCAGCGTGGCGATCGCCAGGTTCGCCTCGCCCAGCCAGTTCTGGTTCAGCGCCTCGATCCCGAGGCCGGCGCCGATCCCGAAGCTCGGGTCGAGCAGCGACTTGTAGGTGATGGCGATGGCCGCGGAGCTGAGCAGCAGCGGGATGAAGTAGAGCACCGAGAGGAAGCCGCGGTACCGGGTCTGGCGGGCCATGAAGACGCCGAGCAGGATCGAGATCGGGGTCTGCACCAGCCAGGACAGCGCCATGATCAGGAAGGTGACCCAGATGGCGTTCGGCAGGCTCGGGTTGCTCAGGGCCGCGCGCCAACTGGTCAGACCGGTCAGCTCGATGGTCGGCGTGATGCCGTTCCACGTGGCGAAGCTGAGCACGATCACGCCGAGCAGCGGGATGATCCCGAAGAACACGAACATCACGAACGCGGGCAGGGCCATCCACACGACGGAGCCGCTCCGCCCGCCGCTGGATCTGGTGGGCTCCTGACCTCGTACGACGGGCGGAGCGAGCGTCGTCACTTTCCGATGACCCCGTTCATGTTGTCGACCCACTGCTGCGGGCTGACCTGGAGCTGGAACAGCTTGGCGATGTTGTCCAGCAGCACCTCGGCCGCGGTCGGGCTCAGAGCCTGGTCCCACGACTGCGCGAAGGTCTTCGCACCGGCCGCGATCGCCGCCATGTCCTTGAGGAATTGCGCGTCGTCACCGGTGAACAGACTGTCGGCGCCCTTGAGCACCGGCACACCGCCGGACTTGACCCAGCCGGCCTTCTCCTCGTCGTCCACGAGCGTGGTGGAGAAGAACTTCTTCGCGGTCTCCTTGGCCTCGGCGGACGCCTTGGAGGAGATCGACAGGTACTGGCCGGGGTTGCCGACGGTGTTGGTCGGGTCGCCCTTGCCGCCGTCGATCGGCGGGAAGTTCATCCAGCCCAGGCCGCCGTCGGCGACGAACTTGCCGCCGTTGGCCTTCTGAATACCGTACGACCAGGAGCCGTGCACCATCATCGCGGCCTTGCCGGTGTAGAGCAGGGCCTGGTCGGCGTTGGTGTCGGCGACGGTCGAGGCGAAGCCCTTCTGGAACGCGTTCTGCTTCACCAGGTCCTGGACCTTGGTCAGCATGTCCAGCACGGCCGGGTCGGACCAGGCGCCCTGCTTGCCGGCGAAGACGTTGTCGAACACCTCGGAGCCGGCCTGGCGGTCGAGCATGAACTCGAGCCACATCATGTTCGTCCAGCGGGACTGCCCGGCGAGCGAGAACGGCGCGATGCCCGCGGCGTTGAACTTCGGGATCAGGGCGAGGATGTCACCGTAGGTCTGCGGGGGCTGCACGCCGACCTTCTCGAAGACCTTCTTGTTGTAGTAGAGAACGATCGGCTGGACCGTCTCGACCGGCAGCGCGTAGACCTTGCCGTTGACCGTGGCCGCACCGAACGAGGACGGGAGGATCTTGTCCTTGACCGCGGCGTTCTGGCTCAGCCAGTCGGTCAGGTCCTCGACCTGGCCGGCGTCGACGTAGCTCTTCAGGCCGCCGCCGCCCCAGCCCCAGATCATGGTGGGAGCCTGGTTGGCGCCGAGAGCGGTCTTGATCTTCTGCTTGTACGCGTCGTTCTGGAAGAACGTGGGGGTGATCTTGGCGTCCGGGTTGGCCTTGTTCCACCGGTCGGCAGCCGCCTGACGGTACGGCTGGCCCGGCTCGCCGCTGAGCGACCAGTAGCTGGCTTCACCGCCGCCGCCGCTGCCTTCCCCGGAACCGCCACCGGGGCCTTCGTTGCCACAGGCAGCCAGCGCGGCACCCGCGGCGGCTCCAGCGGACAGGGTCAAGAAGTTCCTGCGTTTCACGCTGATCTCCGAACTCGAAGCCGCGGGGGAGCGGCTGGGTAAATGGCGACGTCGCCGCCGATCTGGCGAACCGGTTAAGTTTTCGGAAGTTTCGATCGGCTGCTGCAAATTAACGCGAGGTTTCGTAAACGTAGGGTTTCGCTGTGACGAGTGTCAAGACCCTTGCCGTAACAGTGCTCAGAGCGCGAGAGTAGGCGGCGCGAGCACCCACTTGTGGGCGCATTGCGAGCCGATCGCCGAGGTCTCGCGGCGACCGGAAGTTTCGGAAACTATCGGAGGTACCCTTGACGACAGAACAAGCGCCGCCCGCGTGGCGCGACCCGAAGCTTCCGGTTCCCGACCGGGTCGATGCGCTTCTCCTCGAGATGACCCTCGAGGAAAAGGTCGCCCAGCTCGGCAGCCGTTGGCTCGGTAAGGACAAGGGTGCCACCGGAGCGGCCGGACCGGAGCCCGAAGAGAGTCACAACGTGGCACCGATGGAGGACGAGTTCGGCGCCGGGGCGGCACTGGAGGACGCCAGCCGGCACGGTCTGGGCCATCTGACCCGGGTGTACGGCAGCTATCCGCTCACCGTCGCCGAGGGAACCGCCGAGGTCGTCCGGCAGCAGCGGATCGTGATGGCATCCTCCCGGCTGGGCATCCCGGCCCTGGTGCACGAGGAGTGCCTCACCGGTTTCACCGTGCACGGCGCCACTGTCTATCCGGCCGCGATCGCGTGGGGCGCGACGTTCGACCCGGAGCTGATCGAGCGGATGGCCGCGGCGATCGGCCGGGACATGGCGGCCCTCGGCGTGCACCAGGGCCTCTCCCCGGTGCTGGACGTGGTCCGCGACTACCGCTGGGGCCGGGTCGAGGAGGCCATCGGCGAGGACCCGTACCTGGTCTCCCGGATCGCCGCGGCGTACGTGCGCGGCCTGCAGAGCGCCGGCGTGATCGCCACCCTGAAGCACTTCGCCGGTTACTCGGCCTCCCGGGGCGCCCGCAACCACGGTCCGGTCCCGATGGGCCGCCGCGAGCTGCTCGACGTGATCCTGCCACCGTTCGAGACCGCGATCGTCGAGGCCGGCGCCGGTTCGGTGATGAACTCGTACGCCGACGTCGACGGGGTGCCGGCCGGCGCGGACCCGTGGCTGCTCACCGACCTGCTCCGCGACGAGTGGGGGTTCACCGGCACGGTCGTCTCCGACTACTGGTCGATCCCGTTCCTGGCGAGCATGCACGGGATGGCCGCCGACGTGGCCGGCGCGGGCGTGCGGGCGCTCGAGGCCGGCATCGACGTGGAGCTGCCGGACACCATCGGCTACGGCGAGAACCTGGTGGCCCGGGTTCGCAGTGGCGAGGTGCCCGAGGAGTACGTGGACCGGGCCGCCCGGCGCGCGCTGATCCAGAAGGCCGAGCTGGGCCTGCTCGACGCGGACTGGACGCCGGAGGGCTCGGTGGCCGGCTCGGACACCGTCGACCTGGACTCCCCCGGCAACCGGGACCTCGCCCGCGAGCTCGCCGAACGCTCGATCGTGCTGCTCGACGCGGGCACCGCGCTCCCCCTCGCCGCGCCCGGCCGGATCGCCGTGGTCGGGCCCTGCGCCGACGACGCGCGCACCTTCCTCGGCTGTTACGCCTTCCCCAACCACGTCCTGCCGCGCTACCCCGGCGTCGACCCCGGGATCGCGCTGCCCAGTGCTCTCGAAGCGCTTCGCCTCGAGTTCGGCGACAGCGAAATCGTGTACGCGGCCGGCAGCGCTGTCGACGGCCGGGACCGCTCCGGTTTCGCCGAGGCGGTCGCGGCCGCCGAGTCCGCCGACGTGACCGTCGCGTTCGTCGGCGACCTGGCCGGGCTGTTCGGCAACGGCACCTCCGGAGAGGGCTGCGACGCCGAGGACCTGCGGCTGCCCGGTGTGCAGGCGGAGCTGCTGGACGCCCTGCTGGCGACCGGGAAGCCGGTGGTCGTGGTGGTCGTCTCCGGCCGCCCGTACGCGCTCGGCGAGCTGCACGAGCGGGCGGCCGGCCTGGTGCAGGCGTTCATGCCGGGTGAGGAGGGCGGCGGCGCGATCGCCGGTGTGCTCTCCGGCCGGGTGCAGCCGAGCGGCAAGCTGCCGGTGCAGATCCCCCGGCACCCGGGCGGCCAGCCGGGCACCTATCTGCAGCCGCGGCTCGGCGCCGTGCACACCGGTGTCAGCAACCTCGACCCCACCCCGCTGTACGCCTTCGGGCACGGCCGCTCGTACACCACGTTCACGGTGAGTGACCTTCGGATCAGCGAGACCCGGGTGCCGGTGGACGGCGAGTTCACGGTCACCGTGCGGCTGACCAACACCGGTCCGCGGGCCGGCGCCGAGGTGGTGCAGCTCTACCTCACCGACCCGGTCGCCGAGGTCACCCGTCCGGTGCATCAGCTGACCGGGTTCCACCGGGTCGAGCTGGCGGCCGGCGCCGCGGCCGACGTGACGTTCCGGGTGCACACCGACCGGACCGCCTACACCGGCCGCCGGATGGAGCGCATCGTCGAGCCCGGTGAGCTGCGCATTCAGGTCGGCACGTCGGCAGCGGACCTGCCGTGCACGGCCTCCGTCGAGTTGACCGGCGAGGTTCGGCCGGCCGGCACCGGCCGGCGCCTGGTCACCCCGGTGGAGGTGCGGCCAGCCGATTCGTGACACGGGGTGACGTCCCCGGTGCGGTTGGCGGACACTAGGCTGAAACGGTGCCCCGACACATCAATGACGACGAGCGGCTGCGTCGGCTCGAAGCGGTCACTGATGCGACGTTGTCCCGGCTCGACGTCTCCGATCTGCTGGACGAGCTGCTGGACCGGGTGCGCGATCTGCTCGGCGTCGACACCGCCGCCGTGCTGCTGCTCGACCTGCACGCCCAGCAGCTGGTGGCGACCGCGGCGAAGGGCCTCGAGGAGGAGGTCCGGGCCGGGTTCCGGGTCGCGGTGGGCCGGGGTTTCGCCGGCCGGATCGCCGCGACCCGCCGTCCGGTCCGGCTCACCGACGTCACTCCCGCCGATGTGCTCAACCCGATCCTGCTGGAGAAGGGGATCCGGTCGCTGCTGGGCGTACCGATCATGGCCGGCCGTGACCTGATCGGCGTGCTGCACGTCGGCTCGCTGTCCCGCCGCCACTTCGGCGACGACGACATCCGCCTGCTGGAGCTGGTTGCCGACCGCGCCGGGGTGGCCGGCCGGATCCGCGCCGGCAAGATGGACCAGGCCGCCGCCCTGGCGCTGCAGCGCAGCCTGCTGCCGGCCCGGCTGCCCGAGACACCGGGCGTCGAGCTGGCCGCGCGGTACGTGCCCGGTCACTCGTTCGGCATCGGCGGCGACTGGTACGACGTCTTCGGGCTGCCGTCCGGCTGGCTCGGGATGGTGATCGGCGACGTCTCCGGGCACGGACTCGCCTCCGCCGTGGTGATGGGGCGGGTCCGTAGCGCGCTCCGGGCGTACGCGCTGATCTGCGACGACCCGGCGGAAGCCCTCACCCTGTTGGACCGCAAGGTCAACCACTTCGAGGCCGGCAGCCTCACCACCGCGATGTACGCCATGATCAGCCCGGATCGGAGCCGGATCGTGGTCTCCTCGGCCGGGCACCTGCGGCCGGTCCTGGCCGAGCCCGGCCGCCCGGCCGGGCTGGCCGAGTTCCCGGTCGACCCGCCGCTCGGGGTCGGCCGCGCGGTCCGCTCCCGGCGCAGCAGCACCCTCGGCCTGGCGCCGGGTGGGGTGCTGCTCGGCTACACCGACGGTCTGGTGGAACGCCGCGGCGAGGTCATCGACGTCGGCATGGATCGCCTGGTCAAGCTGGTACGACCGGCCCCCGCGGAGGCGGTTTGCGCTACCGTCATGGCGGATGCGGGCGTCGAGCAGCCGACTGACGACGTGGCCGTCCTGGCCGTTCGCCGCCGTCCGTGAGTGTGCGGAAAATTCTCTGAACCCTCTTGTTCGCCACGGATTCAGCGGAAAAGATGGGGCCGCAGGCATGGATACCACAGATGGAGGCCGGATGTCCGCCAAGTCGGTACTGCACAATTTCGTGGGCGGCGAGGCGGTCGCGCCCGTCGAGGGGCGGTACGAGGACCTGATCGACCCGTCGACCGGCGAGGTGTTCGCCTCCGCCCCGGTCTCCGGGGCCGAGGACGTGGACCGGGCCATGACCGCCGCGGCGTCCGCCCTCGAGCAGTGGCGCGACACCACCCCCGGCGACCGGCAGCGGGCGCTGCTGAAGTTCGCCGACGCCATCGAGGCCCGTGCCGACGAGCTGGTCGAGGCCGAGTCGCAGAACACCGGCAAGCCGCTCGGCCTGACCGCCAGCGAGGAGCTGCCGCCGGCCATCGACCACCTGCGCTTCTTCGCCGGTGCGGCGCGCCTGCTCGAGGGACGCTCCGCCGGGCAGTACATGAACGGCTACGAGAGTTATGTACGGCGTGAGCCGATCGGTGTCTGCGCCCAGGTCACCCCCTGGAACTACCCGCTGCTGATGGCGATGTGGAAGATCGCGCCGGCGCTCGCCGCGGGCAACGCCGTGGTGCTCAAGCCGTCCGACACCACCCCGGTCACCAGCGTCCTGCTCGCCGAGATCGCCGCCGAGTTCCTGCCGTCCGGCCTGTTCAACGTGGTCCTCGGCGACCGGGACACCGGCCGCGCCCTGGTCACCCACAAGACGCCGCAGATGGTCTCGATCACCGGTTCGGTGCGGGCCGGCATGGAGGTGGCCGGCAGCGCCGCCGCCGACCTGAAGCGCACCCACCTGGAGCTCGGCGGCAAGGCCCCGGTCGTGGTCTTCGACGACGCCGACGTGGAGGCGGCCGCCGCCGCGATCGCCGAGGCGGGCTACTTCAACGCCGGGCAGGACTGCACCGCCGCGACCCGGGTGCTCGTCGCCCCCGGCATCTACGACGACTTCGTCGCGGCCCTCGCTGAGCAGGCCCGGAACACGAAGACCGGCGCGCCGGACGACGAGGACGTGCTCTACGGCCCGGTCAACAACGCCAACCAGCTGGCCCGGGTCTCGGGGTTCATCGACCGGCTCCCGGACCACGCCCGGCTCGAGGCCGGCGGCGCCCGGGTCGGCGACCGCGGCTACTTCTACTCCCCCACCGTCGTGGCCGGCCTGCGCCAGGACGACGAGATCATCCAGAACGAGGTCTTCGGCCCGGTCATCACCGTGCAGAAGTTCAGCGACGAGGACGAGGCCGTCCGCTACGCCAACGGCGTGGAGTACGCGCTCGCCTCCAGCGTCTGGACCAAGGACCACGGCCGGGCCATGCGGATGACCCAGCGCCTGGACTTCGGCTGCGTCTGGGTGAACTGCCACATCCCGCTGGTCGCGGAGATGCCGCACGGCGGGTTCAAGCACTCCGGGCACGGCAAGGACCTCTCGGTGTACGGCCTGGAGGACTACACCCGGATCAAGCACGTCATGCACCACGTGGGTGCCTGATGACCTCCTCTGATGAACTGCACAAGCGGCGCGTCGCAGCTGTCGCGCGGGGCGTCGGCTCGACCATCTCGTCCTACATCGCCGAGGCCGGCGGCGGCACGCTGACCGACCTCGAGGGCCGCGAGTGGATCGACTTCGCCTCCGGCATCGCGGTCACCAACGTCGGCAACGCCGCGCCGCGTGTCGTCGCGGCGGTGCGCGAGCAGGTGGAGAAGTTCACCCACACCTGCTTCATGGTGGCGCCGTACGAGTCCTATGTGTCGGTCTGCGAGCAGCTGATCGAATTGACCCCGGGCAGCTTCGAGAAGCGGGCGGCGCTGTTCAACTCCGGCGCCGAGGCGGTGGAGAACGCGGTCAAGATCGCTCGGCACGCGACCGGGCGGCAGGCGGTCGTGGTGTTCGACCACGCGTACCACGGCCGGACCAACCTGACGATGGCGCTGACCGCGAAGAACATGCCGTACAAGCACCGGTTCGGGCCGTTCGCCCCGGAGGTGTACCGGGCGCCGATGTCGTACCCGCTGCGCGACGGTGGGCTGGACGGCGCCGAGGCGGCCCGCCGGGCGATCGACGTGATCGAGAAGCAGGTGGGCGCCGGCAACGTGGCGGCCGTGCTGATCGAGCCGATCCAGGGCGAAGGCGGCTTCGTGGTGCCCGCGCCCGGCTTCCTGCCGGCGATCGCCGCGTGGACGGCCGAGGCGGGGGCGGTCTTCATCGCCGACGAGATCCAGACCGGGTTCTGCCGTACCGGGCAGTGGTTCGCCTCGTCGCACGAAGGCCTGGAACCCGACCTGATCACGACGGCCAAGGGGATGGGCGGCGGCCTGCCGATCGCCGGTGTGGTCGGGCGGGCCGAACTCATGGACGCGGTGCACGTGGGTGGGCTGGGTGGCACGTACGGTGGCAATCCCGTCGCTTGTGCGGCGGCCCTGGCCGCCATCGAGACCATGCGCGAGCTGGACCTGGCCGCGTCCGCGCGGCACATCGAGTCGATTCTGAAGCCGGCGCTGGCGGACATCTCCGACCCCGGCATCGCCGAGGTCCGCGGCCGGGGCGCGATGCTCGCGATCGAACTGGTCAAGCCGGGCACCGACGAGCCGGACCCGGTCCGGACCGCGGCGGTCTCCAAGGCCTGTCACGAGGCGGGGCTGCTCACCCTGACCTGCGGGACGTACGGGAACGTGCTGCGTTTCCTGCCCCCGCTGGTGATCTCCGACGAGGACCTCGATCGAGGCGTTGCGATCCTCCGTGCTGCCTTCCGGTGAACGCTTGGGGAAGAATCGCGGCGTGACCGACACGGCGCTGGATGAGATCAACAAGCAGATCATCGAACACCTGCAGCGGGACGGGCGGATGTCGTACGCGACATTGGCCAAGACCATCGGGCTGTCCGAGGCGGCGGTACGCCAACGCGTACAGCGGCTGCTCGACAACGACCTGATGCAGATCGTCGCGGTGACCGACCCGCTGACCCTGGGCTTCGCCCGGCAGGCCATGGTCGGCCTGCGCGTCAACGGTGACCTGCGGGCGATCGCCGACGAGATCGC
The DNA here is from genome assembly GCF_036053395.1 of Actinoplanes sp. NBC_00393. Classification (NCBI taxonomy): domain Bacteria; kingdom Bacillati; phylum Actinomycetota; class Actinomycetes; order Micromonosporales; family Micromonosporaceae; genus Actinoplanes; species Actinoplanes sp. NBC_00393. The sequence continues at coordinate 566,197 of NZ_CP107942.1, read as the reverse complement.
GGCGATCCCCGAGGTGGACTACGTGGTGATCTGCGCCGGGCGCTACGACCTGCTCGTCGAGCTGGTCTGCACCGACGACGAACACCTGCTGGACCTGCTCAACGAGAAGGTCCGGGCGATCGAGGGCGTCTCCGCCACCGACACCTTCATGTACCTGAAGCTCGCCAAACAAACCTATGCCTGGGGAACAAGATAGATGAGCACCGCAGCGCCCTCCTTCTGGTTGCACTCGCTCGGCCCGATCGAGAGGCGCGCGCCGCTGCCCGGTGACACGATCGCCGACGTCGCGATCGTGGGCGGCGGCTACACCGGCCTCTGGACGGCGTACTACCTGGCCAAGGCCGCGCCCGAACTGCGGATCGTGCTGCTGGAGGCGGAGTACTGCGGATACGGCGCCTCCGGCCGCAACGGCGGCTGGGCCTCCGGGCTGTTCCCCGCCTCCGAGGCCAAGCTGTCCCGCCGCTACGGCCCGCAGCGCGCGGCGGCCATGCACCGCGCGCTGGAGGCATCGGTCGACGAGGTGGGGCGGGCGGCGGCCGCCGAGGGCATCGACTGCGACTACGCCAAAGGCGGGACGATCTCGCTGGTCCGCAGCCCGGCACAGCTGCGGCGAGCCCGCAAGGCGCCCGGTTTCGTGGACGCCGGGAAGGCCGGCGAGATCTGCGCCGCCACCGGTGTGCTCGGCGGTCTCTACAGTGAACACTGCGCCGCCCTGCACCCGGCAAAGCTGGTCCGTGGGCTGGCGGCCACCGTCGAACGGCTCGGCGTCACCATCCATGAAGGAACCCGGGTCAAGCATCTGGAACGCGGCAAGGTGGTCACCGATCACGGTACGGTCCGGGCCACCACTGTGGTGCGGGCGCTGGAGGGCTACACCGCGGGTCTGGCCGGGCACCGGCGGAATCTGGCCCCGGTCTACTCCCTCATGATCGCTACCGAGCCGCTGCCGGCCTCGTTCTGGGAGCGGGTCGGCCTGGCCCGGCGCGAAACCTTCACCGACGAACGCCGGATGATCATCTACGGCCAGCGGACGGTTGATGATCGCCTGGCCTTCGGTGGGCGTGGCGCGCCCTACCATTTCGGGTCCCGCATCCGGCCCGAATACGACCAGGTCCCCTCAGTCTTCGACGCGCTCCGGCGGACCCTCACCGAACTGTTCGGCATCGACCCGCCGATCGCGTACCGCTGGGGCGGCCCGTTGGGCATCCCCCGCGACTGGATGCCCTCGGTCGGCCTGCGCGACGGCATCGCCTGGGCCGGCGGCTACGTCGGCGACGGCGTCGCCGCCGCCAACCTGGCCGGCCGCACTTTGGCCGACCTGATCCTGGCCCAGGAGACGGAACTGACCGCACTGCCCTGGGTCGGCCACCGCTCCCGCCGCTGGGAACCGGAACCGGTTCGGTGGCTGGGCATCAACGCCGCCTTGCGGGCCACCGCGCTGCTGGACGCCTGGGACCGCCGCCGCGCATCCTGACACCGCCGCCGCTCGGCCCGGCAGCCCGCCACCGCGCAGCCCTACCGCCGCTGCCGCGCAGCCCTACCGCCGCTGCCGCGCAGCCCTACCGCCGCTGCCGCGCAGCCCTACCGCCGCTGCCGCGCGGCCTGGCGTTCAAGACGCCAGTAGCGGGAAACGGTTGCCCTCGGTGTCACGCAGCAGCGCCCACCGGCCGAACGGCAGGTCGATCGGCTCCTGCACGAACTCCACACCGCGGGCGGCGAGCTCGCGCCAGGTGGCGTCCACGTCGTCACAGGCCAGGAAGACCGGCGTGTTCGGCTGCCCGGGCGGAGCTGCCGGATCCGGCCCGTCCGACTTCTCCAGCACGAGAAGCACACCGTCCGGCAGGCGAACCTCGAGCCAGCGCTCGTCACCGTACGTCTCGTCCTGAGCGACATCGCACCCGATCGTCTCGGTCCAGAACCGCTTGGCGCGCTCCTGATCGCGCACCCCGACCCGAACCTTGCTGATCCCGCGAAGCATCCCGTCCGCCTCCCGAAGTCCCGGCAACGCCGGTGATGCTATCCCCGCCACCCTCGCCCCGTAGATCCTGAGCGCACAAACCACACCAGAACCGGGCAAGCGAGCCAAGATCGTCAAGCATCCCCGTCCAATGCAATCTTGGGTAGATAACCACACCGGAGTGGGGCTGGAAGCCCAAGATCGCCGAGGGTTGCGCTCCCCCACCCCCCTCCTCCGCGATCTTGAGCAATTTGCCACATCGGAGTGGGGACAAAGGCTCAAGATCGCCAGCGTGGGGGTGAGCAGGCCCGGCCTGGCGGGATGGGCCCGGCGGGCGGGCCCGGCGGGGCGGGCGGATGCGGGCTGAGCAGGGCCGGGCGGAGGGGGCCGGGCGGGGCGGGCCGGGCGGGGCCGGGGCGGGTCGAGCGGGCGGATGCGGAACCGAGCAGAGCCGGGCGGGCCGAGCAGGTCGAGCAGAGCCGGGCGGACCAGGGCCGGGCGGAGGGGGCCGGGCGGAGGGGGCTGGGCTATAGGCCGGGCTGGGCGGTGCCGAGCCTGGCTGGGCCGGGCGGAGCGGGCGGCCGGGCTGGGCAGGAAAGGGCGGGGCGGGAACGGGCGGAAGGGAGCAAAGAGGGCCGAGAGGAGCGGGGTCGAGGCAGGGCAGACGGGGGCAGGTGACGGATGGGAGCGTGTCCGGCAGACTCGCGGGGCCGGGAACAGGAGCAAGGGGGACCGCATGCGGGCGCGTTGGCGATACTTCGCTGGGTTTGGAGTCGTCGGTGTGCTCGTGGTCGGGCTGCTTGCTGCGCTGCGCGTGGGCGCGAGCGAGGGAGAGGGAGACGGTGAGGGCGAGGGTGCCAGGCCGGCCGCGGAGGCGCCGTACCGGAATGCCGGCCTGCCGGTGGAGCAGCGGCTCGATGACCTGATGGGGCGGATGTCCCTGGCGGACAAGATCGGGCAGATGACGCAGGCCGAACGCAACGTGGTCGGCGATCAGCCGGAGCTGGTCACCGAATGGCGGCTCGGGTCGGTGCTGTCCGGCGGCGGCTCGGTGCCGAGCCCGAACACGCCCGAGGCCTGGGTGAAGCAGGTCAATGCACTCCAGCGGGCCGCCCTCGAAACGCCGCTCGGGATTCCGCTGATCTACGGGATCGATGCGGTGCACGGGCACGGCAATGTGCACGGCGCCACGGTCTTTCCGCACAACGTCGGGCTCGGGGCGAGCCGTGACCCGGAGCTGGTGCGGCGGGTGTACCGGGCGACCGGCGAGGAGATGCGGGCCACCGGCATTCCGTGGAACTTCGCGCCCTGCCTCTGTGTCGGCCGGGACGAGCGCTGGGGCCGGACCAAGGAGAGTTTCGGCGAGGACCCGGCGCTGGTCACCCGGATGTCTACGGCGGTCGACGGGCTGCGTGACGCCGGTGTGCTGGCGACGGTGAAGCATTTCGCGGGGGACGGCGACACCGAGTACGGCACCGGGGACAGCGACTACGCCATCGACCAGGGGGTGACCGTCACCAGCCGGAAGGACTTCGACCGGATCGATCTGGCGCCGTACGTCGCGGCGGTCAGCAAGCACGGCGTGCGGAGCGTGATGCCGTCGTACTCCAGTGTGGACTGGACGGAGGACGGCACCGGCAACCCCGTCAAGATGCACGCCAGCCAGGAACTGATCACCGGGAAGCTCAAAGGCGAGATGGGCTTCGACGGGTTCGTGATCAGCGACTTCGAGGGCATCCACCAGATTCCTGACCCGGACGCGCCCGCCGGCGCCGCCGAACCGACGGCCGGGCAGGTGCGGCTCGGGGTGAACGCCGGCATCGACATGTTCATGGAGCCGAAGACCGCGCCGCAGTTCCAGGAGCTGCTGAAAGCCGAGGTGGACGCCGGGAGGGTGAGCACCGGGCGGATCGACGACGCGGTCCGGCGGATCCTCAAGGTCAAGTTCGATCTGGGGCTGTTCGAGAACCCGTACGTCACCGGAAGCAGTGAGGTGGGCAGCGCCGCGCACCGCGCCATCGGCCGGGAGGCTGTGGCAAGCTCGCAGGTTCTGCTGAAGAATGCCGGCGCGACGCTGCCGTTGCGGGCGGATGCGCGGATATACGTGGCCGGGCGCAACGCCGATGATCTCGGCAATCAGGCGGGCGGCTGGACCATCGACTGGCAGGGACGCTCCGGCGACATCACCCCGGGCACGACCGTGCTGGCCGGCATCGAAGAGGTCGCGTCCGTCACCTACAGCGCCGATGCGTCCGCGCCGATCAGCCCGACCGACGTCGGGGTGGTCGTGGTCGGCGAGACGCCCTACGCGGAGGGCTTCGGTGACGTGGGCGGCACGGTGTGCCCGTGGTGCCCGGCGAACCAGAAGGAGACCAAGTCGCTCACCCTGCAGCCGGGCGACAAGGCGGTGATCGACAAGGTCTGCGACGCGGTGGCGAAATGTGTGGTGCTGCTGGTCTCCGGCCGTCCGCAGGTCGTCACCGACCAGCTCGGCAAGATCGATGCGCTGGTCGCGTCGTGGCTGCCGGGCAGCGAGGGCGCCGGGGTCGCCGATGTGCTCTTCGGCAGGAAGCCTTTCACCGCACGGCTGCCGCTGAGCTGGCCGGGCACGGTCACCCAGGTGCCGGTCAACGTCGGCGATGCCGACTATCAGCCCCTTTATCCGTACGGGTGGGGCCTGCAAACCGGCGACGACATCTTCACGGCCGCGCAAGCCCGCGCCGCCGCCGGAAAGGCGAAGGCCGGATGGCAGAAGTTGTTCGCGCAGGCCGCCCTGGCCTACGAGGCCGGCAACCCCGCCCGGGCCGCCGCCCTGCTCCGCCGCATCTGAACCCGGGTCAGGCGAAGCCGCCACCCGGCGGCGCCTGGGTGTGGGTCTCGACCGCCTGGCAGCGGGTGCACTCCTTGAAACGCCCACCGTCCTCGGTGAAGCGTCTCGTCCACTTGTGCCAGCCCAGCCGGCAGCGCAGCGGCTTGCTCACGATGCCTGACGCTACGCGCGGCAGGGCCGCTCCCCCAGGTTGCGGGAGCGGCCCTGTCGTCTGCCGTGAAAACGGCGTTGCTCAGAGGCGGTTCTGGGCCTCGGTGAGCACCGAGCGGAGGATCTGCTCGATCTCGGCGAACTGGGTCTCCGTCGCGGTCAGCGGCGGCGCCAGCTGGATGACCGGGTCGCCCCGGTCGTCGGCGCGGCAGTACAGGCCGGCGTCGAAGAGGGCGCTGGAGAGGAAGCCGCGCAGCAGCCGCTCCGACTCCTCCTCGTTGAACGTCTCCTTGGTGGCCTTGTCCTTGACCATCTCGATGCCGAAGAAGTAGCCGTCGCCGCGGACGTCGCCGACGATCGGCAGGTCGAGGAGCTTCTCCAGGTACGACCGGAACAGCGGGCTGTTGTCGCGGACGTGCTGGTTGAGGTTCTCCCGCTCCATGATGTCCAGGTTGGCCAGAGCCACCGCGGAGCCGACCGGGTGGCCGCCGTAGGTGATGCCATGGGCAAACCAGTTGGTGCCCTGCAGGAACGGCTCGGCCAGGCGCTCGGAGGCGATCATCGCGCCCAGCGGGACGTAACCGGAGGTCAGGCCCTTGGCGACGGTGATGATGTCGGGCTGGTAGCCGTACTTGTCGGCGCCGAAGTATTCACCGAGGCGGCCGAACGCGCAGATCACCTCGTCGGAGACGAGCAGCACGTCGTAGCGGTCGCAGATCTCGCGGACCCGCTGGAAGTATCCGGGCGGCGGCGGGAAGCAGCCACCGGCGTTCTGCACCGGCTCGAGGTAGACGGCGGCGACGGTGTCCGGGCCCTCGAACTCGATGGCCTCGGCGATCCGGTCGGCGGCCCAGATGCCGAACTGCTCCGGCGTCATCGACTCGTCCGGGCGACGGTAGTAGTTGGTGTTGGGCACCCGGAGTGTCGAGGGGACCAGCGGCTCGAAGTCCTGCTTGAGCGCCGGGATGCCGGTGATCGACAGGGCGCCCATCGAGGTGCCGTGGTAAGCGATCGACCGGGAGATCACCTTGGTCTTGAGCGGCTTGCCGGTGCGCTTGAAGAACGACCGGGCCAGCTTCCACGCCGACTCGACGGCCTCGGAGCCGCCGGTGGTGAAGAAGACCCGGTTCAGGTCGCCGGGGGCCATCTCGGCGAGCCGGCCGGCCAGCTCGATCGCCTTGGGGTGCGCGTACGACCAGATCGGGAAGTAGGCCAGCTCGCTGGCCTGCTTGGCGGCCGCCTCGGCGAGTTCCTGCCGGCCGTGGCCGGTCTGCACGACGAACAGCGCGGAGAGCCCGTCGAGGTAACGCCGGCCGGCGGAGTCGTAGACGTAGCAGCCGTCACCGCGGGTGATCACGGGTACCGGCGCGTCCCGGTACGCCGAGAGACGGGTGAAGTGCATCCACAGGTGGTCACGGGCGGTCGCGGAGAGTGCGTCCACGTCGGCGGGCAGTTGGTCGGTCACGGATATCTCTCCTACGAGTTCTGCGGTTGCCACTGATCCTGCCCACGGAATCCGTTGCACACAAGCCCACGAGCAACTATTTCCGCGCAAGTTAACAGAGCACACGCGACATGACAGGGGCTCAGGAGTCGAAGCCGAGGCCCAGCGCGTCGAGCAGCCGGAGCCACAGGTTGCGCCGGCCTCCGTTGGCGTCGGCGCGGGCGATGGACCAGCGGGTGAGCTGGATGACCGCGGAGCGCAGGGGCTCCGGGGGGAACGGGACCGGCTTGCTGCGAACCATCTTCAGCCGGGTCAAGGCGGTCGGCTCGCCGCCGAGCAGGTCGAGCATCACCTCGGCGCCGAAGCGGGTGGCGCCGACACCCAGACCCGTATAACCGATCGCGTACGCGAGGCGGCCGCGGTAACCCGTACCGAAAAAGGCGCTGAACCGGCTGCAGGTGTCGATGACGCCGCCCCATTTGTGGGTGAAACGCACATCGCGCAGTTGCGGGAAGGTGGTGAAGAAATGCTCGGCGAGCTTCCCGAATGTTTCGTCGCGCAGGTCGCGCGACGGTTTGATCTTCCCGCCGTTGTAGTAGACCGCGTCGTAGCCGCCCCAGAGGATCCGGTTGTCGGCGGTGAGCCGGTAGTAGTGGAACTGGTTGCCGGCGTCGCCGACGCCCTGCCGATTGCGCCAGCCGATGGCCCTGAGCTGCTCGTCGGTGAGCGGCTCGGTCATCAGGACGTAGTCGTAGACCGGCACGATCCAGTGGTTCAGCCGGCGCAGCAGGGTGCTGTGCGCGCCGGTCGCGAGGGCCACCCGGTGCGCGTCGACCCGTCCGGAAGCGGTGTGCAGGGCGAGCCCGTCCGGCGTCTTGGTGATCTTCTCGACCCGGGTGTTCTCGTAGAGGCGGACGCCGAGCTCGAGGCAGGCGCGGCGCAGGCCCCAGACCAGGCGGGCCGGGTCGACGGTCGCGGTGCTGCCCGGTTCCCAGACGCCGCCCAGGTAGGTGGGCGAGTCGATCTCGGCACGGACCGCGTCCCGGTCGAGGAAGCGGACGTCCAGCCCGCGCACGGTGGCCGCGGCGTGGAACTCGGCCAGTTCGTCGAGCTGCCACGGTTCGGTGGCCACGTTCAGCTCGCCGGTACGCCGGAAGTCGCAGTCGATACCGTACCGATGAACCGCCTGCTCGATCGCGTCCAGATTGGCCCGGCCCAGCTTCTCCAGGATGTCCATCTCGTCCGGGAAGCGGCTCATGCCGTTGTCGAAACCGTGGGTGAGGCTGGCGGCGCAGAAGCCGCCGTTGCGGCCGGAGGCGGCCCACCCGGCGGTGCTCGCCTCGACGACGACCACCTCGCGGGCGGGGTCACGTTCCTTGGCGATCAGGGCGGTCCAGAGGCCGCTGTAGCCGGCCCCGACCACGGCCAGGTCTGCAGAGATGGTGCTGGTCAGAGGGGGTGCCGGCGGTGGGGCGCCGTCCTGGGCGAGCCAGTACGACTCCCCCACCGCGCCGGCGAGGGCCCGCACGATCAGTCCTGTTGCTTGCGGGGGCGGGAACGGAGGTTCGCGATCACCGCGATCAGCACGCCGACCGCGAAGATCAACGTACCCATCACGTTGACCTGCGGCGGGAGCCCGACTCGGGTGGAACCCCAGATCCACAACGGGAACGTCTGCACGTTGCCCGCGGTGAAGTTGCTGATCACGAAGTCGTCGATGGAGAGCGCGAAGGCCAGCATCACGCCGGAGAAGATGGCCGGCAGCAGGATCGGGAAGGTGACCTTCCAGAACGTGGTCCAGGCGTTGGCGCCCAGGTCGGCCGCGGCCTCCTCGATGGAGCGGTCCAGGGTGACGACCCGGGCCCGGACCACCGTGGCGACGAAGGCGATCGAGAACATGACGTGCGCGATGGTCAGAGTGGTCCAGCCGGGCCCGACACCCATCGAGACGAACAGGGTGAGCAGCGAGGCGCCCATCACCAGCTCCGGCGAGGAGATGGCGGCGAACATGACCAGGTTGGTGGCGCCGGCGCCGCGGAACCGGTAGCGGCCCAGGGCGTACCCGATGCCGGTGCCCAGCGCGCCGGAGACCAGCGAGCTGATCACCGCCACCACCAGCGACGCGATCAGGGCGTCGGTGAGGTCGGGCAGCGCGAACAGGTCGCGGTACCACTTCAGCGTGGGCGGGCCCTGCCAGGTCTGGTTGTATCGGCCGGACGGGTTGTTGAACCCGAACAGGATCATCACCAGGATCGGCAGCGCCAGCCAGGCGATCAGCAGCCAGGTGTAGAAGTGCATGACCCGGGCCCCGCCGATCCGGAACCGGCGCCGGGGCGCCGGCCTGGTCTCCGAAGCCGGCGGTGCGGGGATGAGCGTCTGGGTCATCGGGCCGCCACCTTCATCACGTCCTCGGTGCCGAGTGCCCGGGCGTAGGCGAAGACGCCGAGCAGGAGCACTGCCATCAGGGAGAAGGCGAGCGCGGAGGCGGTCGGATAGTCGGAGGTGTGCAGGAACTTGCTCTGGATGACCTGCCCGATCATGGTGGTCGAGGTGCCACCGAGCAGCTCCGAGTTCACGTAGTCGGAGCTGGCCGGGACGAACGTCATCAGCACGCCGGCGAAGACGCCGGGCAGCGCGAGCGGGAAGATCACCTTGCGGAACGCGGTGGCCGGTGAGGCGTACAGGTCGCGGGCGGCCTCGACCACCCGCGGGTCGATCCGCTCCAGGGCCACGTAGATCGGCAGCACCATGAACGGAAGGAAGTTGTACACCAGGCCACCGATCACCGCGGTCGGGGTGCCGAGGAGATGGAAGCCGGACGAGAGCAGCCCGGCCTCCTTCAACGGGTGCAGCAGTACGCCGTCGTCGGTCAGCAGCATCCGCCACGAGATGGTGCGCAGGACGAACGACACGAAGAACGGCAGGAGGATCAGGAAGAGGTAGATCGCCTTCTTCTTGCCGCCGTAGAAGGCGATCCAGTACGCGACCGGGAACGCCAGCACGATCAGGATGACCGAGGTGATGGCGCCGTACACCAGCGAGCGGATCAACTGGGTCTGGTAGTCCGAGATCGCCTCCACGTAGGTCTGCCAGTGACCTGTGAAGACGTACCCGTTGACGATGTCGCCCTCCTGCAGTGACAACGACAGCATGGTCGCCATCGGCACCACGAAGAACAGCAGGAGCCACAACCCGCCCGGCAGCACGAGCAGGTAGGGCGCGAGTGCACGTTTTACCCGGTTCATCGCATCAGCCCAGCACGATCGGATCGAACACCTTGCTGAAGTCCTGCTGCTCCTCGGCGGTGTTGAACCCGACGTAGTAGTGCAGCTTGGCGTAGTCGGCCTCGCCGGGGAACACCAGCGGGCTCTCCGCCACCGACTCCAGGTACGCCTTGTCCTCGCCGGTCAGCGCGGCGGCGTGCTTGCGCATCGCGGCCTGCGCGGCCGGCACCGGGCACACGTAGTTGATGTACTCCGCGAGGGTGGCGGCGTTCTCCACCTCGTAGAAGAAGTCCATCAGCATGATCGCGTCGACCGGGTTGGCGGCGGTGATCGGAATGGCCATGTTGTCGGTCCAGATGGTGCCGCCCTCCTCCGGGATCACGAACTTGAAGTTCGTGCCGTCGGAGACGTTCTTCTGGAAGACGTCACCGGACCAGGCCTGGGTGATCCACACCTCGCCCTTGCCCAGCGCGTCGATGTAGCTCTGGTCGTAGTACTTGCGGACGATGCCGGCGTCCTTCTGCTCCTGGAGCTTGGCGGCCGCCTTCTTCCAGTCCGCCTCCTCCGACTTGGCCGGGTCCAGACCGGCCGCGAGCAGGCCGAAGTTGGCCAGCTCCTGCAGGTCGCTGAACATGCCGACCTTGCCCTTGAACGCCGGGTCCCACAGGTCGGCGAGCTTGGTGATCGGCCGGCCGGTCTTGGCCTCGTCGTAGGCGATGCCGGTGATGCCGGACGCCCACGGGATGCTGAACACGTTGCCCGGGTCGTAGGCCGACTGGGCGTAGGACTTGGCGGCGTTGGCGGCGTAGTTCGGCAGCTTCGAGTGGTCCAGCGGCGCCAGGAAGCCGGCGTCGCGGAACTGCCCGAACTGCATGCCGTTGGTGATCACCATGAGGTCGTAGCCGATCGACTGCCCGGCGGACAGCTGCGGCTGGACCTTGGCGAACCAGGGCCCCATCTCCTGGATGACCTCGTCGTACTTGACCGCGATCCCGGTCTTCTCGGTGAACTTCTTGAGCTCCGGCTTCTTCGGGTCCATGTAGAGCGGCCAGCCCGCGAAGTCGAGCTTGTTGTTCTGGACCTTGCCGCTCCAGAACTTGGCGACCGCGTCGGGCGCCGCGGAGGCGCCCGGCTTGCCCTTGCCTTCGACGCCGCACGCGGCGAGGAAGGCGCCCATCGCCGACAACCCACCGAGGCGCAGGGCGTCGCGGCGGCCGAGCCGCCGCTGCGTCACGCCTCGGAGGAGGGAGGGGTCCGGCTTACTGGTGGGGAACAACTTCAGACTCCGATCGGGTACGAGTGCTGCGGGGCCCAGGTGAGGAAGACGCGCTCGCCGCGCGAGGCGACGTCCTCGGCATCGTGAGCATTCTGATCGAACACCACGAAGTCTGATCCAGCGGAGGTCGCCACTGTGTAGTTCGTCGATGTCCCGTGGTACACGACCTCGGTGACCACACCGGAGATGATGCTGGTCGTGTTGCTGTGCGGCATCGTACGGTGCAGGTCGATCTTCTCCGGGCGGATCGACACCTCGAGCTTGTGCCCGGGCTGCACCGCTCCGCCGACCGGGACGAGTACCCGCTCGCCGGGGGCGAAGTCGAGGACCGCCAGACCGTTGTCGGCCCAGCTGACCTGACCGTCGATGAGGTTGGAGGTGCCGATGAAGCCGGCCACGAACCGGCTCGCCGGCTTCTCGTAGATCTCGCGCGGCGAGCCGAGCTGCTCGATCAGGCCGGCGTTCATCACCGCGATCCGGTCCGACATGGTCAGCGCCTCGCCCTGGTCGTGGGTCACGTAGACGAAGGTGATGCCGACCTCGCGCTGGATCCGCTTGAGCTCGACCTGCATCTGCTGGCGCAGTTTCAGGTCGAGGGCGCCGAGCGGCTCGTCGAGCAGCAGCGCCCGCGGGTGGTTGACCAGGGCCCGGGCCAGCGCGACCCGCTGCTGCTGACCACCGGACATCTCCCGGGGCTGCCGCTTCTCCATGCCGGTCAGCGAGACGATCTCGAGCATCTCGCCGACCCGTCGCTTGATCTCGCTCTTGGAGATCTTCTTGCGCTCCAGGCCGAAGGCCACGTTCTGCAGCACGTTGAGGTGCGGGAAGAGCGCGTACGACTGGAAGACCATGTTGACGTCACGCTTGTTCGGCCCGACGTCGGTGACGTCCTTGCCGTCGAGGAAGACCTTGCCCGCGGTGGGCTCCTCGAAGCCCGCGATCATCCGCATGGTGGTGGTCTTGCCGCAGCCGGAGGGCCCGAGCAGCGAGAAGAACTCCCCCTGTCCGATCGCCAGATCCAGACTCTTGACGGCGGGCACCGCCTCACCGTGCGACAGGTAGTCCTTGCGCACGCCGACGAACTCGATCGCCGGGTGCCCGGCGTGCTGCCCGGAACCGGGCGGCGCGCTGGTGGCGTGGTGCGGGGGAGAAGTGGTCATCTATCACCTCTGAGGCGGTTATTCAAAAAAGGGGGCGGCGGGAGTCAGCCGTTGAAGCTCATCACGTGCTTGATCCGGGTGTACTCCTCGAAGCCGTACATCGAAAGGTCCTTGCCGTAACCGGAGTGACCGTAGCCGCCGTGCGGCATCTCGGAGACGAACGGGAGGTGCGTGTTGATCCACACCGCTCCGAAATCGAGACGGCGCGAGACGCGCATCGCCCGGCCGTGGTTCTGCGTCCAGACACTGGCGCTGAGCCCGAACCGTACATCGTTGGCCCAGCGCACCGCCGCGTCCTCGTCGGTGAAGCTCTGCACGGTGATGACCGGGCCGAAGACCTCGTCCTGGATCATCTCGTCCTGCTGCCGCAGACCGGTGACGACGGTCGGCTCGAAGAAGTATCCCCGGTCCCCGATCCGGTTGCCGCCGGCCACCACCTCGGCGTGGTCCGGCGTCCGGGCCAGGAAGCCGGTGACCCGGTCGAGCTGGTTGACGTTGTTGACCGGGCCGAAGTAGGCGCCGGTGTCGGACGGGGCGCCGACCCGGGTGTTCTTGGCCGCGGCGGCGAGGGCGGCGGTGAACTCGGCGGCGATCCGCTCGTGCACCAGCACCCGGGTGGCGGCGGTGCAGTCCTGGCCGGCGTTGAAGTAGCCGGCGCCGGCGATCGCCTCCGCGGTCGCCGCGATGTCCACGTCGTCGAAGACCACGACCGGCGCTTTGCCGCCGAGCTCGAGGTGGACCCGCTTGAGGTCGGGGGCGGCGGCCGAGGCCACCTCCATCCCGGCCCGGGTGGAGCCGGTGATCGACACCAGCTGCGGCACCGGGTGCGACACCAGCGCACGGCCGGTGTCCCGGTCGCCGCAGACCACGTTGAGCACGCCCGGCGGCAGGAACTCGGCGGCGATCTCGGCGAGCAGCAGGGTGCTCACCGGGGTGGTGTCCGACGGCTTCAGGACCACCGAGTTACCGGCCGCGATGGCGGGCGCGAACTTCCAGACCCCCATCACCATCGGATAGTTCCACGGCGTGATCTGTGCGCACACGCCGATCGGCTCACGGCGTACGAAAGAAGTGTGGTCCCGCAGGTACTCCCCCGCGGACTTGCCCTCCAGGACGCGTGCCGCGCCGGCGAAGAAGCGCAGCTCGTCGAGGAGCGGGCCGAGCTCCTCCTGCCGGGTCGCCTCGACCGGCTTGCCGGTGTTGCGGCACTCGGCCGCGATCAGCTCCTCGCCGCGGGCCTCGACCGCGTCGGCGATGCGCAGCAGCGCCCGCTGCCGCTCGGCGGGCGTGCTGTCCCGCCAGGTCTCGAACCCCGTGGCGGCGGCCGCCACCGCCGCCTCGACGTCCTGCGCCGAGGAGACGGGCGCACTCGCGTACGCCTCCCCGGTGCTCGGGTCGACGACCGGCGAGGTGATCCCGTCCACGGTGCCGGTGTACGACCCGTTGACGAAGTTGCGTAGCACGGGACTATCGGTGCTCACAGGGATTTGACCTTCCGATCGTGATGCCGGGTTCGCACCCGGACAGGGGGGAGGTTGTCACACGAGAGAGCGTGCGGGCAAGGGAATCCGAAGTAATTTCCAAGCCTGAAACGGAATCAGAACTTCGAGCCCGGCCCGAACGACGAAAACCGGGGTTTCAGGCGGTGTAGAAGCTGTCCGCGACGCTCAGCGCCTCGTCCAGGATCGACAGACCTTCCCGCACCTCGCCGGCCGTGGTGGTGCAGGGCGGCACGACGTGGATCCGGTTGAAATGGGTGAACGGCCAGAGCCCGCGTTCCTTGCAGGCCGCGGCCACCTGGTTCATCGGCGCGGCGGCGGCGCCGGCCGCGTTGAACGGCACCAGCGGCGTCTTCTTCGCCCGGTCGGAGACCAGCTCGATCGCCCAGAAGACGCCGAGGCCGCGGACCTCGCCGACGCTCGGGTGCTTCTCGGCCAGCGCGGCCAGTTCCGGGCCGATCACGTCGTCACCGAGCGCGCGGGCGTGCTCGATGATCCCCTCCTCCTTGAAGATCTGCATCGACGCGACTGCCGACGCGCAGGCGAGGGGGTGCCCGGAGTAGGTGAGGCCACCGGGGAACGGCCGCTCGCGGAACGTCGCGGCGATCTCGTCGGAGATCACCACACCGCCCAGCGGCAGATAGCCGGAGTTGACGCCCTTGGCGAAGGTGATCAGGTCGGGGGCGACACCCCACCGGTCGATCGCGAACCACTCGCCGCACCGGCCGAACCCGGCCATCACCTCGTCGGCGATGAAGACGATGCCGAACTCGTCGCAGATCTCCCGCACACCGGCCAGGTAGCCGGGCGGCGGGACCAGGATGCCGTTGGTGCCCACCACGGTCTCGAGCAGGATCGCGGCGATGGTGGCCGGCCCCTCGAAGACGATCGTGTCGCGCAGGTGCGCCAGGGCGCGCTCGGTCTCCTGCTCGGGCGACTCCGAGTGGAACGGCGACCGGTACGGGTACGGCCCCCAGAAGTGCACCACGCCGATCGCCACCGGCTCGTTCGGCCAGCGGCGCGGGTCGCCGGTCGCGGTGATCGCGGTGGCCGTCGAGCCGTGATAGCTGCGGTAGGTGGAGAGCACCTTGTGCCGGCCGGTGTGCAGCCGGGCCATCCGGATGGCGTTCTCGTTGGCCTCGGCGCCGCCGTTGGTGAAGAACACCTTGTTCAGGTTGGCCGGGGCGACCTCGGCGATCATCCGGGCCGCCTCGCCGCGCTTGTCGTTGGCGAAGGCCGGCTGGATGGTGCAGAGCTTGGCGGCCTGCTCCTGGATCGCCTCGATCATCCGGGGGTGCTGGTGCCCGATGTTGATGTTGACGAGCTGGGACGAGAAGTCGAGATACTTCCGGCCGCTGTAGTCCCAGAAGTAGCTGCCCAGCGCTTTCTCGATGGGCAGCGGGTCGATCAGGCCCTGAGCGGACCAGGAATGGAAGACGTGGGCGCGATCGTCGGCGCGCACCTGGGAATCAGTGCTCACAGGAACATCCTCACCGGGTCTGCGGGAAGCCGAGGTCGATCGCCGAGGTTCCCGGGTCGGGCCAGCGCGAGGTGACGACCTTGCTGCGGGTGAAGAAGTGGATGCCGTCCGGGCCGTACATGTGGGTGTCGCCGAACAGCGACGCCTTCCAGCCGCCGAACGAGTAGTAGGCGACCGGCACCGGGATCGGCACGTTCACCCCGACCATGCCGGCGTTCACGTCGAACTGGAACTGCCGGGCGGCGCCACCGTCGCGGGTGTAGATGGCGGTGCCGTTGCCGTACTCGTTGGCGTTGACCAGCTCGACGGCTTCGGCGTAGGTGTCCACGCGGACGACGGAGAGCACCGGCCCGAAGATCTCGTCGGTGTAGACCGTCATGGACGGGGTCACGTTGTCGAGCAGGGTGGCGCCCAGGAAGAATCCCTTGTCCGAGATTTCTGACAAACGGCCATCCGCGACGACGGAAGCCCCCTCGGCAGCGCCGGCCTCGATGTACCCGGCGACCTTGTCCCGGTGCTGCGCGCTGATCAGCGGGCCCATCTCCGACGACGGGTCGGAGCCGTCCCCGATCTTGATCTTCGGCAGGCGGGCCGCGATCGCCTCGACCAGCGGGTCGGCGATGTCACCGACGGCCACCACCACGGAGATCGCCATGCAGCGTTCACCGGCCGCGCCGTACCCCGCGCTGATCGCCGCATCGGCGGCCGCGTCCAGCTCGGCGTCCGGCAGCACGATCATGTGGTTCTTGGCGCCGCCGAGGGCCTGGACCCGCTTGCCGTGCGCGGTGCCGGTCTCGTAGATGTACTTGGCGATCGGGGTGGAGCCGACGAAGCTGACCGCCGCGATGTCCGGGTGGGTCAGGAGCGCGTCGACCGCCTCCTTGTCGCCGTGCACGACGTTGAAGACGCCGTCCGGCAGGCCGGCTTCCTTCCACAGCCGGGCCAGGAACAGCGACGCGGACGGGTCCTTCTCGCTCGGCTTGAGCACGAACGCGTTGCCCGCGGCGATCGCGGTGGCACACATCCACAGCGGCACCATGGCCGGGAAGTTGAACGGGGTGATGCCGGCGACCACGCCGAGCGGCTGACGGATCGAGTACACGTCGACGCCGGTGGCGGCCTGCTCCGAGAAGGAGCCCTTCATCAGGTGCGGGATGCCGGTGGCGAACTCGACGTTCTCCAGGCCGCGGGCCACCTCACCGGCGGCGTCGGCGAGCACCTTGCCGTGCTCGGTGGTGATGATCTTCGCCAGCTCGCCGGTGTTCGCCGCGAGCAGCTCCCGGAACTTGAAGAGCACGGCGGAACGCTTGGACAGCGACGCCTCGCGCCACTCCTTGGCGGCGTCCTTGGCGACGGCCACCGCGGCGGCGACCTCGCCGGTCGAGGCCAGGTCGACCGAGGCGATCTGCTCGCCGGTGGCGGGGTTGAAGACCGGGCCGACCCGGCCGGACTCGCCGGCGCGCTCCGCGCCGCCGATCCAGTGCGCGATGTGATTCATGGGCTGGACATTATGTGACGACCCTAGACCAAACAATGCCCTCGTTGTACTGTCACAAAAATGCCCGGGCTTTTTACCTGCGTGAAAGAACGACTCGCGGATTCCAGCGCCCGCGGTCTGGCCGAGGCGGTCAGCCGGGCCGTCGGCGACGGCGCATTGCCGGGCGGGACCAAACTGCCGCCGGTCCGGTCGGTCGCGACCGAACTGCACCTGTCGCCCAGCACGGTCAACGCAGCGTGGCAGCTGCTGCGGCGGGCCGGCACCATCCGGACGGACGGGCGGCGCGGAACGGTCGTCGCCACTCCCGGCGCGGGCGGACCGGGCCGCTACCGGGCAGCGCTACGGCAGACCTCCGGCTTCGGGCTCGACCTGTCCACCGGGGTTCCCGACCCGCGGCTGCTGCCGCCCATCCCGGCGCTGTACGGGCTCTCCCCCGCGCCGACCAGCTACCTCGACGAGCCGGTGCTGCCCGAGCTGGGGGCGCTGCTGCGGGAGCGGTGGCCGTACCCGGCGGAGCGGCTGGCGATCTTCGACGGGGCGATGGACGCGGTCGACCAGGTGGCGTCGGCGCTGCTGCGCCTCGGGGACCTGGCCGTGGTGGAGAACCCCTGTTTCCCGCCCCTGCTCGATCTGCTCGAGGTGCTCGGCGTACCGGTGATCGGGGTCGGCACCGACGAGCTGGGCATGCTGCCGGGCCAGCTCGAAGCCGCGATGGCGCGACGGCCCGCCGCGGTCTTCCTCCAGCCGCGCGCGCTGAACCCCACCGGTGCGTCGTGGTCACCGTCGCGGGCGGGCGCACTCGCCGCGGTGCTTGCGCAACACCCGTCGGTGTACGTGGTGGAGGACGATTCGGCCGGCGATCTGGCCTCCGGGCCGCTCTGTTCTCTCGGGACGCATCTGCCCCGACAGGTCGTACACGTGCGCAGTTTCTCCAAGTCGCACGGCCCGGACCTGCGGCTGGCCGCGGTCAGCGGGCCGGCCACGGTCCTCGACCCGATCCTCGAGCGGCGGCTGCTCGGCCAGGGCTGGACCAGCCGGCTGCTGCAACATCTGCTGCTCAGCTTGTTGACCGACCCGGCGTCGGTGACGGCGGTGCGGGCCGCACGCGACGAGTACGCCCGACGTCGTCACCTGATCACTTCCGGTCTGGCGGCCGCGGGCATCGCGCTGCCGCCGGGCGAGGGCCTGAACATCTGGCTGCCGGTGGCGGACGAGCAGGCCGCGCTGCTGAGCCTGGCCAGCGCCGGCATCGGGGCGGCGGCGGGCACAGCGTTCGCGGTGGGTCCGGCCGGAGAGTCCCACTTACGGGTGACCGTTGGGCTCGTGGCCACCGACCACGCAGAGGTAGCAACGCAGCTCGCACGGGCCGCCGAAGCAGCAACGCCCGGAATCTTTCGTTGACCAACGCCTACTAGGCATGTGACAGTGTCCGCATGAGCGCATGCGAGACTCGAACCATGAGCCTGGACGAGCTTCTGAAATCCGGCGGCCCCTGGACTGAGCAGGAATTCCTCGCGCTCGACAAGACGGCGACCCGAGTCGAGCTGATCGATGGGAGCATCCTGGTGAGTCCGGCACCGCACCGGCGCCATCAAGACATCTCGGCCAGACTCTGGATGTCTTTGTTCGCCCCCGCTCAGGCCGCCGGCCTGAGCGCCCGGCAAGCCGTCAACGTGCGACTGGGCCCCCAGACGATCGTGATCCCGGATCTTGTGGTCGAGACGGCGCGCGACGGGGGCGTCGTCGAAGACGCTTCAGGCGTCGTTCTGGCCTGTGAGATCACCTCACCGAGCAACGTCATGACCGACCGGATCGGTAAGAAGCTGTTCTACGCCGACGCGAGAATCCCGTGGTATCTGCTCGTCGAACCCGACTTCGCCGACTACACGACGGTCTCACTGCATTTGTTCCGGCTGGAGGGCAAGAAGTACACCGTCCATGCGGTCGCCCGGCCTGGCGAAACCCTCAGCTCGGCCGAGCCGTTTCCGTTCAAGATCCATACCAGCGACCTGAGCGACTTCTAGATCAATCAGCGGGGACGAAGCTGTCGAAGACCAGCTGCAAGTCGTCTTTCGCCCCGGCCCACGCTGCGTCGCTGGTCTGCCAGTAAAAGCCGTAGGCCTTGTCGTCGGCGACCACCACGCCCCGGTTGTTGACGTGCTGCCGCACACCGTTGCGGCTGAACGTGAACTCCCAGTCGGCCGCCTTGCGGAAATAGGGCACCGACTCGATCTTGATCTCGCGGTATCCGGGGAAGTCGCCCCGGTCCACGCGGTAATCCGACTGGCTGCGCCAATCCGCCACCGGATCCGACTTCGGCCGGTCGGTCTGGTCGATGCCGAGCACCTTGCCGTCGCCGCGGAAGTACACCATCGTCCCCTCTTTCGAGCGTTTCCAGCCCGAGGGGACGTACACCTCAAAACCTGTCGCATCGCGATAGTCGCGCCACCCGGCCGGGAGGTCCGGCCTCGCGCCCGCCGCTCCCCCGTCCGGTGACGCCGGCGCGTTCTCGGTGGGCCGGGTCGCGCTCGGCGCCGCACCGGTCGAACTGCTTCCGGTCGGGCCGGCCCCGGTCGGGCTCGTCCCGGGCTGCACCACGGGGTCCGGGCCGGCCGATCGGGTCACACCCGGTTGCCCGCGCTGCGCGGCCGGATCCTCCGGATCCTGGTCCGCCACCAGCCACACGGCGCCCGCCGCGACCAGCGCGGTCAGGGCGGCAGCCCCAGCAAGCAGCGCACGCCGGGGTGTCTTGGGCTGCGCAGGCTGGGGCGCACGGTCGCCGTCGGTTTTCGGTACGGGGAGAAGCTGCGTCCCCGCATTCCGGTCCGAGCCGTCGCCCGGCTCTTGCGGTCCTTGCGGCTCCTCCTGGTCTTCCGGCTCTTCCTGCGTGCCGGGCGCGGGCCCCCAGGATCTCTGCGGCTCCTCGTCCGCCAGGTCCGCGATGATCCGCCGGAGCAGGCTGTCCGCGTCCTCGGCCTCCATCCGCGCGGCCGGATCCTTGCGGAGCAGGCCGTCGAGCAGCGGCCGCAGCGCGCCGGCCCGCTGCGGTGGTTCCGGCTCCTCGGTGGTGAGCGCGGCCAGCGTCGCCATCGTCGACCCCCGCTGGAAGGGCGCCCGTCCCTCCACCGCCGCGTACAGGGTCGCGCCCAGCGACCACAGATCCGCCTCCGGACCGCCGGCCCCGGTCTGCGCCCGCTCCGGCGCCATGAACTGCGGCGACCCGACGAGCACGTCCGACCGGCTGATCACCGCGTCGTCGTCGACGGCCGCGATGCCGAAGTCGCTGAGCAGCACCCGCCCGTCGTCGGCGAGCAGGACGTTGGCCGGTTTCACGTCCCGGTGCTGCACGCCCACCCGGTGCGCGGCCCGCAACGCGGAAAGCAGGTCCAGGCCGATGCGGGCCACCCGGTACGGTTCCAGCGGCCCGTCGTCCTGCACGACCTGGCGCAGCGAGCGGGACGGCACGTACTCCATGACGATCCAGGTGCGGCCGTCCAGCTGAAGCACGTCATACACCTGGACCACACCGGGATGGCTGAGCCGCGCCGCCGCCCGGGCCTCCCGCAGCGTGCGCCGCGCCGCGGCGTCACCGTCCTCCGCCGTCGGCTGGTCGATCTCCTTGACCGCGACGTCACGTTCCAGGACCTCGTCGCGGGCCAGCCACACCTCGCCCATGCCGCCCCGGCCCAGCAGGGCAGCAAGCCGGTACCTCCCGGCGAGCAACGCTGGCGCATCGGACATGGCCACCGTTATACCCGGAAGCCGCTTCCGTAACGCGAGCCAAGTTCATCGCCCGGTTTCGCGGCCGCTTCTTACCCGGCTGCCGCCGCTTCTCACCCGGTCGCGCTGCTCCTCACCGGCGCCGCGGCCCCTTTCTTACTCGGCCGCGGCTCCTCCCGCCGCGCTTCCTCAGTCGGCCGCCGGGCGGCG
Organism: Actinoplanes sp. NBC_00393; assembly: GCF_036053395.1. Classification (NCBI taxonomy): domain Bacteria; kingdom Bacillati; phylum Actinomycetota; class Actinomycetes; order Micromonosporales; family Micromonosporaceae; genus Actinoplanes; species Actinoplanes sp. NBC_00393. Next base: position 545,749 of record NZ_CP107942.1, on the reverse strand, counting down.
CACCAGGCGGGCCGCCGGGAGGGTGGCCGCGGCCAGTGCGCACAGCAGGCAGAGCAGGACGGTCCCGGCGGTCACCGGCCAGGAGATCAGGACGGGTACGTGGTGACCCACCTGCTCGCTGAGCGAACGTGCCGAGCCGGCCACCGCGAGCATTCCCGCACCCCCGCCGAGCAGGGTCCCGATCGCCACCACGCAGGTGGTCTCCAGGGCGATCGCCCGCAGCACCTGCCGCCCGGACGCGCCGGACAGGCGCAACACCCGGTAGTCGGGGCGGCGGTGGCGGGCGGTCATGAGCAGGGTGTTGGTGACCGCGAGTGCTCCGGCCCCGGCCGAGACAGCGAGGAGCAGCAGGGTGAAGATCCCGATCAGCCGGTCGTCCTCGGCTTCCGCCTGCCGGGCCAGGTCGGCCGGGGCGGCGATCCGCGCGCCGAGACCGGCGGGGCCGGGCGGAGCGGGATAGACAGCGGGCGCCAGCGCCGACGGGTCGTGCCGGCGCGCGGTGTCCCGCGAGATCACCAGATCCGCGGCGAACGGACCGTCAGGCGGAGCTCCGGTCACCCGCAGCGTCTCAGTCGCGCCGTCGGCGTAGGTGACGGTGATTGCCGATCCGTCGCTTGCGCCGCCGGCATCAGCCGATCCATCGCCAGCACCGGCGTCAGCCGATCCGTAACCTGCGCCGGCGGCGGCTGATCCGGAAAGCCCGGCGCCGACCAGTGCAGTTCCGGCAGGGACGCGGTCGGCGCCGATCGTCACGACCGCGCGGCCATCGACGTACACGGTGGTGTCCAGAGGCGCACGGCCCGCCGCCGCGTCGCTGAGGCCGGGCGTCCCTGAAGGGACCAGGACCTGCCCCGGCGGGACCGTGTCGCTGCGCCGGGCGTCGAACGCGGCGGCCCCCGTCTGCACCGTCCCGGTGACGAAGACGGCGAAGGCCACGGTGAACAGGACCGGCGCGGCGGTGGACGCGGTGCGGCGGACCGCGGTGCGGGCGCTCTCCCGGGCCAGCGTCGCGATGATCCCCTTCAGCGGGGCGAGCAGGAAGCGGATCAGGGCCGGCACCACCGCCGGGGCGAGCAGGGCCGCCGCGGCGATCAGCGCCATCGCACCCATCAGGGCATAGGTGCCGAGGTCCCGGAGGCTGCCGGAGGTCGCTGCCGCGATGCCGGCGCCGGCCGCAGCGGCGAGGGCGGCGAGGCCCGCGGTCCAGCGGGCCCGGCTCATCGCACGCGGTTCGACCTCGGCGACGCGCAACGCTTCGAGGGCGCCGACCCGGGAGACGCGGCGGGCCGCCACGGCGGCGCCGGCCAGCGAGATCAGCGGGCCCGCCAGGAACGCGACAGCCAGCACCCAGGGCTGCCAGAGGACGGCATATCCGTACGGCTCCAGGCCGGCACGGACCAGCGCCGGCGCCAGCACCAGGGCGATCAACGACCCGATCAGTACGCCCACCGCAGCCGCCCCAGCCCCGAGGAGCAGCGCCGACCGGTGCAGCATCGACCGGATCTGCCGCGGTGTCGCCCCGACCGCACGCAGCAGACCGATCTCGCGGCGGCGCTGGTTCACCTCGTACGCGGCGGTCGAGGCGACCAGGAAGATCGCGGCGAACCCGGCGACGGCTGCGGTCCCGCTGAGCACCTGCATGCCGATCCACCGCAGCCGGGCGTCGGCGCGCGGCTCGGCGGCTCCCCGCTGGTCCCCGGTCAGCACGCGACCCTCGGCGCCGACGACGGCCCGCACCGCGGCGGTATCGAAATCGCCGGTGACGGCCATCGCGCGTACCCCGGGCCCCAACCGTGCCGCGATGTCCTCCGCGACGTGGACGCCGGGACGGTCGGTGTGCCCGCTGACCTGCCACTGCACCGGCCCGGCGCCGGTGAGCACGGTGATCGGGGCACCCACCGGGATGCCGAGGTCCCGGTTCACGACCGCCCCGCCGGGGTCGGCGCCCGGCCACGCGTGCCCGCGGGTGCTGCCGGCCACCGGGCGGCCGTCCACCACCGGCTGGGCGTAGAAGTCGCGGTCCACGGTCACGCCGGTCACCCCGGGCACCGCCCGGATGCGGTCCGCCAGCGACTGTACGGTCGCCGCCGTCCACGGCACCGGCTCGGCGAACTCGTCCGGCCGGTTGTCCGCTGCCGGGCTCGCCACCACGGCGGCGGCGCCGGCGAACCGGTCCGGTACGCGGGGCCGGGCGGACGTGAGCAGCAGCAGGAACGTCGTGACCAGCACGGTGCCGAGCACGACCGCGACGAAGCTCCCGATCCGGTCCCGGGTCAGCACGTCCGCTCCAGCATGGTCATCCGCTCGGCGACACCGGCCGCGTCGGCGCCGGTCAGCTCATCGGTGATCCGCCCGTCGACCAGCAGCACCACCCGGTCGGCGGTCGCGGCGGCCACCGGGTCGTGGGTGACCATCACGACGGTTCGCCCGTGCCGGTCCACCAGGGTCCGCAACAGGGTCAGGACCTGGTGCGACGTACGGTTGTCGAGCGCACCGGTCGGCTCGTCGGCGAAGAGCACGTCCGGCCGGGTGAACAGGGCCCGGGCGATCGCGACCCGCTGCTGCTGGCCGCCGGAGAGCTCACGGGGACGATGCCCGGCCCGGTCCGCCAGGTCGACCTCGGCCAGCGCTGCGCGTACCCGGTCGCCGTCGGCGCGCCGCCCGGCGAGCCGTAGCGGCAGTGCCACGTTCTGCGCCGCGGTCAGCGAGGACACCAGGTTGAAGTCCTGGAAGACGAACCCGACCCGGTCCCGGCGCAGCCGGGTGAGCTCGTTCTCGCCGAGGTCGCCGAGGCGGGTGCCGGCGATCGTCACGGCGCCCGTGGTGGCCGGTTCGAGGCCGGCCGCGCAGTGCAGCAGCGACGACTTGCCGGAGCCCGAGGGGCCCATCACCGCGGTGAACGTGCCCTCGCCGAAGCGGGTGCTCACCCTGTTCAGCGCGGTCACCGGGCCGGCGCCGCCGTCGTATCGTTTGGTCACTTCGTCCAGCACGACTGTCATGCCCCGACGATGGCGGCGCGGCGGCGAGAAGTCGTCCAGCCGTGGTGTGGCTCGTCCGGCCGTACGTCATCCCCTGGTCTGACCGCCCGTGGGTGGAGGCGTTCATCCACGCATCTGGTTACGCTCCGGCCTGTGCCCGTACCGTCGCTGCTTCTGAAACGGCTCGGCCCGGCGGCGCAGTGGATGCTGGACCTGCTGATCGCCGCGTCGGCCGGCCTGCTGTGCTGGTTCGCGGCTGTCGAGTCGCCCGGCCCCGGCTGGCGGGCCGTGCTCACCGGCGTCGCCCTCGGCGCGCCGCTGATCCTCCGCCGACGGTGGCCCGGCACAGTGGCCGTCACCATCGGTGCGGCCGCCGGCATCGCACTTGCCACCGGCATCGTCGCGGACTACGCCTCGCCCGCCCTCATGGTCGCCGCCGGCGTCGCGGTCTACACCGCCGGCCTGCAGGTTCCCGGACGCCGAGGCGCGGTGTTCGCGCTGGTGGCGACCGCGCCGGTGCTGGCCGGCATGGCCTCCGCGGCGGCCGACGGCCCGGGGCTGGGCGGGATCGCCTTCGTCGTGCTGGTGTGCGGGGCGAGCTGGGCGGTCGGATGGACGCTGCGGGAGCGGCGCCGGCAGTTCGAGCAGACCGCGGCGCAGAGCACCGCACGGGCGGTAGCCGAGGAACGGCTGCGGATCGCCCGGGAGATGCACGACGCGGTCGGGCACAGCTTGAGCCTGATCGCGGTGCAGGCAGCCGTCGCCAACCACGTTGCCCGGCAGCGCCCGGAAGAGGCGGTCGCCGCCCTCGAAGTGATCGAGTCGGCCAGCAAGGGCGCCCTCGCCGAGCTGCGGCGCACGGTCGGCGCGCTGCGCACCGAACCCGACTTCGGGGTGCCGCCGACCCTGCAGGAACTGGGGAAACTCGCGGATCGCGCGGAGTCGGCCGGGGTCACGGTACGCCTGGACGTCCGCGGCGGCGACGACCTGCCGGAACCGGTGGCGCTCGCCGCGTACCGGATCGTGCAGGAGTCTTTGACGAACGTGATGCGGCACGCCGCCCCGGCCGAGTGCCGCGTCGACGTGGAGAGCACCGGTGACCGGCTGCGGATCGAGGTCACCGACGACGGCACCCGGCGCCCACCACCGGCGCCCGACGGGACCGGGCTGGCCGGGATGCGGGAGCGGGTCGCCGCGTACGGTGGCACGTTCGACGCGGGACCGCGGTCCGGTGGCGGCTTTACGGTCGTCGCCACCCTGCCGTACGGGGCCGTCCCGTGACCGCCGATCCGGTCCGCGTGCTCATCGCCGACGACCAGGCGCTGCTGCGGGCCAGTTTCCGGCTGCTGATCGACACCACCCCGGAGCTGGTAGCGGTCGGCGAGGCGGGCAACGGCGCGGAAGCGGTCCGGCTGGCCCGGCAGGAACAGCCGGACGTGGTGCTGATGGACATCCGGATGCCCGACCTGGACGGCATCGAGGCGACCCGCCGGATCTGCGGCGCCGGCCAGACCCCGGCGACCCGGGTGCTGATCCTGACCACGTTCGACTACGACGAGTACGTCTTCGCCGCGCTCCGGGCCGGCGCCAGCGGTTTCCTGCTCAAGGACGTGGCGCCGGCCGACCTGGTGACCGCGGTGCAGGTGGTGGCCGGCGGCGACGCCCTGCTCGCTCCGGCGATCACGCGCCGGCTGATCGCCCACTACGCCACCCTGCCGGAACCGTCGCCCGGCCGGCCCGCGACCGGCCTCGACCACGTCACCGAACGGGAACGGGAAGTGCTCGTCCTGATCGCCGGCGGCCTCTCGAACACCGAGATCGCCGAACATCTGCGGCTCAGCCTGGCCACCGTCAAGACCCACATCGGGCGGCTGCTGGCCAAACTGCACGCGCGCGACCGGGCCCAGCTGGTCATCGTCGCCTACGAGACCGGGCTGGTGGTGCCGGCCCGCTAGCCTGACCGGCATGCAAGATCATGAGGTGGCGATCGCGGCTGCGGCGGCCGGCGCGGCCGAAGTTCAGGCACGGTACGGCGGTGAGCTCGCACGGGTGGCGAAAGGCGGCGGCGACTTCGCCACCTCGGCGGACCTCGCTGCTGAGCGGGCCGTCCTCGACGTGTTGCGGGCTCAGCGGCCGGGCGACGCGGTCACCGGCGAGGAAGGCGGGGCTCAAGGACCGGCCGGGGCGGCCCGGCGGTGGCTGGTGGATCCGCTTTGCGGGACGTTGAACTACGCCGTGCGTACGCCGCTGGTCGCCGTGAACGTCGCCCTGCGTGACGGCGCGGACGTGCGGGTGGCCGCTGCCGCCGACCCGTTCGCCGGCGAGATCTTCTGGACCGACGGGGTTGTCGCCCGGGTCCGCCGGGCTGACGGGACCGATCACGTGCTCACGCCGTCAGCGGAGTCGGCGCTGGTGGACGTCAACCTGGACCCGCCGTACCCGCGGCATCCGGCGTTGCTGCTGGCCGACCCGGCCTTTGCGGAACGGTTCCGGCCGCGGGTGCTCTCCACCACCCTCGCCCTGCTCTGGGTGGCGGACGGGCGGCGGGCCGCCTACGTCACGTACGGCGATCTGCGGGAAAGCGTGCACTTCGCCGCCGGCATCGCCATCTGCCGGGCCGCGGGCTGCGTCGTCACCGGCATCGAGGGCCAGCCTCTGCACACCGGCCCCGGCGGTCTGCTGGCCGCCGCCGACCTTCCCACGCACGCAGCCCTTTATCCCATGCTCAAACCCTGACCCCATCCCTCCTTTCCTGCCCCCTCGCTTCCTGCACGCCGATCAGCCCCGCCGTCAGCCACTCATCCCGGCTGGCGCTGACGGCTGCTTCGCGAACGCTGAAACAGTCCTGAGCGCCAGCCGAGGGCCTGCATGGGCCCCGGGTGGGTGCGTTGGAAACCCCCGAGTAGGCCCGCGGTCGCGGGGGTAGGCGGGGACTGTGCGCCGCGCGTACATCGGAAAAGCGCGAGCGGAACGCTTAGGCCTGATTAGTGGGGGTTTGCGGGGGTACCTCTGCAGCGGACAACCGTGCAGGACGGAGGGGACGATGACCCACACAGACGCACGAACCGAGGCTTCCACCGCGCAACTGGTCAGCCAGCTCAGCGAACAGGTGACCACGCTCGTCCGCGACGAGCTGGCCCTGGCCCGCCTCGAGATGACGGAGAAGGGCAAGAAAGCCGGCAAGGGCGCCGGCCTGCTGGGCGGGGCCGGAGTGATCGCCCTGTACGGGGTAGGCGCCCTCTTCGTCACGATCGGCGCAGCACTCGCGCTGGTCATGCCGGTCTGGGCAGCCGCGCTGATCGTGACCGTGGCCCTGTTCGCCACGGCCGGGATCGCCGGGATGATCGGCAAGAAAGAGGTGCAGCAGGCGGTCCCACCGGCGCCCGAAGCCGCCATGGCCAGCGGCCGCCGCGACGTCGATGCGCTGATGACCGCGGCCCGCCACGGGAGGCATTCGTGAGCACGTCTACGAACCGCAACAGCGACACCCCGAAACCAGGCCCGGGACCGCAGAACCGGACCGGTACGGGCCAGAGCCGCACCGACCCCAAGCCAGCTCCCCCGGGCCGGAACCGCACCGACGCGCGGCCGGGCCCCAGCGGACAGGCCAAGTCCGGCCCCACGCCGGCGAAGCCCCACCGCGACCAGCAGGGGACGACGCACGACGCGAAGAAGACGGCTTCCGCAAAGCCGGGAAGCGCTTCCGGCACGCCGGGCAATTCCGGCGCGAAGTCCGGCACGGCGACGAACTCCGGCCAGAGCGCAAACACTGGCATGGCCGGCAGCTCGGGCCACAGCGGAACCCTCGGCACAGCCGGCAAGTCGGACCATGGCGCAGGCACGCTGTACAGCTCCGGGCACAGCGCAGCCACTGGCACAGCGGGCAAGCACGAAGGCACCGAAACCCGTCCGGACAAACCAGGTCCGGTCGCTACGAGCGCCGGCAAATCGACGCCGCAGCACATCGGCGGCGTTCCGAACAACGAGGCGGCAGCCGGTCAGCAGAAGACGCCCGCCGGCATTGACCGGGGCGCCGCCGGGCAGTCGGCATCGAGTTCCGGTCCCGCGAGCGGCGGTTCGGGACGGGCAGGCGAGAACGCCACCGGCAAGACTGGACCGAGTGCCGCCGGGAACGCTGGGTCAGTGACGGCCCCCGGGCCGGGTACAGCCGGTCACGCAAAGCCGGCGCCGAGCGGCAAGGCTATGCCCCACCCGGCAAGTGCCGGAGCGGCCACCCCGATCGCCACCAGCAACGCCACACCGAGCAAGCCCGACGCCGCCAAGACAACGCCGAGCCCCGCAGGCGCTGCAACAGCTCCGAGCCCCGCAGGCGTTGCAACAGCTTCGAGCCCCGCAGGCGCTGCAACAGCTTCGAGCGCCACCGGCAACGCCGCACCGAGCAGGCTCGAGGCCGGCAAGGCAACGCCGAGCCCGACTGGTGGCAGCTCGCCGAGTACGGCCGGCGCCGGGAAGGGGGCGCCGGGTCCCAGCCCTTCGGCGGTCAGCGACACCAGGCCGACAAAGGGTGCGGGCAGCAGCGCCGTGGCCTCCGGTGAGAGCACCGAAGCGGCTGCCGCCGAGCGGGCCGAGGAGCCTTCGAAGCGAGGCGACCCCGGAGCCAAGCCGGCGACCGGGCAGGCGGGCACCTATCTGACCACGCCCGTACACACCGAGACCGAGATGCCGAAGAGCGCACCACATCCGTACGTCCAGGAAGGCACGGCTACCGCCGGCGACGACGGGGGTACGCCCGATCGCGCGGAAGAACTCAAGGCCGAGATCGAGCGTACGCGTGCCGAGATGGGTGAGACCGCCGCTGCCCTGGCCGCCAAACTGGATGTGCCCGGCCGGGTCAAGCAGTCGGCCGCCGAGACCGGGGCTCATCTGGCCAAGTCGGCCGCCGACACCGGCACACACCTGGCCAAATCCGCCGCCGACACCGGCACACACCTGGCCAAATCCGCCGCCGACACCGGCACACACCTGGCCAAATCCGCCGCCGACACCGGCACACACCTGGCCAAATCCGCCGCCGACACCGGCACACACCTGGCCAAATCCGCCGCCGACACCGGCACACACCTGGCCAAATCCGCCGCAGACACTGCGAACCGCGCCGGTGCCGCGCTCGGCTCGGTCCCGCGCCGGGTCTCCGCGGACCCGCAGCGCTTCGCCATGATCGGCGCCGCCGTCGCCGCCGCGGCAGCCGGCATCGTGCTGATCCGCCGCAACCGCCCGCGGCGCCGCTGATTGCCCGTGGGTCTCGCCGTCTGGCGAGACCCACGGAAGGCACCCGCCCCGGGCCGGTCCGCGTCGCGCAAACCAGCAACCCGCCGCAGCAGGCCGCTGCAGCAGCGACCCGCCGCAGCCAGCCGCCGCAGCGGCGACCCGCCGCAGTGACCCACCGCAGTGACCCCCCCGCAGTGACCCGTCGCGCCGCGAGCCCACGGCAGGCTGGAGGACGCCGCCCCTCGACGCGAGTTGCAAGATCGCGGCGGGTGGGCGCCGACCGTCCATGCTTGCGGCGCCACCCCAAACATTTCGGCACACACTTATCCGCGGGCTGTCCGACACTTTGATTCGCCGGCCGTCCGGCGCTCTGACTTGATCTGAGAAGGCCGCCGCGGAGGTTCGGGCCGGGCGAGATCACGGCGGGACGGCGGCGCAGCGCGCGGCCGCCCCCGCCCGGGCCACAGCACGTGGCCGACGCCTCGGGCTCAGCCGGGGCAGTGCCCAGGTCATGGCCGGGCACGGTGGGCGGTCCCGCATCGAGCCCACACCGCAGCCCGGGATCGGATCGCGGTGTGGCACGCGCCGGCGCGCAAATGAAGCGGCAGCATGCGGCTCAATGTGTTGAAACGTCTCACCCAACCGGGCCGGGCAGAGCGGGCCACCTAGCGGGTGGGTCTCGCAGACCGGGCGGAGTCAACTCTTGACCACGCGCTAACTGGCTCGTAACGTGAGTCACACCTCGGATAGAACGTTTCAAGAGCCCTTACAACAGGAGGCGTCATGCGTCCTCGGTTCGCTGCTGCCGTCGCGCTCACCGCGACGGCCGCCATAGCTCTCACCGGCTGCACCAAAAAGAACGAGACCGACTCTGCCGGCGGCACTGATGCCGGCAGCAAGACCTACAAGGTGGCCTTCGTCCCGAAGCTGCAGGGCGTGCCCTACTTCGAGGCGATGAACGCGGGCGGCAAGGAAGCCGCCGCCGCGATGGGCAACGTCGAGTGGCTGTACCAGGGGCCGACCCAGGCCGACGCCGCGGCGCAGGCCGATATCGTGCGCTCCTACATCCAGCAGAAGGTCGACGCCCTGATCGTCGCGCCGAACGACCCGGACAGCATGGCCCCGCTGCTGCAGCAGGCCAAGGACGCCGGCATCCACGTCGCGACCGCCGACACCGACGCGCCGAGCAGCGTCCGTGAGGTCTTCGTCAACCAGGCCACCGCCGAGGGCATCGGCACCGGCCTGACCGACGCGCTGCTCAAGGCGATGGGCGGCAAGGGGAAGTACGCGATCGTCTCCTGCGGCCAGACCGCCGAGAACCTGAACTCGTGGATCGAGGTGCAGAAGAAGGTCACCGCGGAGAAGTACCCGGACGCCGAGATCGTCGACATCGTCTACGCCGGTGAGGACCAGGCCAAGGCGACGCAGATGGCCACCGACCTGATGAACGCCCACCCCGACCTGACCGGTCTGGTCGGCGAGTGCACGTCGAGCGCGCCGGGTGTGGCGCAGGCGGTCAAGGACGCCGGCAAGATCGGCAAGGTCTTCACCGTCGGCCTGGGCACCCCGCAGGCGATGAAGCCGTACCTGCAGGACAAGTCGTCGACCGCCGCGATCCTCTGGGACGTGGAGAACCTCGGCTACCTGACCGCGTGGGCCGGCGCCCAGATCGCGCAGGGCAAGTCGTTCGAGGCCAAGAACAACGTCTCCAGCGAGCTGTCCGCGGTCGAGTACACCGAGGCGGACAAGATGCTGCTCCTCGGCCCGGCTCTGGAGATCACCGACCAGAACGTCGACCAGTTCAACTACTGATGACCGACAACAACGAAACCCCCCGGCTGCGCCTGACCGCTATCAGTAAGCGGTTCGGCGCGGTTCGGGCCATTCAGCACGGCGATTTCACGGTACGGGCGGGCAAGGTCCACGCTCTCGTCGGTGAGAACGGCGCGGGCAAGTCCACGATGATCAAGATCATCGCGGGGGCGGAGACCGCCGACACCGGCGAAGTCGAGTGGGACGGCGCCCCGGTGCGGATCCACTCCACCACCGACGCGATCGCCCTCGGCATCGCGACCGTCTACCAGGAGCCGCAGCTCTTCGCCGAGCTGACCGTCGCGGAGAACATCTTCCTCGGCAAGGAGCTCAAGAAGAGCGGAAGAGTCGACTGGGCCGCGCAGAACGAGCGGGTCGTCGAACTCCTCGAGCTGCTCGGCCTGCCGGCGAAGTACGCGACCGCCACGGTCGGCGACCTATCGATCGCCGAGCAGCAGCAGGTCTCGATCGCGAAGGCGCTCTCCGGCGACGCGAAGGTGCTGATCCTGGACGAGCCGTCGGCGATCCTGACCGACGCCGAGATCGAGGTGCTCTTCGACGTGGTCCGGCGGCTGACCGCCTCCGGTGTCGCGGTCATCTACATCTCGCACCGGCTGGACGAGCTGTTCCGGATCGCCGACGAGGTCACTGTCATGCGTGACGGCAGGACCATCGGGACGTACCCGATCGGTGATCTGAGCGTGCGGCAGATCGCCCACCTGATGGTGGGTGAGGAGCTCTCCGACGCCCGGCCGCACCGTGAGGTCCCGGAGGGACCGGCCGTGCTGGAGCTGCGCGGCCTGACCCGCGCCGGCAAGTTCCGCGACGTCGACGTGGCCGTCCGCAAAGGCGAGATCGTCGCCCTGTACGGGCTGGTCGGCAGCGGTGTCTCGGAGATCGCCGCCTGCATCTACGGCATCGACCGGGCCACCGGCGGCGAGCTGAGGCTGGACGGCGCCACCGAGACCTTGAAGTCCCCGGAGGACGCGCAGAAGAAGGGCGTCGCGCTTCTCCCGGCGAACCGCAAGCTCGAGGGCATGTTCGGCTTCCAGTCGATCGCCTTCAACATCTCCGCGGGTCACCTGAAGCTGCTGTCGCGGTTCGGCATGTTCATCGACCGGGCCCGCGAGACGAAGGTCGCGACCGGCCTGATCCAGCGGCTCGCGGTGAAGACGCCGAGCGAGCGGCAGCCGGTGAACGCGATGTCCGGCGGCAACGCGCAGAAGGTGGTGCTGGCCCGGCAGCTGGTGGAGCGGCCGAAGGTGCTGATCCTGGCCGAGCCGACCCAGGGTGTCGACGTCGGCGCCAAGGAGGAGATCCACCGGATCATCACCGAGCTGGCCGAGGAGGGCACCGCGGTGCTGGTGGTCACCTCGGACCTGCCGGAGGCGCTGCGCATCGCGGACCGCATCCAGGTGGTGCGCGGCGGGACCACGACCGAGGAGTTCGGCCCGGACGCCAAGCAGGTGGACCTGCTGGCGGCGGCCGCGGGAGGAAGCGAATGAGCGTCACGACGGCGGAGAAGCCCGCCGTGCGAACCAAGCAGAAGGTGCTCCCTCCCCCGGTCACCGGCCAGGAGATCGTGCTGGTCGGCGTGATCGCGATCCTGTGGGTGGCGCTCTGGGCCAGCACCCCGGCGTTCATGACCGCCGGCTCGATCCAGCCGCTGCTGGTGGCGACCGCGCCGGTGGCGCTGGTCGGCGTCGGCATGACCATCGTGATCATCACGGGTGGCATCGACGTCTCGGTCGGCGCGGCCATCATGGTGTGCTCGGTGCTGACGGCGAAACTGCTGGTCGAGGCCGAAGTCAACCTGGCCGTGGCGGTGCTCGTCTCGGTCGCGGCCGGTGGCCTGCTCGGGCTGATCAACGGCGTGCTGATCGCGTACGGCCGCGTGCACGCGATCATCATCACCTTCGGTACGGCGAACCTGTTCCTCTTCCTGGGCCTGCAGATCTTCGGCTCCGGAACGGTGAACGGGATCCCCGGGACCCTCGCGTTCTTCGGGCGCGGCCAGGACGGGCGGACGTTCGGCGTACCGCACGCGTTCCTGATCACGCTGCTGATCACGGCGGCGGCCTGGTGGTACCTGCGGCACACCGCGGGCGGCCGGCACTTCTTCGCCATCGGCGGCGACGCGCAGGCGGCCCGGCTGGCGGGCGTACGCGTCCAGCGCCGCGTCCTGCTCGCCTACGTGCTCACCGGCCTGCTCGTCGGCCTGGCGTCCTGCTTCGTGATCGCGCAGGGCACCTCCACGCTCGACCAGTCCGTCGGCTCCGGCAAGGAACTCGCCGTGATCGCCGCCGTCGTCATCGGCGGCACCTCGATCATGGGTGGCCGCGGCTCGGTGCTCGGCACCCTGCTCGGCGCCCTGCTGGTCCAGTCGGTCGCCTCCGGCGTCACGCAGCTGGGCTGGAGTTCGCAGCTCTCCGACCTGTTCGTCGGCATCTTCATCATCGTGGCGGTCGGTGCCGACCTGCTGCGCGCCCGGGCGAGGAGGTCCCGATGACCGCGACAGCGGCGCCGGTCCGGCAGCGGCCGGACATCCTGAAGATCCTCCTCACCCAGCGGATCCCGCTTCTGGCGGTGCTGATCGTGCTGGTCGTGGTGACGTTCTTCATCAACGACGCGGGCGGCTACCTGACCGCGCCGTACGACTTCGACTACATGTCCGCCGCCCTGATCAACGCGGTCCCGCTGGCCATGCTCGGCCTCGCCGAACTCCTGGTGATCCTCTCCGGGCGCGGCGGCATCGACCTCAGCGTCGGCGCGATCGTGAGTCTCGCCGGCATGGTGTTCGGCTTCGGGTACGGCGAGTGGGGCTGGCCGCTGTGGATGGCGATCCTGGCCACCGCAGGGTTCGGCGCGCTGTGCGGCGCGGTCAACGGGTTCCTGGTGTCCTACATCGGATTCCCGGCGCTGATCGCGACCCTGGCGACGTACTACGCGTTCAAGTCGATCGCCATCGTGATCAACAGCCAGCAGCCGATCAGCACGCCGCCGATCCAGGACCTGTTCTCGCTGAGCAAGTCGGTGGAGCTGCCGCTATTCGGGCAGTACATCCCGGACGTACCCCTCGGGATCTTCACCTTCCTGCTGCCCACGGTCGTGGCGGTGTGGGTTCTGCTGGCGCGTACCGCGTACGGTCGCCGGCTCTATGCCATCGGCACCAACGACGTGGCGGCGCGCTGGTCCGGTCTCCCCGTGCGTGACACGCGTTTCAAGGCCTACGTCTACGCGGGCCTGATCTCCGGCCTGGTGGCCGTGGTGACCGTCGCGCAGTTCGCCTCGGCCCGCCCCGACGCGGGCGTCTCCGGCAGCGGCATGGCCCTGCCCGCCATCACCATCGCCGTGCTCGGCGGGGTGGCGATCACCGGCGGCATCGGCAGAGTGGCCGGCGTCGTCCTCGCGACCCTTCTCATCGTCTGGCTCAACGCCGGCATCCTGCTCGCCTTCGTCGGCAACGAGGGCGCGCAGTACCAGCTCCTCGCCCTGGGCACCGTCCTCGTCTTCGCGGCGCTGCTCAACGGGCTCACCAACCGACGGTACGGAGGTACCTCATGACCCGCCTCGACGAGCTCGACGACTTCACGGTCGAGGTCCCCAGCTGGGCGTACGGGAACTCGGGGACCCGGTTCAAGGTCTTCGGCCGGCCCGGGGTGCCGCGCAACCCGTACGAGAAGCTGTCCGACGCCGCGCAGGTGCACCGCCTGACCGGCCTGGCCCCGCGGGTCTCGCTGCACATCCCGTGGGACCTGGTCGACGACTGGACCGACCTGAAGGCGCACGCCGACAAGCTGGGCGTGAAGATCGGCGCGATCAACTCGAACCTGTTCCAGGAGGACGACTACCGGCTCGGCTCGCTGTGCCACCCGGACGAGGCGATCCGCCGCAAGGCCGTCGACCACCACCTGCAGTGCCTGGATGTGATGCGCCAGACCGGCTCGACCGACCTGAAGATCTGGCTGCCGGACGGCCTGAACTACGCCGGGCAGGACTCGCTGCGCGGCCGGCAGGACCGGCTCGCCGAGTCGCTGCGCACGATCTACGACGCGCTCGACGACAACATGCGGATCCTGCTCGAGTACAAGTTCTTCGAGCCGCACTTCTACAGCATGGACATCCCGGACTGGGGCACCTCGCTGGTGCACTGCCTGGCGCTCGGTGACAAGGCGACCGTGGTGCTGGACACCGGCCACCACGCGCCGGGCACCAACATCGAGTTCATCGTGATGCAGCTGCTGCGGGTGAACAAGCTGGGCGCGTTCGACTTCAACTCGCGCTACTACGCCGACGACGACCTGATCGTCGGCTCGGCGGACCCGTTCCAGCTCTTCCGGATCATGGCCGAGATCGTGTCGCAGGGCGCGCACCGGCCGGCGTCGGGCGTCAACTTCATGCTCGACCAGTGCCACAACATCGAGGAGAAGATCCCGGGCCAGATCCGCTCGGTCCTCAACGTCGAGCAGGCCCTCGCGAAGGCGCTGCTGGTGGATCAGGAGGCGCTCGCCGCCCAGCAGCGCGCCGGTGATGTGCTGGGGGCGCACGCGGTGCTGATGGACGCGTACGAGACCGATGTGCGCGCCGAGCTCGCGGACCGGCGCGAGGCCCGCGGCCTGCCGCGCGACCCGGTGAGGGCGTTCAACGACTCGGGGTACGCGGCGACCGTCGCCGCCGAGCGGGTCGGTGGCCAGCAGGCCGGCTGGGGCGCCTGAGCCAACTCCGGCAAGTCGGTGCGCCGGGGCTGAGCTCTGGCGCACCATGGTCGGCATGGGAACCGTCACGGACGACGAGGCCCGGGTCTCCGGCGTCCGCGCCCGCCTGGCCGACATCACCGAGGGCGATCCGACACCGGCCGAGATCGCCCTGGTCCTGCGGTTGCTGCGCTCGTTCGAGGGCCGGGTGCCGGCCGCCGCCGACACCCTGATCGGGCTTCTGCACGACGGCGACCCGGGCCCGGTCCGGGACCAGGCGCACTCGTTGAAGGGTTCGGCCGCGAACATCGGCGCGACCGCCCTCGCCGAGCTCTGCGCGTCGGTGGAGGATCAGGCCCGCGCCGGGACGGTCGCCGATCCGGCGGCCACCGCCGACCGGGTCCGGGCCGAGGTCGCCGGCGCCCTGCGGGCGGTGTCCGTGGTCACCGGCGACTACCAGAGCTGATCTCGGTGTGCTCCGGCGAGCGCGGCGGCCACGTCATATCGCCGCCCGCGGAGTGCGGCTGAGTGTTCGGCGGCACGGAATTCCTCCGGCCGAAGTCCTCAACCGGGTGCCGCGCAACGCCGAAGTTCAGGCCACGTCCTCGCGAACCCTCGCCGGCGACCTGGGAGAACGGATGCAGATGTGAGCGCAACAGGGGAAGACGCCCGTCTCGCGGCCCTGGACAGCTACCAGCTGCTCGACGGCCCGCGCCCGCTGGTGCTCGACGAGCTGACCCGGCTCGCCAGTTCGGTGCTGGAGACCCCGATGTCCGCGGTCAACCTGATCGGCCGGGACCGCCAGTGGCACGCGGGGAGCAGCGGGATCCTGCCCGGCGAGGTCCCGCTGGAACTCTCGCTGTGCGCCCGGCTGGTCGGCACCCGGGAGCCGCTGGTGGTCGAGGACACCCACGACCACCCGGAGTACCGCGACTGGGAACCCGTCCGGTTCTATGCCGGCGCCCCGGTGATCGACGAGGACGGGCACGTGCTGGGAACCCTGTGCGTGCTCGACGACCGGCCCCGGACGTTCACCGGGCGGCAGCTGGACATGCTGGTGATGATGGCCGGGCAGGCCGCCGGGCATCTCGCGGCGATCCGGGCCCGGCGGCTGCTGGCCGAGGTGGGCGACGAACTGTCCCGGGCGATCAGCCGGGAGGAGGACTTCGTCGCGACCGTCTCGCACGAGTTGCGGACACCGGTCACCACGATCCAGGGGTATCTGGAGCTTCTGGTAGACAACGAGGAGCTCACCCCGTACCGGAAACTGATCGACCCGATCCAGCGCAACGGCGAACGTCTGGTCGCCATGGTCGACCACCTGCTGGCCGGCACCCGGCCGGCGGGCACGCCGCTGCCGCTGCTGCGGGCCCGCACCGACCTGGTCAGCGTGGCCGAGGCCGCGGTGGCGGCCTGCCGCCACCAGGCCACCCAGCGGGACGTACGCGTGGAGATCCGCCCCGGCGACGGCGCGGCCCTGGTGCCCGGCGACTTCACCCGGCTCAGCCAGGCCGCCGAGCAGCTGGTGCGCAACGGGGTGCTGTTCAGCCCGGCCGGCTCGACGGTGACCGTCCGGATCGCCGCCGGCGCCCTGGAGGTCACCGACACCGGCGCCGGTATCCCGGTCGACGAGCTGGCACACGTGTCGGAACGCTTCTACCGCGGCCGGTTCGCCCGTGAGCAGGCCGTTCCCGGCGTCGGGCTGGGCCTGAGCATCGCCGACCGGATCGTCCGGGCACACGACGGCGCGCTGGCCGTCACCTCCGCCGGCCCGGGCGCGGGCACCGTCGCCCGGATGACTCTGCCCGATATGTGAACTCACGCTCAGTCTCGGGCGCTCTCCGCCGATCAGGATGGAGAAGGCCCGGCTTGAGCAGGGAGTGTCGATGGCGGTTCTGCGGCGGCTTCGTCTGGCCGGGCGGCTCGGTGTCGCTTTCACGGTCGTCCTGGTCCTGCTGGGTGTCGCCGTCGGGATCGGCGCGGTGGCCCTCAACCACCAGTCCGAGTCGGCCGGGCGGTTGCGGACGCTGCAGCACCTGATGCACCAGGTCGACGAGCAGAAGTTCCTGAACGCCGACGTCTCGGGCTGGCAGCTGGCGTACGCCTGGGACGTCTACCGGCTCGACCCGAAGACGGCGGTGGACCCGGAGAACCCCAACCGGGCCGGCTTCCTCGCCTCGCTCGACTCGCTGGCCGAGCTGCTGTCGGAGACCGACGTGGCCGCCATGACAGCTGCCGAGCGGGACGTCTTCGACGGTCTGAGCGCGCGCTGGGACGACTACCGCAAGGCCGACGAGCAGATCGTCGCGCTCTACACCGCCGAGCAGGTCAAGGAGGGCGACGCCCTGCTGCTCGGGGACAGCTACGACCTCTACTTCAAGATCGTCGAGGGCACGAACCAGCTGATCGCCTCGGTCACCCAGCGGGCCGACGCCGCCGCCCAGGAGGCGCAGGACGAGGCGGCGTCCACCCGCAACGCGATGATCGTGGTGTTCCTGCTCGCGGCGGTGGCCGCCCTGCTCTTCACGATCGCGGTGACGCGCAGCGTGGCACAGCCCGCCGGCCGGCTCGTCACGGCGCTCGAGGGGATGGCGCACGGCGATCTGACGGTCCGGGTGGACACCAGCGGCACCGACGAGATGGCGGTGATGGGCCGGGCCGTCGACGAGGCGATCGCCGGCGTCCGTGCCACGGTCGTCGAGATCCTGGACAACGGCGGCCGGCTGGCCGAGGCCTCCGAGACCATGCGCCAGGTGAGCCGGCAGATCGGCAGCTCGATCGCCGAGGCCGACCAGCAGGCCGGGCTCGCCGCCACCGGCGCGGCCGGCGTCTCCGGCAACGTGCACACGGTCGCGGCCGGCTCCGACGAGATGGGCTCGGCGATCAGCGAGATCTCCCGCAACGCCGCCGACGCCGCCCAGGTGGCCTCGGAGGCGGTCGGCGCGGCCCGCTCCACCAGCGAGACCATCAACCGGCTCGGCGAGTCGTCGGCGCAGATCGGCGACGTGATCGACGTGATCACCACGATCGCGGCGCAGACCAACCTGCTGGCGCTGAACGCGACCATCGAGGCGGCCCGGGCCGGCGAGTCGGGCAAGGGCTTCGCGGTGGTGGCCAGCGAGGTGAAGGACCTGGCCCAGGAGACCGCCCGGGCCACCGAGAAGATCTCCCAGCAGATCTCCGCGATCCAGGCGGACACCGGCCAGGCGGTCACCGCGATCGACGAGATCAGCCGGATCATCGAGCAGATCAGCGACTACCAGACCACGATCGCTTCCGCGGTGGAGGAGCAGAGCGCGACCACCGGCGAGATGAACCGCGGGGTGAGCGAGGCCGCCAACGGCGTCAGCGAGATCGCGAACAACATCGCCAGCGTGGCGCACAGCACCGCCGCGAGCCGGGAGGGCGTCGGTCAGGCCGCCCGGACCGCGGACGACGTGCAGGAGCTCGCGGACCGGCTGCGGGCCGCCGCCCAGCGGTTCACGGTCTGAGCGCGGCCGGGCCGCCGGTCAGCGACTCGTACGCCCCGATGGCCTGCATGACCCGGCGGACGATGCCGCGCGGCCGGACCACCCGGAAGTCCACGCCACGCCGGCGGGCCGCCTCGCGGGCGCCGATCAGCGCGTCGATCCCGGTCGAGTCGCAGAAGGTCAGCCCGGCCAGGTCGAGCACCAGCTGTTCGGGGGCCGGGCCGGTCAGCACCCGGGTGACCTGCTCGGTGATCCGGTCGGCCTGGGCGATGTCGAGCTCGCCGCGGATCTGGAGGCGGACCACACCGCCGTCGTCGAGGCGGACGATCTTCATGACGCACTCCCTCGAGCGCTTCCCGACTCACCGGTACGCACGCCGGGGCATGGGCTCAGCACGACCCGGACCCGCTTGCCACCCTCGTGGTTCTGCACGGTCCACCCGGTCGACAGCGCCTCGATCAGGGCGATTCCCCGGCCGCCCACGCCGTCCGGGTCGCGCCGGCGCGGCACCACCGAGGAGCCGTCCGCCACCGAGACCGTGACCCGCTCGTCGTGGGCCTCCACGTGCAGGGCGACGCAGCCACCGCCGTGCCGGACCGCGTTGGTGACGAGCTCGCTGACCACCACGGCCGCCGAGTCGAGCCAGTCCTCGTCGCGGAATCCCCAGCCCGCCAGCACGGCGGTGACAGCCCGGCGGGCCGTTGCGGGAGCCTCCCGCGAGAGTGGTACGTCCAGATATGCGGTCAACGCGCTCATGCAGAACCCCAGGAGTCGCCGATGTGCGGCCGGACAATACCCCGGCCCTCGGGACCCGGAAACGTCGCCGACCCCTATGTCTGGTTTCATATGATTCAGGAATGGCAGCGGTGCTCGTCGTCGAGGACAACCCGGAACACCAGGCCGTCATCGCCGAGGTGGTCCGCCGGCTGGGCCACGACGTCACCGTCGCCGGCGACGGGCTGGCCGGGCTCGCCGCCGCCCACGCGCACCGGCCCGACCTGGTGGTCGCCGACGTCGACATGCCGCATCTGGACGGCATCCGGATGTGCCGGGCGCTGCGCGAGGACCCGGCCACCGCCACGGTGCCGGTGGTGCTGGTCACCGCGTACCTGCCGCCCGGCGACGCGCTGCTCACCGGTGCCGAGCCGGCCGCGATCGTCCCGAAACCGTTCCGGGTCCGCGAGCTGACCGAGGTCCTGCGCACCTGTCTGGCCGCGCCTCAGCCGGAACCGGCGCCGCCGGCCGACGCGCATCACACCGCCTTCCTCGAGGCGATGCTGCACAGCCTGGACACCGGCGTGGTGGCCTGCGACCTCGACGGCCGGCCGCTGGTGGCCAACCAGGCGGTCCGCGACTTCTTCGGCCCGGACGCGATGACCGTGCCGGTCCGCGACTGGATCGGCCACTTCGGGCTGCGCCGCCACGACGGCAGCCCGCTGCAGGTCGGCGAGTTGCCGCTGCACCGGGCGCTGAGCGGCGAGGAGGTACGCCACGCCGGCCTGCTCGCCGACGACCGGCAGCACCGCCCGCGCTGGTTCTCGATCAACGCCCGCCCGGTCCGGGACGCCGCCGGGGTCGTGCTGGGCGCGGTGGCCGCGGTCCACGACGTCACCGCCGACCAGCACCAGCACCAGTACCAGCGCTGCAAGAGCCGGGTCCTGAAAGCCCTGGTCCAGGCCCCGGACACGGCGAGTGCCGCGCGCGCGGTGCTCGGTGCGATCGCCGACGAGCTGCACTGGCCGTACCTGCGGCTGTGGCTGGTCGACGAGGTCACCGAACGGCTGCGGCCGGCCGCCACCCACACCGGTCCCGGCGGCGCACCACCCGCCCTGCCGGCGGCCATCGAGCGGGGCAGCGGGCTGGCCGGCACCTGCTGGGCCCGCGGCGAGCTGGTCTGGGTGCCGGACGTCCACAGCCCCGGCTCGCCGCTGCTGCCCGAGGTGGCGGCGTCCAGCGCCTACCGGGCGGCCGGCGCGGTGCCGGTGCGCAGCGCGGACAAGGTGGTCGGCGTGCTCACCTTCTTCACCCACGCGCCGCAGGAGCCGGAACCGGCGCTCGCGGTCCTGCTCACCGGCATCTCCGGGCACATCGGCGCCTACCTGGAACGCCGCCGGGCCGAGGAGCTGGCCAACCAGCTGGCGGCCAGCATCGGCGAATACGTCGCCCTGGTCGGGCACGAGCTGCGTACGCCGCTGACCTCGATCGGCACCTACACCGACCTGATCGCCGAGTCCGGCGACGACACCACCATCGGCGAGGTGCGTGACCTGCTCGCGGTGATCGAGCGCAACAACGCCCGGCTGCGCACCCTGGTCGAGCAGCTGCTCGACCTCGCCGCCCTGGAATCCGGGCACGCCCAGCTCAACGTCACCGCCGTGGACCTGGCCGCGGTGGTGGCGACCGTCGCGACCACCGCCGCCGCCGACGCCGAGCCGCACCCGGAGATCCGCACCGAGCTGCCCGCCCGGCTGACCGTGCCGGGCGATCCGGTCCGGCTCCGGCAGGTCGCGGAGAACCTGATCGGCAACGCGGTCAAGTACAGCCCGGCCGGTTCCACGGTCACCGTCAACCTCACCACGGCCGAGGACGCGGCGTTACTCACGGTCACCGACACCGGGATGGGCATCCCTCCTGAGGAGCGCGACCGGCTCTTCGCCCGCCTCTACCGGGCGACGAACGCGCGGCACAGCGGCATTCCGGGGGCCGGCCTGGGCCTTTCGCTCACCCGCGCCATCGTCGATCTCCATCGGGGAACCATCACGCTGCGCGACGGCGAGCAGGGCGGTACGGTCGCGACCGTACGACTCCCGATGAACCCGCAGTCGTACGCGTGACGAAAAGTCCCGCACTACCGCGCGACCATGCACGAGGCGAGGCCGCAGCGCGGCCGCCGGGCTGAAGCTCGGGTCAATGATGCGACGGGTGATCCCCGAGCAGCTTGGTGGCCAGCACCGCGGCCTGGGTACGCCGTTCCAGCCCGAGCTTCGCGAGCAGGCTGGACACGTAGTTCTTCACCGTCTTCTCGGCCAGGAACATCCGCCCGGCGATCTCCCGGTTGGTCAGGCCCTCCGCGACGAACTCCAGGATCCGCCGCTCCTGATCGGTCAGCGAGGCCAGCTCGCGCGGCTGCTCCACCCCGTTGCGGATGCGCTCCAGCACCCGCTGAGTGACCGCGGGGTCGAGCAGCGACTGCCCGGCCGCGACCCGGCGCACCGCGTCGACCAGGTCGGTGCCGCGGATCTGCTTCAGCACGTACCCCGACGCGCCGGCCATGATCGCGGCGAACAGCGCCTCGTCGTCCTCGTACGAAGTGAGGATCAGGCCCTTGATCGTCGAGTCGACCGCCCGCACGTCCCGGCAGACGTCGATGCCGTTGCCGTCCGGCAGGCGGGCGTCGAGCACCGCCACGTCCGGGCGCAGGGCCGGGATGCGCCGGGCCGCCTCCTGAGCGGAACCGGACTCGCCAACGACCTCGATGTCACCGCCCGCCTGCAGCAGATCGATCAGGCCGCGGCGGACCACCTCGTGGTCGTCGAGGAGAAAGACTCGGATCATGTCTCCTTCCTACCCCCGGTCGACCCGGCCACCAAGGGCCTAAGGTCCCGCGTCGCCGCACGGCCCCAACCGATAGCCTCGACGCCGTGGCCGAATCGACTCCCTCGCTGGGCCTGAGTCCGCTGTCCCGGGTCCGGCTCGACGAGCTGCTGCACGAGATGCAGAACCGGGTCGGCGACATCGTCACCAGCCGCGAACGGCTGCGCGCCCTGCTCGACGCGGTCGTCGGCATCGGCACCGACCTGGACCTGCGCAGCACCCTGCAACGGATCGTGGAGGCGGCGTGCGCGCTGGCCGGCGCCCGGTACGGCGCGCTCGGCGTGCTCGCCCCGGACAACGACAGCCTCTCCGACTTCGTCACGCACGGCATCGACCCGGCGGCGCACGCGAAGATCGGCGACCTGCCGCACGGGCGCGGCGTGCTCGGCCTGCTGATCACCGACCCGCGGCCGGTGCGGCTGCCGGACATCACCAGGCACCCCAACTCGTACGGGTTCCCGCCGCACCACCCGCCGATGCACAGCTTCCTCGGCGTCCCGGTCCGCACCCGTGATCAGATCTTCGGCAACCTCTACCTGGCGGAGAAACAAGGCGGGTACCCGGCCGAGAAGCAGGGCGCCGAGCAGTTCAGCGAGGACGACGAGGAGATCGTGGTGGCCCTGGCCGCCGCGGCCGGCGTCGCGATCGACAACGCCCGGCTGTACGAGCTGGCCCAGCGCCGGCAACGGTGGCTGGCGGCCGCGGCCGAGATCACCGGGGTGCTGGTGGGGACGGTCCGGCGTACTGAGGCGCTGCGGCTGATCGCCCGGCGGGCCCGCGAGGTGGCCGGCGCGGACCTCGTGCTGGTGCTGCTCTACGAGGAGGAGAACGCCCGGTACCGGATCGAGGTGTCCGACGGCGCCGATCTCGCCGGGCGGGTTCTGCCGGCTGACACGCGTACTTTCGGGCAGGAGTCGTACCGGCTGGTGGAGAACCTGCGGGCGGCCGCCGAGTGGCCCGGCGAGGTGCCGGACGGCCCGGCGCTGGTCGCCCCGCTGGCCGGCGCCGACCTGCCGCAGGGCGTCCTGATCGTCAGCGGGCCGGCCAGCACCGACGACGCCGCGCTGCTCTCCTCGTTCGCCGGGCAGGCCGCGCTCGCGCTGGAACGGGCCCGGGCCCAGGAGGAGCGGGAACTGCTCGCCGTCCTGGAGGACCGCGAACGGATCGCCCGCGACCTGCACGACGTGGTGATCCAGCGGCTCTTCGCCACCGGCATGCAGCTGCAGGGCGCGGTCGCCCCGGCCGGGATGAGGCCGGAGGTGGTGAAGCGGATCAACGCGGCGGTCGACGATCTGGACGCCACCATCCGCGACATCCGCCGCTCGATCTTCGAGTTGCGTGCCCCGGTCGGCGCGACGTTGCGTACCGAACTGCGCGACACCTGCGACGCCGCCCTGGACACCCTCGGTTTCCGGCCCACGCTGGAGACGTCCGGCCCGGTGGAGAGCGCGGTCCCGGACGACATCGTGCCCGAGCTGATCGCGGTGCTGCGGGAGGCGCTGTCCAACGCCGCCCGGCACGCGCAGGCCCGCGCGGTCCGCGTCTCGGTACGCGTCGCCGGTCGCGAGCTGATCCTGCAGGTGGAGGACGACGGCGTCGGCATGGACCCGGCGCTGGCCCGCGGCGGCGTGGTCAACATGGGCGAGCGGGCGGCCGACCTGGGCGGCGGTTTCGAGGCCGGACCCCGCCCGGACGGCACCGGCACGCTGATCACCTGGCGGGTCCCTCTGGGCGCCTGAGCGAGCGGGACCTTCGGCCCTTAACGGTGGGCGCTCCCGGGAGGCACCGTTGAGGGAACACCGGGAAGGAGAACCGCCGTGATCCGCTACGACGAGTCCGACCTGCGGCGCGCCGCCGCGGCCGGCATCCACGCACCCTCCATGCACAACACCCAGCCGTGGGCGTTCCGGCTGCGCGACGGCGCGATCGAGGTGCTCGCCGACCCGTCCCGCCAGCTCGCCGTCGCCGACCGGGCCGGCTGGGCGATGCGGCTCGCCTGCGGTGCGGCCACCTTCAACGCCCGGCTCGCCCTGGCCTGGGCGGGCACCCCGGCGGACGTGCTGCTGCTGCCGGACAGCGACGAGCCCGAGGTGATGGCCCGGCTGACGCCGGGACGGCAACGGCCTCCGACATACGCCGAACGCGACCTGCACGCCGCGATCGAACGCCGGCACAGCAACCGTGACCCGTTCTGGCCCGACCCGGTGCCCGCCGACGTCCGGGTCCGGCTGCTGGACGCGGCCCGGGCCGAGCACGCCTGGCTGGACCTGCTGGTCGGGATGACCGCGCTGAGCGGCTTCTCGGAGATCGCGCACAGCGCCGACCGGGTGCTGCGCCGCGACGACCACTACCAGTCCGAGCTGATCACCTGGACCGACACCGAGGTCGCGCCGGACGGCATCCCGGTGACCGCGGGCGCGCCGGTCGGCGAGCCGCAGGACCTGATCCCACAGCGGTTCGGGCACCGGCGCCGGGCGCCCGGCCGCGACTACGAGCCGGAGCCGCTGGTCGGCATCCTGGGCACCGCCGGCGACCGCAAGCTGGACCAGGTGATGGCCGGGCAGGCGCTGCAGCACGTGCTGCTCGCGGTGACCGACGCCGGCCTGGCCTGCTCGATGATCTCCCAGCCGATCGAGGTGCCGGCCGCGCGGGACCAGCTGCGGCGCTCGCTCGGCCGGACCGGTTTCCCGCAGATCGCGCTGCGTATCGGTTACGGCCGGCCGGGAAACCCGGCGCCGCGCCGCGAGGTCGCCGATGTGGTGGTCCACACAGGCTGACCTCTGGTAGTTGCCACATATATGCAACAACGCATGCCCGGGAATATGCTGACGCCGATGGGCCCCGACCGCGGCCCGCGGCGGGAGGCTCCATGGAGACGCAGGCGATGCACATCGCCAATGGCATCATCGACGGGCCGGTGTCACTCGCCTTCGTGGCGATCTCACTGGCCGCGCTGGCGGTCTGCGTCTGGCGGGCCCGAGCCGACCTCGACGACCGGCTGGCCCCGATGGCCGGGCTGGTCGCGGCGTTCATCTTCGCCGTGCAGATGCTCAACTTCCAGGTGCTGCCCGGCGTCTCCGGTCACCTGCTCGGCGGCACCCTCGCGGTGATCCTGGTCGGCCCGTGGGTCGGCTCGCTGTGCGTGGCGACCGTGCTGATCGTGCAGTGCCTGCTGTTCGCCGACGGCGGCCTCACCGCCATCGGGCTGAACATCTTCAACATGGCGATCCTCGGCACCGCGGTCGCCTACCTGCTGGTCGCCGGCCTGCTACGGATCCTGCCGAAGACCCCGGCCGGGCTCGGCGCCACCGCCTTCATCGCCTCGATCATCGGCGTCGTGGTCGCCTCGATGGGCTTCGTCGTCCAGTACGCGCTGGGCGGCACCACCGAGCTGTCCCTGGCCGGGATCGCCGGGACGATGGCCGGCGTGCACGTGCTGATCGGCATCGGTGAGGGCCTGATCGCCGCCACCACCGTGGTCACCGTCGCGCGCGTGCGCCCCGACCTGGTCTACGCGCTCCGTCACTTCCGCAAGCCCGCCCTCGCCAAGATCGGAGTCGAGGCATGAGCAAGAAGCTGGGATGGTTCCTGGCCGGTGGCCTGCTCGTCGCCCTGCTGCTGGCCGGTGTGGTGTCCAGCTTCGCCTCGGGCAGCCCGGACGGCCTGGACTACGCGGCCCGCGAGGGCTGCACGTTCAACGCCGACGACGAGATCACCGGCGGCTCCTGCATGCTGCAGCAGGAGGGTGACCATCAACTGGCCGACAGCCCGCTGGCCGACTACGGCATCCGGGGCATCGACAACGAGTTCCTCTCCACCGGCCTGTCCGGCGTCCTCGGCGTACTGATCACGTTCGCCGTCGGCGGCGGCCTGTTCTGGCTGGTCCGCCGCCGCGACAAGGTCTCCTGACTTGGCCGCGGGGCACGCCCACCCGCTGCACCTCGACCGGGACAGCCCGATCCACCGGCTGTCCCCCGAGGTGAAGATCGTGGCGATGCTGCTGTTCACCGTCATCGTGGTGGCCACCCCGCGGACCGAGTTCCTCGCCTTCGGCGGGTACGCGCTGCTGCTCGCCGGAGTGGCGGTGCTGGCCCGGGTGCCGGCCGGCTGGCTGGCCAAGCGGGCCACCATCGAGCTGCCGTTCGTGCTGCTCGCGATCGCGCTGCCGCTCGCCGGGCATGGGGAGCGGGTGGAGTGGCTGGGCCTGTCGCTCTCGGTCGACGGCCTCTACGGCGCGTGGAACATCTTCGCGAAGGGCACGCTCGGCGTACTGGCGTCGCTCCTGCTCGCCGCGACCACCACCATGCGTGACCTGATCCTCGGCCTGGACCGGCTGCGCTGCCCCGAGGTCCTCACCCAGATCATGACGTTCATGCTGCGCTACATCGACGTGCTCGCCGACGACGCCCGCCGGATGCGGATCGCCCGGCTGGCCCGCGGCTACGACCCGCGTTTCCTCTGGCAGGCGAAGGCGTTCGCGGTCGGCGTCGGCGCGCTCTTCCTGCGCTCCTACGAGCGCGGCGAGCGGGTCTACCTGGCCATGCTGTCGCGCGGCTACTCCGGCCGGCTCCCCCAGCTCGGCGGCGGCCCGGCGCCGGCCCGCGAGTGGGCGATCTCCGCGGCCCTGCCGGTCGCCACCGCCGGCATAGCCGTCGCCGCGCTCGTCCTAGCATGACCCCATGAGTGTGCCGGCTGCCCTGCAGATCACCGGGCTGCACTTCGCGTACCCGGACGGGCGCGAGGCGCTACGCGGCGTGGACCTGACCCTCGCGCCGGGCGAGCGGGTCGCGCTGCTCGGGCCGAACGGCGCCGGCAAGACCACCCTGGTGCTGCATCTCAACGGCATCCTGCACGGCGGGGCCGGGCGGGTGGAGATCTCCGGCATGCCGGTCACGCCCGGCGATCGCAAGGCGATCACCGAGATCCGCCGCCGGGTCGGCGTCGTCTTCCAGGATCCCGACGACCAGCTCTTCATGCCGACGGTCGCGGAGGATGTGGCTTTCGGCCCGGCAAATCTGGGGGTACGCGGAGACGAGCTCGCCGCCCGGGTCGACGAGGCCCTGACCGCCGTCGGCATGCTGGAGCACCGCGGTCAGGTGCCGCAACACCTGTCCTTCGGCCAGCGGCGGCGGGTCGCGGTCGCCACCGTGCTGGCCATGCGCCCGGAGATCCTGGTCCTCGACGAGCCCTCGTCCAACCTGGACCCGGCGAGCCGGCGGGAACTGGCCGAGATCATCGAATCCCTGCCGGTCACCGCGCTGATGGTGACGCACGACCTGCCGTACGCATTGGAGCTCTGCCCCCGCTCGGTGATCCTGGACGCCGGCCGGATCGTCGCCGACGGACCGACCGGGGAGCTGCTCACCGACCGCGACCTGATGGCGAGCCACCGCCTCGAGCTGCCGTTCGGTTTCGATCCCCGGACGGTGTGAAGTCCGGGGACCCGGACTTCACACCCGCGGAGGAGAGGTCAGGCGGCCTGGCGCAGCGGCGCCTGCACGCCGCCGACGAGGGCCTGCCAGGTGCGGGGCCCGATGACCCCGTCCGCCGCGACCTCGGCGCCGTCGGCACGCAGCGCGGATTGGAAGGCGCGTACCGCCTGTTCGGTGGCCGGCCCGTACACCCCGTCGGCCTGGGGGGCCACATCGCCGCGGACCTGGAACTCGTGCTGCACGCCGCGCACCGCGTTGCCCTTCGCACCCGGCCGTACCTCGACGATCAGCGCGCGCCAGGTCTGCGGGCCGACGACACCGTCGTCGGGGAGATTCTTGGCGCGCTGGTAGGCGCGTACCGCGTCGGAGGTCTGTGCACCGAAGACTCCATCAACGGTGACCGTGTGCCCGTGTGCCAGCAGCAGGTATTGCAGCATCGGCACCGGGTGATTCGTCGCGCCCTGCCGGGTCGTCGGCCAAGGGTTCAACGTGGCGGTCATACGGGGGTCCCCTTCCTCATCGTCGAGCGACGGGTGTGTACTTCCCTCACTTTCGCGCCCCGCGCCGATGATTGAAAGGGTGAAGTAAGTCATCGCCAGCGATTCGTCAGAAATGATTTCGGCCGGCTGACCGATTCGCACCCGTCAAAGCCCGTTCACCCGCGCGAAACTGTGAATTCGCGCGCCGGACCGCGCATCCACGCGCACCGGGCAGTGGGATATCGCACGGGGCCCGGCACCATCTGGCGCCGGGCCCCGGGTGCGTGCAAGATCAGTGTTCGGCCCAGTCTCCGAGCGACCAGTCCCGCACCTCGGGCATGTCCTCCAGATGCTCGACGACGTACCGCTCGTGCTTCTCCAGCTGCGCCTCGCACCAGGCCTTCAGCTCGGTCGCGCCGACCGGCAGCCGCTTGGCGTTGTTGATCGCGTCCATCACCAGGTGGTACCGGGACGCCCGGTTGCGCACCGTCATGTCGAACGGTGTGGTGGTGGTGCCCTGCTCGATGAAGCCGCGGACCCGGAACCGGTCGGCGTCCGGCCGGCCGTGCACCAGCTGGTGGATGGCGCCCGGGTAACCGTGGAAGGCGAACACCACGTCCACGTGGTCGGTGAACAGCTCGCGGAACATGGTCTCGCTCATGCCGTGCGGGTGGTCCTTCGGCCGCGGCAGGGTCATCAGGTTGACCACGTTGACCACCCGGACCTTCAGCTGCGGCAGCTTCTCCATCAGGATCCGGGCCGCCGCCACCGTCTCCATGGTCACCACGTCACCGGCGCAGGCCAGGATGATGTCCGGGTCGCTGTTGCCGTCGTCGGTGCCGGCCCACTCCCAGACGCCGGCGCCCTTCGCGGTGTGCTCGATCGCCTGATCCATGTCGAGCCACTGCAGCTGCGGCTGCTTGTCGATGACGATCAGATTGATGTACGACTTCGACCGGAAGCAGTGGTTGGCCACCGAGAGCAGGGTGTTCGCGTCCGGCGGCAGGTAGACCCGGGCCACGTCGCCGCGCTGGGTGAGCACCACCTGGATCAGGCCGGGACCCTGATGCGAGAAGCCGTTGTGGTCGTTGCGCCAGGCGGTCGAGGTGAGCAGGATGTTCAGGCTCGGCACCTTGGCCCGCCAGGGCAGGTGCTTGGCCTCCTGCAGCCACTTGCCGTGCTGCACCGTCTGCGAGGCGCTGACCATGGCGAACGCCTCGTACGTGGCGAACATGCCGTGCCGGCCGGTCAGGTTGTAGCCCTCCAGCCAGCCGTGGCAGTTGTGCTCGGAGAGCACCTCCATGACCCGGCCGTTGCGGCTGAGCTTCACGTCGTCGTCGTTCACCGACTCCATGAACGCCCGGTCGGAGACCTCGAAGACCGCGCCGAGCCGGTTGCTGTTCGTCTCGTCCGGGCAGAACAGCCGGAACCGGTCGCTGTTGCGCTGGTAGATGTCGCGCATCATCTCGCCCAGCTTGCGGGTGGACTCGGCCCGGGTCTGCGCCGGCTGCTTCACCTCGATGGCGTAGTCGCGGAAGTCCGGCAGGTCGAGGTCGCGGGTGAGCAGGCCGCCGTTGGCGTGCGGGGAGGCGCTCATCCGCAGGTCGCCGTCGGGCGCCTCGGCGCGGATCTGCTCGACCGGCGCGCCGGTGGCGTCGAACAGCTCCTCCGGCCGGTACGACTTGAGCCACTTCTCCAGCTCACGCAGGTGGTCCTCGTTGTCGCGGACCCCGGAGAGCGGGACCTGGTGCGAGCGCCAGGTGCCGGTCACGGTGATGCCGTCGATCTTCTCGGGACCGGTCCAGCCCTTCGGCGTACGCAGCACGATGAGCGGCCAGTGCGGACGCGCGCCGTCCCAGTCGCCGCCGCGCGCCGCGCTCTGGATGGCGCGGATCTTGCCCCACGCCTCGGCCAGCGCCGCCGCGAAGCGGTGGTGCATGCCGGGCAGGTCGGCCCCCTCGACCTCGATGATCTCGTAGCCGTGGCCCTCCAGGAGCTTGCGCACCTCGGCCGGGTCCTTGCGGGCCAGCACGGTCGGCCCGGCGATCTTCGCGCCGTTGAGGTGCAGGATCGGCAGCACCGCGCCGTCGTGCTCGGGGTTGATGAAGGAGATGCCCTTCCAGGAGCCCTCCAGCGGACCGGTCTCGGCCTCGCCGTCACCGACCACCGCGATGGTGAGCAGGTCGGGGTTGTCCATCACCGAGCCGAACGCGTGCACCAGCACGTAGCCGAGCTCGCCACCCTCGTGGATGGACCCGGGCGTGGTCACCGAGACGTGGCTGGGGATGCCGCCGGGGCTGGAGAACTGCCGGAACAGGCGCAGCATGCCGCCCTCGTCGAGGCTGACCTTCGGGTACACCTCGGAGTAGGTGCCCTCCAGGTAGCCGGCGGCGACCAGGGCGGGGCCACCGTGCCCGGGGCCGGCCAGGTAGATGGCCTGCTGCCCGGTCTTGCGGATCAGGCGGGACACGTGGGCGTACACGAAGGAGAGACCGGGGCTGGTGCCCCAGTGGCCGAGCAGGCGCGGCTTGATGTGCTCCGACTTGAGCGGCTCGCGCAGCAGCGGGTTGCCCTGCAGATAGATCTGGCCGACGGTCAGGTAGTTGTTCGCCCGCCACCAGGCGTCGAGGCCGGCGACCTCGGCGTCGTCCGGGGCGGCGAGCTTCCGGACGAGCTCCTCGTGGTCGAGCTGGGACCGGTTGTCCGAAACGGCGGTCACGATCATTCCTCTCGCCGGAGTTGTCGATTCTGAACGTATCGGCGGTGGCCATCGGGAACACGGGTCTTTCGGCCCTTCCCCGTGGGACGTTACCCCCAGCGACCGCCGGGTTACGTCGACCGCTACATGAAGGTCACGTAAAGTGGGCGTCGGTGTGCCGGGAAGCCTGGTCGGCCTTACGACAGGCATGCCCATCGGGAGGACCGCCATGACCTCGCCACCACGCGGCCAGTTCCGGCTGCTCGGGCTCGGCAGCTGGACCGAAGCACGGCGGATCGCCGAGATCCTGCGCGCCGAGACCGTGGGCGGCATGCTCCTGCTCGGCGCCACGGTGCTGGCCCTGGCCTGGGCGAACTCCCCATGGAAAGACTTCTACCAGGAGCTGGCGGCGTTCCGGGCCGGGCCGGGCGACTTGCACCTGAACCTCTCGCTCGCCGCCTGGGCCGCCGACGGCCTGCTGGCGATCTTCTTCTTCGTCGCCGGGCTGGAGCTGAAACGCGAGTTCGTCGTCGGCGACCTGCGCGATCTGCGGCGGGCCGCGCTGCCGGTGACGGCCGCGATGGGCGGCATGCTCGTCCCCGCGCTGATCTACGTGGCGGTCATCCTCACCGACGACGGTGACGGGCTGCGCGGCTGGGCCGTGCCGACCGCCACCGACATCGCCTTCGCACTGGCCGTGCTCGGCGTGATCAGCACCCATCTGCCGGGCGCGCTGCGGACCTTCCTGCTCACCCTGGCCGTCGTCGACGACCTGCTGGCCATCACGATCATCGCGATCTTCTACACCGCGGGCCTGCACCCCCTCCCGCTGCTGGCCGCCCTGCTGACGATCGCGGTCTTCGGCGCGCTGGTCCAGCGCGGGATCACCCGCTGGTGGCTGCTGCTGCCGCTGGCCGGGCTCGCCTGGTCGCTGATGCACGCCTCCGGGGTGCACGCCACCGTGGCCGGCGTGCTGCTGGCGTTCACCGTGCCGGTCCGCGGCCGCGGCGGCGTCGACCTGGCCCACCGCCTGGAGCACCGCTGGCGGCCGGTCTCGGCCGGCTTCGCGGTGCCGGTCTTCGCCTTCTTCGCGGCCGGTGTCACGATCAGCGGCAGCGGCGGGCTCGGCGCCACCGCCACCCTCGCCGCGGTCGCCGGCCTGGTGCTGGGCAAGCCGATCGGCATCATGGCCTCGGCCTGGCTGGTGCAGCGCTTCACCCGGGCCCAGCTCGCCGACGGGCTGAGCTGGTGGGACGTGCTGGGTCTGGGCCTGCTCGGCGGGATCGGCTTCACCGTGTCGCTGCTGATCAGCGAGCTGGCCTTCGGCTCCGGCAGCGAACTCGACGACCAGACGAAGATCGGCGTGCTGGCCGGTTCACTGATCGCCGCCCTGCTCGCCACGGTCCTGCTGCGCATCCGCAACCGCCACTACCGCCGCCTCTGCGCCCTCGAGGAGGCCGACGACGACGCCGACGGCATCCCCGACGCCTACCAGCGCTGAGCCGTCCCACCCCTCCCCCGGCCCTCCCTCGCACCGCCAGGCCCTCCGTCGCGCCGCCCAGCCCCGCATCGCACCGCCAGGCCCTCCGTCGCGCCGCCCAGCCCTCCCTCGAACCGCCCAGTCCTCCCTGGCACCGCCCAGTCCTCCCTGGCACCGCCCAGTCCTTCCTGGCACCGCCAGCCCTCCCCCGTACCGCCCAGCCCTCCCTCGATCCGGCTGGGTCCGCACGGCCGACAGATCAGCCCGCGCCGGGCAGCGCCGTCCAGCAGGATTTCCCGGAAGGGGCCACACCCACAGCGTGTGTGCCCACACCCGCTGTGGGTGTGCCGACGCTCCGGGAACCCATCGCCAGCCGACGCTGATCTTGCGCCCGAGGCGAGACAGGGCGGCGCGGCGCGGCGCAAGGCAGGGCAGGGCGGCGCGGCGCAAGGCAGCGCGGGACGGCGCGGGGCGAGGCAGGGCGGGGCGGCGCGGCGCAAGGCAGGGCGGGGCGGGGAGCGGCCGGCGGAGCCGGGTGGGCTCCGCCGGGCACTCGTCGCTGCTAGCCCAGGGTGAGGGTGCAGCTGTCCTGGTCAGCGGCGAGTTCGGTGACCTCGTCGCCGAGCTGGACGCGCCACGGCAGGGCGTCGCCGGTGCGGCCGATGCGGATCTCCGCGCCCTCCCGGACGACCGTGAAGACGCTGTCGGCGCCGGCCGGGCCGGGCACGACCACCGCGGTACGCCCCTCGGCCGGCTCGAACAACCGCAGGGTCACCCCGTCGCGGTAGTCGTAGTCGGGCCGGTCCACCCGGTTGCCCACCGGAATCATCGCGCCCGGCCGGACCAGCAGCGGCACGCTGTCGAAGGCGTGCGTCTCCCGGACCCAGCCGGGGCCCTCCACGACCTCACCGGTCAGGAAGTGGGTCCACCGCCCGGCCGGCACGTAGAACTGCACGTCGCCGCCGGCGGTGAAGACCGGCGCGACCAGCAGGTCTCCGCCGAGCAGGTACTGCCGGTCCAGGTGGGTGACCGCCGGGTCCGCCGGGAAGGAGAACGCCATCGGCCGCATCACCGGCAGGCCGTCCAGGTGCGCCTCGCGGGCCACGCCGAACAGGTACGGCATCAGCCGGTACTTAAGGTGCGTGAAGTGCCGGAGCACGTCCACCGCCTCCTCGTCGAAGTCCCACGGCACCCGGTACGACGTGCTGCCGTGCAACCGGCTGTGCGAGCTGAGCAGCCCGAACGCGACCCACCGCTTGAACACCGCCGGGTCCGGCAACCCCTCGAAGCCGCCGATGTCGTGGCTCCAGAACCCGAAGCCGGACGACATCAGGGACAGCCCGCCACGCAGGCTCTCCGCCATCGACTCGAAGTTGCTGGAGTTGTCGCCGCCCCAGTGCACCGGGAACTGCTGCCCGCCGACCGTGGCCGAGCGGGCGAACAGCACGGCCTCGCCTTCGCCCTTCGATGAACGCAGCACGTCGAAGACGACCTGGTTGTAGAGCTGTGTGTAGTAGTTGTGCATCCGCTCCGGGTCGGACCCGTCGTGCCACACCACGTCGGTCGGGACCCGCTCGCCGAAGTCGGACTTGAACGCGTCGACGCCCATCTCGACAAGACCACGCAGCTTGGCCGCATACCACTCGCGCGCGGACGGGTTGGTGAAGTCGACCAGGCCCATCCCGGCCTGCCAGAGGTCCCACTGGAAGACGTCGCCGTTGGCCCGCTTGACCAGGTAGCCCTTGGCCTTGCCCTCGGCGAACAGCGCGGAGCGCTGGGCGATGTACGGGTTGATCCACAGGCAGGTGCGCAGTCCCCGGTCGGCGAGCCGCTTGAGCATGCCCGGCGGGTCCGGGAAGACCCGGGAGTCCCACTCGAAGTCGCACCAGTTGAACTCGCGCATCCAGAACGTGTCGAAGTGGAAGACGCTGAGCGGCAGATCCCGGTCGTGGAATCCGCCGACGAACTTGTTGACCGTCTCCTCGTCGTAGGAGGTGGTGAACGAGGTGGTCAGCCAGAGGCCGAACGACCAGGCCGGGGGCAGCGCCGGGCGGCCGGTCAGCGCGGTGTACTTGCGGATCACGTCGGCCGGGGTGGGTCCGTGGATCACCAGGTAGGACAGCGACTGGCCGGCGACGCTGAACTGGGTCCGCGACACCATCTCCGAGGCGACCTCGAACGACACCTTGCCGGGGTGGTCGACGAGCACGCCGTACCCCGCGTTGGTGAAGTAGAACGGGACGTTCTTGTACGCCTGCTCGCTGCTGGTGCCGCCGTCCTCGTTCCAGATGTCGATGCTCTGGCCGTTCTTGACGAACGGCCCGAAGCGCTCGCCGAGGCCGTAGACCGTCTCGCCGACACCGAGGTCGAGCTGCTCGTGCACATAGGACTCGCCGTCATCGGTGTCGACGATGCCCATGCCCTTCCAGCCGCTGCCGGTGATCCGGCGCCCGTCGGCGAAGAAGTCGAGCGCCCAGTTCTCCCCCGGGTTGAACCGTGCGGTCAGCGCACCGGACGTGATCGAGGTGTCATCGACGACGACGTCGACCGGCGACGAAGCGATGGCGAACTCGGGCAGCCGCGGCTCCAGTCCCTGGAAGTGCTCGATGGTGACCCGGATGACGTCCGGCGCCGGCGCCGAGCAGGTGACCGTCATGAGCGGGGCGTTGAGCGTGTCACCGCGATGGCGGACCGGCCGGGTGGCGGCGTAGACGGTCAGCGAGTCCGGCGCCGCGACGCTGTCCTGGAAGTGCGCGGGGTGGAGCACAGTGAGACCGTCACGCTTGCGCCAATAGCCGTCGGTGAACTTCATGAAGATCCTTTACTTGATGGCGCCGGCGGCGATGCCGCGCGTGAGGGTCCGCTGGAAGATCAGGAAGAAGAGCATCGCGGGGAGGATGCCGATCAGCGCCGAGGCGCTGGTCGTGGTGGCGTCCATCATCCGGTCGCCCTGCAGGACGCCCAGTGCCACCGGGACGGTCTGGTTGTCGTTGGAGATCAGGAAGACCAGCGGCAGGAAGAACTCGTTCCACGTCCAGATGAAGAAGAACGTGAAGAGCACGCCCAGCGTCGGCATGCTGACCGGGACCACCACCCGCCACAGCGTGCGCCATTTGCCGGCGCCGTCGATGGACGCGGCTTCCAGCAGTTCCCGGGGGAACTCGCTGTAGACCGAGGTCAGCAGGTAGGTGCCGAAGGCACTCTGGATGACCGTGAAGATGATGATGATCGCGATCAGGTTGTCGTAGAGGCCGGCTTCCTTGGAGATGTAGTACAGCGGGTAGACCAGCACCTCCTGCGGCAGCAGGTTCGCGACCAGGAAGAACACCAGGAACCAGACGCGGCCCTTCACCCGGCCGATGCCCAGTGCGTACGCGTTGAGGATGCTCAGCACGACACCGAGGACCGCGACGACCAGGCTGGTGATGAAGCTGTTCCAGAGCTTCTGGCCGAAGTTCACCCGGTTCCAGAAGTCGACGATGCCGTCCCAGTAGAGGCTCGTCGGGATCGAGAGCGGGCCGCTGCCGGCGTACTCGGCCGGGCTCTTCACCGCGTTCACCGCGACCACCAGCAGCGGCCCGACCAGCAGGAGGAAGAGCACCAGCAGGCCGGTGAGCACGAAGAACCGGGCCGGGTTGCGATGCCGCAGCGCCTTCGGCGCGTCACCGGACGGGGTACGCGCGGGAGCTTTCGTAGCCGTGACGGTCATGACTGCTCCTCGGCCCGGTGCTGCAGCCGCAGGAACACGAAGGCGAGCACGACGATCAGCACCGTGAGCACAGTGGAGATCGCCGACCCGTACCCGACCTGGGCCTTCTCGAAGAAGTTCTTGTAGGCGAAGTAGGACGGCACCAGCGTCGCGTTGCTCGGCCCACCCCCGGTGAGCACGAAGACCTGACCGAAGATCTTCAGCGCCGCGATCGTGGTGGTGATCAGCACGACGTAGAACTCCGGCCGGATCATGTACACCGTGATCTTGCGGAACCGCTGCCACCAGGTGGCGCCGTCCAGGTCCGCCGCCTCGTAGATCGACGGGTCGATGCGCTGCAGACCGGACATGAACATGACGATCGGGTAGCCGAGCTGGAACCAGATCATCACGGCCATCACGCTGTACAGCGCGTAGTCCGGGTCACCGAGCCAGTTCTTCGCGAGCCCGCCGAGCCCGACCGCCTCCAGGATCCGGTTCAGCGCGCCGTAACTGGGGTGCAGGATCCAGGCCCAGATGATGCCGGTCACGGCGACCGGGATGACCTGCGGCAGGTAGTAGCCGGAGCGGAAGAAGCCGGCCCAGCGGTCCCCGAACTTCTTGGCCACGTAGTCGAAGAGCACCGCCGCCAGCACCAGGCCGAGCAGCGTCGGGATCACCGCCATCGCGATGATGAGCAGGATGATGTTGCTGAACGACTGCCAGAACAGGGTGTCGCCGAAGAGGCGGGTGTAGTTGTCGAAGCCGACCCAGCGCGGGTCACCGACACCGGTCCACTTGGTGAAGCTGATGTAGACCGTCATGACCAGCGGCACGATGATCACCAGCAGCGAGGCGAGCACGCCGGGGATCAGATAGACCGCGTAACCCTTTTGTTTAGCCATACCGGCTCCCTTTCGCGGCGCGGGCGGTGGCGGACCACCGCCCGCGCGCTGCGCTTACTTGCCGAGATCCGCGAGGTTCTCGTTGTACGGGCCGGCGATCTCGTCGAGGACCGCGTCCGGCGTCTTCGAGCCGTTGATCAGGCCCTGCACGCCGGCCACCAGCACGTCGTAGTAGCCGGGCGCCGGCCAGTCCGGGTAGAACGCGAGGCCGTCGCTGGTCGAGATCTTGTTGAAGTTCTCGATCAGCTCCTTGTTCTTCGGGTCGGTGATCTGCGCGACGTCGGCCGCGACCGGGACACCACCGCTGTTACCGAGCAGCGCCTGGATCTCCGGCGTCATGGTGATGTCGATGAAGTCGTACGCCAGCGCCTTGGCCTTGCTCTTCTCCGGCACCACCCAGAGGTTGCCGCTGGAGCCCGGGTGCAGGTTGTTGCCCGGGAACAGGAAGGTGCCCCACTCGAAGTTCTTGATCTCGTTGGCGAACCGGCCGTACCACCAGCTGCCGGAGATCAGGATCGGGAACTTGCCCTGGGTGAAGGCGACGCCCATGTCCTCGGCCTTGATGCCGGCCGAGTCCTTCGAGATG
Source organism: Actinoplanes sp. NBC_00393 (assembly GCF_036053395.1). NCBI lineage: Bacteria > Bacillati > Actinomycetota > Actinomycetes > Micromonosporales > Micromonosporaceae > Actinoplanes > Actinoplanes sp. NBC_00393. The sequence continues at coordinate 508,704 of NZ_CP107942.1, read as the reverse complement.
TAACCGGCCTTCACCCAGTCGGCGAAGGTCTGCGCGCCGTAGCTGAGCTGCGCGCCCTTGAAGTCGACCTTGTTCTTGTAGAGCTGGTAGTCGTCGACGAACGCGCGGTCGGCCTTGGAGAGCGCGAGCTCGTAGAAGATCTGCTGGGCCGGGTACTCCGCGCCGCCGACGGAGAGCGGGGTCACGCCGGCCTTGACGAAGGTGTCCATCGCGGCGGTGAACTGGTCGAGGGTGGTCGGCACCTCGACCTTGTGCTTCGCGAACAGGTCCTTGTTGTAGTAGACCATCACGTATTCGCCGTAGTTGGGCACGCCGTAGAACTTGCCCGAGCCCATGATGCCGTCTTCGTCGTACTTCGCGGTGGTCTGCAGGCTGGAGCTCAGCTTCTTGTCCCAGCCGCGCTCGGTGGCCTGCTCGCTGAGGTCGGTGAGCAGGCCCTGCTTGGAGAGCAGGCCGGCGGTCGCGTTGCCCTTGTTGTATTCCATGATGTCGGGCGCGCTGTCCGAGTTGAGGATCATCTGGGCGTTCTGCTGGATCTGTTCGAAGCCCTTCTCCTCGAACTTCACCTCGACGCCCGGGTGCTTCTCCTTGAAGATCTCGATCGCCTTGGTCCAGGCGATGCCCATCGCGCTGGTCGGGCCCTCGTAGTGCCAGAGCGTCAGGGTCTTGGCGTCGGCGCCCTCCTCGGCGCCGCCGCTGTCGTCGCCGCCGCAGGCGGCCAGGCCGAGTGACGCCGCGAGCAGCAGCGCACCGGCCGCCAGACCGGATCGTGATCGGAACATGCCGTCCTCCCAGAGGGACTGGAATCTGTCAAAGCCGGCGGCACCATCGTCGAAGCGCTTCGACGAATCGAAGCCCGCTGTCGAAGCGCTTCGACGATGTGCCTTGCCGAGACGCTATGAAACGCGCGCCTGTCGTGTCAACGGTGTGACGTGGAGATTTCGCGGCAGCTGTCCCGCTCCACCAGGCTCGGTGCGAGCAGGCGGGTGTACTCCACCCGGCGACCGTCCAGCAGCCGCATCGCGGTCTCCACCGCGAGGGTCCCGACGTCGTGCGCCGGGATGTCGATCGAGGTCAGGTTGACCGGCATCGAGACCGCCACGTCGCGCGGGCAGATCGCGACGATCGAGATGTCCTCCGGGACCCGCCGGCCGGTGGCGTGCAACAGGTCCAGCAGCGGCCGCAGCGCCTCCTCGTTGTGCACGACCAGGGCGGTCAGGGCGGGCAACTCGGCGTCGATCTCGGCCAGGCAGGACCGCACGCCTTCGGCGCCCGGCTCGCAGGGATGGGTCACAGTCCGCAGGCCCAGCTCAGCCGAGGCCTCCAGGAAACCCGAGAGGAACCGGTCCGCGTACGTCGTCTGCCGTCGATAGACCGCCGGCGACGGACCCACCAGGCCGATCCGCTGGTGGCCGTGCCCGGCGAGATGAGTCAGCGCCTCCCGGGCGGCGGCCGCGAAGTCCAGGTCGACGCAGGCGATGCCGGTGTGGTCGGACGGCAGCCCGATCAGCACGGACGGCTGCTTGAGCCGGCGCAGGGCCGGGATCCGCAGGTCGTCGCGCTCCAGGTCCATCAGTATCAACGCGTCGACCATGGTGCTGTGCGCCACCCGCTCCAGCCCCGCGGTGCCCTCGTCCTTGGTGAGCAGCAGCACGTCGTGGTTGTACGAGCGGGCTGCGGTGACCACCGCGGTGGCGAACTGCATGATGACCGGCACGTTGACGTCCACGCGCAGCGGCGCGACCAGCGCGAGCACGTTGGTCTTGCTGCTGGCCAGGGCACGCGCCCCGGCGTGCGGGTGGAAGCCGAGCTCGGCGATGGCCGCCTGGACCCGGGCACGGGTCTCGGCCGAGATCGGACGGCGGCCGCTCAGCACGTACGACACCGTGCTGGGCGACACCCCGGCCGCCCTGGCGACGTCGTTGATCGTGGGCACTGCGCCTCCCCAAGTCGCCACAGCCTCTCCTTTCGTGGATCCTACTGATCACCGTGGGTGCACCTCGCCGGGCACACCCACGGTGATCACGTCACCGGATGCTGAACGTGGCCAGCCGCAGACCCGGACTGGGCACGAGGTAGACGTCCTGGCGCCCGTTCGCCTTGGCCAGCGCGGCGGTCACCGTCGCGTACCGGTAGACGCCGCCGGTGTCGGCGAGCGTGGCGGTGCCGAGCAGCCGTCCGGTCGGCGAACCGAGCCGGACCTGCACGGTTCCCGCGCCGGAAGCGCGAGCGGTGAAGGTGGTCCCGCCCCGCAGCGCGGCGTCGCGGAAGGCGATCCAGTCGCCGGCCGACTGCGCCCCGACCACGGTGCCGCGCGCCTTGGTCTCGTCCAGCAAGCGCGCTCCGGCGTACGCGTCAAAGGTCTCCGCCCTGGTCTCCTCGGCCAGATCGCGCGCCGGGATGGTCTCCCCGCGCACCGGCAGCGTCGCCCGTTGCCGGATGTCGCTCGACGAGGAACCGAGAAGAACGTCGTAGACCGAGGTCTCCACGATCCAGCGCTGCCGGGTCTGATCCCAGCGGGCCAGGTCGGCCGGCTTCAGCGCGAACGTGACGGTCCTCGACTGACCGGCCGCGAGATGCACCTTCTGGAAGCCGCGCAGTTGCTTGACCGGGGTGGCGTCCCGGGAGGTGCGCTGGTGGGTGTAGAGCTGGACCACCTCGTCGCCGGCCCGCCTGCCGGTGTTGGTGACGGTCAGGCTGACCCTGCCGTTCCTCACCACCGGCTTCCCGTACTTGAAGGTGGTGTAGGAGAGCCCGTGCCCGAAGGCGTACAGCGGCTTGGCGTCGCTGTAGAGATAGGTCTGTCCGGTGTTGATGATGTCGTACTGGAGCAGGTCGTCGGGAAGCTGCTCGGTCGAGGCGGGCCAGGTCTGGGTGACCCGGCCGGCCGGGTTCACGTCGCCGAAGAGCACGTCGGCGACCGCGTGCCCGGTCTCGGCGCCGGCGTGCGTGGTCCAGAGGATGCCCGGCACGTTGCGCTGCGCCCAGGTGAGCGTCTGCGGGTAGCTGGACTGCACCACCACGACGGTGTTCGGGTTCGCCGCCCGGACCGCCCTGATCAGCGCCTCCTGCCGGGCGCCGAGATCGATCGACGCGCGGTCGTGCACCTCACGGCCGGCGACGAACGGGTCGGTGCCGACGACGACCACGGCGGTCTTCGCCTTCTTCGCGGTGGCGGCGGCCTCGGCCACCCCGTCGACCAGGACCTCCCGGGTGAAGCGGGCGGCGCCGGCCGCGTCCGGCGAGCCGAGGGCCAGATTGCCGTCGGCGCCGATCGTCACGTACGTGTTCGCGCCGAACCAGGACTCCTGCGTCTCGTAGCCGACGTAGTGCAGCACGACCGTGCCGTCGGACTGCTCCTCGAGCTTGAACTGCTGCTGCACGAACCAGCCGGTCGGGTTGTTCTCGACGGTGACGAACGGTCCCCAGTTGTAGCCGAGCAGCTTGCCGTTGCCGACGTTGCGCAGGGTGGAGACGCCGTCGCCCCAGTCCACGCTCTCGAACTGGGCGGCCGGCGTGGCGGTGGTCTCGACGACACCGGCGGGGCCGGCGGTCGCGCTCAGGTAGCGGCCGGTCGACACGTCCTTCAGAGCGATCCGGTCGGCACCGAACGCGCTGGTCACCGACTTCGCCCGGGCCTTGATGCCGTCCAGCACCGTCACCTCGTACGGGAGCTGTCCGCCGTACCAATCGCTGTAGAGCTTGTCGGCCAGCGGACCGACGACCGCGACGTCACCGCCCGGCTTGAGCGGCAACGCGCCGGTGTTCTTCAGCAGCACCGCCGCCTCGGCGGCGGTCTCCCGGGCCAGCGCGCGATGCTGCGGGCTGTCGATCACCGCGGGCGTGATGTCCGCGTACGGGCCACCGTCCGGATCGAACTCACCGAGCCGGAACCGGATGCTCAGCGCGTTGCCCACCGACTCGTCGATGTCGGCCTCGGTGAGCAGTCCCTGCGCGAGCCCCTCCTTGACCGCGGTGGTGGTCGGCTCGGCGTTGGTGTCGTTCACCGTGAAGCTGTCCAGACCGGCCTTGAGCAGCGCGGCGTTCGCCTCGGCCTGGGTGGCGAAGTACTGCTGCGAGCCGGTCAGGTTGGTCGGCGCCCAGGCGTCGCTGACGTTGAAGAGCCGCCGCTCGCTCCAGTCCCGGACGAGTGTGCCGAGGTCCGGGTCCACAGTGGCGGGCCGGCCGTTGATCAGGTTGTAGGAGGCCATCACACCGGTCGCCGCGTCGTTGCGCAGGGCGATCTCGAACGGCTTGCGCTCGTACTCGTTGAGCACCCGCTGCGGGACGTTGGACGAGGTCACGTCCCGTTTGGTCTCGTTGTTGTAGGCGGCGTAGTGCTTCAGGGTGGGCGCGACCTTCAGATGGTCCGGGTCGTCGCCCTGCAGGCCCCGCCCGTACGCGGTGGCGATCTCGCCGGACAGCAGCGGGTCCTCCGAGTAGCCCTCCTCGTTGCGGCCCCAGCGCGGGTCACGCAGCAGGTTGACCACCGGCGCCCAGGTGTTCAGGCCCCACACGACCGGATCCCGCGCGTGGAAGCCGCGCAGCTCGTCGCCGACCGCGTCACCGACCCGTTCGATCAGCTCCGGATCCCACGTGCTGGCCAGGCCGACGGCCTGCGGGAACACCGTCGCCGTCGCGTCGATCTTGGCGCCGTTGTTGCGGTAGTCGTTGGACCAGGCGACCCCGTGCAGCGCCTCGGTGCCCGACTTGAACACCTCGAGGCCGAGGCGTGGGACGGCCGGCTGGTACTGGTGCAGCAGGGAGATCTTCTCGTCGAGGGTGAGCCGGCCGACCAGGTCGTCGAGGCGGGTCTGCAGCGGCAGGCTCGGATCACGGAACGGAAAGGCGGGGTCGGCCCGGGCGGCGGACGGAGCCAGGGGCACGACCAGCAGGGCGGCGGCGAGGACGGCCAAACCGCGTTTTCGCATGACGCTCTCCTGAGAATGGGTTTGCGGACCGATCGTCGAAGCGCTTCGACGGTGACACGAGCGAAAGCTCGGTGAAATGAGGAGCGGTGCGGTCACCATAGATCGGGGCTGATGCGGCAGGCAACAACTGCCGGCAGCTTTCCTTCAATTCCGGCCGTGACTTCAGGGCAGAATGGGACGCGTGCGACTGATCGTCATCGGGGGCGACGCAGCGGGTATGTCCGCGGCCTCGCAGGCCCGCAAACGCCGCGGCCGGGAAGACCTGGAGATCCTCGCGTTCGAGCGGGGTGACTTCACGTCGTACTCGGCCTGCGGCATTCCGTACTGGATCGGCGGCCTGGTGGACGGGCCGGACGGGCTGATCGCCCGGGACCCGGCGGCGTTCCGGGAGGCCGGCATCGAGGTGCGCATCCGGCATCGGGTGACCGGTATCGACCTGGACGCGCGTACGGTCACCGTGCGCGACCTGGCGGCCGGCCGGGACGTGCGGGAGGGCTTCGACGAGCTGGTCTACGCGGCCGGCGCCACCCCGGTCAGCCCCCCGTGGGCGCAGACCCCGGCGAGCGGCGTGTTCGGCGTGCAGACCCTGGGCGACGGAGCGGCGGTGCACGCCTGGCTGGACGAGTCGCCGAAACCGGAGTCCGCCGTGGTGATCGGCGCCGGCTACATCGGTGTCGAGATGGCCGAGGCGCTCGTCCGGCGCGGGCTGCGGGTCGCCCTGGTGGAGAAGGCCGACCAGCCGATGTCCACCGTGGATCCGGACATGGGCGCGCTCGTGGCCGAGTCGGTCCGCAAGCTCGGCATCGACCTGCGCACCGGCGTGACGGTGCAGGGCCTGGAGACCAGGAACGACCGGATCAGCGCGGTGGTCACCGACAGCGGGACGCTGCCGGCCGACATCGTGGTCCTCGGTCTGGGGGTACGCCCGAACACCGAACTCGCCTCCTCCGCGGGTCTGCCGCTGGGCGATTCCGGCGGGCTCGTCCCCGACCTGCGCCAGCGGGTCGGCGAGGGCGTCTGGGCGGCCGGTGACTGCACCGAGGTGCTGAACCTGGTCAGCGGCCGCCGGATGCACGTCCCGCTCGGCACCCACGCCAACAAGCAGGGCCGGGTCGCCGGGATCAACATCGGCGGCGGGTACGCGACCTTCCCCGGCGTCGTCGGCACCGGCATCACCAAGATCTGCGACCTGGAGGTGGCCCGCACCGGGCTGACGTCGCGCGAGGCCTCGGTGGCCGGGTACGAGTTCGTCACCGCGACGGTGGAGTCGACGAACCGCGCCGGGTACTTCCCCGGCGCGGTCCCGATGACTGTCAAGATCCTTGCGGAGCGGGACACCGGGCTGCTGCTCGGCGCGCAGATCGTCGGCAAGACTGAGGCGGCCAAGCGGATCGACGCGTTCGCGGTCGCCCTGTGGAACAGGATGACGGTCACCGAGATGACCGCGCTCGACCTGGGTTACGCGCCGCCGTACGCCCCGGTCTGGGACCCGGTCCTGATCGCCGCCCGCAAAGCGGGCGAAGCCCTCGGCTGACGCCTGCTGTCGCTTCCCCGGCCGGGATACCGCGCTCGGTGACAGCCGGGGTCAGGCGGTCCGGCGGGCGGCGGCCAGCAGCGACCAGGCGACGAAGCCCCAGATCACGCCGGCGATCAGGTTGCCGCCGGCCTGGGACAGGATGATCGACGTCAGCCAGACCAGCACCAGGGCGAAGGCCAGCGGGCGGGGCAGGGTGCGGGTCCGCCAGGTGGCGACGGCCAGCAGGATCGAGCCGAGCAGCCAGAACAGGTTGGCCGGGGCCGCCACGATCGGGAACCACGAGTAGTCCTGGTCGTGCAGGTTCGTGCTGGTCATGCCGAGCGCCAGCAGGGCCGAGCCGGCAACCGCGAGCCAGGCGCCGATGCGGGCGGTGCGGGTGCCGGCCAACCTGCCGAGGGCCAGGTAGCCGGGTATCCAGAACACCAGCGCCGCGGCGACCATGGCCAGCAGCACGTGTTCGGAGGTGCCGACCAGCGGGTTGCCGTCGTCGGAGCGGACCGCCTGGATGGCGCCGGCAACCGCGGAGGCGATGGCTCCGGCAGCGGCCAGCCAGCCCACGACGGGCCGGACCGTGGCGGTGGTCGCAGTGGTGTTTTCCGAGGTAGTGATCGTCATGCCGATCAAGTTACGGAGAACACCCGCCCCGGCTCGTCGGTCTGCGGTCGTCCGCACGTACCTCCGAATGATGATCTTTGTGCGCCTGGAGGATGACGCCCGCGCGCCGCGCGGATGGTTAGGGTCCTCGCCGTGGATGCCCTGACCACCCTCTCCCGGGTACCGCGCCGGCCACCCCGCGCCGACGTCGCGCTCACCGCCCTGCTCTGCGGCTGGGCGGCGATCGAGGCCGTCGCCCTGCCCGGCCCCGGCGCGCTCTGGCAGCGATTGGCGTTCGCAGCCGGGGTCACGCTGCCGCTCGTGCTGCGCCGCCGGGCGCCGATGACGGTGCTGGCGGTGATCGTGGTGATGCTGATCGTGCGGGTCATCACCGTCACCGGGCCGGAGACCACCACGTTCCCGTTCCCCAGCCTGCTGGTCGCCACGTTCTCGGTGGCGCTGCACGGGCGGCGGGTCGCCTTCACCGTGCTCGGCGGGGTGGCGACCGTCGCGACGATGCTGTCGTTGTTCCCGCTCGGCTACTACTCGAACAAGCCGGACGTCGGGCAGGTCATCATCCTCGGCTTCTTCGTGACCGGGGCGTGGGTGGCGGGCTGGCTGATCCGGGTCCGGGTGGCCCAGGCCGAGGTGGAGCGCGAGGCCGCGGCACGCGCCGCATCCAGGGCGGTGGCAGCCCGGGAAGCCGCAGCACAAGCCGCGGTACGCGCGGACGCCGAACGTGCCGACGCCGAGCGCCGGGCCGCGACGGCGGTCACCGCCGAGCGGGAACGGATCGCCCGGGAACTGCACGACGTGGTGGCGCACTCGCTGTCCATCGTGGCCGTGCAGGCCGGTGCGGCCGAGGAACTGATCGCCCTGGACCCGGAGAGCGCCCGCCGGCACATCGCTGCGGCCCGGTCCACCGCGCGCGAGGCGCTCACCGAGATGCGGCACGTCCTGGACGTGCTGCGCGACGACGACACCCGCGCCGAACTGCTCCCCCAGCCCACCCTGGACCGCACCGGCGAACTGGTCGACGAGGTCCGGGCCGCGGGCCTGCAGGTCGAGCTGATCGTCGAGGGCGACCGCGGGACCGTGCCGGCCGGCGTCGACCTGGCCGGTTTCCGGATCGTCCAGGAGGCGCTGACCAACGTGCGCCGGCATGCCGGCGGGGCGCCGGCCACGGTCCGGATCGGCTATCGGGAAAGAGAGATCACCATCAACGTACGCAACACCGGCGGCCCACCCACGGCGGTGTCCCACCCGGGCCGCGGCCTGATCGGCATGCGCGAGCGCGCCCGGCTGTACGGCGGGACGCTCACCGCCGAACCCGACAGCGAAGGCTTCACCGTCACCGCCCGGCTGCCCCGGGACCCGTCATGATCCGCGTCCTGGTCGCCGACGACCACGCGCTGATCCGTTCCGGACTCGCCGGCATGCTCGGCGCCCAGCCGGACATCACCATCGTCGGTGAGGCCTCCGACGGCGCCGAGGCGGTCCGCGCCACCGCCGACCTCTCCCCCGACGTCGTGATGATGGACATCCGGATGCCGAAGATGGACGGCATCGAGGCCACCCGCCGGATCACCGGCCGGCCGGACGCCCCGCACGTGCTGGTGCTGACCACGTTCGACCTGGACGAGTACGTCTACGACGCCCTGCACGCCGGAGCCGCCGGGTTCCTGCTGAAGGACGCGCCGCCCGGCCAGCTCGCCGAGGCGGTCCGCACGGTCGCCGCCGGGGACGCGCTGCTCGCACCGGCGGTCACCCGGCGCCTGATCAGCCGGTACATGCGGGTGCCGCCACCGGCCGCCGCGGCCGCCCGGGCCACCGACCGGCTCACCGAGCGCGAACTCGAGGTGCTCCGGCTGGTGGCCCGCGGGCTGAGCAACGCCGAACTCGCGGTCCGCCTGCACCTGTCCGACGCGACCGTGAAGACGCACGTCAGCCGGGTGCTGACGAAGCTGGACCTGCGAGATCGGGTGCAGGCGGTGGTCTACGCGTACGAGCAGGGCCTGGTGGTGCCCGGCGAAGAGGAATAGGCCGGCGTTCGCCTTCGCTGAGATCGCCGGCCTAGGCGCGCAGGTGGACCAGGGCGACCGGGGTCTCCTGGCCGGGCCAGCAGCCGGTGAGCACGCCGACGTCGGCCGGGTCCACGGCGACCAGCGGCACCCGGCTGACCACCAGCTCGACCGCACCGGCCCGGACCACGGTCGGGTCGCCGTCCCGGTGCCCGGTGATCTCCCCGGCCGGCGGCGTCCCGGCGCCGCTGCCGCTCAGCTTGAGGTCGGGTTCGCGGAGCACCCGCTCGCCGCCGTTGTCGACCTCCTCCGGCGCCTCGTGCCCGCCCTCCCGGATCACCCGGGTCAGCTCGGCCACGTAGACCGGGTCGCCGGTGGCGTCGTACACCCAGCGCTTGCCGAGCACCGAGTGCTCGACCGTGCCGACCAGGTGCGCCTCGGCGCCGTCGAGCGGGGCGCCGCGGTAGGTGAGCGGAATCTGCCACGCCGGGCCGTCACCGGCACGAACGATGAGGGTCTCGATGCCCACCTCACCGTCCGGGTCGTCGAACCGCGCGCCGGCGACGCGGGTCAGCTCGGGCTCGGCCGGTCCGTCGTACCACGGGCGGGTCGGCAGCCAGGCCGCGAGCAGTTCAAGTTTGCTGGGCGTGATCGTTGCCTTGTGGAGGAGCGCCATGCCGGAAAGCCTAGGGGTCGTGATCCGGCATCCGGCGGTCTGGTCCGTACCCGCCGTGGTCGGCTGGTCGTCGTGGCCATGCCGCCCGGACCCGGGCCCGGCGTTGTAGCTTTTCTGCATTCGAGTGCTGCTCCTGGGAGGTGGCGCCGGTTGCTCCCCGAGAAGAGGACCCGCCGCGTCAGCACGCCCCTCGTCATCGGTTCCCTGCCGGTGGTCGTCGCTGCCGGGAGCTGGCTGACCAACGTGCTGACCGACGGCTGGAACCCGTGGCTGTTCGGCGTCCTGGCCGTCGTGGTGGCCGTCTCGTCCGGGCTCACCGTCGCGGCGGAGAGGGCGGCCGGGAATCTGCGAGCCGTCCACCGCGAGCCGGTTCCCGTCCCGGCGCCGATCTGGCTGGACGTGCCACCTCGGAACCGGCACTTCACCGGCCGGGAAGACCTGCTGGCGGGGCTGGATCTGCGAACGGCGGACAGCGCCGACCCGGCGGTGACCGCACTCGTCCCGCATGCTCTGTACGGGCTCGGCGGGGTGGGAAAGACGCATCTCGCCATCGAGTTCACGCACCGCCACCGATCCGCGTTCGACCTGGTGGCGTGGATGCCGGCTGAGCAGGAGGCGGTGCTGCGATCGGCGTGGCTCAACCTGGCGCGAACCATGGGCATCGCCGAGTCGGAGACTCTCGAGCGGACGGTCGACATGGTCCGTGACGGGCTGCGCCGTGGGATCCCGTTCCGCCGCTGGCTGGTCGTTTTCGACAATGCCGAGGACCCGGCAACGCTGCGGCCGTATCTGCCGGAGGCGGCGCAGCCGCACTCGACCGGGCGAGTGTTGATCACGTCGCGCAACCGAACGTGGCACAGTCTGGCCGACACCGTCGAGGTGGAGGTCCTGCACCGTGACGAGAGTGTGGCTCTGCTCCGCAAGCGCAACCCCGGTGTCACTGACACCGACGCGGGCCGGCTCGCCGAACAGCTCGGTGACCTGCCACTCGCGCTGCGCACCGTCCTGGCCGATCCGGTCCGCCTGGACCGGGCGATGACGCAGGTCGGCCGTCTTTCACTGGCGAGGCTCGACAAAGCCCGCGGCACCATTCAGGTGCATCGGCTGGTACAGGCGGTGGTCCGGGCCCGGCTACAACCGAATGACCAGGCGGAGCTCCGGTCCGCTGCGCAGAGGTTGCTCGCCGCGGCCGTCTCCTCAGCGCCCTGGGTGGACGAACCGGCATCCTGGCCGGCCCATGGCCTGATCACGGCACACCTACGCTCCGCCGGTTGCGTGGAGAGCGCGGACCGGCACATCCAGGAACTGGTGTTGCAGCACATCCGGTACCTGGAGGTCCGTGGGGACAGCGCGAGCGCACATCGCCTGGCGCGGGAGGCGTGGAACCGCTGGGGTGAGCTTCTCGGCCCGGATCACCAACTGACGTTACGGGCCGCCTTGTCCCTGGTCGAAGCGGCCCGGACGCTGGGTGAGCAGTTCACCGTCACTCCGCTGCTGGAGGAGACGCTGAGCCGGGCCCGGCGGGCCCTCGGGGAGACGCACCGGGTCACCCTCAAGATCGCGAACAGCTACGGCGGGAGCCTGCGGCTGGCCGGGGACTTCCGCCGTGCGTACCGGCTGGACCTGGTGACCCTGGACCGGGCGTGCGACACGTCCGGGGAGACCGACGTCTTCACCATCCGGGTGCGCAACAACCTGGCAGCTGACCTGCGCCATCTGGGCAGGTTCGCGGATGCGTTCGCGCTGGACGAGGAGAATGTCGCCCTTCGCGAGCTCGTCCTCGGGCCGCATCACCCCGACACCCTGTACTCCCGGTGGATGTGCGGGCTGGACCGGTACTACCTGGGTGCGCACGAACGCGCCCACGAGATGATCCGCACTGTGCTGCCGGAGATCGAGGCGGACCTGGGCGCCTTCCATGTCCGGGCCCTTCAGACCTCGGCATACGTCACCCACCCGAGCGAGCCGGCCGGCGCCTTGTCCCTCGCGGTCCGCACGTTGGAGCTGCACCGGCAGGTGTACGGCAAGGAGCACCCGGCGACCGTCGCGGCTCTGGTGGCCACCGCCGTCGTCGAGCGCCGCAACAACGAGTTCGGTGCGGCCGCCCGGCACGGTCGCGAGGCGGTGGCTCTGGCTCGGCACGTTCTCGGCGCCGATCACTGGATCACGCTGGCCGCGGAGGCCGGCTGCGCCCTGGACGAAGCGACCACCGGCGATCTCCCGAACGCGTACCAGCTGCTACGCGCGGTCTACGAGCGTTCGGTCGCCATCAGCGGCGCGGGGCATCCGCACACCCTGGCCCGCGCCGCGAATCTCGTCCGGGTGGGCCGGCGAGCGTTTGACGGCGCCATGGAGCAACGACTGCGCGCCGAGATCGGCGCGGCGATGGGTCTGGAGCCGGGCGACGTGGTGCCATTGCTCGCCCGGCGGCGCGGACGGGGCTGGGTGGAGTGCCCGGTCGAGGTACCTCCGTACTGAGCGACCGGCCACCCCGTACCCCTTCCCCCCGGAGCTCAGAGACCCATGTCCTTAGCGATGATCATCTTCATGACCTCGCTGGTGCCGCCGTAGATGCGGTTGACCCGGTTGTCCGCGTAGAGGCGGGCGATCGGGTACTCGTTGATGAAGCCGTAACCGCCGTGCAGCTGCAGGCAGCGGTCGATCACGCGGTGGGCGACCTCGGTGCAGAACAGCTTGGCCGAGGCGGCCTCGGCGGCGGTCAGCTCGCCGGCGTCGAGGGCCTCCAGGGCGCGGTCGGCGACGGCCTGGGCGGCGTCGACCTCGGCCTGGCAGGCGGCCAGCTCGAACTTGGTGTTCTGGAACGAGGAGACGGCCTGGCCGAAGACCTTGCGCTCCTGCACGTACTGCTTGGCGAAGCGGACCGCGGCGGCGGCCTGGGCGTAGGCGCCGTAGGCGATGCTGAGGCGCTCCTTGGGCAGGTTGTGACCCAGGTACGAGAAGCCCTTGTTCTCCTCGCCGAGCAGGTTCTCCACCGGCACCTTGACGTCGTCGAACGCCAGCTCGGCGGTGTCGGAGGTGCGCAGGCCGAGCTTGTCGAGCTTGCGGCCGACCGAGTAGCCGGGCGACTTGGTGTCGACGACGAGCAGCGAGATGCCGTAGCGGCGGTCGTCCTGCTTCGGCGGCGAGGTCCGTGCGCAGACGATCACCCGGTCGGCGAGGACACCGCCGGTGATGAAGGTCTTCGCGCCGTTCAGCACGTAGTGGGTGCCGTCCTCGCTGAGTCGGGCTGTGGTGCTCATGCCGGCCAGGTCGCTGCCGGTGCCGGGCTCGGTCATGGCGATCGCGTACATGGTGTCGCCGGAGACGAACTCGGGCAGCCAGCGCCGCTTCTGCTCCTCGGTGCCGAGCTGCATCAGGTACGGCAGGCAGAGCGCGACGTGTGCTCCGGAAGCGCCGAACGAGACGCCGGCCCGCGTGGTCTCCTCGGTCTGGATCGCGGCGAACTTGAACGAGTCGATGCCGGCGCCGCCGTACTCCTCCGGCACCTCGATGCCGAACAGGCCCAGCTCGGCGAGCTGCTTGTAGAAGTCGCGGGGCACCTGGCCCTCGACGAACCACTGGTCGTAGCGGGGAACCACCTCGGCCTCGATGAACTCCCGCAGGGTCTGCCGGAAGGCTTCGTGGTCCTCGTTGAAAACTGAGCGACGCATATCAGGATCCTCGAACTAGAGACGGCGTCCGCCGTCGACGTAGATGGTCTGGCCGGTGATGAACGACGCGGCGTCACTGGCCAGGAAGGCCACGACCTGGGCGATGTCCGACGGGTGGCCGACCCGCCGCAGCGGGGTGATCTCGGCGGCCCTGGCCTGCATGTCGGCGGCGGAGATGCCGACCCGGGCCGCGGTCGCGTCGGTCATCTCGGTGACGATGAAGCCGGGGGCCACCGCGTTCACGTTGATGCCGAACGGCCCCAGCTCCATCGCGAGCGTACGCGTGAAGCCCTGGATCCCGGCCTTCGCGGCGGCGTAGTTGGCCTGCCCGCGGTTGCCGAGCGCGGACACGCTCGAGGTGTTCACGATCTTGCCGGATTTCTGGGGCACCATGTGCCGCTGTGCCGCCCGGCTGCACAGGAAGGCGCCGCGCAGGTGCACGTTCATCACGATGTCCCAGTCCGCCCCGGACATCTTGTGCAGCAGGTTGTCGCGCAGCACGCCCGCGTTGTTGACCAGCACGTCGACGCTGCCCAGCTCGGCCGCGACCTTGTCGATCACGGCGTCCACCTGGGCCTCGTCGGAGACGTCGCAGCCGTGGGCGACAGCCGTCCCGCCGGACGAGCGGATCTGGTCGACGACTGACGAGCATGCGTCCTGGTCGAGGTCGAGGACGGCGACGGCGGCGCCCTCGGAGGCGAACTGCAGCGCGGTGGCCGCGCCGATGCCGCGCGCGGCACCGGTGACGATGGCTACCCGACTCAAGGGGACTCCTCTGTTCAGAACGCGCTGATCCCGGTCAGCGCCCGGCCGATGAGCAGTTTCTGGATCTGGCTGGTGCCCTCGTAGAGGGTGGTTACGCGGGCGTCGCGCATGGCCTTGCCGACCGGGAACTCGTCGACGTAGCCGTAGCCGCCGAACACCTGGATCGCCTGGTTGGACGCTTTCACCGCGGACTCGGTGGCGAACAGCTTGGCCATCGACGCCTCGGTGCCGAACGGGCGGCCCCGGTCGACCAGGTCGGCGGCCCGCCACACGAGCAGCCGGGCCGCGTCGGTCTCCACGGCCATGTCGGCGAGCATCTCCTGCACGAGCTGGTAGGAGGCGATCGGCTTGCCGAACTGGGTGCGCTCCTGGGCGTAGGCGACCGCCGCCTCCAGGCAGCCGCGGGCCAGCCCGACCGAGCCGGCGGCGACCGCGATCCGCCCCTTGTCCAGAGCCGACATCGCGATCTTGAAGCCGCCACCCTCCCGGCCGAGGCGGTTCGCGTCGCTCACCCGTACGCCATCGAAGTTGATCTCGGCGGTTGCCTGGCCACGCAGGCCGAGCTTGCCCTTGATCTCGCGCCGGGTGAGACCCGGCGCATCGGCGGGGACCAGGAAGGCGGTGATCCCTTTCGGACCAGGCCCCCCGGTACGCGCGAACACCAGCACCACCTGCGCCCAGGTGCCGTTGGTGATGAAGATCTTCTCGCCGGTGATCAGCCAGTCGTCGCCGTCGCGCACGGCCCGGGTGGTCAGCGATCCCGCGTCCGACCCGGTGCCCGGCTCGGTGAGACCGAAACAGCCCAGCGTCTCGCCGGCGCACATGCCGGGCAGCCAGTGCCGCTTCTGCGCATCCGTCCCATACGCCTGGATGCTCTTCGCGACCAGGCCGAGCGAGACCGAGACGATGCCGCGGACGGAGGTGTCGCCGCGCCCGAGCTCTTCCATCATCAGGACGTAGGAGAGGAAGTCGCCGCCCGAGCCACCGAACTCCTCGGCGATCCCGAGACCGAGAAAGCCCAGCTCGGCGAGCTTGCCGACGATCTTCAGGTCGACCTGCTCGGCCCGGTCCCACTCGGTGACGTGCGGGACGATCTCGCGATCCACCCAGTCGCGGGCGAGGTCACGGAACTGTTCCTGCTCCTGGGTCAGGCCTAGGTCCACAGAAACTCCTAAAACTAACGCTGTCAGGTTTCTCGACGAGTGCTAACTTAACACCGTTAGGCACTTCTGCGAAAGGACCTCACATGCCCCGGCCGACCACGCCCCTGCTGAGCCAGGCCGGCATCCGGGCGGCCGCGCTCGAGATCATCGACTCCGACGGTCTCGACGGACTGAGCATGCGCAAGCTGGCCGCCGCACTGAGTGTGAGCGCCCCCGCGCTGTACTTTCACTACCCCACGAAGGAGCAGCTGCTCGACGACGTGGCCAGCGAGATCATGGAGAAGGTGGACACCGGCGCCTTCTCGCTCGGCTGGCGCGAGGGGCTGCTGGGCTGGGCCCGGTCGTACCGTGCGGCGCTCGCCGAGCATCCGAACATCGTGCCGTTCCTGGCCCGCGGCCCCGGTCAGCGCGACGCCTCGCTGCGCCGGGCGGACGCGATCCACGGCGGCCTGGTCGCCGCGGGCTGGCCGGCCCGGGAGGCGACGATGATCGGCGCCTCGACGAAGTACCTGGTGGTCGGCGCGGCGATGGGCTCGTTCTCCCGCGGGTTCGTCGACGACGTGCAGGTCTACCTGGACCGCTATCCGGCGCTCGGCGACGCGCACCGGCTGCGCGAGCACGCCGACGCGGTGGACCGGGACAGCTTCGAGTTCGCGCTCAGCATGTTCGTCGACGGGCTCGCCGCCCGCCTGCAGGGGATCAGCCCTTCGGGCGCGGCGGGCGCACGGTCAGTCCCGCCCGCACCAGCGACCGGCGCATCTCCTCCAGTCCCGCGGTGAAGTCGCTGCTGTCCTGCTCGCGATAGCGGCGGAAGAACCAGGACGGCACCCGCGGCGCCCGCTTGCGGGTGAGGAAGAGCTGGTCCTGCACCTGCCGCGCCATCAGGGTGAGATCCCGGACCGCGCCCGGCTCGTGCCCGCGGGCCGCCAGCTGCAGGCAGCGCGCCCGGGAGTGCCGCGCGACCCGCTGCCGTTCCGAGAAGACCCCGCGCTGGTCCCGGAAGGTGTCCCAGCCCAGCAGGAACATGCCGAGGGACGGTACGCACCACTGCACCACGAAGTCGGTGATCGTCGAACCCCGGATCATGGCGGACAGCAGGCCGACGATCGCCCAGACGATCATGCCGAAGAGCACCGCGAGGGCGTACCGGCGGCGCACCCGGCCACCCCACGCGAGATTCTGCTGCTGACGGGCCAGCACGTCGAAGGGCCGGGGCAGGTTCGGCATGTCGTAGTGGGCGCCGAGCGCCTGTTCGTCTCCGTGGAACCGGCTGCTGAGCTGGCGTACGTCCTCGGCCGGGACCTCGTCGGCGGCGAGCACACTGTTCCAGCACAGGCCGAAGAACCGGGTCTCGAAGGCCTCCTGGAGCAGCGCGGCCCGGCGCAGCTCCCGGTCGGCCCAGGAGGCCAGTCCCATCGAGTAGGTCAGCGCCCACAACGCCCCGCCGACGGTGACCGCGATGCTCAGCGACTTGACGAAGGGAGTCGAGTTCAGCGAGCCGGCGTAGACCGTGGCCAGGCCGACCGCGGCGAGGGTGGCGGAGATGGCCATGCGCAGGGCGGCGAGGCGGCGGACCCGGGCGTGCGAGACGGTCATCGCCCGGAGCAGGTGACAGAGAGTGGGCTCGAGCTGGCGCTGCCGCACCACAGGTTTGCGGTCAGTCATCGGCGTCACCGCCACGAAAAGCAGGACAGGAAGTCCATTATCCCCAAAAAACAGCTACGTTCATCGATACGTACAGATAACAGCAAAGAACACTGAGCGTGTTGGTTACGATGCGGGCGCACCGGGACCAACACGCTCAGTGTCAGGGCGTCTGCAACGCCTCGGTCGGTGCGAGGCGGGCGGCGCGCACCGCCGGATAGAGCCCGGCGATGCCGCCGATCACCAGGGTCGCGGCCAGGCCGCCGGCGAGGGCCCAGGCGGGGATCACCCAGGGCCACTCCTCGTACGCGGCATAGCCCACGGTCACCGCCGATCCCAGGAGCACTCCCCCGGCTCCACCCAGTGCCGAGAGCAGCAGGGACTCGGCGAGGAACTGGGTGCGGACCTGTCCCCGGGTGGCGCCCAGCGCCCGCCGCAGGCCAATCTCCGGCCGCCGTTCCAGCACCGAGATGACCATCGTGTTCGCCACCCCGACACCACCGACCAGCAGCGCCACCGCGCCGACGCCGAGCAGCAGCCCGGCGAACGCCTGACTGGTGGCCTGCTTGGCGGCGAGCGCGTCGGACGGGCGGGACACGTCCACCTCGTTCGGCGCCTCCGGGTTGGCGGTCGCGGCGAGCAGGTCCCGTACGGTTTCGAGGCGGCTCTCCACCGACCGGGTGTAGACGGTCGTGGCGTGCTCGTCGAAGTCGAGCCAGCGGGCCGCCGCCGGCCAGCCGATCAGAGCCGCGCTGTCCAGTTCGTCGGCGAGGGGCACCGGGTCGAGGATGCCGATCACGGTGCACCGGACGCCGCCGACGACGATCTGGGTGTCCGGCCCGGCCGCGCCGATGCCGAGCCGCTCGGCGGCGGCCGCGCCCAGCACCACGGCCGGGAACGTCTCGGTGGCCGGGTTCAGCCAGACCCCGCTGCGCAGGGTGGCGCCGATCGTGTCGAGCAGGCCGCTGCGGGCGGCGTACGCGACCAGCCCGCCGGTCTGCGCCTCCGGGATGTGCTCGGACCGGTAGACCTTCGCGTCGTCGACCCGGCCGACCGCGGTGACCTCCTGCACCCCGTCGACCCGCTCGATCATCGCCTCGGCCTCGAGGGGCAGTTCGGCCTCCTCGCCGAGGATGGTGTTGCCGGGGCCGACGGTGAGCAGGTTGGTGCCGAGCGCGGACAGGGTGCGGTCCAGCTCGGCGCCGGACGACGAGGAGATGCCGACCACCGCGACCATCGCCGCGATGCCGATGGCGATGCCGAGCGCCGACAGGAACGCCCGCATCGGCCGGGTGCGCAGGCCGACCCCGCCGACCCGGATCACGTCCACGGCCGACAGCCGTGCCGGAACGAGCTCGCTCATCGGATCTTCCCGTCCCGCATCCGCACCTGCCGGGGCAGGCTCGCGGCGATGTCCCGGTCGTGGGTGATCACGACGACTGTGGTGCCGGCCGCGTTCAGCTCGAACAGCAGCTCCATCACCCCGTCCCCGGAGCGCGAGTCGAGTGCCCCGGTCGGCTCGTCGGCGAGCAGCAGCGGCGGTCTCCCGGCCACCGCGCGGGCGATCGCCACCCGCTGCCGCTCGCCGCCGGAGAGCTCGTGCGACTCGTGCCGGACCCGGTGGCCCAGGCCCACCCGGTCCAGTGCCTCGGCTGCCCGGCGCCGCCGCTCGGCCCGGCGGATCCCCAGGTAGAGCAGGCCGTCCGCGACGTTGTCCAGCGCGCTCGTCCCGGCCGCCAGATGGAACTGCTGGAAGACGAAGCCGATCCGGGTGGCCCGCAGAGCGGACAGCTTCCGGTCGGAGAGCCCGGCCACGTCGTGGCCGTCGACGATCACCGTGCCGGAGGTCGGACGGTCCAGGGTGCCGAGGATGTTCAGCATCGTCGACTTGCCGGACCCGGACGGGCCGACGATCGCCACCAGCTCCTGCCGGGAGATCCGCAGGCTCACCCGGTCCAGCGCGGTCACCCCACCCGGGTACGCCTTGCTCACCTCGGTCAACTCGATCACTTCGGCATCCCCACAGTCATGCCCGCGGCCAGGCCGTCCCCGGTGATCTCCACCCGGCCGTCGGCGAACAGCCCCGTCTTCACCGGCACGTGCCGGGTGGCGTCGCCCTCGACGACCTCGACCGCGAAGCCGCCGCCGTCGGCCGCGACCAGTGCCGCGACCGGGACGGTGAGCACGCCCTTGCGCTCGGCGGCGGTGAAGGTCACGTCCACGGCAGCCGTACCGAAACTGGTCTTGATCGCCACCTGCGCCTCGATCTCGGTGGTGGGTTCGGCGTCCTGCCCGGCGCCCGGCTCGATCACGGTGGCCACCTCGGTGACCTTGCCGGTGGCCCGCTTGCCGTCCGGCAGGGTCACCGACGCCGTGGCGCCGACCTCGGCCACCGAAGCGTCCGACACGTCGAGCCGCACGGTGACGACTTTCGTCGTGCCGGTCCAGGTGAGCAGGGCCTGGCCGGGCGCGACCGCGGCGTCCCGCTCGGCGGTCAGGGCGTCGACCCGCACCGCTCCGGACGCGAAGACGACCTGGCCCAGCTCGACCACGCCGCTCTCCGGCAGTCCCATGTCCTCCTGCCACTGTTCGACGGCGTCCGCGGTGGAGCCGGTGTAGTCGTCGTCCACGGTGAAACCGTCGTAGCCGAGCGCCTCCAGGTTCTTCTCCAGCTGGGCGACGTCGCGGCCCTCGTCGCCGGAGCGCATCGGCCGGTACGCGGGGGTCGAGCCGTACATCAGCACGGCCGGTTCGTCGTCGATGCGGTGGAGCGGCTTGCCGCGGGTCACCGTCGCGCCGCTCTCCGGCAGCCAGGTGACGATGCCCTGCCTGCGGGCCGAGGCGGTGCGCGTCGGGCCGTACCCCAGCTCGCCGTCGGCCTCCACGGACTCGCGCAACGTGCCCTTGGTGATCTCCACGGTCGCCGGTGGCAAGCGGCCCCCGGCCGGCTCGTCGCTGCCCGCGCCGGGCCGGGCGACCAGCACAGCTGCCACGCCCGCCGAGGCGACCGCGACCGTCCCGGCGGCGATTTTGAGGGCGCGGCTCACCGTGGCCCCTGCATCTTCGAGGCGCAGGCCTTCTCGGCCGCCTCGAAGTCCGGGTCCCCGCCCGAGCTCTGGTCCAGCCGCACCATGCCACCCTCCGGGTCCGGGAACGACTCGACGCCGTTGTCCCGCATGCACTGCGCGTACGCCCGCATCCGCTCCTCCTGCTGCGGGTCCGGACCGTTGCCGCCGCCGGTCACTCCGGTCGGCGCCCACTCCCGGCAGGCCTCCATGGCCTTCTGCACCGCCGCCTGGTCGGTCCCCGGGCCGAACTTCATCGTGAAACCCTTGCCCGGCTCCGGATCGGGCACGTCGAGGCCCTGTTCGCGCAGGCACTCGGCGAACTTCAGGCTGCGAGCGTGCGGGTCCATGCTCGGCGCCGCGGCCGGTTCCTCCTTCTCCGCCGCACAGCCGGCCAGGGCCAGCAGAATCCCGGCCAGGATCATCAGTCGTCGCATCGGTCTCCCCTTTCGAAGGTCGGGGTCGATCCAACGGGTCGGGCCGTTTCCGCAGCGTTTGCCGATCTGCAAACACCGCGGAAACGGCGGCGCTGGCAGCATGGGCGGATGCGGATCCTGGTGGTGGAGGACGAGCGCGTGCTCGCGGACGCGATCGCCGAGTGGCTGCGCGAGGAGACCCACGCGGTGGACGTCGCCGACGACGGCGCGGCCGCGCTGGAGCGGGTCGCGGTGAACGACTACGACGTGGTGGTGCTGGACCGCGACCTGCCGAAGGTGCACGGCGACGAGGTGTGCCGGCAGATGGTGGCCGGCGGCGCCCAGGCCCGGGTGCTGATGCTGACCGCGGCGGCCGAGGTACGCGACCGGGTGGCCGGCCTCTCGCTCGGCGCCGACGACTACCTGACGAAGCCGTTCGCGCTGCCCGAGCTCGCCGCGCGGGTCCTGGCCCTGGGCCGGCGGACCCGCCCGGGCAGCCCGCCGGTGCTGCGCCAGGCCGGCATCACCCTGGATCCGGCGCGGCGCGAGGTCACCCGGGACGGCCGGTACGTCTCGCTGTCGAAGAAGGAGTTCGCCGTGCTGGCCGAACTGCTGCGGGCCGGCGGGACGGTGGTCTCCGCCGAGCATCTCCTGGAGAAGGCATGGGACGAGCACGTCGACCCGTTCACCGGCGCGGTCCGGCTGACCATCCTGAAACTGCGCCGCAAGCTCGGCGACCCGCAGGTGATCGAGACCCTGCCCGGAGTCGGGTACCGGATCGCATGAGACTCACGCTGCGCCTGCGCCTGACCCTGGTCTACGGCAGCCTCTTCCTGGTCGCCGGGATGCTGCTGCTCGCCGTCAACCTGCTGCTGTTCCGGGAACGCTTCTACCTCGGCATCGCTCCGCCGCCCGGCGCCCGCGACCTGCGGCAGGTGATCGTGAACGGCGACACCGTACTCACCGGCGAAGAGGCCGCGCGATGGCTGGAGGCGCAGCGGGACGCCGTGGTCGCCGCGGCTACCAAGACCCTGCTCGTCCAGGGGTCGCTCGCCCTGCTGCTGGTCGGGATCGCGGCGTTCCTGTCCGGCTGGGTGGTGGCCGGCCGGATGCTCGCCCCGCTGCACCGGGTCACCGCCACCGCCCGGCGGATCTCCGCCGCGCCGGCCGCCGAACGGGGCCTGCGCCGCCGGATCGGCCTGCACGGGCGTGACGACGAGGTGAAGGAGCTGGCCGACACGTTCGACGCGATGGTGGAACGTCTGGAGCACGCCTTCGACGGGCAGCGCCGGTTCGTCGCGAACGCCTCGCACGAGTTGCGTACCCCGCTGACCCTCAACCGCGCTCTGGTCGAGCTGGCCATGCACCGCCGGACCGCGTCCGCCGACGTGGTCCGGCTCGGCGAGGACCTCCTGAAGATCAACACCCGGCACGAGAGGCTGATCGACGGCCTGCTGCTGCTCGCCCGCTCCGAGCAGGAGCTCACCGAGCGTACGCCGCTCGACCTCGCCGACATCGCGGCGCACGTGGCCGAGCAGTCAGCCGATGCCGACATCAAAGTCACCGTGATCGCCGGGCCGGCGCCGGCCGAAGGCGACGCGCTCCTGCTCGAACACCTCGTCCGCAACCTGGTCGAGAACGGCATCCGGCACAACACCGGGCCCGGCGGCTGGGTCCGGGTGGAGACCGGGCCGGGTCCGTCGGTCACCGTGAGCAACACCGGGCCGACCATTCCGGGGTACGAGATACCCGCGCTCTTCGAACCGTTCCGGCGGTTGACGGGCGACCGCGTCACGTCGGAGAAGGGATCCGGGCTGGGGCTGTCGATCGTGCGCTCGGTGGCCCGGGCGCACGGCGGCTCGGTGGACGCTGTCCCACGCGAGGGCGGTGGGCTCGTGGTGACCGTTACGCTGCCGGACGCCAGCCCAGGGCCGGACCCAGATGCACGGCCATATCGGTGAGGATCTGCACGTAGTCGTCGTGTTCGAAGGTGAACGGCAGCGCGAACGCCACCTCGTCGATCTCCCGGAACGCGGCGTGCTCATTCAGCCGCTCCGCGATCTCGGCCGAGGTGCCGACGATGTCCGGGGCGAACATCAGCCGCGCCGGAGTCTGCGGCGTGGCGGTGCGTGGCAGCCTCTTCTCCGCGTACGCCCGGTATTTCGTGACCTGGGCCGGCGTCGCCGAGTCGGTCGGGATGACGACCAGGCCCTGCGACACCCGGGCGCTCTCGCCGTCCGGGTGGTGCGCACGGAACGCCCGGATGTGCGAGAGCTGGACCTGCTCGAAGTCCTCCGACTCCTCGGCCTTCACCACGCTGCTGGTCAGGAAGTTCATCCCGTGCTCGCCGGCCCACTGCGCCGAGCGGAGACTGGCCCCGCCGTACCAGAGGCGGGACGCGAGACCCGGTGAGTGCGGCTGCACGCGGTCGGAGAAGTCCTCGAACCCGACCGTGCCGCGGAAGGCGGTGACCGGCTCACCGCGTACGCATCGCAGCAGCCGCTCGACCCGCGCATAGCTGAAGTCCTCGTCGGTGTCCGGGTAGAGCGCGTCCTTGACCCGCTCGAACTGCATCGGCGGGCCCACGCTCAAGCCCGGGTTGAGCCGCCCGCCGGAGAGAAGGTCCACGGTCGCCCAGTCCTCGGCGAGACGCAGCGGGTTCTCCCAGCCGAGCGGGGTGACCGCGGTGCCCAGCTCGATCCGGCTGGTCCGCTGGGTCGCCGCGGCCAGCACCGCGACCGGCGACGAGATGCCGAACTGCAGGTGCCGGTGACGTAGCCAGGCGCTGTCGAAACCGAGCCGCTCACCCAGCTCGATGATCTCCAGGGTGGACTCGTGGCCGCGGCGCGGATCCGTCTCGTCGAACAGGCCGATCGTGAGAAAACCCAGCTTGCGCAGCATGAATTCACCCTAGCGAAAGATCCTCATATCGCACCGTGTGACACCGGCTACCCTGGTCGGGTGCCGAGCGACCCGTACCCCGTACGCCCGCACTCCCGGACCCGGGCCTACCTGCTGATCCTGATCGCTGTCGCCCTGGTCCTGGCGCTCGGCGCAGCCGTCGCCCTGGCCCGCTCCCGCCAGCCGGAGCGCGCCGCCGCCCCCGGCCCGGTCCCGCCGCCGGCCTCCGCCGCAGCCGTCCCGGGCAGCGCGGCCGCGCCCCTCCCCGCCGCCCCGCCACCGGACGACCTGCCGGTGATCAGCTACTCGGACGGGCCGCGCGGACTGCCCGCCGACCCGGAGGCGAAATCACCGACCGTGCCGACCGAGGCGCTGCGCCCGCACCAGCGGATGGCCCTCTACGACGCGCCGGGCGGCAGACCCCGGGCCTTCCTGCCGCCGCGGATCAGCGGCCTGCCGGTGGTCGCGCCCATCGTGGCCCGCGAGAACGGCTGGGCCGCGGTGCTCGCGCCGTCGGCCAACCAGCGGATCGGTTGGGTGCCGACCGACGGCTGGCGGCCGGAGCCGCTGCGTGACCACCTGCTCGTCGACCTGAGCGAACACCGGCTGACCTGGATCCGCGAGGGTGCCGAACAGCAGAGCTGGACGGTCGCGGTGGGCACGAAACAGACGCCGACGCCGCCGGGCCGCACCTTCGTGATGGGCCGCACCGGTACGCAGGGATCGGTCTACGCCGGCCTGGAAGCCCTGGTGCTCGGCTCGGTCCCGGAGAACCCGGAGGCGCTGGCCGCATCGCTGCGGGGCGCGCACACCGCGATCCACGCCTGGTCACGCAGCAGCGCCTTCGGCAAGAGCGTGTCCAACGGGTGCGTCCGGATGCCACCTTCGGCGCAGCGCATCCTGCTCAAGCAGATCGACCCGGGCACGCCGGTCCTGGTCGCAGCCTGATCTCCCGGACCTTCCTCAGGCCTTTATCAGCATGCCGCCGCGGCAGCCGAGCCGCAGCAGCCGGGCCGACCGCGGCCGGACACCGCCGCCAACTGCGCAGCGCGCTGCCGGGCCGGCGCCCGTACCGCCGTTGCCGCTGCGCTCGGTGGCACACCGCAGCGTGACCCGCTGCAGCGGCGCCGCAACGCGCGCACGCGGCGCCGGCGTCGTCGCCCGCAACAACTCCCGTCGCACCTCGTCCAGCAGCTCCGGCATCGGCAGCCCGAGGGCCCGGCAGATCGCCGCCAGCACCTCCGACGAGGCCTCCTTGGTGCCGCGCTCCACCTCGGAGAGGTAGGGCAGCGAAACCCCCGCCGCCTCGGCGACGTCCCGCAGGGTCCGGCCCTGGTGCTGGCGTACCCGCCGCAGAACCGCCCCGATCACCCGGCGTAGTAATGGCATGCCCGTCTCCTCCGCATCCGCTCCGGGCCCCATCATCACCCGTGATGGCCATGCACGGCCATCCGGTGCTACCGTTGGCGCAACCGGATCCCGGATGCCGGCGTTCCTCGCCACCCGGAGATCCACCTTCCATCAAGCCGCCGGACGGCTTTTCCGCAGGCACGCGCGCTTGCTTTCACCGCCCCGCTTGCTTTGCACGCCCGCTTCGAGCCCGCGCTTCGCAGGCACGTTTCGCAGGCACCGATCCGGCTCCGCCGCGTATCCACGCCCGGGCTCCGCCTGGCGGCACCCCACCCTCCCAAGGAGAAACACCGTGACCGATGTAGTCACCCGTACCCCGAAAAAGCGCAACCCGCCCACCGAACCTCTCGCCGTCGACGCCCTTCTCGATGTCGTCGGCGACCGCGCCTGGCTACGCGCCGACGGCTACCTGCCGTCCCGCGCCGACATCCCGGTCGCGCTGAGCGAACTCCGCCGTCTCGGCCTGCGCCGCGGCGACCGGGTCACCGGTTTCGCCGAGATCTCCGGCAACCGCCCGGCCCGCCTGCAGATCGAACCCCCGGGCCCACGCCCCGGCTTCTACCAGCTCACCCCGCTGCACCCGCACGAACGGCTGCGCCTGGAGACCGAGCCGCACCTGCTGACCACCCGCGTCATGGACCTGGTCATGCCGATCGGCAAGGGCCAGCGGGCACTGATCGTCGCCCCGCCGAAAGCCGGCAAGACCACCGTCCTGCAGCAGATCGCCGGCGCTATCGCCCGCAACCACCCCGAGTGCCACCTGATGACCGTCCTCGTCGACGAACGCCCCGAAGAAGTCACCGACATGCGCCGCACGGTAAGCGGCGAGGTGATCGCGGCGACCTTCGACCGGGCGCCGCAGGACCACACCGCGGTCGCCGAACTCGCCGTGGAACGCGCCAAACGCCTCGTCGAGCAGGGCCGGGACGTGGTTCTGCTGCTCGACTCGATCACCCGGCTGGGGCGGGCGTACAACCTGGCCGCGCCGGGCCGTGGGCGTACCCTCTCCGGCGGCCTCGACTCCACCGCGCTGCACCCGCCCAAGCAGCTGCTCGGCGCCGCCCGCGCGCTGGAGAGCGGCGGCTCGCTCACCATCATCGCCACCGCGCTGGTGGAGAACGGCTCCGCGATGGACACGCTGATCTTCGAGGAGTTCAAGAGCACCGGCAACGCCGAACTCAAGCTGGACCGTTCGCTCGCCGAGGCGCGGATCTTCCCGGCGATCGACGTGACCGCCACCGGAACCCGGCACGACGAGGTGCTGCTGGCGCCCGCCGAGCTGGCGATCGCCGGTCAGGTGCGGCGCGCGCTGGCCGGTCAGGAACGGCGCGACGGCATGGAGCAGCTACTCAAGCAACTGCGCACCACCCCCGACAACGCAGCCTTCCTGCGCCGGATCGCGGCCTCTATGGCGTACGCCTAAAGCATCCTCTCCCGGGCGATGCGCTCGACCTCGTGCTTGGCCTCGGCGAGCCCCACCCCGGTCTGCTCCCGATATGCCTTGATCGCCTGGATCTTGTTGCCCTGCTCGAGATGCCGCACCACGTCCGGCTGATGTTCGCCCCGCGGCTCGGCGATCCCCAGGTGCTTCATCACCGCGTCGAGTTTGCGCTCGATCGCCGCCAGCCGCCCGCTGATCCGCGCCTGCTCCCGGGCGCGTGCGCCGCTGAACAGCATGAACAGGCCGAGGACCAGGACACCGAAAAGCACCAGGGTGAGGTCGTCCATCCGGTCATCGTCACACACTGCGGCCACCGGCCGTAACCGCGCACCGATAGGCTCGGGGCATGGCGGATGAGGCCGCGGTCCGGGAGTTGCTCGCCGCGATTCCGGCGGGTTGCACCTGGCTGCTGCCGGTGCACGACCAGGCCGGCGAGGTGGTGGATTTCCGCATCGCCGCGACCAGCGACCAGATCCGCGACATCTACGGGCGCGGTTCGCAGCGGGTCGACGGGCGGATCAGCGAGCTCTACCCGTCCATGGTGGGCGGTCCGCTCTGGAATCTTTACGGCGAGGTGCTGCGCACCGGCGTGCCCGGCAACATGGACGAGTTTCGGTACGAGGAGAAGCAGTCCGGTGTCGTCGCCGAGTCCCGCTTCGAGATCAGCGTGCACCGGGTCCTCGGTGGCCTGCTGGTCTGGTGGCAGCGGATGGACGAGCACCAGCGCCGCCTCGAGCACACCGAACTGCTCGGCAGCCTCGGCTGGTCGGAGTACGACCTGGTCAGCGGCCGCAGCGACTGGTCCCCGGGGATGTACCGGATCTTCGCCCGTCTCCCGGCCGACGGCCCGCTGTCCCGCGCCGACCAGGGCCGGGCGATGCTGCCGGAGGACCGCGCCATCGCCGAGGTGGCCTGGCAGACCCTGGACAGCGGCGCCACCTCGGACGTCACCGTCCGGTTCCGGATCGGCGAGACCGTCAAACACCTGCGCATCCTGTCCGACGTGGCCCGCGACGCGTCCGGCAGACCGGTGAAGGTCTACGCCGTCGTGCAGGACGTGACCGCGCGGGTCGACTCGCGTACCGAGATCGAAACCCTCAGCGACAAACTGCGCACCCGGGAGATCACCGCGCTGGCCGAGCACCGCCTGGCCGGCCAGCTGCAGAACATGATCCAGCCGGTGCCGACCGCCCCGTTCGCCCTCGACGGCCTGGAGGCGATGGTCAGCTACCTGCCCGCGGAGAGCGCCGTCCAGGTCGGCGGCGACTGGTACCACGCCCAGACCCTCCCCGACGGCCTGGTCGCCCTGGCCATCGGCGACGTCGCCGGCCACGGCCTGGAAGCCGCCAGCGGCATGGCCCACCTGCGGTTCGCCCTGGTCGCCTGGCTGTCCATCGGCATCCGCGAGCCCGGCGTGCTGCTGCGCCACATGAACCGGCTCTGCGCCCAGCTCGGCATCACCGGCACCGCGCTGGTCGCCGTCTACGACCCGCGCACCCGCACCCTGCCGTGGGCCCGCGCCGGCCACATGGCCCCGCTGCTGGCCCGCTTGGGCGAGAGCACCGAACTCGACCGCCCACCCGGCCTGCTGCTCGGCGCCGAACCCGAGGCCGACTTCCCGGTCGCCAACGCCCACCTGGAACCCGGCGACCTCATCCTCTTCTACACCGACGGCCTGGTCGAACGCCGCACCGGCGACATGGCCGGCCGCGCCGCCGAGGTTCGCAGCCACCTCTCGGCCGTCTCCGTCGAACCCGGCACCGATCCGCTGCCGCGAATCCACCGCCTCTTGCACGCCCCCAGCCCCGACGACGACACGTGCACGCTGGTGGTCCGGGTGACCCCATAACCACTCCGGGGTACGAACATCCCCGCCCCACCCCGCCCACCCCACCCCGCCGCGCCACGCCCCGCCACGCCACGTCATCCGCCAGACTCCGCCGCACCACCGGCCAGGCCCGCACCGCAGGCACCCGCCAGGCCCGCACCGCAGGCACCCGCCAGGGCCGCACCGCACCCGCCTGCCAGGCTCGCACTGCATCCACTCGCCAGGGCCGCACCGCACCCGCCTGCCAGGCAAGCCCCACCGCGCCGCCACGCTGACACCGCCCCCGCTATCCCCGACCCCCTCAGCCCACCGCAAGGCCAAGGGATCCGTGACCGGCCCTCACCCCGACACTGGTGGCATGGCCAAAGGCGGGCGGCCGCCCACGCCAGCCCAGCAGGCATAGGCCCACACCCTCGTCTGCCGCGCTCGCCAGACCGCTTCCGCCCATGACCGGCTGGTTAACAAGGTTGTTTGAGCCGCTCTCAAACAGCCCTGTCAACCAGCCGCACTCCGGAGCCCCGCCGACCCCGGCCACGGAAGCACCCGGTCACCGCAACAACGCCCGTCCCGCCCGGCAGCCAATGACGTTGCGTGGCCGACCGCCACGCAGGCTGCTGGTGCGATCTTGGGCGATAACCCACACCCCGGGGTGCACGGAAGCCCAAGATCGCAGCAGCAACGGATCTTGGGGGCGGAAATATAGCCGGCGCGGTTTCAGGCGGCGCTGAGCAGGAGCACACCAGCGAAGCGGCGCGAACGAGACACGCAAACCCAAAGCAGCGCGAACGAGACACGCAAAGCCCAAAGCAGCGCAGAACCAGGCATGCAAGAGCAAAAGCAGCGCGGCTCAAGATTGCGAGGTTCGGGGCCCGCGGTAACGGCCAGCCCCCGTACCGGGAATCAGAGGTTGAGGCAGATCCGCACCAACGTGCCCCCCGGCACCGTCCAGGTGTAGACCGAGTCGCAGACCCGTTCGACGATGGCGAGCCCACGCCCGCGGATAGCCTCAGCGGACGGCATGGCACGCCCGAAAGGCCGGTCCGGCCCACCGTCGACGACGTCGCAGACGAGCCGCCCGTTCTCCGCCCAGACCCGGATGTGCCCACCGCCCTCGGTGTGCTGCAGCGTGTTGGTGGTCAGCTCGCTGACCGCCAGGGTGAGCACGCCCACCCGGCCGGCGGGCAGGCCGAGGGCGAGGGCGCGTTCGGTGACGAAGGCCCGGACTGCCCGGAGGTCGTCCGGCTCCGAATACGACATCCCGTCGTCGGCGGGCTCAGGCATGGCGGCGGTCTTCGGCCGGAGCGCGCAGGAGGGCGTCGAGGCCGGTGAGTTCGAGGACGGCGGCGACCGGGCCGGTCGCGTTGACGACGTAGACGCGGGCGTTGCGGTTCTTGGCGGCGTGGTGGGCGGTAATCAGGCCGTGCACCCCGCTGGAGTCGAGGAAGGTGAGCCGGGCGAGGTCGACGAAGACGGCGTTGGTCCGTTGGAGCGCGTCGAGCAGGACGGCGGTGAGGTGCTCGCGGGCCGAAAGGTCACACTCGCCGGCGAGGGACACCGTGATCCGGTCTGGCCCGGCAGCGGTCCGCGCCTCGAAGTTCGCCATCGACTGCCGTGCCTTTCCCTGCGGTGACGGCCTGCCCGGCCCATCATGTCATCCGCCGCGCCGGAGCGCTCCTACCCATACGGGAACGGCGTCGACCAGCCCGGCGATCGCCTCGGCCAGCCTGTCGAGGCCGTCGGTGGGTTCGCCGCCCGGCTCGAGCATGTACTGGTCGCGACGGATCTCGATCATCAGCGCGGAGACCTCGGCGGTCACCCCGAGATGCTTCAGCGGCACGTAGGCGCCGGCGAACGGACTGTCCAGCCCGGCGCCGGGGAAGGCGGCCCGGGCGGCCGAGAGGAGCCAGTCGGGGGTGTGCCCGGCCAGCGTGCCGAGGCAGATCGGTGGTCGCGGCCCGTCACCGTGCAGCTCGTAGGGCAGCGCGGCGGTCGGATAGGAGTGCACGTCCAGGATCACCGCACGGCCGGCGCCGGCCAGAACCGAGTCGACCAGCGTGGACATCGCTTCCGCGTACGGAAAGAAGTGCTCTTTCATCAGCACCGCGTCGCGTGCCGGATCAGCCTCGCGCAACCGTCGCCCGGCGTAGCCGTGGGTGTAGACCGGCCCCATGCCCACCGCGAGCATCTCCTCGGTCTCGTCCGGGAACCGCTCCGGATCGACGACCAGCCGGGACAACCGGTTCACCAGCATCCATGGTCGCCGCACGGCGGCCGCGGCCGCCCGTGAAGCGATCACGTCGGTGTACGCATCGGTCAGATGGTCTAGCTCCGCACCGAGCGCCGCCGAGTCCAGGATCAGGCCGGACTCGGCGAGCGCCCGTGAGGCGTGCGGAACGTGCAGGATGACCGGCGAACCGGCATCCCCGGGAATCACTTCGAACGCCACGCCCCGGAAACTACTCCCGGGGTCCGACAGAATCAGGAAGCCAGCGCCGAGCAGCAGGTGTCGATGATCAGGCGGGTGACCACGTACGGGTCGACGTTGGCGTTCGGGCGGCGGTCCTCGATGTAACCCTTGCCGTCCTTCTCCACCTGCCACGGGATACGCACCGACGCGCCCCGGTCGGAGACGCCGTAGCTGTACTCGGTCCACGGGGCGGTCTCGTGCAGGCCGGTGAGCCGGTGCTCGATGTCCGCGCCGTAGCCGTCGACGTGCTCCTGGCGCTTCTTGCCGAGCGCCTCACACGCCGTGATGATCGCGTCGTAGCCGGAGCGCATCGCGTTGGTGGAGAAGTTGGTGTGCGCGCCGGCGCCGTTCCAGTCGCCCTTGACCGGCTTCGGGTCGAGGGTGGCGGAGATGCCGTAGTCCTCGGCGATGCGGTAGAGCAGCCAGCGGGCGACCCAGAGCTCGTCGGCGACCTGCGGCGCGCCGACCGGGCCGATCTGGAACTCCCACTGACCCGGCATGACCTCGGCGTTGATGCCGGACAGGTGCAGGCCGGCCTCGAGGCAGGCGTCCATGTGCGCCTCGACGATCTCGCGGCCGAAGACCTCGTCCGCGCCGACGCCGCAGTAGTAGCCGCCCTGCGGGGCCGGGTAGCCGCCGCCGACCGGGAAGCCGAGCGGGCGGCCGTCCTTGAAGAAGGTGTACTCCTGCTCGATGCCGAAGATCGGCTCCTGGTCGCCGTACTTGGCGGCGGTCTCGGCGCAGAGGGCACGCGTGTTGGTCGGGTGCGGGGTGCCGTCGATCAGCAGCACCTCGCAGAGCACGATGATGTTGTTGCCCCCACGGATGGGGTCCGGACAGGTGAAGACCGGCTGGAGCACACAGTCCGACTTGTCACCGGGCGCCTGGTTGGTGCTGGAGCCGTCGAAGCCCCACACCGGCGGCTCGGCGCCCTCAGCCAGGATCTTGGTCTTGGACCGCAGCTTCGCGGTCGGCTGGGTGCCGTCGATCCACAGGTATTCGGCCTTGATAGCCACGGAGAGTCTCCTCGTAAGCGAGTCATGAGCGAGCGGGTCGAGCGCGAGGAGGCTAGCTTTCGAACATTTACGCCACGTTTCCGATCCCGCACCTCGGACGCGTGATCCCGGTTACTCGGTGACGCTTCAGTCATCGGAATGTTCGGCCGATGAAACAACCGTGACCTCGATCGCCCGTTCCCCGGAAGGCCTGGAACTCGGCTATCTGATCCTGCAGGCCGGACGCATGATCCAGAACGCCCTGGACGAGGCGGCAGCCGACGCCGGGATGCCGGCGCTGGACCTGCTGGCGCTGTACGCGCTGGGCGAGCACGACGGCCTGACCGGCGGCGCGCTGGCCCGGCTGCTCTACGTCCAGCAGTCCTCGGTCACCCCACTGGCCGACCGGCTGGAGGCGGCCGGCCTGATCGAACGGGAACGTGACGAGGCGGACCGCCGCCGGGTCTGGCTCTGCCCCACCCCGGAGGGCGAGAAGATGGCCCGGGAGGTCACCGCCAAGGCCCGGGAGGCGGTACGCCACGCGTTCATCCCTCTCTCCCCCGGCGCCGCCACCGCCCTCGCCGCCCTGCTCAGCGACGTCGTCGGCCCCTTGCTCACGGAGATCGTCGGCCCGAAGCAGGTCACCAGAGACGACCCTGCATGAGCAGCGCCCCACGGGCCGCCGACACGTGCGGCTCGTCCCGCCCGGCGGTCCGGGTGGCCAGGTAGATCGTGTTGATCGGCGGGTCCTCGGTGGGGTGCAGGTCGACCAGCGTGCCGGCCCGCAGTTCGTCGGCGACCAGATAGCGGGGCAGCACGGTCGCCCCGATCCCGGCCGCCGCCGCGGCGCGCAGACCCCGCAGATCGGGCACGACGAGCACGGCCCGTTTCGGCGGCGGCGTCCCGAGCACATGCCGCCACCATCGGCGGATGATCGGCAGTTCCTCGGCGTAGGCGAGCAGCGGCGCCGCGGAGAAAGCCAGTCCCGGCGCGCCGACCAGCAGGAATTCCTCGTCGCAGAGCGGTTCGGCGGAGATCCCGCCCCGCCGCGGCCGGATCGCGCTGACCACCAGGTCGAGTCGGCCGGCGGCCAGGTCGGCGAGCAGGTCGTCGGCGAGGCCGAGCTGGACGCGTACCGAGACCCCGGCGGCGATCGTCCCGGCCAGCGCGGGCAGCACCCGGGCGGTCATCAGCTCGGCCGGACCACCCAGGTGCAGAGTGCGGCCGGCCGGCCCGGCGGCGCCGGTCAGCCCGGCAGCCACCGCGGCCAGCGCGTCGAGCGGCCCGTCGAGCCGGCGCGTCAGGTCGTCGGCGGCCGCGGTCGGGGTGACGCCGCGCGCGCCGCGCACGAACAGCGGCTGCCCGATCCGCTCCTCCAGTGCCCGGACCTGCGCGGTGACCGTCGGCTGGGCGAGACCGAGCGCCTCGGCCGCCCGGGTCAGGGTGCCGGCGCGGTGGACGGCCAGGAACGTCTGCAGCAGGTCCAGCGAGATCATGCCATCAGTATTCCGATGGCTCACCCGTGCTGTTGCTCTTGGTGCCCGATGGCTGTGGCGGCGCATGATCGGGGGCATGACGAACCGAATCCTGATCGCCCTCACCAGCCACGGCGACCTCGGCGGCCTCCGCCCGACCGGCTTCTACCTGCCGGAGGCGGCCCACCCGTGGCAGGTCTTCACCGACGCCGGCTACAAGGTCGACCTGGTCAGCGTCGCCGGCGGGGAGCCGCCGGTGGACGGTGTGGACCTCTCCGACCCGGTGCAGCGCGCCTTCACCGAGGACACCACGGTTCAGGAGAAGCTGAAGAACACCCCGCGCTTCGCCGACGTCGAGCAGGCCGACTACGACGCGGTCCTGTTCGCCGGCGGCCACGGCGCGATGTGGGACTTCCCCTCCGACCCGGATCTCGCCGCCTTCGCCCGCGACCTGTACGAGCGCGGCGGCGTGGTGGCCGCCGTCTGCCACGGCCCGGCCGCTCTGATCGGCATCACCCTGTCCGACGGCACTCCGCTGGTCGCCGGGAAGAACGTCGCCGGGTTCACCGACTCCGAGGAGAACGCGGTCGGCCTCACCGAGGTGGTGCCGTTCCTGCTGCAGAGCCGCCTGGAGGGGCTGGGCGCGAAGCACACCGGCGCCGCCGACTGGCAGCCGCACGTGGTCACCGACGGCCGCCTGGTGACCGGTCAGAACCCGGCCTCCTCGACCGGTGTCGCCGAGGCGGTGCTGAAGGTCCTGAAGAGCTGAGGACACTTGGCCTTGCCGAACGGGTCGTTCACGAACGACGATCAGAGTGGAATGTGAGGAGGCTCACCGTGTCCACTCAGAAGATCGTCGTCGGGTTCGACGGCTCTCCGGACGCGCGCAAGGCCGCACGCTGGGCTCTCGACGAGGCCCAGCGCACCGACGCGCCGGTCGAGCTGCTCTATGCGTACGAGTGGCCCACCTATGTGCCCGCGGCGGCGATGATGCCGGCCGCTGCCGTCTACCCCGACGCCGACACGGACGACGCCGTCGGGGACATGCTCGGCAAGGCGATCGCGGCGGCCGGTAAGACGCACCCGTGCGTCCGTGTCGGTGCCCGCGTCGAGCACGGCACGGCCGCGGTGGCGCTGACCCAGCGGGGTGCGGAGGCCGGCCTGCTCGTGGTGGGCGGCCCGCGCCACTCCGGCGTCCGCGCTCTGCTCGGCTCGACCAGCGCCTCGGTGAGCGCGCACGCCCGCTGCCCGGTGGTGGTGGTCCGCGGCGAGCCACGGGCCACCGACCCGGTCGTCGCCGGTGTCAGCGACTCCCCCAATGCCGGCCAGGTGCTCGGTTTCGCTTTCGAGCAGGCGGCCGTACGCGGTGTCCCGCTGCGCGCGGTGCACGGCTTCTCGGTCCCGGACAGCGGACCGGACCTGCTCTGCGAGGCGAACCTGGCGGCCGTGGCCGCGCAGCGCCACCGGCTGGACGAGATCGTCGCCGGCTGGCGCGGACGGTTCCCGCAGGTGCCGGTGACCACCGAGGTGCTGGTCGGCGCGCCGGGCGAGGTCCTCGCCGAGGCGGCCGCCGGGGCCCAGCTGGTGGTCGCCGGCGCCCGGATCCGCCGGGCGTTGCGGGTCGCTCTGCGCCCGTCGATCGGCCGGCACCTGCTGCATCGCGCCCGGTGCAGCATCGCCCTCGTGCACGGCTAGCATCCGATCCCTGGAAAGACTTGGGCAATCTACCGAAATCACCCGGAAATGGCTTCTAGAGTTGGTTGCGCCTATCGACGCCGACGGAGGAAGCCATGCAGCAGGAGAGCAGCCGACCGCCCTTGACCGCCTCTCGTGGTCTGCTGGAGCGGCTGCTCGGCGACCGGAGCCTGCTGATCAAGAGCACCGTGGCGGCGGCCTGCGTCGCCCTGGTCGCCCTGCTGGTCACCGGCGTCGCGCTGAACCGGATGGGTGAGCTGCGCGACGACCTGCGCGACATGAAGGCGAACCACATCGACGGCATGGAACAGATCGCCAACATGCGCACCGCGCTGACCGGCATGTTCCGGGGCATGCTGCTCTTCAACTCGGGCGGCGCACGCAAGGACGACGAGTTGGCGAAGCTCGGCGTACAGGCCACCGAGGCGTCCGACGCACAGATCGAGGCGGCGGTGGCGGGCTACCGCGGGATCGCCGAGGGCTCGGGCGCCGCCGACCGGCTGGAACGCCTGACCGCCTTCTCCGACGCGATGCAGAACTACCGGGCGCTGCGCGACACGATCATCTTCGGCAAGCCGATGGCCGCCGGATACGAGATGCCCGCCGCGGATCAGATCCTCCCGGAGTTCAACCGCGTCGAGACCGCCATGAACGAGGCGATGGACTCGCTGCAGGCGGCCGAGGAGAGCGACGCCGACGCGATGGCCGAGCACGGCGACGACTCCTACCAGAACGCCCGCCTGATCACCCTGCTCGGCCTGGTCATCGGCTTCGTGCTGGCCGCCGTCATCGGCTTCGGCGTGATGCGCCTGATCAAACGGCAGTTGGCCACGGTGTCGGTGGCCCTCAGCGCGGTGGCCGACGGCGACCTCACCGTGCCCGCCGAGGTCCGGTCCCGCGACGAGCTCGGGCAGATGGCCGAGGCCACCAACCGCGCCCGCGACGGCCTGATCACCAGCGTCCGCCAGCTCAACCACGGCGCCGAGGTGCTCGGCGACGTCACCCAGCGGCTGAGCACCATCACCACCCGGCTGGACGCCGAGTCCCGGGAGGCCGCCGAGCAGGCCGGCCTGGTCGCCGGGACCGCCGGCGAGGTCTCGGCCAGCGTGCAGTCGGTCGCGGCCGGCAGCGACCAGATGGGCGCGTCGATCCGGGAGATCTCGGAGAACGCCAACAGCGCCGCCCAGGTCGCCTCGGGCGCGGTCGGCGTCGCTCAGACCACCAACGAAACGGTGGCCAAGCTGGGCACCTCCTCGGAGGAGATCGGCAACGTGGTCAAGGTGATCACGTCGATCGCCGAGCAGACCAACCTCCTGGCGCTCAACGCGACCATCGAGGCGGCCCGGGCGGGCGAGGCGGGCAAGGGTTTCGCGGTGGTCGCGACCGAGGTGAAGGACCTGGCCCAGGAGACCGCGAAGGCCACCGAGGACATCGCGCGCCGGGTCGAGGCGATCCAGGCCGACACGTCCAGCGCGGTGACCGCGATCGCCGAGATCTCCCGGATCATCTCGGAGATCAACGACTACCAGGTCACCATCGCGTCGGCCGTGGAGGAGCAGACCGCCACGACCAACGAGATGAGCCGCAGCATCGGCGAGGCCGCGAACGGCAGTTCGACCATCGCCGGCAACATCAACGC
This sequence comes from Actinoplanes sp. NBC_00393, assembly GCF_036053395.1. Taxonomy (NCBI): domain Bacteria; kingdom Bacillati; phylum Actinomycetota; class Actinomycetes; order Micromonosporales; family Micromonosporaceae; genus Actinoplanes; species Actinoplanes sp. NBC_00393. Next base: position 472,370 of record NZ_CP107942.1, on the reverse strand, counting down.
GGTCGCCAGCGCGGCGCACGCCACCACGGCGGCACTCGGCGAGGCTGACGCCTCGGTCAGCGAACTCACCCAGGTGGCCGGCGAACTGCGCGAGGTGGTCCAGCGCTTCAGGGTCTGAAAACCTTGATGACGTACGGGTCTGCGAAAAGTCCCCGCTCTCCCATGCGACCATCAGCCCGGTCGCGGCCCCAGGGCCGCCGCCGGGCTGATGCGCGGGTCAGGAGACCGAGACGGGCAACAACCGCTCGACCCGGCGCAACAGTTCGGCCGGCGAGAACGGCTTGACGAGATAGTCCTCCGCCCCGACCATCCGGCCGAGGTCCACGTCGGACTGACTGCCCCGCCCGCTGATGATGATCACCGGAATGTCCGCCGTCTGCGGCGACGAGTGCAGCTCGTAGCAGAACCCGAGCCCGTCCAGCCCCGGCATCGACACGTCGAGCACGATCAGCTGCGGCCGCTCGTTGACCGCCAGAGCCATCGCCGTCCGCCCGTTGCCGGTGGCCAGCGTCCGGTACCCGGCCATCTGCAGCTTGAACACCACCAGCTCCCGGATGTCCTCGTCATCCTCGGCCACCAGAACGGTGGGCGGCTGCAGAGCCGCCGCCCAGTCGTCCACCGGCCACGACAGCACCCCGGAATCGGCGTCACTGAACGAGATGGTGGTCGGCCCGAGCGGGTTCTGCGGCATGACTGCTCCTCTCCTTGGACCCGCACCAATCGGCCACCCCGCCCCGCGCCGCAGAAACCTTCCGGTGCATCCCGGGTGCATCCGGCCACCCCCGCGCGCCCAGCCAGCCCGCCGCCAGCCTGCCCGCCGCCAGCAAGCCGACGGCCAGCAAGCCCGCCGCCAGCAAGCCCGCGCACCCACCCCGGCCGCCCCCGCAAGCCGTGCCTCCACCGAGCTGTTAGGTTAGGGTTACCTAAACGAGCGTGGAGGCCGATCGTGACCCAGACCGTCGTGCCCACCGAGGCGACCCCGTTCCGGTTCTTCCCGGTGGAGGTCTCCCGGGTGACCCGGCTCAGCCCGAACTTCCTCCGGGTCACCTTCACCGGCGCCGACCTGGACCGTTTCGCGAACAACGGCTGGGACCAGCGGATCAAGCTGATCCCCCCGCTGCCCGGCTCCGGCCACGACCACCTGCCGACCGGCGCGGACTGGTACACGCAGTGGCGCGGCCTGCCCGACGAGCACCGCAACCCGATCCGGACGTACACGGTTCGCGAAGCCCGCCCCCACCTGCGCGAGGTCGACGTCGACATGGTCCTGCACGGCGTGAACGGCCCGGCCTCCCGCTGGGCCGTCGAGGCCCGCCCCGGCTCCACGGCCTGCATCCTCGGCCCGAACGCGGACTTCACCGGCGGCTCGGGCGGCATCGACTTCCACCCGCCGGCCGGCACCCACCGGATCCTGCTCGGCGGCGACGAGACCGCGGTCCCCGCGATCGCCTCGATCCTGGCCGGCCTGCCCGCCGACGCCCGCGGCGAGGCCCTGCTGGAGGTCCCTGAGTCCGCGGACAAGCTGGAGATCGCCGCTCCGCCCGGCTTCCGGGTGACCTGGCTGGCCCGCGACGGCGCCGCCCACGGCACGTACCTGATCCCCGAGATCGAGGCCGCCGCCGCCCGCCTGCTGGGCGACTGCATCACCCCGGCCGACGTCACCCTCGAAGACGTGGACGTCGACGAGGAGATCCTCTGGGAGGTCCCGGACGCCGCCGCCGGCAGCATCGACGGCTTCTACGCCTGGCTGGCCGGCGAGGCCGCGGTGATCAAGACCCTGCGCCGCCACCTGGTGAGCTCCTGTGGCGTGGACCGCCGGGCCGTCGCCTTCATGGGCTACTGGCGCCTGGGCCGCGCCGAGTGCTGACCCCTCACTGACCGATGCCGCGCCGGCTGCCCCGGCGCGGCATCACTTTGTGAACGGAACTCAGCTGGTGGGCGTGACCGTCAGGCGCCCGGTGACCGTCCCCTGGTAGTAGCTGCGGTTGATCGCCGTGCCCGCCGTCTGCAACCGGTTGACCAGCCCGAAGCCGAGCGTCGCCCGGCCGCTGATCGCGCCGGTGCCGGAGTCGATCGCGGCGAACGAGAAGGCGTCCGCGTCACCGCGCCGCTGCCCCAACTGAGCTGGCCCGGCTTGCGTGCCGGCCCACGATCGTACGCATACCGCCACAACAACCCGGAGCGAGGCCGGGAATGCTCAGCTCAGCCCGGTGCGGGCCGATGGTCGGCCCATGATTTCCCGGTACGCCGCCCGCACCGCCGCCTTCGCCGCGGCCTATCTCGCGATCTTCTGGCTCAGCGGGCAGCTCGGCCCGGTCATGCTGCTGACGCCGATCGCGGTCGGCGCCATCTGGCTGGTCGCCCAGACCCGGTACGCCCTGCGCCGGTTCGACGTGATCGCCCTGGCCACCACGAGCATGGTCGCCGGCACCCTCGACGGCGCCGGCCTGCTCCAGACCTTCACCATCGGCGTGTGGGCGGTCGTGCCCGCCCTGTTCTTCGCGATGCTGCTGGAACGCTGGCTGCCCGGCTACTGGCTGGGCCACGGCGACCGCTTCCGCCGCACCCGCGCCTCGTTCGGCCGCCTGGCCGGCGCGGCGGCGCTCACCGCGGTAGCCGGCCTGACCATCCAGGAGCTCATCCTGCCCGGCACCGGCCTGCTGCACGCCGCGTTCCAGCTGCTCCGCGACACCGCCATCATCGTGCTGCTGACCCTGGCCACCCGAGCCGTACGCCGTACCCGCCAACCCCGCACCCACCGCGGCGGCCTCTCCGTGGTCCGCTGACCCCGGGGAAGCCGCATCACCGCCGCGGCGTTGTACCGGACATGGAACCGCGCATCATCTCCTGTCCCGCGTGCGGCCGGCGCAACCGAGTCCCCGCCACCGCGAAGGGCACCCCGTCCTGTGGCGCCTGCCAGGCCGCTCTGCCATGGATCGTCGACGCCGACGACCGGACGTTCCGCTCGATCGCCGACGAATCGTCCACCCCGGTCCTCGTCGACCTCTGGGCTCCGTGGTGCGGACCCTGCCGCATGGTCGGGCCCGCGCTCGAGAAGGTGGCCACCGACCTGGCCGGCCGGGTCAAACTGGTGAAGGTCAACGTCGACACCGCCCCCGCCCTGTCCCGCCGCTTCACCGTGCAGGCAGTGCCCACGCTGCTGCTGATCCGCGACGGCCGGGTCGTCGCCCAGCAGTCCGGAGCCGCTCCGGCGCCGGTGCTGCGCCGCTGGGTGGAGCAGGAACTCGCCCTGACGGTCTGACTCCGGGGAGATCTTCGCCATAGCGACTGTCCGCAGTTCGGGACAGCCGTAACAACTAGATGGATATCGCCGGAAAGATCGACGCGCAAATCGATCGACCAGTGAGAGAATCACCGGCTTGAGATCACCAGTAACCCCTGGACGCAGGAAACGGGGAAGGCAGCCGGCATGACCATCTATGGACGATCCGCGCGACTGTTGCGCCGCTACGGGCCGTGGACTCTCGTGGTGACCGCGGCCACTGTCGCCGCCGCCTACGGGGTCAATCAGTCGTTGCCGGCCGACTACCGGTCCGAGGCGACCGTGCTTGTCGAGGCACGTGTCGCCGCCGGCACCACCCCGGTCCAGCCGAACCTGGACACCGAACGCGCCGTCGCCCTCTCCGAGGCCGTCGTGCTGCCCGCCGCCCAGCGGATCGGCATGAGCGCGAGCGCCATGCTCGACGGCTTCGAGGTCGAGGTCGTGCCGGGCGCCGACGTGCTGACCTTCGTCTACTCGGCGAACAACCAGTTCAGCGCACAGGTGCGGACCCGGGCGCTGGTCGAGGCGTACCTCGACTATCGCAAGGCCGGGACGGTGGCCACGCCGACGCTGATCAGCCCGGCGAGCCTTCCGTCGGAGCCGGACACCCGTCCGCTCGTACCCGATCTGGCTGCCGGGCTGGTGGTCGGTCTGCTGCTCGGCGCCGGCACCGCCCTGCTGCGCTCGCTGACCCGCAGCAAGATCCGCAGCCGGGAGGACTTCGAGCGGCTCTCCAAGGCGACCGTGCTCGCCACCGTGCCGCGGACCAAGCGCCCGGCCGGCACCGCCACCGGCCTGCCGGTGGTGCTCCGCCAGCCCGGTTCGCCGGCCGCCGAGTCCTACCGCTACCTGCGGACCCGCCTGCAGCCGGTGTTGCGCCCGACCAGCGCGACCACGCTGCTCGTGACCAGCGCCACCGACCGGGACGGGCGGACCACGGTCGCCGCCAACCTGGCCGTGGTCCTGGCCCAGGCCGGCCGCTCGGTCGTGCTGATCGACGCCGACCTGCGCCGCCCGGTGCTGCACAACGTCTTCCAGGTTCCCGGCGAGTACGGCCTGACCACCCTCCTCGACGGCGACGCCACCGTCTCGGAGGTGCTGGAGGACACCTCGGTGCCGCGGCTGCGTCTGCTGCCCGCCGGCCACCGCAACGGCGAGCACGTCGACCTGCTGGAGAGCCCGCAGCTGGCCCGGGTGCTGCGTGCCGTGCAGAAGCACTGCGACGTCGTCATCCTCGACTCGGCCGCGGTGCTCAGCGCCTCCGACGCGATCGCGCTCGCCACGCTGAGCGACCAGGTTCTGCTGGTCGGCGACTTCCGGCACACCAAGCGGGGTTCGGTGCAGCGGGCCATGGCCGAGCTGGCCGAGGTCGTCGAGGACAACGTCAGCGCCGTGCTGCTCAACGTGCCGAAGAGCGCGGGTGGACTGGCCCCGCACGCGCGCGAGCTCTCCGGCGCCTCCCCGTCGAAGCTGCTGTACGGCCAGCCCAACGGGCGCCTCAAGGCGGACGCCGAGGACGTGGCGCCGCCCGGTATCACCTCGCACCTCTACATCGAGGCGGAGGAGGAGGACGACGAGCCCGAGGAGCAGGTGCAGGAGGAGCAGGCCCGCCCGGTGGTGCCGGTGATCTACGGCGCGCCGGTTACGCCTACGGTCTACAGCTCTTCCGCGGCACAGCCGTCCGCCGCCGCGGCCGTGCTGGAGGAGCCGACCGCCCTGCAGCCGATCATCGAGGAGCCCGCGGCCCGCGTCGAGGAGCCTTCAACGCACGTCGAGGAGCCCACGGCCCTCATCGAAGAGCCTTCAACGCACGTCGAGGAGCCCACGGCGTACATCGAAGAACCCGCGACGCACGTCGATGAGCCCACAGCGCACCTCGAGGAGCCCACGGCGCTCATCGAAGAGCCCTCGGAGATCGTCGAAGAGCCTTCGACGCTCCTCGTCGAGGAGCGGGAGTCTGAGCCGGATGACACCGACGAAGAGGACACCAAGATCACCGGCAGCGAGCCCGAGGTGATCCACTCGCGCAGCTGACCCGTCGTCCTGTCAAGTCATGGACAACGGCGGGCACGGAGTCCGATTAGCGTCACTCCTGGAGCGTGAATGAACCGCATCACATGGTTGGTCGCCGGCATACGAGGGGCATAGACGGCATAAGCCCAGCCAGCCCATCCCCGGAGAGGTGAGCGATGACCACGAACCAGACGAGCACGATCGGCACAACGCCCGACCAGCTGCAGGAGGAGGACTCCCAGTCCCGCGCCCGTCAGGCAGTCACCACAGCCGGCGGCACCGTCCGCCGCAACCCGAAATCAGCGACGGCCGGTGTCCTGGCCTTGGCCGCAGCCGCCGCGGCCGCGGTCTTCCTGGGCCGGAAGCGAGCAGCGAAGTCCCGCCCACGCCGCCGCTTGTCCAGGCTGCTGCACCGCTAGCTCCGGCGGCCGGCTGAGCGACGGCCGGTTCCGCTCTCAGCCGGCCGGGTCGCCGGTCGGGGCCCGCCCCCGACCGGCGATCCGGCTTTGTCAGGTCCGCTCCCCCGTGATGTAGTCCGCCAACGTGCTCCGCTCGGTCTCCAACTCGTCGATCCGGTTCTTGACCACGTCGCCGATGCTGACGACCCCCCGGAGCGCGCCGTCGACCACCACCGGCACGTGCCGGAACCGCCGCTCGGTCATCAACCGCTCGACGTCCTCGAGCTGCGCCTCCGGCGTCACCGTCCGCACCTGCGTCGTCTGAATGGCGCTGACAGCTTCGGTCAGCACCCCGGCACCGCGCGCGGCAAGCGCCCGCACGATGTCCCGCTCACTGACGATCCCGTCCACCACCGAACCGTCGCGCGACACCACCACCGCGCCGATCCGATGCTGTGCGAGAACGGTCAGCAGACCTTCCACTGGGGTGTCCGGAGGCACCGTGACAACCTGCTCACCCTTGACCCGGAGAATGTCACTGATCCGCATCGTTCCTCCTCGGAGTCGGCCGCGTACCCCACCTCTATGCCGAACCCACAAGCTCCTGTCAAGAAAACCACCGCAGATGTACGCCTACACCTCATCGAAACCCAGCTACGCCGCCCCCGGCTCCGCCGCTACCGCCGGTACCGTCACCGTCCATGAAGCCCGACCTCAGTGACCGCCAACTGACCGCCATCGCCGAGGTGCTCGACGTAGCGGCAAGGATCAAAACCCCCCTGTGGCTCCGGGGCGGCTGGGCGATGGACTTCTTCCTCGGCGAGGTGACCCGCCCGCACACCGACATCGACTGGTTCGTCCCCCACACCGACGCCCCGCGTCTCGCCACCGCCTTGATCGACCGCGGCTACACCCTGGAACCCGAACCGCCGTCCCACACCCAGCAGCTGGACCTGTCCCGCGACGACATCGAACACAGCTTCGCCCTGGTCGCCCACGACTCCGCCGGCCACCCGGTGGTAGCCGGCGGCCCCTGGGCCGGCGCCCCGTGGCCGAAAGACATGTTGGACGGACCGTCCCCGATCCTCGCCGGCATCCGCTGCCCGGTCGTCTCCCCACAGGCTCAGATAGAGATAAAGAAGATGATGCCGATCTGGGTCCCCGGCCGCCCCCGCCGCCCGAAGGACGCCGCAGACATCGCCCGACTCGAACAGGCGCTCGCCGGATAAAAAACGCCCACCCGAAAGCCCGCCTCAGCCCCTCATCTAATCCACAAATGCAGAAAGGCCCACCCCGGTCGGGGTGGGCCTTTCTGTCACGTTGAGTCCGGCGGCGTCCTACTCTCCCACACCCTCCCGAGTGCAGTACCATCGGCGCTGGCGGGCTTAGCTACCGGGTTCGGAATGTAACCGGGCGTTTCCCCACCGCTATGACCACCGAAACAACCATCAGCGTGGAACAAACCAGCAACCCGGGCCGACCTTTAGAGGCCGAACTACCGGGGTGGTTGTTCGTTTGCTGTGAATCACACAGTGGACGCAAGCGCAAAGTATTAGGTGGTTAAGCCCTCGGCCTATTAGTACCGGTCAACTCAACACGTTACCGTGCTTACATTTCCGGCCTATCAACCCAGTCGTCTAGCTGGGAGCCTTACCCACTCAAGGTGGTGGGATACCTCATCTCGAAGCGAGCTTCCCGCTTAGATGCTTTCAGCGGTTATCCCTTCCGAACGTAGCCAACCAGCCGTGCCCTTGGCAGAACAACTGGCACACCAGAGGTTCGTCCGTCCCGGTCCTCTCGTACTAGGGACAGCCCTTCTCAAGTATCCAACGCGCACGGCGGATAGGGACCGAACTGTCTCACGACGTTCTAAACCCAGCTCGCGTACCGCTTTAATGGGCGAACAGCCCAACCCTTGGGACCTGCTACAGCCCCAGGATGCGACGAGCCGACATCGAGGTGCCAAACCATCCCGTCGATATGGACTCTTGGGGAAGATCAGCCTGTTATCCCCGGGGTACCTTTTATCCGTTGAGCGACACCGCTTCCACACGCAAGTGCCGGATCACTAGTCCCGACTTTCGTCCCTGCTCGACCCGTCAGTCTCACAGTCAAGCTCCCTTGTGCACTTACACTCAACACCTGATTGCCAACCAGGCTGAGGGAACCTTTGGGCGCCTCCGTTACCCTTTAGGAGGCAACCGCCCCAGTTAAACTACCCACCAGACACTGTCCCTCGACCCGATCAGGGCCGCAAGTTAGATACCCAAACCCAACAGAGTGGTATTTCAACAACGCCTCCACCCGAACTGGCGTCCGAGCTTCACCGGCTCCCACCTATCCTACACAATTAAATTCAGATACCAATGTCAAGCTATAGTAAAGGTCCCGGGGTCTTTCCGTCCTGCCGCGCGTAACGAGCATCTTTACTCGTACTGCAATTTCGCCGGGCCTGTGGTTGAGACAGTGGGGAAGTCGTTACGCCATTCGTGCAGGTCGGAACTTACCCGACAAGGAATTTCGCTACCTTAGGATGGTTATAGTTACCACCGCCGTTTACTGGCGCTTAAGTTCTCCGCTTCGCCCCGAAGAGCTAACAGGTCCCCTTAACGTTCCAGCACCGGGCAGGCGTCAGTCCATATACATCGTCTTACGACTTGGCATGGACCTGTGTTTTTAGTAAACAGTCGCTTCCCCCTGCTCTCTGCGGCCATACCACGCTCCACCCGCACGGGGCTTCACGCGTCCGGCCCCCCTTCTCCCTAAGTTACGGGGGCAATTTGCCGAGTTCCTTAACCACAGTTCACCCGTCGCCTCGGTATTCTCTACCTGACCACCTGTGTCGGTTTAGGGTACGGGCCGCTCGGAACATCGCTAGAGGCTTTTCTCGGCAGCATAGGATCAATGACTTCACCAGAACGGCTCGGCATCACGTCTCAGCCTATATGCGCCACGGATTTGCCTATGGCACGGCCTACACGCTTACCCCGGCACAACCACCGGCCGGGATCATCTACCTTCCTGCGTCACCCCATCACTAAACTACTACCCACCAGGGTCCTGGTCTCCATACCCTTGGTCCGAAGACCGCCGGCACTTCAAGCAGTTAGCACAGTGAGGTTCGTCTTGGGCGCTCCTTTGCGGGTACGGGAATATCAACCCGTTATCCATCGACTACGCCTCTCGGCCTCGCCTTAGGCCCCGACTCACCCAGGGCGGATTAGCCTGGCCCTGGAACCCTTGGTCATCCGGCGGAAGGGGTTCTCACCCTTCATTCGCTACTCATGCCTGCATTCTCACTCGTGTCACCTCCACGGCTGGATCACTCCGCCGCTTCCCCGGTGACACGACGCTCCCCTACCCATCCACACACCTGCACAACACCCTCAAGGAGTGAAGCGAAGTTAATGTGTGAATGCCACAGCTTCGGCGGTGTGCTTGAGCCCCGCTACATTGTCGGCGCGGAACCACTTGACCAGTGAGCTATTACGCACTCTTTAAAGGGTGGCTGCTTCTAAGCCAACCTCCTGGTTGTCCATGCGATCCCACATCCTTTTCCACTTAGCACACGCTTAGGGGCCTTAGCTGGCGATCTGGGCTGTTTCCCTCTCGACTACGAAGCTTATCCCCCGCAGTCTCACTGCCGCGCTCTCACTTACCGGCATTCGGAGTTTGGCTGATTTCAGTAAGCTTGTAGGCCCCCTAGACCATCCAGTGCTCTACCTCCGGCAAGAAACACACGACGCTGCACCTAAATGCATTTCGGGGAGAACCAGCTATCACGGAGTTTGATTGGCCTTTCACCCCTAACCACAGGTCATCCCCCAACTTTTCAACGTTGGTGGGTTCGGTCCTCCACGCAGTCTTACCCACGCTTCAACCTGCCCATGGCTAGATCACTCCGCTTCGGGTCTAGAACATGCGACTAAAAACGCCCTATTAAGACTCGCTTTCGCTACGGCTACCCCACACGGGTTAACCTCGCCACATGCCACTAACTCGCAGGCTCATTCTTCAAAAGGCACGCCATCACCCCAAAAGGCTCTGACGGATTGTAGGCGAACGGTTTCAGGTACTATTTCACTCCCCTCCCGGGGTACTTTTCACCATTCCCTCACGGTACTTGTCCGCTATCGGTCACCAGGAAGTATTCAGCCTTACCAGGTGGTCCTGGCA